>CAZOEL010000108.1:0-18965 GCA_964578835.1 uncultured Syntrophobacteraceae bacterium | reverse complement strand
CTCTGATCATCAAAGCCAAAGTATGTAAACATACGAGGATATATACTATGCGCATCTAACCCGTGGGGCGCTGTCAAGCGCCTTGTCCGGCCGGCTCCGCTTCTCTTTTCGCTCCCCTCCTCCTCCAATATGCGAAGAATGGAATTCCGCTGAGAGTAATGAAAATGCCGATGATGGCGTTCAGCGGATTATAGAGGAAGATCCTGACGGCAATCCAGGCGTAAGCTGCGACGAAGAAAAAGGTCGTGAACGGATATCCCCAAACCTTGTAGGGCCTATCGAGGAGGGGCATTCGCACTCTTATGACGAAAACCCCGACGGCCGTGGCGATCGAGCTCAAGAGCATGAAGAATACGGAATAAGAGAGCAGCTGATAGAAGCTCCCCACTATAACCATCAGGCAGGAGAGGCCGGCCTGCAGAAAGATGGAGTAATGAGGAGTTCTGAACCTTGGATGGGCGGTCCCCAACGCCTTGGGAAACAGGCCGTCGTTCGCCATGGCGAAATAGATCCTCGGGGAGGTCAGAATGACGGAATTGAGGCTCCCGAGAATGGCGAGGATGATCATGATGGAAACCGGCGCCGAGATGCCGTCGCCAAGCAGCGCCTGAGACGCCCGTCTGGCGATATCCACCACGCCCTTCATTTCGGGTATGGGAATGGCGTAAATATAGAAGACGTTCATCCCCAGGTAGAGAAGCGTTACGACGGCGCTGCCGCCAATGAGCGAAAGCGGCAGAGCCTTCTGAGGATTCTTCATCTCGCTTGCAACGTATGCCGAAACGAACCATCCGCTATATGTGAAGAAAACGGAAACCATCGCAGGCCCGAATATATCGGTGACGGAGCCGGCTTCCGAGCGAAGCGCGAAATGCTCCCAGCTTCCGTTCCCCCAGATGAGTCCGGCTGCGACAATGACAACGATGACAAGCAGATTCAGGCCGCTCACCAGGTTCTGCGCCCGGCTCGCCCATCGGACGCTCAAGTAGTTGAGGAGCGTGAAGGCCAGAATGACGGAGACGGCGACCAGCTTTGGAGCAATGGGAGGAAGCGAGGCAGGGTCCTTGAGCGCAAGCGGCAGCAGGTACTCGGTAAATCCGAGGGAGAGCGCCGCAATCGAGCCCGGGTTGATTATAAAAAACCCGACCCAGCCGACCAGAAACCCGGCCAAAGGACCATAGGCTTCCTTCAGGTAGACATAGTCGCCCCCGGCCCGAGGAAACGCGGCCCCGAGCTCGCCATAGGAAAGCGCGCCCAAAAGAGTGAGAAGGCCGCCGAACAGCCAGGCCCCCATGATCAGCCTCGGATCGGGAAGATCCCCAGCAATGAAGCCCGTCGTGGTGAAGATGCCGACTCCCACCACGTTGCCCACCACGATCATCATCGCATCCAGCGGTCTGAGCTCTTTAGCCAGGCCGTTGCCGTGCTCCTTCGCCATTGCTCTACCTCTCAATCCTGTCCCTGTCTACTGCACCTGGAATGTGAACGCGGAATTATACATGCTCTCGTCACACGTTTCCGCATCCGGATACGGAACCTTGTGAGACAGGTTTATCATCCAATACCCCCCTCGGTCCAGGCTGAGGTTCGCAAGGCCATCCTTATCGGTAAGGGTCTCGACGGGAAACTTTTTCTCGCCCCCTCCCTGACCGTGGCCCTCGACATCGGAAGCAAACCCCGCGTACACGGCCCGCACGGCAAAACCGGCCAGCGGCTTTCCCTCGAAGAGAGCTCTCACCGGAAACGCGCTACCCTTTTTGAGCGTCGCCGGGCTCTCGAGCGGGATGACCTCCAGCGGCTGCCCAGTCACACTCGAGAGGCCCGCGTTTCCCGTCCCGGCTACGATAACGGTCTTCGCGCTTATATCGAAAGCGGTGCACTTCGTTGCGTTCTGGACTTCTTTCTTTGTCGCCCATTTTCTTCCCTCGGGCGTCATCGTAAACACGCCCGGCTTGATCTTCGCCGCCACCAGATAGACGCCCGGCTTCTCAATCTTGAGCTTATAGAGCGCAGGCGATTCTTTCTGCAGCTCTACGGTTTTTCCCTCCGGGTCCAAAGCGCGTATTTCCTCCACCCTGTCTTCCTTGACCTCCTGGTCCACTCGATTCGCCGGATAAGTATGCCCCCAGCCGACGCCTATCCCCACCGTCTCGCCAACCTGCGGAAAATGATTGTCCGGATTGAGCCACAAATTATGAGCAAAAGCGCCGGAAGCCACAAAAAGCATCCCAACCGCAAAACACAACGATATAAAGCCTTTTTTCTCTCTCATTGCAAATACCTTTCTAAACACCCATTCACCTATTCATCCATTCACCCGTTTTTTTCACTTATTCTTTCAAAAAACTGCCGACATAAAGCATGTACTCGAAGGGAAGCTTGCTCTCGCCCACCTGAGCCAGAATGGTTCCAAGCTTTCCTCGCATGACTCCTTCCTTTTCCGCG
Organism: uncultured Syntrophobacteraceae bacterium; assembly: GCA_964578835.1. GTDB lineage: Bacteria > Desulfobacterota > Syntrophobacteria > Syntrophobacterales > Syntrophobacteraceae > CAZOEL01. The sequence goes on along the minus strand of CAZOEL010000108.1, from coordinate 16,520 downwards.
TAGCCCGCGTTCATGACGATGGCCACGGGGGTTTCGGGAGAATAGTGCTTGGAGAGGCTCTCAATGAACTTCTTGAATTCGGTGCGCATCGTGAAGAGAACCATTGTGGCCCGGTGTGCGGCCATCTCTTCCACGGACCATCCGGAGGCGAAGATGATCGAATGAGAATCCTTGCCTTCAGTGACTTTGTCCCCGAGGGCGGCGTTGGCCGCGTTGAAGCAGCTCAACCCCGGCGTCACTTCGGTGTCGAGGTCGCGGAGCTCTTTCAGGCTCCAGGAGCACGGGCCATAAACAAGCGGGTCTCCGTTATCGAGCATGGCCACCGTTTTACCCTCGCCGACCGCCTTTCGAACCATTCCAGCAAATTCGCTCTGCTTCTTCTGGTACTCCTCGCAGCTCATCCCTTCTCTTGCTTTCTCCTCTTCGCTGAGTTTGGAACAGTCCTTGCCATAGAAGGGGAATATCCTGTGATAGCCGTCGATCACCTGTTTGTCTTTGAGCTCGGTCGCGAATTTTTCGCTGATTCCCCTTCCGGCGAATATGAGGTCGGCCTTCTTGATGACATCCAGGGCTCTCAGAGTCGCCAGGTCCGGGTCGCCCGGGCCCATGCCGACCAGATAGTATTTTCCCGCTTTCCCGCCGCTATTGGTTGGCTCCGGCTTGAACTGCGCGTCTCCAATCGCTTTTCCCACATAGATAAGGGACATCTTCGGATCCACTTGGCCCAGCTTCTCACGGATACTGCCGATCGACCCCGTAACCACTTTCTGGCTTGCCACGCTTCCGGCGCTCGAAACGATGCCGACCGGGGCCTCTGCCGGGTAGACGCTCGAAAGGCGCGTGAAGAGATCGTTCAAGTCTCGGGGCATGAAGATGACCATGGTGGCGCGATCATGAGCGGCAAGGCTCTCGAGGGAGTCTTTATGGCCTTCTTTCTTGAAAGGCGCGGTGATGATGACTTCGCCCAGACTGACCTGAAGAGCCGCATTGGCGGCATTGAAAGAACTGAGTCCCGGAACGACCGTTGGCTTAAGGTCGGCAAGCGCTTCCATCGTCCACATGCTGGGACCGTAGATGGTCGGGTCGCCGCTGCTCGTAAGCGCTACCTTTTTGCCCGTCGCCACGGCTTTCCGGACGAGGCTCGCGAATTCGGACTGCTTCTTGTGGTACTCCTCACAGCTCATCGATTCTTTGGCTTTCTCCTCCTCCGTCAGTTTGGAGCAATCCTTGCCATAGAAAGGAAAAAGCCTTCCGTAGCCGTCCAAAACCTTCTTGTCCTTGAAATCGACATACGGCTCGAGCTTCTCTTTGGTGCGAGGATCGCAAAAGACCAGATCCGCTTCGCGAATAGCCTTCACCGCCCTCGGGGTGAGCAGATCGGCGTCGCCGGGGCCGGTCCCCACAAGCTTAAAGGTCCCCTTCGCCGCCTTGCCTTTGCCCTTATCCGCCTTCCCGGCCGCAAAAGCCGGACTCACGGCGAGGAACATCAGAACAACAAAGGCCACAAATGAGCGCGTCAATCGATCTCTCCACATCTCTCCACTCTGCATCCCGTCTCCTTCCCTTTGCTTTTGAGAAGGGCTCCCCCCGCAGTGCGGAAGCAGCTCTCCTTCATCTCCTACATCTTGAAGCTCAGACCGAACCCGAACACTCTGTCCGTCCCGGGATAACCGTTGGTGTCCTCAAAGCTCACATCGAACAAATTCTTCACGAAGAGACGCAGGACGCCATGCTTCAACGGTCCGGCTTCTTCAAAAAGGGTCTGTTGAATTCCAAAATCCACGAGCTGAAAATCATCGATGGGAACCTTCCTGAAGATCCACACATCGTTTGCCAGTTCTTCAGCCTGTTCTATGACCTGTTTGTCCTGATACTGATAATCGAGGAGCAACAAGGTGTTCTTGAAGAGGCTGTAGCGCAGCCCCACATTGACGCGGTTCTTCGCTCGGTCGTCCGCCTCGGTTTTTCCCGCCAGCTCGTCCCCCTGGCTTTCAAATTCCTGGAAGGCGTAACCGACATAAAAAGAAAGCTTTTCCATGAGATGTCCGCTCAACTCGAGCTCGAGGCCTTGCCGGACCATCTCCTCCAGATTGATTTTGTAGTCCAGGTACTCGAGGCCGGGAGTCACGGGATTGGTCCGGCTCGGGGTGAACTTGGCGAACTGGCTGTTGGTGGCGATAAAGTCCTCAATGCTGTAATAGGAATAGTCCAGCTTGAGGTTGATATCGCCAAACAGTCTCCGCGAGAGAATCACGTCAATGCCCACGCCATGCTCGGGATCTAGCCAGGCTCCGGAGGGACGCCCTTGCGGATTGTAGTCTCCATGATAATCGGGGGCTCTCCAGATTCGGCTTACCCCCAGGGAAACAGACGTATCCCTGAGATGCGAGGCAAGATCGTCCAACTCATAGGTGAGGAACGATTTGGGCAGCACATTGCTCCAATTCCGCTCTATCCACTCGGGCTGGCCGGTTATGTAGAAAACTCCCGCATCGGTTAAGTTCCCCACCCAGATGCTGACATCTTCATACCGCGCTCCGCCAGTGAGCGTCAGCCGATCGAAAATCTTCCACTGGTGCTGCAGGCCTACGCCGAACAACTCGAACCGCTTGTCTTTGTTCCCATCGTTGTTGTCCCCGTCGAAGCACTGCTCTATGTCTCCTTCGATGGTAGTCGCATGCCTGTCCGAAAGACGGATTTCATCCAGAATCTTGACGCCCTGCTGATAGAACCTGGTGTCCATGCTCACCACCGTGGTCCCCAAAGCATGGTTATTAGCGTTTACCCAGTCGGTGTACCTCCTGTCTTTTTGCTCTTCGCTGTAATAAGCGTCAGCGGCAAGGTTTCCGATGCGGGTCGGCTGACGGTAGTTGAAGCGGTAGGACATGGCGGTTCCATCCCAGCTGGGGTTCTGCCAGTCCCGAAACGCAGATGTTTTCTTGGAGACGAAGGGAAAATCGCCATCATATTGGCTGGCCGCGTCCGAAGGATCGTTTATGACCGGAATATTGCGGTCGGAATCCGAATAAGACGCGCTGAAGGCGAGATGGCCGCCCGTGGGCAGCACGAATCCAAGTCGACCGAATACCGTATCGATATCGGCCTCGCTGTTGCGCAAGAAGCCGTTCGTGGCGTATTTCTGGTAGCCGACATCATAGGTCAGAGCGTTCACGCCGCCTTGAGCGTAAATGTTTTCGTTGAGGGTTTCATAGGAGGCATAGCTCGTCGACACGCTGACATCCGGCTTGAGGCTCTCGTGAATTCGGGGCGCTCGCGTTATGAAATTGGCTACGCCGCCTATGGCTTTTGCGGGAAAGAGAGCGGAATGCGGACCGGGCAGCACCTCGATTCTTTCGATCAGGAAAGGAGGCAGGTAGGTGTAATCGACTATGTTGGAAGACTTGCGGCCGCCCGTCTTGCGAAGGTTCAATCCATCGATGGCTGATACGAAGCGATTGGAGTCGAAGCCCCTGAGCTGAAAGCTGTCATTATCGGGAACCAGATCGCTCTGACCGCGAAAGTCGAAGATGATCAGATCCTTGAGATAATCCCCTAGGTTTTGCGGAATATCGATCGTCTGGTAGTCGTCAAGAACTATTGAGGTAGAAGTCGGCGATAAATAAACCTCCTCCCTTTTGCCTTCCGCGGTCACCTCTATCTGTCCAATGTCATGGACCTCACCTTCTGCGGCTTGACTTTCCGGAACAACGAACGGCGATGTCAAAAATAGCGGCAGGACTGCTAAAATCAAGCGAACAAAAGCTCTACCCATGTTGTATTCTTCCTCCTTTCAAACGTGGAGCGTCTATACTCCTCTCACTCGCATCGAATAAGACCGGGAAACGAAAAGATTGCCGACAAGACGCTCCGGATGGTAAAAGGAAGATGGCATTCCTCGCTTCGAGGTGCTTTGCTTCAAAGGAGGCGGCCGGTAATCTCTTGGCGGAGCCCGGTCGCCTCCAAGACAAAAAAGGCCGCCTGGAGCGATTGTCGCTCAAGGCGGCCTTCATGACCACGTTGCTTATAAGCTTAATTGCAAGGCCAAACCCGAGGGAGCGGAACGCGCCCCCTTTTCTCTCACGAGAAGAAAGATTGGCCTCGATTCTATTCGTTATACCGCGCTGCCTGGCGCTCAGCGCCGCCTAACGCCCTCCAGCCGGAAGCCATCCGAGGGAAACCCCGCCATGACCGGCAAGCCGACAGATCCCAGCTCCTCTTTTCGCGTCATCCCTGTGACGCATTGACGAGTAGCAGGCGGCCCGCGCAGCGGCCGCTACAGATATTGCCGGACGCATTCATCTTTGGAAGCTCTGTTGATAGATGATTTAGGCAGCGCCAATATAGGTGAGGGCTGCTCGGGTGTCAACACGTTTTTGCCGCGTTCTCCCGCCTCGAATCCAGGCAAACGCCATGCTTCACGAATGAAACCAATCAGCCGGCGCAAGACGGAGTTGCTCCGGCCTATGCATCGGGTCCACCGGACCGGAGCCGTTCCAGGAGGCGGCGGGCCTCTTTCGAATCCGCTTCGTTCTTCTTTTCCAAAAGACTCAACACCACGTCAATTCCTTCATGCAAGCGTTGGATCTCGTGCTCCTGACGGCCGAAGCGAGCTATACACCCATCAAGACTCCCGGCAATTTGTTGGAAACGATCTCCGCGCCTGAATCGAATCGGGGGATTTTCAAGCCCTTCTCCTGCGGCTATGGCATCGAGGATTCGGATTATACGCCGAAGGGGGCCCGCTATGGAGCGCGTATAGAACAGCGACCAGATTATGCCGGTGAGAACGACGACGACAAGCGCCCCGACAAGCATGAACGCTCCGGAATGCGCATGCCAGAGGGTCAGTCGACGATCGAGCCCGGTCATGACGATTAGAGCCAGGAGCGTTGACATGGCGGCGCCTCCAATCACCCATAGGAGCAGAAGGCGCGCGATATGACCGAGCTGAAACCGATGATCCACAAGAAGTCGTCTTCTCATTACTAGAATTCCCCAATGCTTTCGTCACAAATAACCAAGTGATGTGATGCGGGAATCACGGACCGGAGTAGCGCAGATCGTCGGCCGTTCCGTTGACGCCGTCCGCCCCGATGCTGAGAAGCACGAACCGTTTTCTGTCCGGAGACGTCTCGTAGACGTAGGGCCTTCCCCAATGGTCCAGTAGAAGGTTACGGCCGGTCGTTTCCCGCAGGTTGAGCCGCAGCCATTCATCGAACGCATCGGATTTGGGATAGCGGCCCGTTTTCAGAAGGGCGTAGTCCAGCATATAGCCGATGGTCCTCATGTCGCCGGCGGTTGCGACCTGCTGAGTGAAGACGACCGCATCATCGAAGAGCTTCTGAGCTTCATCGGCGTTTCCCGCTATCACTCCGAGCGTAACCGCCGAAATAAGGAGCTTCCTGACCAGATCTACCATCGCCGCCTTTCAACGAGCAAAAGGAAGAGACAAGGATGCGCCGGAGCAGCGCTCATCGTTCCTTCCGCATCATTTGTCATTCCCTGCCGGATCTCGCTTCTCGCGCCCTTTGAGGATGCGCTTCCGGACAGAGGCGAGCAGCGCGCATGTAATGATTCTTTTAATATTCATGCCGGGCTCCACTAATTCTGTCCAAACCCGCAGCCCGCCGACGCGCTTTCGCTCGACTGACTGCGCTTTTGGGCATTGGCTGCGAAGTTTTCTCTGAATTTCTTCATGCCCTGCTCGGAAATCTCGACTCCGTGCTCCCGCCTCAGCGACTCATAAGCGGCCTGCCATGCTTCTCTATATTTGGCGTAGAGCACGTCGTTTCGGATGTAGGGCTTTCTCTTTTCAAAATCCATCGGCTGACCGGGCTCGATGGCGTCCAATCTCAAAATCCACCACGCCTTTCCGCTCTGCACCGGAACGCTGCTCTTGCCTGGCGAGAGAGACGGGATAGCGTTTCGCAGCTCTTTCGGGTATTCGGAAAGCGACAACGAGGCATGGGCGCCGGCTTGCACATCGGGCGTCCCGGCAACCGACTCGAAGGCGACTCCGCCCTCTGCAAGAGCAGCCGCGATACTCTCGATCTGCTCCCGATTCTCGCTTCTCAGCCACGACACGGAGTATTTATCCGGAGTCTTGTAGGACGAATCGAGGAATCGCTCATAGTGAGCTCGAATTTCCTCTTCACCGATGTCTTCCGGGCGAATCTTCGGCACGAGATCCTCATTCAAGATCTTGAGGAAGAGATCCGACATGAACGAATGGATCTCCTGCCGGATCCGCGGATCGAGGTGCAGGTTACGCTCGAGCCCTTCGGCTATGAGCATCTCCATGTTGACGGCATGATCCAGAACGGCCTGATCGGTCAGAGCGTCGGGCTTTCCGGAATACTCTTTCCTGGTGGAAAGCTTCTTTGCGTGCTCCGTCAGATCCTGAACGGTAAGGTTTCCACCCTTGAATCGGACGACCTCGTCAGGATTGGCCGCACCGCATCCCCACAAAAAAAGCACAATCGCCAACAGCATTGAAAGCTCTTTCAGCATCGTCTCCTCTTTTCTCGAGCCGCGCTATTTTGCGGCTGTGTACATGGCGAGCATCCCGGCGATCAGGCCCCAGGCCACGAACCCTACGATGCCGCCCAGCGTTATGATGAGAACCGGCTCTATCATGGAGCTCATACGGGCAATCTTTTCTTCGAGCATCTTGTCGTGGAGCTCGGCCACCGTTCCCATGGCTTCATCCATCAAGCCCGAGTGCTCGCCGATTCTGGCCATGGCCCTGACCATCGGGGTGAACGTCGCGTCTTCCTCCAGAGCGGCGGAAAGGGGCTGTCCTGCGAGCACGCGATCCACCATCTTTTCCAGCAGCCGATTGACCGCGCTGTTGAAGATAGTGGAATTGGTCGCCCGCAACGCCTCCACGAGAGGGATGCGGCTTTCCAGCAAGGCGCTGAAAGTCCTGGCGAATTGAACAATCGCGCTATAGCGGAAGATCGGACCGATCAACGGGATCTTCATCCGGAATCCGTCGATCAGAAGCCGCACCTGAGGCAGGGTGAAGAGCAGAAAGAAAAACCCCACCACACCTGCAACCGCAAGAGAGATCTCCATTCCGTTCGTCTTGAGAAAATCCGCGGCGTCGAGCAGGAATTGCGTGTTGGCCGGAAGCTTACGGCCTCGCAGCAGAACGGCGAACTTCGGAATGACGAACACCACGAGAAAGATCACCACGACCAGGGCCACCACCAAAACGACCATCGGGTACATCATGGCTATCATGGTTTTGGAGCGAAGGGCCGCTCTTCTTTCCAGATAGTCGGATATGCGGACCAGAACGACATCGAGAATGCCGCCCAGTTCCCCGGCCCGAATCATATTCACCACCATCGGAGGAAAAACGCGCGGGTGCTCCGCCATGGCGTCGCTCAAGGGCGCCCCGCCTTCGATCCGCTTGCGTATGTCCGTCAGGACCGCTTTCATCGCTCGATTCTCGGTTTGATCCTCGAGGATCAGGATCGCCTCCGAAATGGTGATCTCGGAAGCGATGAGAGATGACAGCATCCGAAAGAACAACACAACTTCCTTGCCGCGCACGGGAAGCAGTCGACCGAAGAAAGCGCCTCCGCCTCCCGCGGTTTCGGAAACCGAGACAACCGTAATTCCGCGGGCGCGCATATCGGCAACCACCGTATCTTCCGAGTCGGCCGCGATGCTCAGGCGCACAGCATTTCCGTCCCGATCGACGCCTCTACATCTGTAAAAGGGCATATCAGAAGCTCGCCAGTTTGAAAGAGACTAAATGACATTCCGCGCAACCGGCCCGCACCTCAGATCATGGTGACCCTGCGGATTTCCTCGGGCGTGGTCAGTCCCTGCTTCACCTTTTCAACGCCGTCATCCATGAGCGACCGGTATTTATTGCTGCGGCGCGCCGTCTGAACAATTTCCTGAATCTCGCATCGGCGTACGACCTTTGACCGCAGATTGTCATCCACCTCCAGGATTTCGAAGATGCCCATGCGTCCGAGATAGCCCTTCTTGCGGCAGTATTCACAACCTTCGCCCCGTTGAACGAAGAAGCTCCCTTCCTCCTCGCCGTCCATCCCCATCATCGAGAGCTCGCCCACGGTCACGGGTTGCGGCCTCTTACAATAGGGACACGAGAGGCGCACCAGGCGCTGCGCCAGGATGGCCCGCATCGAAGCCGCCAACAGGAACGGCTCCCCGCCCATGTCCGCAAGCCGGGTGAAGGCGCTCGGAGCATCGTTGGTGTGGAGCGTGGAAAGCACCATGTGTCCGGTGATGGCCGCCCGTAGCGACACTTGAAGAGTGTCCCCGTCCCGGATCTCTCCCACCATGATGATGTCCGGGTCCTGGCGAAGGATCGCCCGGAGCGCCGAAGCAAACGATATCTTCTCTCCGCCCTCGATCTGGGTCTGGTTGATTCCCCGCACGGTCAATTCTACGGGGTCCTCCAGAGTTGTGATGTTGCTGGTCTCGCTTCTCAGCAACTGCAGACAGCCATAGAGGGTAGTGGACTTGCCCGATCCCGTCGGACCGGTCACCAGAATGAGGCCGTGGGGAGAAAAGAGCTGTTTTTCAAACACTTCCAGCATCCCGGCGCTCATTCCGATGGCGTCGAGCGGCAAAGCTTCGTCGTGGGGCGGCAGCAGTCTGAGCACCGCTTTTTCTCCATAGACGACCGGGAGGATGGAAACGCGCAGGTTCACGGCGTCTATCTGCACGTCGAGCCTTGATGGTCGAAAAGAGAAAGCCCCGTCCTGCGGCGCTCTACGTTCGGCGATGTCGAGACCGGCAAGCACTTTGATTCTGGAGACAACCTTGGGCGCCATGGAGAGGGGAAGCGATTCGACCCGCCTCAGCATTCCGTCCTCTCGAAATCGGATCAGCAGTTCGTCGGCGCCGGGCTCGAAGTGAATATCCGATACGTTCCCGGCGCTGACCGCGCGAACCAGGAGCTTTTCGAGCAACTCGATCACGAGGCTCAAAGAGTCTGCGTCCGCCTGCTTGGATCCGAAGTCGATGCGAGTGTCGAAATCACGAACATAGGTCGTCTGGCGCAGTTTCTTCAGCTGCTTCTCAGATACCAGCACAAGCTTCACACGGCATCTGGCGACTCGGGAAATGTTCTGTAAAAGTCCTTTGGGAACCGGTCCGTTACAGGCTAGCAGAAGAGCTCCGCCCTCATCGCGCTGCACCGGGACAACCCCGGCCAGGCGCGCCATTTTCTCCGGAACCATGCGAGCGAAGTCGGCGCTCGTCAGATTCCCGTTACCCGTATGAAGAGGAATCCCGGTGAACTCCGACAACGCGCGCAGGCAGTCGGCTTCCGAAACCATTCCCTCCCGGACCGCGAGCTGTCCGATCTTCTCCGCGACCGCCTTTTGGATCGAAAGTAGCCTTGCAAGATCCTCGCGGTTGATCATCTCTTTCATCACGAGGAATTCTCCGAATCGATCTGCGCGAGCCTGCATCTAACGCCCCTCTCCATTGCGCAACGCGCTCCACGGAAAGGAGCGGGGACGCGGCGCATCCCCGGCGCCCGCACACGCGCACAGGTTGCCGATCCCGCGCGCGGCAAGCCTCTTTTGCAGCATCGCCTTGTTCTTTGCCGCGGAAAGCGCTGTCTCCACTGTGATCTTTCCCGCCTCCACCAACGAGACCAGGGACTGCTCCATGGTTTGCATGTTATCCGCCGAGCCGGTTTCGATAGCCGAGTAGATCATGTCGTCTTTGCCCTGGCGAATGAGATTGGCGATGCCGGGTGTGCAGAACATGACCTCAACGGCCGGCGCCCGGCCGGAACCGGAGGCGTTCGGGAGCAGCCTCTGGGAGATAACCGCCCTGAGCGTCGAAGCGAGCTGCTGTCGGATCTGAGCCTGCTCGCCCGCCGGAAAGGCCCCGACCATACGGTTGACGGATGAAAGCGCGTCCTTGGAGTGGAGGGTCGAAAAGACCAGGTGGCCCGTTTCGGCGGCCATGATGGCGGTGCGCATCGTTTCGAGATCGCGCACCTCGCCCACCAGGATCACATCGGGATCAGCCCGCAACGAATCCCTCAGAGCATCCGGGAAGGATGGAACATCCGCGTGCAACTCCCGCTGGTGGATGATGCATTGACGGTTTTGATGCACGTATTCGATCGGGTCCTCGATAGTGATGATGTTCTTCTTTTCCGTCTGGTTGATTTTGTCGATTACGGTGGCGAGAGTCGTCGATTTCCCCGAGCCGGTCACCCCCGTGACCAGGACCATTCCGTCCCGGAAAGACACGACTTTTTCAATGCTCGGCGGAAGCCCCAACCCTTCGAAGTCCGGAATCCCCGCCGCCAGAAGACGGATGGCTACGGAAAGAGCGCCCCTCTGGTAATAGGCGGCAAACCTGAAGCGGCCCACCGCGGGAGAGCTCACCGCAAAATCGACCGACCGCTTCTCTTTCAGCACCGTCTGATGCCGGGGAGTGGTCACCTCAAAGAGAAGCCGCTCTATCTCTCCGCACTGATAAGGCTCGCACTGCATAGGCGTCAGATCTCCCCGAATGCGGAAGACCGGAGGCTCCCCGTGGACAAGATGCAGATCGGAGGCCTTCTTCCTCACCGTGAGCTTGAGCAGCTCCGTCATGGTTTCGGGACGAGCCTCTCGAATCGATGTTAGGCTACTTGTCTGCATGGCTGCTTATTCCTCTCCATTCCTCTCATCCATAATCATCTTTACTTCCCCTGGGACTAAGTACCCGAGCACAAGTTCTCGAACATTTCTGGCGAGCATAATAATACCATCGAGCAAAATGATACCGTCATCCCCGCATGCTCACACATATGTCATCCCCGCATGTTTTTGGCGGGGATCCAGTTTTGCTGAGTGCTGGATCCCCGCCAAAAACATGCGGGGATGACGAATGAAAATGTTCGAAAATATGTGCTCGGGTACTTAGTCGCCCGCCTCCGGAAACCAGTTGAGGAAGGGATTGGCAGGAGGTCGGCCCGACATATCCACACTCTCGTCCTTCCTTACTTTGCTTTCCTTCTCGAGGAATCGCTCGCTCACGTTCGATCCCTCCTCTGGGTGTCCTATCACCCTGGGAGTGATCAAGATGACCGTTTCCGATCGTTCGTCGACTTTTTCAATTCTTCTGAAGGGAATGCCCAACACCGGGATATCTCCCAGAATGGGCGCCTTTTGCTGGTAATCGGTGTTCTCCTTCTTGATAACTCCACCCAGGGCGACGGTATGCCCGGAAGGGATGACCAGCACGGAATTGAGCTCGTTCTTGTCCACGCCGTCGAGCGGAAACGTTATGGGCTGTCCGCTCTTCTCGTTTATGAGAGTTATTTCCGAAACGGCGAGGTTGGGAGAAGAGATCTTCGCCGCGAGATTCATGGTCACCGTCTGGTCCGCATTGATAAAGCTGCTCACATTGAGCTCCGTCCCGAGCTCTTCGCGCTCCACCTCCACTTCAAAGGTGGTGATGGTGTCTCCCTCATCGCCTATGGGAATCGTTTTGGTCGTGACGTCCTTCCTCAAGGGCGTCTCCTCGCCGACGAAGAAGCGCACCGCCACGTTGTCCGCGGTCATGAGGAAAGGAGCCGAGATCATCTCCACGCGATTGTCTTCCGCATAAAGAGAAAGGCGGGCGTCAATGACATCATTGGAAAAAACATAGGTCAGAGAGTCTGCGGGCGCAGTGCTCGAGCCGAGGATAGAGAACTTGTACAACCCCTTCTTATCGGTGTAGGCAAACTGGAAAAAGGATTCGAATTTGTCTCCCAGCTTGATCTTGAGGATTTTGACATCCATGAACACCTGCTGCGTAGGAGTGTCCATCGCCTCGACGATGCCGGTTATTTCCTGCAGCAACTCGGCGTCTGCCGACTTGACCACAATGCAATTGTTCTTCTTGAAGACGGTGATGACCGCGGGCAAACGCTTCCCCAAAGCTTTGGTCGCATCGAAGATTTGTTGCTCCGAATCATGAATGCCCTGCTGGAGAAGCTGCTTGCGCTCCTCCCCGCTCAACTGCGAGTCGCTTCCCACCGCCCCGCCAGATGATCCACTCGAAGAGCGGCTTCCGCCGCCGGAGCCGCCCGCCCCCTTGCCCGTCGTTTCCAGATGACCGTAAACGGACTGGGTCGCCATCGGGGAATACTGCACTGAAGGGCTGAGGACGGTGCTGAGCAGGGAGGCCATGTCGGCCGCATTCGTGTAGCGCATGAAATACGCCTGGATCTTCTCCGAGCGTCGAAACACCATGGCGTCGGAATAGGCCTGCTCGGTCATGATGGACATGACTCCGTTCGCGTCGCGGAACCAGAGCCCGTTGCTGCGGCATATGCCCTCCAACGCCGCGTCGAGCGGAAGGTCTTTCAGATAGACCCTTATCGGATGCGAAATAGCTTCCTGCAAAACGACCAGATTGATGCCGGTAAGCTCGGTCAAAAGCTCCGCCACGACCTCGAGCGGCAGGTCCTGGACGTAACACTCGCGGACCCGGCTAGAGGATGCCTTATGGCTTCGCATTCCTCTATCCGCCGGCAAGCTTGAATGATCCTTGGCTTCGGCCAGAAGCCGAACATTCGGCCCCGGCTCCGGCATTCGGACCACCGTTCTCCCGGCTTCACCCGCAAAGGGGGGACGCGGCGGCGCCGTCTCCGGAATCACCGGTTTCTTCGGGCTCGAGCCGCATCCGGTCAACCAAATAGAAGTCACAAGCAATATTGTTACGGGTAAGGCGACTCGCCTGTTCCGGGCCCTCCGCCTCCCGCCGTCATCCAATTCAGTTCTTCGCGCCCGTGCGCTCAACCACGCCGATATTGTACGTTTCCCCATTATCTCCCGCCAGCACCACAGTGCGATCTTCCATAACCTGAACTCTGAATCGATGTCTCAACCCGCTCAACATCACCGTCACCTCATCGGCCGGCTTTACCACGCGAAGTCCACCTTCCTTACCGAGATAAAGCACGGCGCGGGCGCCTTTTTCCGTACGGACCAATCCTCTCAGCTCGATTTGCCTGGCCGCGGCAGGGTAATCGAAAGATTCCTGCGAAGGCGCCGGCGCCGCAAACGGATCGCGAGCCGACGCCGGCTGACCGCTCGATATCGCCATCAACCCACATAGGACCAACAGAACCCGCTTCATTCGCTTCTTCATTTTCTTCACTGCCTTCATCCCCGCTTACATCCTCAAATCGATCGCCACGCGAACCCCTCGCCCCTCCTTATCCCCTACCAGCACGATATCTCCCACTTGAACGAGCGCCGGAAGCTCCTTCAGCGCATCCAGAAAAGCCGTGAATTGCCCATACCCTCCCAGCAACTCCATCCGGTAGACGCGCCAGGAAAAAATGCTCTGCTCGACGCCGCCGGGGGTCATCGAAGCGGTCATGAGTCCGCAATGCTCGGCGGCCTTCAGTATCTTGTGCTGCAACGCATTGAGCTGGGCCTCGGTTTCGCTCGGGACGATCAGGGTGGACAGCTCCTTGTCGATCTGCGCCAGCTCCTTTTTCTTTCCGTCCAGCTTGCCCTGAATCTTGAAGAATGGCTCGACGGTCTGGAGCGTCTTGAGCTCCTCGGCCACTTTGTTGAGCTCCTTCACCGTTTTGTCGAGCGCCTTGGCCTGTGGGTCGTACACTTTCTGCAAATAGAAGTAGGACATGGCTACTACGACGCCGGCCACCAGTCCGAATTTTTCCAGTTGAGTCAGCTTACGCACTCTCTCCCTCCACTTCGATCACCATCACGAACCCGTTCTCCTTGATATTTGTCCCTCCAAAACCGAGGAAAGAATCCTTCGGGGCCTCTTTGGCGCTTTCCTCTTTAGCGTCCTTACCCTTGCCCTTGCCTTTTGCTTTGGAGCCTTTCTCCGCTCCCGAAACCGAGGCGGTTTTTCCACCCGTTTTTTCCGCCCCGGCTTTTCCGAGCTGTCGGACCTCAACTTTCACCCGCATCTCCCCGTCTCCCATCCGCACGGCAAACTCCCCGACATCGGCCAATCGCGACGCCTCTCCAATCAGGAGGAATCGAAAAGGATTTGCGTAATCCTGCCGGACTTCCAGCAGCCCGACCGTTGGAGGAAGACACGCAACTATCTTATTGAAGAGTTGCGCCAGGATGCTGAGCGCCCGATCTCCTTCCTTTGCAGCGAAATCTTTCTTCTTGGAAGCCTCGGCGACCCGCCGCGACAGTTCTTCGACCTCATTTTGCAGGGTCAGAGCCTGGGCGTTCTGGCGCTTCTTCTCCTGGATTTCAGCCTTCATCGATTCCGTCCGCTCCTTGTAGCTTCTCTCCCTTTGCTTCATCACCTGGTAGTGCGCAAGGAGCAGAACGAGCAGCATGAGAGTGGTGAGAAGAGGCATCAGGTACGCGTTCTGCCTCAGGCGTACTGCAACCGGCGCCGCGTCGGTGATGCCGATATAGCTGAAGCTCCCGCCCGAGAGCTCGCGAATCGCCGCTCCGGCCGCGGTAGCAAAAGCCGGGCTTTCTTCCTGGCCCGCAGCCGTAAGGCCCAACGATCTCTCCAGAATCAACGGCTCTGCCCCGGTAGGCGAAAGAGAGCCTATGAAAGCGATCACCCTGCCGCTGAGGGCGCCCGTTCCCGTAACGGCCACACTGTGCGGAGGAGGGGCCTGCCTCAGGATGAACCGGAGCGATTCCTCCAGATCCGGCGATGTCTTTCCGTCCAGGTGGTCCAGGATCACATCGGTAGTGATGTTCAGAGTGCTTATGACTTTGGGCTCGCCGCCCCGCAGCATGGCGAAGTTCGCATATCCCTGCCCGATTTCCAGCACGCCGCGGTCGCTTTCGTCATGGACGCCCAGCAGAGGCGCATAGAAGCAGGCGTCGGGAGGATAGATCCTGAGCAGCTTCAGTCCGGCGGCTTTGAACCGCTCCTTGATTGCCCGGTACACGTTCCGTTCGATCACGGAAATGTTCACCATCACTTCATCGGATTCTTCCAGGATTTGTCCGGGCTCGGACTTGAGGCTCTCCACCTCGACGCCCGTGAGCGCGAGCCTGCCGCTTATTCCCGTGAATGGCTCCACTTCCCATTTGATCGACTCGAGAAGCTGGCTGCGACGCATCGCCGCGACCTTCTCCCGATTCATCGGAATCACGACGGCTCGGGCCATCGGCGTCACAAAAACCGCATTGCTGCTCTTGTACGCCAGCCTCTCCTTGAGCTCGCGAAGGATATCTATGGAAGGCAGATCGTCGTTTGGATCAGCCTTCGGGAGGGTCACAAAGTCCTCGATCTCCCGTTTCTTCTTATTACCCCGCACCAGCACGGCCCGCACCTCTTCGGCCGTTGCGTCGACAGCCAGGCACTCCCGGCTCTTGAACATCTCCGTTCCTTCCTAAGGCAAGGCGCTAAAAGCTGTCGATGCGTCGACGGTTTCTTCTTCAACCTCTCCGTCGGGCGTGACAAGCACCTGAAATATCTTGACCAAACCGTTTTCTCCCGCATCCGGCTCCGAGTCGCCGTCCGTGTCGATCCAACAGACCAGATAGCGCGCCCCGGACGCAAGACTTGCCGTCGTGGTGTCATCATAGCGGAAGGCGTGGCTTCCCATCGTTCCGTCGCCAAGGACCCAGTCGTCCAGGGTCGTATCGCCATCGGAATCGTTCACTACGCCCTCGACTCCAACGGTCCACACCGGATCGGCCCGCGCTCCGCTTGCGTTGAATACGCCAAAGAGGCGGCATCGCACCGTTCCGGCGCCGACGGCGTTCAGGATAGTGAGCTTCGGCAAGCGCAGGAATCCCGGAATCCAGTCCGTCTTGTCGAGAACCCGCACAAGGTTGTCCAGGTTTTCCGGAAGAGTGGGATCGTAGTCGTCGATTTCCAGGATTGCGACCGGATCTGCCGGGTCGCCAAAAGCGTAGACTCCATCGGAGCCTGCAGAAAGGATCAGGAACTGGTTGTCGTCCCGGAAGCAATGAATGGGATTCCCCCAGGCGTCGATCAACCGGTTTCCCTCTCCAGTCTTGTCCGGCGCAGTGATGTAGGCGTGACGCCACCCCGCTCCGAAACGAGCCTCGGCCGAATTATCAGCCGCGTCCGAATTGGGAGTGCGAGTCCAAAGCCCTCTCGGCTGTCCGTAGGTGTATGCGTTATCGTCATCGTCCATATCGTCCCAGTCTCCCCCCGTCGACTCCCAGAGGAACAACCGAGGCCATTCGAAAAGCCCGCCCGCATAGCCCGTGTTCTCCCCGGTGGGCGAATTGCCGACAATAGCCCGCGCGATCCGATCGATCAGGCTCTTGGTCATGTTCTCCCTCCGGCCGGTTTCGGAGGAAAGCAGAGAGCTCCAGTCCCGCGACGATAGCTTCATGACGATATTGTCCTTGTTGTATCGGTCTTCGGGATCGTACGCCCGTCCCATCGTGTCATTTGCATCGACCGTCCATGAGTGGCTGCCGCATATCCCCTTGTTGGGATAGGTTCCCTCTCCGTCCGGCCCCTCGGAAACAATCCAAAACAGAGTCTCGCCCGGATTCTGCACGTCCGCCGTTATGAAAAATCGGAGCGGCCTC
>CAZOEL010000107.1:0-19012 GCA_964578835.1 uncultured Syntrophobacteraceae bacterium | reverse complement strand
CCGCCGCGGCGGGGATTGGGCCGCACATTTTCCCCGGGAGAATTCAGGCGGCCGACAAAGAACTGAAGATCCTCGTATGGTCCCACTTCGTTCCGAGATTCGATAAAGAATGGTTTGACGGCTTTGCCAAAAAATGGGGCGAGGCTCGAAACGTCCGGGTTACCGTAGATCATATAAGCCTGGCGGAAATCGGGTCTCGCACCGCGGCCGAGATAGCATCCGGGCAGGGGCATGACCTCATTGAATGGATCGCGCCTCCCGCCCAGTTCGAGCCGAGCGTCGTGGACATGACCGACGTCAATAAGGAAGCGGAAAAGCGCTTTGGAAAGCAGCATCCGCTATGCGTGAAAAGCTCGTTTAACCCCAACACGAAGAAGTTCTACAGCTTCTGTCACGGCTGGACGATCGATCCGGGAAGTTATCGAAAAAGCCTGTGGGAAAAGGCCGGCAAGCCGGAAGGGCCTGAAACATGGGAAGACCTTATCACCTTCGGTGGAAAGATCAAAACAGAGCAGGGCGTGCAGTTGGGAATTGGACTGTCCCAGGAGCTGGACTCCAATATGGCTGCGCGGGCGCTTCTCTGGTCCTATGATTCGAGCGTGCAGGATGAGAATGAAAACCTCGTGCTCAACAATGAGCGCACCGCGGCGGCAATCGAATATATGGCGAAGCTCTTTAGCGAATCCATGACTCCTGAGGTGTTTGCATGGACGGCCGTTTCCAATAACCAGGCGCTCATCGCGGGCAAGGCTTCGTACATTCTCAATTCGATTTCAGCCTACCGCTCGGCGCAGAAGGAAGTGCCTGAAATCGCCAGGGACATTTACTTTACGCCTGCCTTGAAAGGTCCCAAAGGAACGAGGTGGAGCAGCGAGCATGTCATTTACAATTATATGATTCCCAACTACTCGAAGAACGTGGAAATAGCGAAGGAATTCCTGCTTTCCATAGTGGAAAACTACGATCAAGCCATGTACGGTAGTGAGCTGTACAATTCGCCCGCGTTTTTCGATGCTCCGATTCCTTCTGGCGACCGCGGCTATCCGGCGGTTCAGGGGGCGAAAACTCTCCGAGACCTTCATAACGCCTGGTTTGACAATGATCCCTTCTCGATAGAGGGTGAGACCAAAGGGAAGCTCACCGTATTGAAGGACGCCGAGAATTGGAGCACCAACGTCGGCCATCCGGGACCGGCCAATCCGGCGATTGGCGAGGTTTTCGCCACGTTTGTCCTGCCCAACATGATGGCCAATGCCGCCCGCGGCATGAAAGCCGGCATGGCCATGGAGCAGGCTGAGCTGCTTATTCGGCCGATTTTCGACAAGTGGCGAAAGAAAGGCCTGGTCGGCGGAACCGCCTGAGCCCCAATGGGAATGAAAAGGTCTTTCGTCATAGTGGGTCGTCAACATCGTTTCTTCCGGTAGAAGCAGGCCCCCTCTCCCCGAGGGAGAGGGAAAAACGGCCACCTGAATATTCAAAGTTGACAGTCCACTAGCTTTTTTACCTGTTGAAGCTGTGTATTTGGCTTTGGAGCGCAAGATTTTCCGCCGCTCACTGGTGAAGGGAAACTGATGTCCCGGGTTGTTGAAATCAGAAATATCTCCAAATATTTTGGCAAGACGAAGGCGGTTGACCACATTGACCTGGCGACTCGAGAAGGAGAGCTCCTTGTTCTGCTCGGGCCGTCGGGCTGCGGCAAGACTACCTTGCTCCGCATGATTGCCGGCATTGAAGAGCCGACTTCGGGCGACATACTCATCGGGGGCAATGTCGTAACGGATCTTCCCCCTCGCGCGCGAAACATCGCGATGGTCTTTCAGAGCTATGCTCTCTACCCGCACATGTCGGTGTACAAGAATATCGCCTTTCCGCTCCAAACAAGGGGCTTCGACAAGAAGGCCATTCGCGGAAAAGTGGAGTGGGCCGCGAATATGTTCGGCATAGAGAAGCTTCTCGACAGGAAGCCGCGCGAGCTCTCGGGCGGCGAGCGGCAGCGGGTTGCGCTCGCCAGGGCCATGGTCCGGGAGCCGAGCGTTTTTCTCCTCGATGAGCCCTTGTCCAATCTCGACGCCAAGCTCAGGGCTTCCGCAAGGGAGGAGCTGCAGCAGTTCCAAAAGAGTGTCGGAATAACGACCATCTATGTCACTCACGATCAGGTGGAGGCCATGGGTCTCGGCGACCGCATCGTGGTGATGAGCAAAGGCTCCGTGAGGCAGGTCGGAGCGCCTCGAGAGGTTTACCAGAATCCGGCGGATGTTTTCGTGGCGACGTTTCTCGGCTCGCCCCCCATGAACCTTATCGAGCGCAACGGCATGCTCGTGGGATTTCGCCCGGAGAGCTACCTTCCCGCCGAGCTTTTTGGCGGCGGGAACGGTGCGGAAACCTTCCAATTCCAGGTAACGTGGATCGAGGACCTCGGGGCTGAACGGCTGGTTTACGGCGATGTGGGGTTTCCATGCCCGCACCGGCACGTAATATCGAAGATTTCAGCCAGCATTCCCGCCGCCGTAGAACCGGGCAGGACGCATTCCTTTGCCGTGAAAGCTGAAGAATTGAAGTTTTTTGACAAAGAAACAGGGGCGCGGATCGAGCGAAGCGAGGGGCTAGCTCGGCTTGCCCGGTAATGGGAGAATGCCGGTGATGGAGAATTTGCGAAGTTCGCGTTGGAGCTTTTTGGGGGACAATGCGCAGGTCCTCTCCCGCCTGATGATCGCGCCCGCCATCCTTTATATTGCGGTGCTGATCGGCTTCCCCTTTGGCTTGGCCATTCTGTACAGCCTCAGCGACGTGACGACGGGAGACGTCAGCCTGGATTTCGTGGGCTTGGCCAACTTCCGGGCAGCCCTGGCTGATCCGGTGTTCTGGAAGTCGTTGAAGAATACTTTTATTTTCACCTTTGCTTCCCAACTGCTGGTGTTGGTGTTCGCAAGAATTCTCGCCGTATCTCTCATGCAGGATTTCAGAGGGAAATGGCTGGTGCGATTCATGATCCTGCTCCCCTGGACGGCGCCCATCTCACTTGGAACCATTGGGTGGCTGTGGATGCTCGATTCCATATTCAGCCCTCTCGACTGGATTTTGTGTCGACTGGGGCTTCTCGGCGGAAAGACCTGCGTTCTTGGCTCCCTTAGCAACATGTATTGGCTCGGAGTGCCGGAGCTGGCCATGGGATCGGTAATCCTGGTTCACATATGGCGAATGCTTCCTCTGGCCACGGTAATAATCATGGCGGGGGTGAGCTCCATTCCCTCCGAGATTATGGAAGCCGCCGAGATCGACGGCGCGGGCTTTTGGCGACGTCATATCCAGATCATAACTCCGTTGATCCTTCCGATTATGAGCATCGCTTTTTTGTTCGGGATCATTTTCACCTTCACCGATATGACCGTCGTATACGTTCTGACGCGCGGAGGCCCTGTTCACAGCACCCAGGTGCTTTCGAGCTGGACGTTCTTCAAGGGCATCGAGGGAGGCGACCTGGCGCAGGGTGCGGCTATCTCTCTGTTTCTCTTTCCAGTCCTGGCGGGCGTGGCCGTGTTGATGCTGAAGCTGGCCCGCCGCTCCGAGGTGGTATGATGGCTCGTCTTAGAAAAACAGGCCGGCGCAGCGCCCTATACACCATCGTGATGTTCTTTGCCTTTTTCAGCGCCTTTCCTTTCTACTGGATGCTGATCACTACGTTCAAGCGGGATCATGATCTATTCAATCCCGCCAACAATCCTTTCCTCATCAACGAGCCGGCCACCATGGAGCACCTGAAGCTCCTCCTTTTTGACACCCATTTTTTGGGCTATCTCATGAACACCTTTCAGGTTGGGGCGGCGGTAGTTCTGATTACCGTGACGATTGCCCTTCCGGCCGCATACAGCCTGGCGAGGTGGGCGGGACGATGGGGCGAAAATCTTGGGGTGGGAATTTTTCTGACCTACCTGATACCTCCGACGCTGCTTTTTATCCCCATGTCGCGCGTGACGGCCGCGCTTGGCGTCCAGGAATCCCTATGGTCGCTCATCCTGATTTATCCGACCTTCACCATTCCCTTTTGCACGTGGCTGTTGATGGGCTTTTTCAAGTCCATCCCAAAGGATATCGAAGAACAGGCGATGATAGACGGATGCAGTCGCGTGGGGGCTATGGTCAAGGTCATAATGCCCCTTTCAATCTCCGGCATCCTGACCGTTATCGTCTTCACGTTCACACTCACCATGCATGAATTTATCTACGCTCTGGCGTTCATTTCCGTATCCGCCCAGAAAACGGTGAGCATCGGGGTGCCGACCGAGCTCGTCCGGGGGGACGTTTTCAGATGGGGGCCGTTGATGGCGGGAGCGCTCATTCCGAGCATTCCGGTTGCCATCCTCTACACTTTCTTCCTGGACCGATTTATCGCGGGATTCACGATGGGAGCCGTCAAGGGCTAGAATTTATTTAATCTTTCGAATCCGCTCGCCAGCTCTTCCTTCCATAGGGGATTCCCAGCTTGTTCATCCTCTTGCGGAGGGTATTGGGAGGAATATCCAGCAGCTGAGCGGCTCCGCCCGGCCCGTTGATCTTGCCCCCGGCTTTCTCCAAAGCCTGCCTGATATGCCTGGCATTTATTTCATCGAGCGAGGCGAGCGGCTGGTCTAGGGTTGTATCTCGAGCGGTTTTGTCATGTTCGGAAGGCGTCACGGGAAAGAGCGTTTCGAAGGAAAGAATTCCAGCCCTGTGCTGTATGAGAGCCCGTTCGATTGTGTTTTCGAGCTCTCGCACGTTGCCTGGCCAGTCATAGGCCGTGAGCCTGTCGATGGAGCCGGGCGCCGGCGCCGGGCGCTCCCTGAGCTTTAGCTCTATGGATTTGCGATGAATGAAGTGCTCCGCCAGAGCCGGTATGTCCTCTTTCCTTCGTCTTAGAGGCGGGATCATGATGGGAAAAACGTTGAGGCGGAACCATAGATCTTCCCGAAACTGGCCCGAAGAGATCATCTCTTCCAAATTCCTGTTCGTGGCCGATATCACGCGGATGTCCACCGGTATGGAGCTGGAGCCGCCGACTCGTTCGATTTCTTTTCGCTGAAGGACATGGAGCAGTCTCACCTGGGCCTGTGGCGGGAGCTCTCCGATTTCATCCAGAAAGATGGTTCCCTTGTTGGCTCGCTCGAAACGCCCTCTCTTCAGGCTTATAGCGCCGGTGAAAGCGCCCTTCTCATGACCGAAGAGCTCGCTGTCCAGAAGCGTGTCCGGGATTGCGCCGCAGTTCACCTTTATGAAGGGACCATCCTTGCGAGGGGACGCGCTGTGGATGGCGTTGGCGATCACTTCCTTTCCAGTTCCCGTCTCTCCGAGCAACAACACGGGGCTGTCGAGAGGAGCCACCTGCTCCACCATCTTCATCACCGCCTTCAGGCCGGAATTCGAGCCAATGATGGCCTCTCCCGAAGATGAGCGCAGCTCATCGAGAAGGCATCGGTTTTCATCGGCCAAAATCTGCTTGAATCGAATGACTTCCTGATGCTTCAGCGCATTGGACATGGCGATGGCAAAAGGATCATGGAGCATTTGAAGCAGCCGGGCGTGTTCGGAGGCGTATTGGTTCAAGCCCTCAATACCCAACCCGAGAGTGCCGATTTGGTTTCCTTCAAGTTTGAGGGCCATGCTCATCATCGAAACATCCGGTCTCATGCCGAGTCTCGCCAATACCTCTGCAGCGCCCAACTTGGGGTCGGGCTGGTTCACAAACCGGACGATTTCGCCATCTTTCCAGAAGGCTGCCCTTTCACTGCGCCCTTCTTCGGGCAATGGCAGGATTTTCTCGAAGTCTTCCGGAAGATCCGCTCCGACCAACGCCACGAATCGTAAGACATTCAGGTCAAAATCAAGAATGTGCAGGCTCATCTTGCTCACGGGAATGAACTGCCTGATGTACTCATAGCATCGCTTCAGCGCTATTTCGATATCGAGGCTGCTGCACAAACGCAGGGTCGCCTCACGGAAAAAGAGATTTTCATCCACGTTGGTCATTTCACGTTCCCTGGCATATTTGTAACCGTCTTTCAAAATGCGCCGGCTCGGGCCCATCTTTTCATTCTGGAGTAGAATTGAACTATAGGATAACATGTTCTGCTCTCAGGGATAAACTAATTAACGCCATGCAGAAGGGGGCTCTGTAAGGGTATGATTATCAAAATAGAAATCCTCTGGCACGGTTCTCGCTAAGCGAACAGTCGCAACCTGCGAAGAATAGCCATGAAATGGACCTTGTCAGGAGAATTTGGGAGCTTAGTTCTTTTCAATGTTTCCGGCATGCAGGTGCCATAATCTGGACGCGAAGGGAACAAGGAGGCAATGGCCATGAAAGAAAAGAAAAAAATTAGATTACTTTCGGTCGCAGTAATCCTGGCCGCGCTCATGCTTGCCGCTCCGGCGCATTCAGGGAGCGTGGGGCGCCACGGCGGGTCTGGAGGGCATCATAATTATGGCCATCATCATGGCGGCCACGGCTATTATCGCCACGGTCATCATTCCCATTATCGTCACTACGGCGGCTATTACTATGGACCTTCGGTCTATGTGGGTTATCCTTATTATTATGACAGGTACTACTACGGCCCCTCGTTTTACCTGGGATTTCCTTTTTGCCTGCCGTCATTCTCTTTTTATGTCGGACGCTAGCTTGAGGCTATGCGTGAGCTTGACGATTCGGGCCCTCGTAGGCAATGTAAGGGGTAGCGCTCAGGCGCAGAGAAGATTCCGACTGGACACGCTCTAGCCATTTGA
Source organism: uncultured Syntrophobacteraceae bacterium (assembly GCA_964578835.1). GTDB lineage: Bacteria > Desulfobacterota > Syntrophobacteria > Syntrophobacterales > Syntrophobacteraceae > CAZOEL01. Next base: position 12,256 of record CAZOEL010000107.1, on the reverse strand, counting down.
GAAGGGCAGGGAAACAAATGCGAATGCAAAGATTCTCACCAAAGTTTGCGATGATGGGATTGCTTTTTCTCATCGTTCTTTCTGTCGCCGCGCCGGCTCATTCGGCTGCGAGACTCGCTCGCGTCGTCACCTTCGGCGACAGCCTCACCCACAATGATGTTCTGCGGTTTTACTCGGGATTTCCCCAGAGATTGTACGGTAAAGATCCAATGCAGGCTGTGTTCAAAAAGAGCAAGACCCGGGGCAAGAAGCTGACAAACTTTGCCGTCGCCGGTTCCGTTGCGGTGGAATCGAGCGATAACGCCGCCAATATCGCCAGGCAGGTGGACGCTTATGAGCTCCTCCTTTTCTTTGGAAGGCAGAAAGAGGCCACCTTCGTCAGCTTTGAAATCGGCGCCAACGATATCATGAATGAAATCGAGCTCCTTGTCTCCCCGGATGATCCCCGCGGTTCCGAGCTTATAGACGATGTGATTGCGGATATCGAAGATAGCTGGCTGAGGCTTAGGGACCTCCTCCCCGATGCTCAGTTCCTTGTTTGGACTGTGCCCGATGTTACGCTCACGCCTAAGTTGAGCGAGCTTACGGATGAAGAAGCGCAAAGCGTCCGGGCGCACGTCGAGAGGGTGAATCTTTTCATCTCGAGCCTTGCGATGGATCACCAAGTCCTGGTCTTCGACCTCTACTCCACAATGCAGGAACTGGTCGCGAATCCGCCGCTGGTGGGGGATCAAAGACTTGTTCCTCCTCCCGAGTATGGGCATTACAATGATATGTTCGCCGATAAACGACATCCCACGGCTGTCAGCAACGCCTTGATAGCCAACGAAATGATCAAACGAATCAACGAGCACTTCAATGACGCCATTCCGCTCTACTCGGACGAAGAGCTTGCGGCTCTCGCTCGATCCCGCAAGCGTTAGGAGTGGTGGGAAAGCATATCGATCACAATCTTGATGCGAGCTCGAAGCTCGTCGCAATAGAAGGAGCAAGACCAAATGGCCATTTCGCGCCATGATCCCAGGTTCCAGCAAATGGCGGATGAGATTTTTGGATCCGGAAAAGCTGATATCGTGGAGAAAGAACAGCACTCCGAGTCCAGCTATACAATCGATGTCCCTAGAAGGGCGGGAGCGATCCATAAGGGAGGACAGGTCATCCGGATTCCCAGAATGCAAAGATTGGCGCGCCGAGAGGCGGATGCAACCTTGGTGGAAGGGTCTGCAGTTCGGGAGGCGGCAATTCCCTCAAGCGTTCTGGAGGAAGATGCCCTCGATATCGAATCGATAGCGGTTGATTCCGCTGGAGATCCAGCGACTCAGGAGCAGTCGGAGCTTCAGGAAGAAATTGAGGATGAGTCGCCATTGGATCTGGCGGACGATTTGCCGAAGGCCTGGCCTGTTCCGGATGACCGGCCGGAAGAGACGCTTGGGAATCTGGCTCTGTGCGCGACAATCGCCCACCAAGACAACTCGGATGAATTTGACGAGATGAGGGATGAGTGGATCGTCTTTCAGCGACTCTTTCCCAACCTGGAGAAGAAGGATTTTTACAGGATCAGCTTCAAGAATCGCTTTGGCGATGATCTGTAGTTTATGATCACATAAAAAGAAGGAAGCCTTTCGGGAGTTTAGCGCGTCCGATTGCGAGATGAAAAGCGGGCGCGCCTTTTTGCGCCCACTCAGCCCAAATCGGGAATGAGAATCGCTGCGCCCGGCTACAGCCACTTGATTGGAGCCTCATTGCGGATGGGAATCCGGTGGTGGCTCAATGCGGGATGCCCAACCATGAGAGCCCCAAAGATTTTGTGGCCCTCCGGCGCGCCCAGAGACATTGGAATTGTTGGATTCACTCCTGCGGCTCGTTTGAAGATCCCGGCCCAGCACGTTCCAAGACCGTTCGCTTTTGCCGCAAGCTCAACATAGGTAAGGGCGATGGCGCAGTCTCCCTGCGCCCAGGGATTGTCTTCCGGCCCGAGCGCGATGATGAGGTGAGGGGCGCTCCGAAGAATCATGTCCCTGCCCTGGTCCCATGCGGTTAGCAGTATTTGAAGATAGCTCAGGTTTTCTTTCTTTATCGCCTCTGCCGTCATCTCCGCCAAACGTCTGACCTCTTCGCGTTTTTCTACAACTATCCATCTCACGGGCTGTCTGTTGGCCGCAGAAGGAGCCCATCTAGCGCAGTCGATGATTCGCTCCAAAAGGTTGCGGCTGACAGCCTTTTCTTTGAAGACTCTTACCGAGCGCCTGGATTTCAAAAAATGCTCCAGGCTGTCCGGGTCGGGCAGCAACTCTTTTTGTACCGCAGTGGACCTCTCCAGTGGCGACTTAATGTTAGACAGAGCTTGAGCCGGGCACGACGCCACGCAGTGCCCGCAAGCAATGCAGAGCTCATAGGCGCCGTCAACCTGCTCCGGATATTCTTTCAAACTTATCAACCCGAAGGGGCATGCGTCCGCGCAAATCCCATCCTTTCGGCATTTGTCCCGATCGACGTTTATAAGGGCTGTCATGATGCTCTCCTATCGAAAGATTGCGCTAAACACCACAGTAATAATCACAGGCGGTCTTAACTCGCCCAAGATTGCTTACCCTTAAAACGGGCTGCAATCAACTCTCAAATAGCAGTCCGCCGGGAATAGTGTGAAGGGGCGAATGTCGACCGTCGTTAGAGCGGCGGCCCATTGTCATGGAGCGCTTTGTGACCTTTTCTTCTGAATGCTTGTACTGATACCTGTGAGGGCATTTTCATACGCCTCGCGCCAAAAGTCTTTCCAACCGAAAAGGAGAAGAGAAACATGATGGCAAAGAAGTTTATCGAAACAGTAGGAGCGATCGGTTTATTTTGTATTATTCTAATCGTGGTGAGCGGGTTGGGCTGCAGCCGAGAGGAAGCTCCTCCATCGCAGCAAGAAAAATCAGCGCCTGCAAGCCAGCAGCCCCCTCCTCCCGCTGCTAAAGCTCCTGCCTCGCCTCAACAACAACCGGCTACGCCCGTTCCGCAGGCCCAGCCGCCGGCCGTTCAAGCTCCAGCGCCCGCCCCGGCCGCGCCTCAGGCGGCGGCAGGTCCTCATAATTACAAACAGATCCAGATGGGCATGACCTCCGCTCAGGTTCGCCAACTAATGGGCATGCCCGACAAGATCAAAGAAGAGAAGGAAAAGATCCAGTGGGAATATGAGACTCCTCAGGGCGAGTTTGAAGTTGAACTGGTTGGCGATAAGGTCGCATCGATAAAGAATCCCTGAACAAGCTCTTTCATGCTGTAATCTCCCACGCTCCCCCCTTTTGAAAGGGGGAGCCCCCTCCCTGCTTTCCCGGCATTTGCAGCGGCTTTAGCGTCATGCTCATGTTATCTCAATGTAGGAAGCCTTCGGATTTCCCTTATAGGAGTAAGCAGTCTCAGAATCTTCGGACAAAGTCTACACCTCATTGACGCGATTTTGATGGTTGGGTTAACATTGCGTAATTAAAGGCTATTTGTTGGTTGCATTTTGCAACTCACTCAAGTGTCCGATATTGCAATTATATTTGTGATCAATTGATAATGGTAGAAATCACGCGTTGTTGTCGTAGAAGTGGCGGAGAGGCTGGGCGAGCTCAATCACAGACTGGAGGCGCTCTACGAAGCCAATGTCAATGTGGAGAGCATTTGCGCCCTCGTTCAATAGAGCGGCGATAAGGCCGGCATCATACCTCGATTCAGCAATCTGGATGAAGGGGTTGAAGTGGTGCAGGAAGATGACGCGTCTGTGATGGAAGGGAAAAGGCTCCACGCAATAATAGAATTCTAAGACGCCGGGAGGCGGAGCCACAATTGGCTCCGCCTTAGCGGATCTGACACCCGCGCGTGATGAAGGCGCTCCGACTTCTATTACGGGGTAACCAGGAACTCGTCAAAGTGTGCGATTTTAGAGCCCATTATCCCGACTTCGCCCGATGCGCCGCTTCCAAAGCTTGCGATGATGGGTTCAGCCTGAATCGTAGGAATATTAACCGTCACATCCCCGTTTGCAGCGATATCAATCGTTACGGAATGGAACTCGTCCAACACGACTGGCGAAGCCAACTTCACCGAAGCCTTCACTCCCGGTTTTGAAGCTCCGACTTTCCCAACCTGTCCCACGACTACCTTCTTCCCCTCAATGCGCACATATCTGTACTGTTTCTTGTTTGCAAAGTCGAATAAGATGGCTGCCTTTGCTCCTTTTCCCGACAACCTGATTTGGCTGCTGATTTGCCCGGCTGTGAAAGGATTGAAGAGAGGATTTGGCGTATTGCCGCCAAATACTGCGATGCTGTTTGCCTTGCCGGGTAGAAAGGAAGAACTGTTGAGAGATGTGGATATGCTGCTGTCAAGAGTCCACGAGCCGGAAACGGTTCTCCAGTTGCCGCTGTCCGTGAAGAGATCCGGCAGTGTTGGAAAAGGGTCGGGGGGTACGATATTGGGAGTATCGAGAGGATTCCCCGGGAAGGTCAAAGCCAGGATTTCCTCCAGATTTGTGGCGCCGTCGCCGTCAGAATCTATGGCTTCGATTACAGCGAACCCCCCGCCAAAATCAGCGCCATAGGAATTTAGAGGGCCTGGATTATTTTGACTGGTATGGCAGAGAAGACAACTGCTCAAATCGGAATTTTTTGCAGCCGGATACGCTTTATCAAAGGCTGAGACATAACTGGAGACCGCCATAGCCGAACCGGGCATCCACGCACAAGCCAAAGCCAGAAAAACAACCAGTGCAATCTTCATCCTCATATAAATCTCCTTTTTTAAAAGACACCCTGTAGATTTGCAGGGCAATACATAAAACATCTCTAAGCTATCGATCTTCTGCCTTTTGCCCTCAAACTTTCCGGAAAGTCTAAAGTTGGGTGGATAATAACTGATGACGCATGGTTAGGAAATGGGGGAAAATGCTAGTTGATAGAATTTTATAACTGTAGAAGTGTTGATCCTATATAGCATTATTATTTTATTATAGCTGTAAGAGTTCGATTTTAAGATGTTTAAACTTTATAGGCAGTAGTCGTACATTCTGAACGCGCTCCAGCAGAATTCTGCTGACTGATCTTTCAGCGGCGGTCGAAAGAATCTTCGTGAAACGATGATTTGGAGGTAATCGTGAGCGAATATATTTGGAGGGTTGGAAGTGTGGAATGGTAAAAACTTCTCCAGCTCCTGAGAATCGAACGGGTATGCCGGAATCTCAAGGGCTGGAGGCGGATGCTTTTTAGACAAAGAATGTCTGGAAAGGGAGCTCCCTAGAATTCAAGCTCCAAATCGCTTTCGCAGAAGTCGAACTTTGCAGGCTCCGATTCGCTTTTATCTGAAAAAAGGGCCTTTACCCATTGCTTACACTCTTCGCTATTAGTGCTTTGGTCCCATACCAGGGTTGCTTTTTCTCCCGCCTTGATACCCTTTCCAACATCAAATTCGCCCCATTCCTTCTTGTCCTCGGATACCAGGATCTTTGTAATGGTAGTCTTTGTCGTATTGTGGATTTTGAACGAGTACTCTTCAGCGGCCAAGGCGCAGTTTACAGTAAATCCAAAGGCCATAGCGCACATGGGCAATGCAAAAGCCAGTCTTCTCAAATTGTTCATTTTCAACTTATTCCCTCCTCTTAAGCGCATTGATGCCATAGATGTTTACCCACTAAACATCCGCTGGATTTCCGATTAAGTCGTGGGAATCGGAAATCGCTCGATAAAACGCCAAAACATGTTTTCACTCAAAATGTTGGTTGAATATTATTCGGACCAAAGCCTCACCGACTTTAATAGTATGTTCATTCATGATAGCGACTTGGATTTGAACTTTAAAATACTGCCCTGCTCAGCCATCAAATACTTGATACACCCCATTTTGTTCCTTAGTCATTTTGAATAGTTTATGTTAGCTGTATTGAATCTTTACCTACGATGTTAGAGGCAGTGCTAACTGGATGGCCACATTTTGCTGCGGTCATATGAGGGGCGCCCCCATGCCGTTGATCGAAAAACAGAGAAGAGTGATTGCCTTCACTCTGGCTTCCCTCCTGCGGAGGAGACGAAAGAACCTGATGCTGATCGTTGTCTATGCCTCGATCATTTTCTTGCTGGGCTCGGTGATGTTTTTTACCAGCTCCATCAAGCAGGAAGCTTCTTCAGTGTTGGACGAAGCTCCGGAAATGATGGTTCAGAGACTGAAGGCGGGCAGGCATGAGCTCATTCCGGTAAGCTATATGGGTGAAATCAAGCGAATTAGAGGCGTACAATCAGTAAAACAGAGGCTTTGGGGAATTTACAACTCTCCAACCAACGGCGCAAACTACACTATCGTAGTCGATGAGTCAGTCAACGACAGCCCGGGTGAAATCACTGTCGGACGTGGTGTGGCAAGGAGCCTAGCCGGAAAATCCGAGGGAGAGATTTCTTTCAATACTCGAGAAGGATCCGGTCTGACTTTGAAGATCAAAAACGTTTTACCATCCGAATCTGCGTTGGTGAGCTCCAGCTTGATCCTGGTGTCGGAAGAGGATTTTCGCAAGCTGTTTTCCATTCCCGAGGGGCATGCTACAGACCTCGTCCTGAAGATCAGGAACACAAAGGAGCTCGCCACCATCGCTGCCAAGATCACGGAGCTTTTCGCAGACACCCGACCTATTTTGAAAGATGAAATCCTGAGAACTTATCACTCGGTTTTTGCCTGGCGAGGAGGGATGCTCATCGTGGTCCTCTCGGGAGCAGTCTTTGCTTTCATCCTGCTGGCGTGGGACAAGGCGACAGGGTTGAGCGTGGAAGAGAGAACGGAGATTGGAATATTGAAGGCCGTAGGGTGGGAAACCTCGGATGTGTTGCTCATGAAATTTTGGGAAGGCGCGGCGGTATCCCTCTCCTCTTTTTTCCTTGGCGTTCTTTTGGCCTATGGACAGATATTCTTTGTCCCGTGGACCTTTTTCGAGCATGTTCTCAAAGGGTGGACGGAGCTCTATCCGGCTTTGAAAGTGCGTCCATATGTCGATGCCTATCAGGTCGCAACTCTTTTCTTTCTTACGGTCATTCCCTATACCGTCGCGACGCTCGCTCCCTCATGGAGAGCCGCAACCATAGACCCCGATTCCGTCATGAGATCTTAATGCTCGTGGATCGAAAAATATATTTTTTTTCCGGTTGTCGGACCAAAAGACTTGTTGGCGCGCATAAGGGTTGGGCCACCCGGTCGTGCTGAGGTATCGAAGCATGATCGGGGATGTTCGCCCTTCGATACCTCAGGGCGACCGGGACACCCCGACCCTTATGCGCGGCAACAAAGACTTTGTAATCATTTCAACAGAAAGACGCGATTCCATGGGCTCTTCGATTAATCGAGCGGCTAACCTGGCTTTTATGCTTCTGGGGGTATGTATCTTGGGCGTATCATCGCCGGCGCTGCTTCATGCGTTCACGAACAGATGGACTCTCTCCGAAGAGATGCGACCGAGCCGTTTTGCCCATACTGCTACGCGGCTTCTTGGCGGAGAAGTGCTTGTGGCGGGCGGATATAACCGAGAGGATGGCTTCATCGAAGATTCCATAACCTATGATCCCGCGACGGCTGTCTGGACCCATGCCGGGAAATTGAAGACCGGACGCATCTCTCATACGGAGACCATGCTGCCGGGCGGCAAAGTGCTCATTGTCGGAGGCTTCAATAGTGTGAAGGAAGGCGTTCTCTCCAGTTCGGAGATCTATGATCCGCTGAGCCGCAGCTATGGGGATGCAGCGCCTATGCAGCGCGCGCGCCGGGATCACGCTGCGACGATGTTGGCTGACGGGAGGGTGCTCGTTGCGGGCGGCTTTGGCGCAGACTCGGGTTGTTTGAAGAGTAGCGAAATATACGATCCGGGAACCGGCGTGTGGACCGAAACCGGAGGGCTTTTGAATGAGCGCGCCTCTCATGCCGCAGCGCTGCTTCCGGATGGCAAGGTCCTTGTGACGGGCGGCGTCAAAGCAGTCGGGAGCGCCCTTAAAAGCTGCGAATTGTTCGATCCTGCTACCGGAGTCTGGAGCGCGGCGATGGATTTGTCGGTTTCCCGATACTCTCATACGATAACGCTTTTGCCCTTGGGGCGGGTTCTGGCCGCAGGGGGATTTAGCTCCACCGATGGACAGAAGAGCGAAGCGCTCTCCAGTTGTGAGGTATACGATCCGGCCCTCAGGCGCTGGAGCAGTCCGAAGGATATGAAAGTCGGCCGTTCTCTGCACACCGCGACGCTTCTTCCGGATGGCAAGGTTCTCGTGGCTGGAGGGTTCAATCCGCTAACGGGCAGTGTTCCCAGTTGTGAGATCTACGATCCGGTCACGCGCGGATGGAGCTACGCCTGGACTCTGAATGAAGCGCGTCAAGAGCACACGGCGACGCTGCTTCCGGATGGCAGAGTACTGGCGGCGGGGGGAGACGGCCATGGCGCAGAAGGCTTCAAGAGCGCTCCGATCCCAGCTGAGCTCTACTTTCCTCAAAGATCGCTTGCAATAAGCGCCGGGGATATGAAGGCGGATCGCTGCGACCATACGGCGACCGTCTTGCCCGACGGTCGAATCCTTGTGGCGGGAGGCTTCAATTCTTCAGGCGCCGTATTCCTGTCGAGCGCAGAAATCTATGATCCCGCTCTGTCTCTCTGGACCGATACGGCAGGGTTCAACGCGGGTCGAAGCGCCCATACCGCAACGCTCCTGCCTGATGGGAAGATCTTGGCGACGGGGGGTCGCAGTTCGTTGGGAGTCCTTAATAGTTGTGAGATTTATGATCCGGCCATAAGCGCATGGTATTCCACTTGGCCGATGAAAACGGCCCGTTGCCGGCACGCGGCTGCTCTGCTTCCCGATGGAAGAGTGCTCGTTGCCGGCGGGGAGAGCTCCAAGGGTGAATGGCTGTTGGATGCTGAAATATACGATCCTTCGAATCGCACATGGAACGATGCCGGGGATCTGAATGTCTTATGCTTTTCCCGCGCGACAACGCTCTTGCCCGGTGGAAAATTCCTTACGACCGGCGGATTTCTTGCAGGTTTTGGTTATCTCAATAATTGTAATGTATTTGACTTTGCTACCCGCGCCAGGAGCCGCTTCGCTCCGCTCGCCATTCCACGCAAGGATCACACCGCGACCGCTTTGCCGGGCGGACGAGTGCTGGCGACGGGCGGATTTGATTCCACCGGCCGCTATCTCTCCAGTTCTGAGATGTATGATCCCGCCGTAGGCGCCTGGAAAGAGCTGCAGTCGTCCCTGGCTCGAGCTCGATCTCTACACGCCGCGGCGCTTCTTTCCGATGGCCGTGTGCTCATTACCGGAGGCTTCAATCCGAAAGAGGGCAATTATCTCAAAAGCTGCGAGATATTCGATCCGGTAGCAGAGATTTGGAATTGAGTTAAGGAAAGATCGAGGCCAAACAGGCGCCGGGCTTTGGACGAATGCTTTGTGTGATTGCAGAATGAGGCTGAATCTATGTTGAGACAAAAATCGCGCGTATTCCTGCTTTCAATTGCGGTTCTCATGATGCTGGTGGGTGTAATGCTCTTTCATGCCTCCATCCGGCAGGATATGGATAGGGCGCTTCTTCAGCAAAAAAGAGAAATGGTTCGGCATCTGTCTCTTACGGATATTTGCCTCTTCACGGACGCCCGGTATGCGCGGCATCCCAGCATGGCCGATTACGCCACCCCGTTTCAGGATTACCCTCTCTCTCTCGATCATTTCCCATCAGCTTCCTTCATGAATGCGCCGCCGCACATGAAGCGTCGTCCGCAGAATTGAGCCGCCATGAAAACCATCGATAAGCAAATGAACATCATGGAATTCACGCTTTCCTCACTGCTGAGGAGGAAGGTCAAGAACACCGCCGTTTTCGTGTTCTATACGCTGCTTGTGTTCTTCGTCGCCTCCACTTTGTTTTTTGCGGCTGCAATAAAAGAGGAGACCCTTTTCGTTTTGCAGGATTCGCCTGAGATCATCGTGCAAAGGCTTGTTGCGGGCAGACATGAGCCGATACCCCTCGATTGTGTGGAAACGTTGAAAAAAATCGAAGGCGTTCAGTCTGTGAGCCCCAGGCTCTGGGGATACTATTATGATCCCACGAATCGAGCGAACTACACCCTGATGGTGAGCGAAGATCTTAGCACAACCCCTGGGATGGCAATCATAGGGAATGGCGTTGCAAGGCTTATTATCGGCAATGAAAACCAAACCATGCCTTTTAAATCGCCGGATGGCTCTTTTATCTTTTTGAGGATCAAAGGGATTATGAACGAGGAGCTGGATCTCATGAGCTCCGATATAATCCTCATGAATGAAGCCGATTTCGTGAGGCTCTTCGATTACCCTCAGAATTACGCCACGGATATAGCGCTTACTGCGAGCGATCCTGAAAAGAGATCGACGATCTCCGCGGCGATAAACCGGCTCTTCCCCGAGTCTCGGACGATCGTCAGGGATGAGATCCTGGGCGCCTACGAGGCGTTCCTCGGTTGGCGCGGAGGACTGGTCAGCATGGTCATATCGGGGGCCTTGCTGGCGCTTTTTATATTGGTGTCCGACAGGGCTATGGGATCGGGCGTCGAGGAAAGTAAGGAAGTCGGCATTCTCAAAGCGCTGGGCTGGGAGACATACGACATAATGCTCATGAAATTCTGGGAAGGCGCCATCGTTTCGCTTTTAGCATTTCTGGTTGGAATCCTCCTCGCCTATCTGCATGTCTTTTTCGGATCTGCCTTAATTTTCAAGGTTTTCCTTCAAGGATGGGCTGTGCTTTTTCCTCAGCTCAAGCTCACTCCGTTCGTTCGATTGAGCCATGTGTTTATTATCTTTTGCTTTACTGTGCTTCCATACATCCTCGTCACCGTAGCTCCATTCTGGAAGATCGCTACTGTCGATCCGGATTCTGTCATGAGAAGATGAGCCTCAGCTGAATGGACATCCGTTGTCGATCGCCGCTGTGAGTGGCGTGCTCCTTGCTTAGACAGCTTTGCCTCATCTTCTCTGTGCGATTCAGTGGACAGGCATGCGCCCTGCGTCCTTCCTTCCCTCCAGCCATGATCTTCCAAGCCGGTCCGCCGTCAGAATGGCTTCAGCAACTCGGGAGGAGGTCGCCTCGAAGGGCTCGTTGTGGATGGACTCGCCCTTCTGAGTGGCGCGTTGGGCGATTTCTTCCAACATATCAGGGGACAGCTCTGGTAGGCCGATCTGGGCTAGAGTGACCGGAAGTCCTATTTGTGAGCAAAAGCTCAGCACCTCCTCGATTTCCGTCATGGGGCTCTCTTCGAGCGCAAGCTGCGCCAACGTTCCGAAGGCCACTTTTTCGCCATGATAAAAAGAACGGGTGTGCGGTGCAACCGTGAGCCCGTTGTGGATGGAATGCGCCGCAGCGAGCCCCGACGATTCGAAGCCCAGTCCTGAAAGCAGTGTATTCGCCTCGACAATCCGCTCAAAAGCCGGGGTGACTTCCTGCGCTCGTGCGGCTTCCATGGCTTCCAATCCGTCCTCGAGAAGAGTTCTATAACACAGCTCTGCGAGCGCCAGGGCGCTGCGCGTCGAGCTTCCGCCCCGAAGGTTTGAAGCTCCGGATTTTGCGCAGGCCCGAGCTTCGAACCATGTTGCAAGAGCATCGCCCATGCCCGAGGCCAATAATCTTGGAGGCGCCTTGGCTATCACTTGCGTATCGACCAGCACCAGGACGGGATTGTGCGGCAAAATCCGCACCTCTTCGACTGCGCCCGATTCGGTATATACGACGGATACCGCGCTGCAGGGCGCGTCCGTCGACGCCAGAGTCGGGCAGCTCACAAAAGGAAGACTAAGCTCTGCCGCAGTTGCGCGCGCCGCATCGAGAACCTTGCCGCCGCCCGCTCCAATTATGACTCTTGCCGCAAGAGCTTCAGCCGCGCGCCTGATGCGCAGTATCTCCGCTAAAGAGCATTCGCCTCCGAAGCGGTGAACGTTGTAGCTGCACTTCGCTTCTCCCAGCGTCTGATTCCACGTATCGAAAAGCTGAGCGAGCGCCGAGCCGCCGGCAACGATGAGAGCCGGTCCTTCGAGGCCCAAAAGAGCCAGCTCTTCGCCTAGCTTCTGCGTTGCGTTCAGGCCCTGCGTGTAGCGAGCGGGCGATGAAAATACGCTGATCATATGACGATCTCTTCCTTTTCAAGCGGGCGATTTACCGACAGGATTTCGGTTCCGGCTCGTCCTCGAAATCCGGAGTCAAAACAATTCGTCTGTCCGGAGGCGTTCTGTGGGCTTCCTCG
>CAZOEL010000106.1:0-20091 GCA_964578835.1 uncultured Syntrophobacteraceae bacterium | reverse complement strand
CAATAGAATCGCATTCCAACAGCATCATGCTGATTTGTGACACAGTAGCACTAGCAGCCTGTCGGAGAATAGCAATAGGGCGTCGTTCCCGCATGTTGGCGGGAATCCAGAGAACTCCGGGCTGGATTCCCGCCAACATGCTGGAATAACGGAAAAAGAGGAGGTGAGTCGATTTCTCCGACAGGCTGCTAGGGTTTCTTGATGGATGCGAGGAAGGTCTGGAGATTGGCTTTGCTCTTGTTGAGGCCGAGCTTGCGCCTGATGTTCTCTCTATGGAACGAAACAGCTTTTTCCGAGATGCAGAGAATATCAGAGATTTCCTTGGTTTTTTTCCGTCTTTCACCAGGGCCGCTATCCGTATTTCGGTAGGGGTAAGGCTCCTATGCTGCAAAGAGAGATTTCGGGTGAACCGTGAAGTAATTTCCTCTATGTGAGATTCGACGATGCTGAGATAGGTCAGGCTTTCATCAGAAAGGCGGCCTTTCTTGAGCTTTTCCACATAAGGCATGATCAAGCTTCTGACGTTGTTCAGGATCGATTCTTCAAGCTCCCTCCCATCCTGTTCTCTATGGTCGAGAAGCACGCGAAGGGCGGTGTTGACCTCCTGCAAGCGCATCGTCTTCGCTTCCAACTCGGAATGAGTCTTTCGGAGCGAGTCTTCGGCCTTTCTACGCTCGGTGATATTTTCATTGAAGATTACAATGCCCCCTATTTCGCCTGAGCAGTCGCGCCATGGTCTGACCTCCCAGTCCAGCCACTGCACAACCCCGTCGGGCAACTCGAACCGCTCTCCTTTGGCCAGCGTGGCCTCGCCCGCCAGGCCTCGCCGGTGGACCTCCTTCCAGTACTCGGATGTCTCCGGAAAGACATCGTAATATGAGAGCCCTGTGAGATCTCGGCCTGTAAGATTGTAATCGCTAAGCCACCTGTGGCTGGCGCTCAAGAAGCGCATATCCCTATCGAGCATGGGCCAGCGCGGCGGGCGCATGCTCAATGAAAAGACGCAGCCTCTCCTCGCTTTCGCGCAATACATCCTCGGATCTTGCCCGTTGCGCCTCCGCCTCAAACTTGTCGAGCGCAAATGAGACAGCCTCGACCACCTCTTTCAAAAGCTCAATCTCATGCTCCTTGAAAAATCCGGCTTCTGCTACGCCAATGTTCATAATGCCCCAAATCTGACCCTGAAAGCGAAACGGAAACCAGCCGCATGATTTGAAAACCGGGCTTGCAGGGGAGTGAGTTGCGGGATGTAAGTAGCCTTGACCAGAGCATTCATCATAGATGAAATGGCTGCCTTGCTGAATGGCGGCCATCAAATCAGGGACAATCTCTATCGGATCGCATACGCATACCCCCGCTCCGTCGATTGTATCGCCTTGGATTTCACATTGAGCGAGAATCTTGATCTGGGAACAATCAGCATCTAGTCGGCCGATTCGGACCAGATCGATCTTTCCCTTCTCCACCACCAGGCGGCAGACTGCCTCGAACAATTCCTCGCGGGACTCAACGCGCACGATGGTCTGGCTCACATGGCTCAAGAGAGCGTACAGCCGGTTCAACCTCCTGATTTCCTCTTCCGCCAGGCGCTTGTGAAGGGCCATCTCGATGACGGACTTGAGGTCCCGGTCGTCGAACGGCTTGAGAATATACCCGTAAGGTTCGGCAAGTTTCGCCCGCTCCAGGGTTTCATCTTCAGAATGGGCTGTGAGAAAAACCACTGGAATGCGAAATTCTCTGCGGATCTCCAAGGCGGCTTCGATGCCATCCATCTTCCCTATGAGCCGAATGTCCATGAGGATAAGATCGGGGCGTTGCTCTTTTGCCATCACAAGAGCCTGATCGCCTGTAACGGCCCAACCTGATGGCTCGTACCCCATCGACTGAAGGCGTTGGCAAATATCTTTCGATACGACCGCTTCATCTTCGACAATGAGAATGCGGGCTGGACTCATGATCTATCTCCAAACGGGGTTTCTCCATCAAACGGGAAGTCTTCTTCATGAACTGTTTGCGCGCCCGCATGAACTTCTGTACGTAACGCCGGCGTAAATGCGACGATCAACGCAACGGCTGCTGCTAAGTCGTAAACTGTTTGCCGGTCAAACATGAGTTTACGCATCGAGTGGGGGCATAGAGCACACTGGGATATGCCAGGCTCAGAAGCGCAGGCCGGGAAGGAGATTTGAGCTTCGCGCCAATTTCAGAGCTTTACCTGGCGCCTTTCACCTTTATGGTCATTTTGATCTTTCCAGGAACATCCCCACAGTCGGCGTGGACGATGCCATTGAGAATAATGGATCCATTTCCGGTGATTTTATCGCCGGCTTTGCTCTCTTTTCCTTTGAAAGAGCTCTTCGAAATCGCAAAGTTCGCCCTCAGACCGTACTCATACCATAGTAGGTTTTCAAAAAAGGCGACTATATCCTCCGGATTAAGGCTGACGTCAAACTTGGAGCCATCTTGGCTCCAGGCTCCGCCAACCCCCAGGTAGTCCGAGTAAAATCCATTGGAATCGAAGGTGAGATAATCCGTAAAACGATCTGAAAAAGAATCCGAACCGAGCTTCTTAGCGCTTAGATTCACCTTCACCGCCACATCCGCTTCCCATTCGCCTTCAACTGAAGCATCGGAACGGCCGAACGATAGCGGAATTAAAAGCAGCGCCGCAAAAATCGCCAACACCCTCTTGCACATAAAAGACCCCTCCCTTTATTTCCTTATTCCATCTCCCCCCGGTCTGTGATCTTGCAGCAAGAATGCTCTCACCGGGAAAATGTGTCAATCCCTTTCATTAATCCTTAAAATGACAGGGTTTTTATTTGTCAAACTGACTGAGGGCTCCCGACCGGGTCCTATGTCTTTTTCATGATGCGCCTGTCTTTCTGCTGGCTTTACATGCCCGCTCTTAAAGCTTCATCCTTCCAGACCCCTGGCCCGGCTTGTGGGTTCCGGGTTGAGAATGACGTTCTCTAAGCCGGTCAAGCGAGATCAATGACACGGTAACGATGAGGGCGATGCCCTGAGCTATGGTATTTCGCCCTTTCGGGGCTTCGCATTTGCCGTCTTACCCACTTTTACAACTACACCCGGTCCAAAAAACGGGGAGGAATTCTGGACTATTTTGACGCTTTTTAGACACCCTAAATCTACCTTCGCGACGGTAAGGCTGCGGGCCGAGAAGACCCGCAACTGCTATACGGGAAGGACGGCGTCTGCTCTGGTCTTCAGGGCGTCAAATCTGTCGACGGAATTCAGCAGAAAGATGCGCCGTTGCTCAACGATGCGCACAACATTTGACAATAGCTCGCTTTGCCGTTGCTGTGACGAAGTGGGTAAACGTTCTTATATTTTATAAAAAGCCTATAATTCTAGATTGTTCGAGCTTTATTTCGTCTTGTTGCGTTCAGGCAACCGGATGAGCTCGGATCGAATTAGGGATCCATTGTGGAAAACGACCTTGAAAGCAGTTGACGCCATGAGGATTTGGGTTCTCCTTGCCATTTTGATCGTCATCGCGCTCTCCTGCGATGTGCATGCGCGTGTGATAGCAATCTCCGGGGGGACCCTCATCAGTCCGCACCTGCCCGCGCCCCTTGAAAATTCCGTCATAGTGTTGGAAGGGGAGAGGATCGCAGAAGCAGGGAAAAAAGGCGATGTGACGATTCCTGATGGGGCGGAAGTGATCCAGGCAAGCGGAAAGTGGATCATTCCAGGGCTTATAGACGGACATGTACACTTTTTTCAGTCGGGAAGCCTCTATACCCGCCCCGATATCATCGATTTAAGAGAACAGAGATCCTATGAGGATGAGCTCAAATGGATCAAGGATCATATCGAGGATGCCTTCACTCGATACATCCGCAGCGGCGTCACCTCGGTTGTGGATATGGGAGGTCCTCTCTGGAATTTCAAGGTGCGTGAGCAGGCCGGAAGGGCTTCCCGGGCGCCAAGGGTTGCTGTGGCAGGTCCTCTCATCTCGACCTATCAGCCTTCGGAGCTTACTACAGAAGATCCTCCCATCATTAAGGTGAATTCCCCGGAGGAGGCGAGAAGAGAAGTGGATCGGCAGGCGGCGTTCAAACCCGATTTCATCAAGATCTGGTTTATTCCACTGCCCGGCCATGATCTCAAAGATTACCTTTCCCTGATCGAGGCCATTGTCGAGGAAAGTCATAGGAGGGGCATCCGTGTGGCGGTTCACGCCACCGAGCTCGAGGCGGCTCGAATTGCCGTCGCAGCCGGTGCGGACATTCTCGTCCACAGCGTGCAGGATCGAGTTGTGGATGAAGAATTCGTAGGGATGCTGAAGCAAAAGGGGAACATCTATATACCCACTCTTATGGTGTCGCTGCGATACGATGAGGCGTTCTCCCAGCGGCTTGAGCTAACGCCCCCTGAGCTCAGGATTGCAAACCCGTATGTCCTATCCACATTGACTGATCTAGGAAGGCTTCCTCAAGGAAACATTCCTTCAAGCATTCACCAGAGAATGAAGGCTTCGAGGCCAGCCCGTCCTAATGCTGTGAGTCTGCGGAATCTGAAAAGACTCCAGGAAGCAGGCGTCACCGTTGCTGCCGGAACGGATGCGGGAAATATCGGAACCCCCCATGGCCCGGCCATGTTCCGTGAATTTGAGCTGATGGAGCAAGCCGGGCTCTCCGCACAAGAGATCCTTACAGCTGCAACGGCAAACGGCGCAAAGCTCATGGGCAAGTTGAATGAGTTGGGAACCATTGAGGAAGGAAAGCTCGCGGACCTTGTCGTTCTCAACGCTGACCCTCTCTCAAATATCCGGAATATAAGCAATATCCATTTGGTCATTAAAGATGGCCATATTTACAGTCCATCGCAATGAACCTGAAAGAATATACGGAAGGAAGCGGAAGTGATGTTGCGGGATATTTTCACTTTGCCCCTCAAGGGAAAAGCGGCGCTGCACCACGGGGCGCCTGTGAACATATCACGCAGCCCGAGAGTTATTTCATGGCTGCCGAGACTCGCCGTATCGCCGACGGAGCTGGACGAGGTGTTTATCCTCTGGCAGGAGATTGTGTTTTCCGGCGGCTCGCATGGCGGCGAAATCTTCTTTGCGCGTTCCTTTGATGGCGGCGCGAGCTTCAGCGAACCGCTCAATCAGGGTTAACGTATTTGAGCTTTGATGAGTAGTCCCGGACCGTGTGCTCGCCCGAGTAATACAGCTCCCCGCCCACCTTGACCTGGATCGTCGTTACAGTCGACCGTGGTATGAGAAGCGGGTCGATCTTCCCGTTGAAATGAGCGCGCCACTTCTTCTTTCCGAAATCCAGGGAAAGCTTGAGACCTCTCTTTGCGTTGACAACCAGCTTCCTGCCTTCTGCAAGCGCTTTTGCGTAATTCTTGTGCGATATGAGAGGCATATTGATTTGGCGGCCGTTCACCAGGAAAGAAATGTCTCCGAAATGTTGCAGATCAGCGGGAAGATCTCCTTCCAGCGTGACTGTACCCTTACCTGCGGATGGCTCAAAGGAGCCGTTGTAGCGGCTCAATGAGAGCGCATGCCGGTTCGGCGCCAATGCCGTCGTGAGTGGATTGTGGTCCCACTCGCCTTTCACCTCGTGTTCCAAGTCGAAATAAAACTCATACTTCCCGTTAATATTCAGTCCCAGTTGGGTCTTGCCCTCCGAGACCTTCAGGAAAGGGGACAGGTCGGCCTTGGAGAGGTCTAAATGCCAGGTCTTGGTGGTGAAATTGAGCTTCAGGGATACGATGTCGCTCTTCACAGATTTATTGGTCCTGAAGGTCCAGATATTTCCCCGGCGCGACCACTTGCCGCCGGCCTGTGATGATGACCATGTGTAACCGTTGAGCTTAAGGGAAACTCCCAGGTCCGGAACAAATTCCCGGGCTGTCATGGGGATGGGTTTGAGGGTCCCGTCATCCTCCTGCCACATCATCTTGCCGCCCCTGAGGGAGTAGCTGCTGCTGCCGCCTGATCCGGACGCCTTTTCATAGTCTTCAGAGCCCCCCACTATGGTCCCCGTCGCCTGGTCCGCCGGAGGGCTGACGCCGGACCGTCCGCCGCCGACGGTGGTATACGACACTATCTTCCAGTGCATGGCCCAGGGTAAAAGCGAGTTGTAGGCGGTGGGAACCCACGGTGCGTTGGCGTCCGTAGCCTGGAGCAAGTAGGGCTGAACGGTAAGTGTTTTGATGCAGGCAGGCTCATAGCAAGTAGGCATCCCCAGAACCGCTTCGACATCGGATCCCAGGGTGGCCGTGTTCGTCACGGAATTCGAAAAGTGACCGTCATAGCCCACCTTGAGGTCGGCCTTGAACCCCTTCACCTCTGTGCCGAACTCGAGACTCGTCTGGTTGGAGACTTCAACATTCGATGTTTGTCCGGTGGTCGTAACCGTCTCTATATCTTGCGAAAAGGAGGCCCTCCCGTTGGAGCCGTTCACGAAAGTAATCGTGTTGATCTTGGGCTCGCCTGCGGTGCTGTCTCCCAGCAGAGTCGTGAAATGGTTCGTGGCGGAAGTGGTGGAATTGGACTCCCATCCCTGCTTCCACCCCGTGAAGTCCGTCGATTTCGTGAGCGGCGCGATCCCGCTCATGAGACCCGGGATGGAATCGTTCGGGCCGCCCGGGTTTGCCAGTTCGAAGGCAACCTGGATGTAAGAGAGATCGGCCGGGTTCACCTGGGTGGTGTGGATGTCCTGGTTGAGGGCGGTCCCGCTCATGGCGGACACGTCATAGTCGTAGGCGTACAGAGCGTAATCCTGCACGACAATAGTCGGTACGTGAAAGATCGCCCAGCCCATCGTGCCGATCTGATCGGCATCATTGGGGTCTGTGGATGCGTTTTCGGTACCTAATGTGAACCCGTAACTCAAAGTGGAGGTCGTACTTTTCTCGTTCGCACTTTCCCAGGCGTGCTTGTAGCTGGAGTCCACCTGGTCCTTGACTCCAAAAACATGCTCGATCCCGGCCTGGACGGTGATACCGGCCGAAACCATCACAGAATTTTCCGTTTCCTGACTGTTGGACACCTCAGAGGTCTGACTCTGGCCGTAGGTAACATTGGAGAGGGGCGCGATTTCGAAGTCCTGGGCGTTGTTGACGGCGAAGGGGGGAGAGCCCATGACCATGCCCACAAGCGTCCAGTACTTCCGAAGCGTTGCCATTTGGTCGGAGTCGCCATCACCGGTGTTGGTGGCTGTGCCGCCCGTGCTGTGGCAATTGAGTGGAATGTCCGTATTCTGTGGAACCAGGGCATCGGAAGTAAAGTAAATGTTCTGTTTGGCATTTTTGGGGATATCGTTCGTGGTGTTGATCACCAGATGCTGCCGCTGAATGTTGTTTTCAGCGGTACACTCGCTGGTAAACCAGGGAAAGGCCCTAATGGAGTTATAGCCGTATCCGCCATTAGGGACGAAAACCGCCGGATCGACCCTCCACTGACCGCCGCTCTTGCTGTATGTATATTCGAGGCGCCTGACGGCAAGCCATGTCTCGTTAGTAGTCGAAAAGACGGAAGACGCGCCGAGGAAGAGCTGGAGGGCCGGGGCCTTGGCGCCGGCCGAGAACTGTGGGGTTCCCGTAGGATAGTTACCGGGTTGCGGAGCAAATGCGGGGGAAGCAGTCCCGGCGAACAGGCCCAGAGTTTGGTTAAAGTATGTGCTTCCATTGGTTTCGCCGATTTCGATATATTGGCCGTTGAGAACGGAGGCCGCTCCAAATTGGCCGTTCCAGGTCGTGGCGTAGAGCGAGGCATACCATGAATAACCAGTTGTATAGTTCCCATAAATGATCATAATCAGAGGATCGGCATCGGGGGGGTAGAAAGTGATGGCATCCAGCGGCTGCATGTTATTGCCGCCGACCGGGAGCGCCGGATAGGAGCTCCAGTTGACACCATCGCCGCTCGTGTAGGTCCCGTTGTCGGCGAAGACATAGAGCAGGTTGTTGAAGACGACTATCGCCGCACTGGCAAAGTCAATGTCGGCGTTGGTCCCGCTGATTGTCGTGTTGGTATCCGTGTGATGCACGGCCCCCAGGTCTTTCACGGGATTGACGAAGGTTTTGTTTGTAAGGTCATACGTGGCGACATAAAGGTGTGTATCTCCGGTTGCCGGCCGAGTAGACTTGCACCCTGCGTTGCCGGTGAAGGCGAAAAAGATCTTGTTGTCGAACACGGCTCCATTCATGCTGATGCCTCCCAAATCGGGAGTGCAGGAGTCCACTTTCTGGGACACCGCCGTTCCCAGTGTCAAAGCAAAGTTGGGGTCCACCGTCCCCGCCTGATGGGAGATGGTCATATGTTTGGAATCGGCTCCGACGCTCAGGTAGTGAACCTCGCCGTTCACATAGATCCCACGGGCCATGGTGGCCTGCGCCTTCGGGAGCGCCAGGGCGGCGATGGCGATAAAGATGGTAATTGCAACCGTAACATTAAGCCGGAACCTTTTCATACGTCTCCTTCGTGTTTCTCTCATGGAACGTAATCTCTTCCCCATGGAGTGATTTGCCCTGCAATCTGCCTTGACCGAAGTCTCGACGACTCCGGATTAGTCCAGGGGGACTCCCGTCAACACGCTTGGCGGGACCTCTTCCCGAGGTTTCTGAATGGAGTTCTGGTCCATCGCTTTTCTTAAAAGCTTCTTAAAGGTTTGAAAATCGACATCCAAATCCGTTACCGATTTGCTGCCGCCAGGAACCAGAAGCTGTATTGTTGCAGGTGGATTCTCGAGCGTTAGCGGCGTCAGATTACGGAGTTGGTCGAAGGTTTGTGCGGTGTAGAACGCGCGAACAAGATACTTCTTCGTTTTTTTCGACTGTCGCAGCTCAAAAACGAGTGCTCCGCCCGGACCGCAATAATCCGGTTGATAGCCGGGCAGCGTCCAGTGGAGCTGAAGAAGTCCCGCCAATCCGGCCGTGTAGTAATCGGAGCTGATAATTACATGCACCCGTGATTTGGCGTTCCCGAAGGCGCCGGGAATGTTGGAGCCCGTAACAGCCTGCTCCATGGAGCGAAGTACGTGCGAGGCGGCGTTCGAGCTCTGTACCCGGCTGAGGTATGGCGTGCGCATTGCAATATTCATTTGCAGGGTAAAGAGTCGGATGTGCTGGGAAAGAGCAGGCAATGAAAGTCGGCCCCACGCCACCTCATCGAGCGGAAAGCCATCAGCGTACTGCATGACAAAAGGGTCGGCTGCAGAGTTTGTTAAATTCAGCCCGCCCACATCGATCACATTTCCCGTATAGTACGGAGGATAGAAGGGGTCTGGAATTGGCTGACTGGCAGTAATGGTAATTGGATTGGTGATTTGAGAGGTCGGATCAACCGAGCCCGGCGAGCCTGACGCTCCGTTTGTCGGCTTTGCGGGTGGCGGATAGAGCACACCACCGATCAGGGAAAGCTCGGCGCTGTAAGCGGACGCTATCGCTTCCGCGCTACCGAGAATTCCTCGAGCTTCCATCACGGCGCGATCGGGATCGACTGTCGCCACTCCTGCCAGAAGGGGATCGAAAACCGGGTCGGGAACGGCAGGCTTGTTGGTTTCAGGATCGGCAATCGGGTAGGAGTGCACCGATATTGTTGCCCCTGGGATCAGCCCTTCCCCGAACTTGGCGGCGGTGATGTTGGAGCGTTGAATGGAATTGGCCCGGAAATACGAGCGAGATAGATCTGTTTGAGTATCACCCGTCAGAAGCCCTTCGTGGAGCAGATAGTCGTGAAAATAGGAGCCGAGCAAACGCGCCGCCTCCCTTCCGTTGGGAGTCAGGTAGCCTTTAGGGACCCCGGTAAAGGCAGGATAGGGATCAACGGAATACTGATCCAACTGGGATGGGTCAGCAGTGGATGAGCGTATGCTGTGACGGCCAAAGATGATGATCTGTTTAAGAGTGGCGCCGTCATCGGTATCTGTAATCTTCTGCGCCAGGGCCGGAACATGGACGGGAACGATGAGGGTAAGCGCAAGACCGATCAGGATAATCATACGTTTCAATAAATTCATTTTGCCCCTCCAGAGCCGATGGGTAAAAATTGAAAAAAGAACCTGCCGCTCCAACTTTGCAGTTTGGGGCGTCCTTCCTGCCCAATCTCAACAGCCCTGTGGAACAAGAGCGCGTCGCATCAGATCACGCTATTCTTTCGTTTCCGGCCCATTATGTGAGCCGATTGACGAACAGCTCCTTTCTTTCCGAACTGCCCATGCTTAAAGCTGCTTCACAGAGGTTTGGAGCCGGAAAGGAATAACTCATCTGTTCCAGGCAGAATCTCTGGGTTCCGGCTTTCGCCGGAATGACGATCCAGGCCATTTAAGGCGTCATTCCGGCGAAAGCCGGAATCCATAAAACGATGAGTTATTCCTTTGCAACTCCTTAGGTTTGTTAGTCTCTATTCGGAATTATCATCGTTTTTGATAAACAGAATTTAAATAGAGTCGGGCAGTCAGCCGCCTCAGAAGAGGAGAGGGGCTGAATCCTCAGGCTGTTATTTCTCATCGGATGGACACTTCGTAGCGATATACGGGGCTCCCTGGAACTCTGCGTCATTACAGAACATGCCGCAATGGTGAACTTTACTTTTGGCTATCCGTATAACGCAAAAGATTTGTATATGTAGAACGATGCTAGGATATGCCTCGCATCAAGACAGAGGAGAGCTGTCGTGAATTCGAAGTCCGACAAAAACTTTCTTGGCGCCGGTCCAGAGAGGCATGCGCCGAATTCGAACGCCTCAGATCAACGTGAGATTTGGCTATGGGCAAGAGACTTAAAAGAGCCCCAGGGCTATTTGCTCTATAGAGCAGCGTAGCGGCTTATCATATAATTGAGGATCTTTGGTTCTAACCTCCTCGTAAAAAGTGCTCACCTGTTCGCTCCTTACAGTCCACTACAGGCATTCTATATCAATTGGATCGCGAGGCATGGTGGGGCATTTCGGGTCTGTAAGGAAAGCGGAGCGGGGAAAAGATCCTGCACAGGCAAGCCTGGACTTTTGATACCATTGAGGCGGCTGAAAAGAGTTTCGCTCCACGCATGAAGGCAAAGGCCAATCCAAACCGTCGCTCAAGAAGAAACTGCCGTTTCGTACGCCTGCTCCCGGTACATGTCCTCCGGTGCTTCTCAAATAGCCCATAACGCCCTCTGCTGCAGCTTGAGGGCATACAGTAAAACCCTACCAAAGAGCCTGCGCACCGCACCCAATGCCTCTTTAAATACATAGCTTCCCTACCTTTTTGGCTCTGTCAAGTCACCTGAATCCATGATAAATTGGCTTTGAGCGAAGTTTGGATTTTGAGACACTTTTGACCGTCGCTCCATTGCCTGGAGATTCGACTGCCAGGAAAGGGGATCTATAAGGAAGATCCGCTGCGGCCTCAAGGCTGGTTTCCCTTTCGATGGCCTGCGTGGCTTTGTGTGCTTTCGTCCCACCAAAGGATTGATCATCGTGAGTGAAGAATCTTCCACCTCCCAGATAAAAAAAGCATCGGAGACTTCGTCAAGGCGCCTGCCCTTTTCCAGCATGCACGGAAGGCTCATCGTCCTTTTACTGCTCGTGCTCGTTCCCATTCTGCTCGTTGAGGCTTACTTCAGCTATGAACGCTACCAGTACAGGAAAAACATTGAGCTTCAGGCGAACCTTGAAGTTGGCCGGGCACTGGCCACGGCATTTGATGCCTTTGTGAAGGACGTACTGCGCCAGGAGCTTGCCATCGGCATTGCAGCTACAGCCTCCCCTCCGCTTTCACCGTCTGAATTCACCAGGCTTCTCGATGAGAGCGCCAAGGATTCTCCTGCAGTGAGAGCTTTCCTATGGGTGAATCCGCGGGGATATGTGATTGCATCCAGCAATCCCGAGGTCATCGGGATGGATATCTCTGAGAGGCCCTATTTCAAGGAAATTGGATCGGGACGGGATTGGCTGGTAACGGACTTGCTGGGTTCAAAGCTGAAAAGAGAAGAGGGAGAGCCTATTTTCGGCATAGTTCGATCCTTCCGGGATGAAAACGGAAACCTTCTCGGGATGGCTCTTGCCAGCCTGGTCCCCGCCAATTTAGATAAGGTGCTGGCCATTCAGCGCACAAAGGATGCGGGAGTAAGTCTTGTAGACAGCAAGGGAATACACGTCTATCGTTATCCTAGCTCAGGGTACAGTTGGGAGCAGCGCAACTGGCTGAAGATTTATCCTGAAATTGAGGACGCGCTCAAGGGAAAAGAGGTTGCCTCAACCGTTACGTCTGTAGCGACGGGAAAGAAACGATTGGTTGGGTTCATTCCCGTCTCGTCCATTGGTTGGGTAGCCGCCGCAAGCCGCGCTGAAGACGAGGTATTGGGGCCGATCATCTCAGATACTGCAAAGCAGATATCGCTTACCCTGCTCGTTTCGCTGATATCCTTTCTGGTTGCCCTTGCTCTATCCCGAAAGATCACCCGGTCGGTAGCGAACCTTCAAAAGCATGCCCTCTCCCTTGGTCGCGGAGAAACGGGCCATCCAGTCACAGCCACGGGCCCTGCCGAGCTCGAAGACCTTGCCGGTGCTTTCAACACGATGGCCGAGCAGTTGCAATGCCGCGAGAAGAGTCTGAGGCAGAGCCAGGAGCGGTTCCGGACCTTCTCGGAGGCAACGTTTGAAGGCATTGCCATAACGAAAGGCGGTCGTTTCCTGGATGTCAACGACCAGCTTTGCAGCATCACCGGCTACGATCGATCCGAGTTGATCGGATTGGAAGTTGCAGCATTGCTGCTTGCCGAGGAGTGCGATCGTGTGCTGGACAATATTTTTTCCGAGAGGGAAAGCGTAACCGAGCATCGGGTGGTCTGCAAGGATGGTGGAATAGCGACCGTTGAAGCCCACGGAAAGAGCGTCCGGGGCAACGATGGAGTCTTCCGGTATACCGCCATTCGTGACATCACCGGGCGAAAAGAAGCAGAGAAAGCGCTGCGCCATAGCGAGGAGCAACTTCGCCTCGTGATAGACTCAGTTCCCGCCCTTATCTCCTACATCGACAAAGACTTCCGCTACCGGTTCAACAACAAAGCCTACGAGGAGTGGTTCGGGCGCTCCCGCTCCGAGATTTACGGAAAGCATGTTCGAGATGTACTTGGTGATACGGCATTTGAAACGCTCCGGGACTATTTTGATGCGGCCCTCTCCGGGGAGCGGGTCTCCTACGAGCGGCTGGCCCCCTACAAAGATGGAGGAGCCCGCCACATCCTGGGAAGCTACATTCCTCACATCGATGAGGAAGGCCATGTGCGGGGAATGGTCGTCCTGGTAAACGACATCACTCAACACAAGAGAATGGAAGAAGAGCTCCTGGAAAGAGAGCACTTTGCCCGAAAAGTAATAGAGTCATCTCTAAACGGGCTCTACATCTATGATCTGGAGCAAGAGAGAAACGTCTACATCAACCCCGTTTACACCCGCATTACCGGCTATACCCTGCATCACCTTCTGTCCGCGGAAAGGCTTCATTCCCTGTTTCACCCGGATGACTCGCCGTCCATTGCCAACCATCTTGACGAGATGCGGAAAGCGCGCGATGGAGAGACGATCGAGGTGGAATACAGGTTCAAGACGATCGATGGTCGCTGGATATGGTGTCTCTCGAGAGACACGGTCTTTGAGCGGGACGAAGAAGGAAAGGTCCGGCAATTCATCGGCTCTTTCCTGGATATCACGGAACGATTCGAAGCGGAGCGGGCTCTGCGGGAGAGTGAGGAGCGTCTGCGTCTGCTGGGGGACAACCTGCCGGAGAGCGCCGTCTATCAATATGCCCGTGAACCCGACGGCAGTGTCCGATTCCTCTACTTCAGCGCCGGGATCGAACGGCTCAACGGTGTGAGCGTGCAAGACGTGCTTTGTGATGCGGACACGCTTCACCGCCAAATACCCCGGGAGTATTACGAGCGGCTCATCGAAGCCGAGGCGCGCAGTGCGCGGGAGCTCTCGGACTTCGATATGGAAGTGCCGATGAAGAGACCCGATGGGGAGCTGCGCTGGATGCAGTTGCACTCCCGGCCGCGCTGCATGCCGGATGGTCGCCTCATCTGGGACGGTGTGCAAACCGATGTGACCGAGCGCAACCATATGGAGGAGGAGCTTCGAAGATCGAGAGATGAGCTGGAGATTCGGGTTCAGGAGAGGACCTCTGGGCTCATCAGAGCCAATCAGATCCTCCAGCTCGATGAGGCACGCTTCGAGGCGCTCTACGAGTTGAGCAAGATGAGCGATTCCTCGAGGAAAGAGATAGCCGATTTTGTACTCGAGCATCTGGTGACGCTTACCAGTAGCAAGATGGCCTGGATAGGGTTTATGAATGCAGATGAGTCCGCAACCCTCGTGCACTCCTGGTCCCAATCTGCCATGAAGGAGTGCTCTATCTTAGATAAGCCCCTTCATTTTCCGACCCATTCAGCAGGTGTCTGGGCGCAGTGCATCCGGGAGCGAAACGTTGTGATGCTCAATGACTACGCTTCTCCCCATGAGGCCAAAAGGGGCTACCCCGAAGGGCATGTAGAGATCTGTAGGCTCTTGAGTGTTCCGGTCTTCGATGGGGAAAGGATTGTGGCTGTTGGGGTGGTGGCCAACAAAGAGGAAGGGTACGACTCTACCGATGTGCAGCAGATGAACCTGCTACTAAGTGGGATGTGGAAGCACACAAAGCAGAAAGAGGCAAGTGAGGAACTACAGGTATATGCCCAAAGATTGCAAGAGAGCAATCAGGCCCTTCAGGATTTTGCCTCCATAGCTTCCCACGACATGCAGGAGCCTCTGAGAAAGGTCAGCACCTTCGGGAATATCCTCCAACAGAAGTATGGAGATACCCTGGGCGAAAGCGGCAAAGACTACGTCAACCGGATGCTTGGGCTTGGTGCGACAGACCGGATGCAGATCCTTCTCAAATCGCTTCTTGAATACTCACGGGTGAGCTCAAGGGCAGAGCCTTTCAAACGGGTTGAGCTGTCCTCAATCGTTCGGGATGTTCTCTCCGACCTCGAAGTGAGGATTTCCAGTACCGGCGGGGAAGTGCAATTAGGAGAGCTCCCGGTCGTTGAAGCCGATCCCACCCAGATGCGACAGCTTTTCCAGAACCTCATCGGCAATGGACTCAAGTTCCATAAGGAAGGCCAAAAGCCGGTCGTAAAAGTCCACTGCTCCGAGGATAGTTCCGGAGCTTGCACGATAACCGTCGAGGACAATGGCATCGGTTTTGACGAGAAGTACCTGGAGAAAATCTTTGCCCCTTTCGAGAGGCTGCACGGAAGGAGCGCCTACGAAGGAACGGGCATGGGCCTTGCCATCTGTAAAAAGATCGTGGAAAGACACGGAGGAAGCATCACGGCGCGAAGCGAGCCCGGAATCGGCTCGCGGTTCATCATCGGGTTGCCTTCAAGGAAGATGCTGAAGCCCTCGTCACCCGTCGCTCATAAGGTCTCGCCTTCTATCGATCTTGGAGGATAATAGCCATGGCGCCCGACAGCATAGAGCAAGAAAAGGAGTTGAAAGAAAAGGTGAGGCGTTTTTTACTGATCCCGCCACTTGCGTATTTTTTCATCGTCTCTTTGCTCCCCCTGGCCCCTTCCGGTTGGCCCGGCGAGTCGGTGACGCTGCTTCTTGCGCTGAATACCCTGTTCCTGACCATTACTCCTCTTGTTGCCTCCTTTCTTGCGGCAAAAGCCTACTCTGAGAGTGGATCGCCCACGATTCTCTCCCTCGGGTGCGGTCTCCTGGCGCTGGGTCTCTCGAGCTTCCTGACGGGCTATGTGATTCGCGGCTACGGCGGCCCCAACAACGCCATTACCGTCTACAACACCGGATTCTTCCTTTGCGCCCTCTTCAACCTGGCGGCATCCTGGATCGGCTTCTCGGGCAGAGGCCGTCACTACATGCGCCCTGAGAGAAGAAAGCTGCATGTTCTGGCCACCTATGGAGTGTCTGCCCTGTTGGTATGCTTTGCTGCATTGATCGCGACGGAAGATCTCGCCCCTGTCTTCTTCATTCCAGGGCAAGGACCCACCCTGATTCGGCAGCTGGTTCTCTCCTGCGCCGTCTCAGCCTTCCTGGTCTCCTCTTTCATTTTTATGCAGATCCACTTCAAGACTCGAGTGTCCTTCCTCTACTGGTACTCGCTTTCCCTGCTCCTCGTTGCCCAGGGATTGGGGGTGATGCTTTTCCTGAAAGATCTGGGAAGCCTCATGAACTGGACAGGCAGGGCTTTTCAGTACGCGGGAGGAGTCTATTTCCTCGCTGCTATCATGGGAGCCTTCAAAGAAGCTCGCTCGAAAAGGATTCCCATCGAGAAGGCCCTGCCCATGTTTGTGGGCATCGAAGAGCTGAGAAAAGCGAAGGAGAGGACATCGAACATCATCGAAAGCATCCGGGACAACTTCTTCGTGCTGGACCGCGAGTGGCGCTTCACCCTTGTGAACGCGGAAGCCGAGCGCCAGTTCCACAAGTCCCGTGAGGAACTGATCGGAAGAAACGTCTGGGAGCTCTTTCCTGAAGCCGTCGGCACAGCCTGTTTCGAAAACTACCACAAGGCCATGAACGAGCGGGTCCCGACCCGATTCCAGGCTTACTACCCGGCACACGACATCTGGACGGAAGTGAGCGTCTCTCCCACCGATGAAGGGATAGCGGTCTATTGCCTGGACGTATCCGACGTGAAGCGCATGGAAGAAAAGCTCAAGGATCAGCTGGAAGAGATCGAGGCGCTCTACAAATCCGCCCCCATCGGAATGTGCGTTTTTGACAAAAACCTCAGATTCATCCGCATCAATGACCTGTTGGCTCAGATCAACGGCATTCCGGCCGAAGAGCACATCGGCAAGACCCCGAGAGACATAGTTCCCGATTTGGCTGAGGCGGCTGAAGCACTGGCAGAGCGGATTTTTCTGACGGGTAATGCGGAGCTCAACGTCGAAATCAGCGGCACTACCGTGAGTCAACCCGAGGTCGAGCGGTATTGGGTGGAGCAATGGCTGCCTTTGAAAAAGGCTTCGGGAGAAGTCGTTGGAATCAGTGTCGTTGCCGAGGAAGTCACCGAGCGCAAGCGGATGGAAAAAGCATTGCGAGAGAGCGAGGAGCGGTTCCGCCTGGCGGTGGACCTTTATCCCAGCCCCTTCATTATTTTCGATGAGGAAAGACGCATCGAGTTTGCCAACTCCTGCGCCGTCAAGATCAGCGGCTATGCGGAGCAGGAGCTCATCGGGCGCCGGGATGAAGAGCTCTTTTCTCCACAGGTGACCGACACCTACCTGCCTGTGCTCCGGCAGGCATTCGCAACCGGTGAGGTTCAACATAAGGAGATCAGAATAGAGCTTCCCTCCGGGACCTTTATCCAGGAAGTAACCTATGTTCCGTTGACGGACGCAGCGGGCGGGGTGAGGAAAGTCTTTGGCATCACCTATGACGTGACCGAACGAAAGCGGATGGAGGAGGAGCTCAGAAAAGCCCATGATGAGCTGGAGCTAAGGGTTCAGGAACGGACGGTGGAGCTTGCCAGGACACTGACGGCTCTGGCGGAAAGCGAGCAGCGGTTCAGGGAAGTTCTCGAAAACTCGCTCGATGTAGCCTACAGGCGCAATCTGCAAACGGACCGCTACGACTACATGAGTCCGGCTATCCGCACCGTATCGGGCTATGCTCCCGAAGAGATGTTTGCGATGAGCGCCGATGAGGCGATGAGCCTTCTTCACCCGGATGATCTTTCCACCGTAAGCAGGTGTCTGGAGGAATGCCTGGAAACCGACAACAACCAGTGTTTCCTCGAATATCGGTTCAGGCACAAGGACGGCTCCTACCGGTGGTTTTCCGATTTCATCGCCATCGTTCCGGACTCTGAGGGACATCCTCTCTACCGTGTGGGCTCGGTTCGAGACATTACGGAGCGCAAGCTGATCGAGAACACGGAGTCGTTCCTGGCCCAGTGCGGCTGGGCCGCTTCCGGAGAAAACTTCTTTCAGTCTCTTGCAAGATACCTGGGTGAGAGTCTCGGGATGGACTATGTCTGTATCGACCGGCTCGAAGGAGACAGGCTTTCCGCTCGAACCCTGGCTGTCTACTTTGACGGCAAATTCGAGGACAACCAGACCTACACCCTCAAAGACACTCCCTGCGGGGAGATGATGGAAAACCATATCTGCTGCCATCCTAAGGGTGTGCGTCACCGTTTCCCCAATGACCTGGCGCTCCAGGAGATGAACGCTGAAAGCTACGTTGGGACCATCCTTTGGGATTCGAAAGGAAGTTCCATCGGGCTCATCGCCCTGATCGGGCGAAAGCCTTTGTCCAATCCGCGTATGGCGGAATCCATACTGAAGCTGGCCGGAGCCCGAGCAGCCGGCGAGCTCGAGCGAAAGCGGGCAAAAGATGTGCTTCTGGACTATGCGGCAAAGCTCGAGCGGATCAACCGAGAGCTCGAGGAGTTTGCCTTCATTGCCGCTCACGATTTGCAGGAGCCCCTGAGAAAGATCCGGACCTTCGAAAGCATGCTCACAAAAGACTACGCGGAGGCTCTGGGAGAACAGGGCCGGGACTACCTCATGCGGATTACCAAATCGGCCAGGCGCATGTCGGATTTGCTGCGCTCACTTCTTGATTATTCTCGAATCGCATCACGGAACGAACCTTTTGAGACGATCGGGCTCGGGGCGATTGTGGAGGACGCCCTCAGCGCTCTCGAAAGGAGCATATCGGAAAGTGGAGCAAGGGTGGAAGTGGGCCGGCTGCCTGCTGTTGAAGCCGATGCGGCGCAGCTTCGCCAGCTCTTTGAGAACCTTCTGAGCAATTCCATCAAGTACTGCAAAGGATGTGAGAAACCCCTCATCAAGATCTCGGCCAGTTTGGCCGAGGGTACGTGCCGGATTCTCGTTGAAGATAACGGCATAGGCTTTGAGGAGCAGTATATTGATCGCATCTTCAAACCGTTTCAGCGGCTTCACGGCAGCAATTCGAGCTTTGAGGGAACCGGGATGGGGCTTGCCATATGCCGAAAGATTGTCGAGCGCCACGGCGGGAGCATCACGGTAAGGAGTGCTCCGGGAGAGGGATCGACCTTCATTGTCACACTCCCGGCAAGGCATGACAGCGAAAAAGGGGCTCTATGATGAAGCCTGATTTTCTCATACTTATGGCCGATGATGATGGGGAGCATTACCTGTTTGTTAATGACATGATCAGGAGGCAAACCGGCGACCACCCTGAAACGGTGCTTCAGTATGGCCTGGTGAATGCTGGCCACAATCTGCCGGTCTTTCCATTAACAAACAGGTAATGCTCCCGTCAGTACTGCGCAGAATCGCTCCCGAGTGCTCGTCAGCGATCAGTATGATATTGGGCAATAGCGCAAAACTCACCCGGCTGAGCCCTTTTTGAACCACGAAAGACACGAAAAGTATGATCAACAATTGGAAAGAGAGGCATTCCGCTTTATGAAATTTCGTGCTTTTCGTGGTCTAAAGAAAAGGTGACTTTTGCGTTATTGCGGAAATTGGAATCCGACAGATCTCTTTCAAACCTCTAAGCCCTTCTTTTTTTAATGCGATGGTAAAGTCATTTCCGCCTGACCCGCGTCGGGTCAAATCAATATGCCGACTCAGAAAGGGAAAGCTTCGAAAATAGCCCGTCGTAGCGATTTCAAAGCGCTGTCTTTGACCCCGAAAACGTCGCTTTAAGCCGCCTTGAGGCTCGCCGCCTCTGGCTGACATCCACCAGGGCTTCACTCATATCGGACTACCTCGCAGGATTCCAAAGACACTCTGGCAGAGAGGATCGTTCAAATGGCTCTTGTATACTTCGGACGCATGAAAACAGGACTTTTCCCGGGAGCGCGTCCATCCCGGCCGCTTCATCCGCGAGCGGGACGCCCGCGCTCCCAAAACCGCCACAGGGAAGTCCAAATCAGACCCGTTTACAGTATAGTTCGCCCTCATTCATGATCTTCCCTCCGTTTTGATCCTGGATGCATACGTTCCTTGCGCAAAGGTCTTCAACCTGGCGGCATCGGTATGGTCCATTGCAATAAAGCAACCTCTTCTCACTCTGATCATCAAAGCCAAAGTATGTAAACATACGAGGATATATACTATGCGCAT
>CAZOEL010000105.1:0-20850 GCA_964578835.1 uncultured Syntrophobacteraceae bacterium | reverse complement strand
ATATATTTCAGGATCGATTTGTCGTCAGGCATCTGGATGATCTCGTGTGACGGTCTGATAACCTTCACCGGCAACTCCTTGGCTGATCAATAAAATTTCTTCTCGACGCCGAATACGCTGTTTTCGTTGGAAATCCAGTCCTGGACATCCATCTGCACGATATCTTCCGGCGTCGGACCCCGTTTGATGTAGACGGTTGCTATGCCCGCATTGATGATCATCCTTTTACACAGCTTGCATGGCTCGGCGTTGGCGACGTAACTTCCATCCTCCACGCAAAAACCGACGAGATACAAATCCCCTCCGCACATCTCGAGCCTTGAAGCGTGAATGATGGCGTTCATCTCAGCGTGCACCGAACGGCACAGCTCATAACGCTCTCCGGGCACAATGTTCAATTCCTGCCTGTAACAAGTTCCGAGGTCGATGCAGTTGGCCATCTTTCTGGGCGCGCCCACATAGCCGGTGCTGATGATCTGATCGTTGTTGACCACCACTGCGCCGAATTGCCTTCGCAGACAGGTTCCTCTACGGGCTACCGCCTCGGCGATTCCGAGATAGTATTCGATTTTGCTCATCCGCGTATGCTTCACCCTGCGCGCTCCTCGTGAGATGAATTGTGCTTCATGCGTCGGCCTCTTGATGCTTTACGGTATTTTCAAGTCCCTCCGGCAAAGGCGCTTTGGCTCGCCAGTTGGCGATCGAGCGGAATTTGTCGACTGCCGCCAGGGAATGGCGGATATCGCCGGGCCTTTCCGGCAAAAGCTCGATCCCTCGGCCTCCGCCGAAGACTGCGGCGATAACGTCGGCAAGCTCTAGTATGGAAACGCTTCTGCCCGTGCCGATGTTATATGCGCCAGGCGGGATTGCACCGTCCCCTTCAATGCCCGCCGCTCTGAGGTAGGCATCCACCACATCGGATACATACACGAAATCGCGCGTCTGCAGGCCGTCTCCGAATATGGTGAGGGTCTTCCCTGCGCGGGCCATATCTATGAATCTCGATATAACGCCGCTGTAAGGGCTCGCCGGGTCCTGCCTCGGGCCGTAAATATTGAAGAAGCGCAGGGCTACGCCTCGGGCGCTTGACGCGACCTCCTGAGAAGCAAGAAATTTGGCGCGCCCGTAAGGGCTTAGGTGATGCGTTTTTTCCGTTGCGTATTCTTCCAGCAGGGGCATTCGTTGGTCGTCCCCATATTCCGCCGCCGAGCCCGCGAAGACGAACGCTTTGAAGTCAAAGTCCCCGGATTCCCTCAAAAGCTTCGTGGTGGCGGTGTAGTTGATCTCCATGGTCTCTTCGGGATGGTCGACCGAATATGGAACGCTGACTATGGCGGCCAGGTGGAAACAATAGCTCAATCGGGGATCTTCTTTCCTGAGGCGCTTCAAAAGCCCATCCTCCCGTATGTCGCCTTCATAGAATTTGAAGGCGGCATGACTTTCGAAAGAGGCCATGTTCTCACGCCTGCCGGAATAGAAGTTATCCACTCCCACAACATTGCATCCGATTGCGAGCAGCCGCTCGGCGAGATGGCTTCCCACAAACCCCGCTACACCCGTAACGACACAACTTCGCTCCCAATGCTCTCCTGTCATTGCCTCCCACTTCCTTTCAGATCTGCGCTTCGCGCGCATGAGATTTGATCCGCTAAAATAGCAAATCCAGAAACGAAATACAGAGAAAAGACAAGCCGCTCCCTTTTTCCGACTCCTAATCATTATCCCGAAGCTTCTGCGGAAAGCTCTCCCGAGCAAGGGCATTGAAGAGCTTTGATGAAAAAGGATAAACGCCTTGCCAGTCAGGCGCTACTCTCCCCAGAGAGAAATCAAGAGCGCTCCTCCGACCATGAGAAGTGCGCCTGCGAGCCTTGGCGCAATATTCTTTTCCTTGAAGAGCACTCCGCCGCAAATGACGCTCATGACAACGCTCAGCCTTTTTACCGAAATCATGTAGACCGCCTTTGCCGAGGCCATAGCAAAATTGTGAAAGAGGACCTGCGAAAAGAAAAGCGCGCCTGCTACGCATCCTTTTGTCAGCTCCCTGGTCAGAGGCCGGAAAGAAACCTTCCCGCACGCGAGGAGAAGGAGCAGCATGGTCAGGGCGACGGCGAGGCTGTAGGAGACGGCGAAAAACATGGGGGAAGAATGCAAAATGGCCTTCCTGCCCAGAGCTGAAGTGATGCTGTAGATCATCGCCACAACCATCATTAGCCTGGAGCCTCTTTCCCTTGTTATGCTCAAGAATGGAGCCAATAGACGCCTATCGGAAGGATTCAAATTGAGAATGTAGCTTCCGACAACAATCGCCACGATTCCAACCAGGCCGGCGCCGTTTGGCGTTTCCTGCAAGAGGATGCGTCCGGTAAGCAGAACGAAAGCAGGAGTGAAGGCGAGGTAAGGGATAGTGAGGGAGAGTGGAGAAACCCTTATGGCTTCCATGTAGATCAGGATAGCTGCGATCTCAAAAGGAATGGCGGCGAAGAAGCATTTCCAGAAAATGGGATCGAGCGGCGGTCTCTGCACGAAACAATAACTGGCGGCAAAAAGAGGCATGCTGTAGAAAAAAGGATAAACCGCCATTTCATAGGGGCCGAGATAGGAGAGATGCTTCTTTACCCATGCATCCCTCGCAGTGACTGTGAGTGCGGTCATTAAGGCGAGAGGAAGCCAATGCATGCATTCACCCTTAGTATCAAGTTGTTTGAACCGGGAAGTCGTCTCCACGCGAAAGAGCGCTACTCATAAATGACGACCTCAGGGCTTGAGCTATTGGACCAAAATACAACGGCTCTCCTCCTGAATGGTTTTTTATAATCGCGAACGATCTGACTTGCTAGACTTTCCTCGTCGTCTTGAGGCGTTGACGGAAGCTCGACGCCAAAAATAGGATGCTGATTGCCGACTGTTGTGGCAAAATCCCAAATTAATGGCGTGGCGTGATCTTTTCCAGCGCTCTTTTCTTCAATGTTAGACAGACAAAGTCTACAAAGGCGATATGAGGAGGCTATCGATGCAGGAAAACAGGCCTGATTTCACTATCACCAGATTGGGCGAATGCAAGATTCAATCTCCAATGCCCAATACACATTTCATTAATGATGACGATCATGTTCTTTATGAGAATAACCTCTGGAAAATCCAGAAGTCTTTGGGCTCGGGCGAGACTCCGCCTTTCTTCGAGAAAGCCGGTCCCAGAGAGAAGATCTATTTCAATCCCGCAGACCTGCGATGTGGAATCGTCACCTGCGGCGGCCTGTGCCCGGGCGTGAATGATGTCATTCGGGCCATCGTGCTGAGCCTTTACCACCATTACGGAGTGCGGAGCGTGCTCGGCTTTCATTATGGGTATGAGGGGCTTAGCCCCCGTTACGGACACGTCCCCATGGAATTGACACTCCGCTCGGTGTCAAGGATTCACGAGCAAGGGGGAACGATACTGGGCTCATCGCGCGGGCCTCAGGACGTCTCGGAAATGGTGGACACGCTCGAAAAGATGAATATAGGGATGCTCTTCACCATAGGAGGGGACGGCACGCTTCGGGGAGGGCAGGCGATATCGGAAGAAGCCGGGAGGCGAGGATTGGACCTCGCGGTTATAGGCGTCCCCAAGACCATCGACAATGACATTTCGTATGTGCAGAGGTCTTTCGGGTTTGAAACTGCCGTTTCGGAGGCTGGAGCTGCGATCATTTCCGCGCACACGGAGGCCATAGGAGCGAGGAATGGAATTGGCCTGGTCAAGCTCATGGGGCGGGAATCGGGCTTCATTGCCGCTTTCGCCGCACTGGCTTACAACGATGTCAACTTCTGCTTGATTCCAGAGACGCCATTCAGTCTTGAAGGCTTCCTTGAAACGCTCGAAAAACGGTTGGTCAAAAAGGGGCATGCAGTGATAGTGGCCGGGGAAGGGGCCGGGCAGGATCTTATGGAGAAGACGCAACAGCGCGACGCTTCCGGAAATGTTCGCCTTGGAGACATAGGGAGCTTCCTGCGGGATCAGATCAATGCTCATTTCAAGAAGCTCGGCTTGGATGTCAGCCTCAAGTATATCGATCCCAGCTACACCATACGCAGCGTTCCCGCCAACGCTCATGACTCGGCGTTCTGCCTCCTTCTCGGTCAGAACGCGGTTCACGCGGGCATGGCGGGAAGAACCAACATGGTGGTCGGCGACTGGGGAGGTTCTTTCACCCACGCGCCAATCCCTATGGCCGTTTCCAGCAGGAAGCGGATCGACCCGTCCGGATGGCTTTGGAGCACAGTCCTGGCGTCAACGGGTCAGCCCATGACAATGTGATAGAGTGTAATCAGCAGGTTCCGACATTCCGTTTCGACTGCAGCGTGTTATGATTAAATTTCAAAAAGATTAAGGTATGGAGGCGGCTTGGTGGGAAAAACATTCGACGCGGAGAGCCGATGACGGGAAAGATCGTAAAGTTTTCAAGCTCCTGGAGCAGAGTCTTTGCCGAAGTATTTTTACTCGTCATGATAATCAGCGTGGCGGGATGTGAGGAATCTCCAACCGGCAGGAATCAGCTCTCGCTGATCCCCGATAAGAAGCTCGCATCCATGGGAGCAAACGCTTTTGCGGATCTCAAGCGCACTCGACCCATGGTCGCTGATCCTCGCGTCAAGGGATACGTGGCCTGTGTGGCGGAAAGCATCATCAGCGCAATGCCGGCTTCCGATCGCGAATGGGAAGTTGTGGTTTTCGACGATCCGAGCGCAAACGCATTTGCGCTGCCAGGAAACAAGATCGGCATCAATTCGGGAATGCTCGACGTTGCAGTCACCCAGGAGCAGCTTGCGGCAGTAATCAGTCATGAGGTGGGCCACATTATGGCGGGTCATGCAAATGAGCGAATGACTCAGCAGCTCGCGGTGCAAGGAGGCCTCGCCCTCTTCGATCTGTTGAGCGATCAGGAGGGGGGATGGAAGCACGAAGCCGTACGAAAAGCTTTGGATATCGGCGCCGGGGTCGGCATTTTACTGCCCTTTAGCCGCGTTCACGAAAAAGAAGCGGACGTCATCGGACTGGATCTCATGGCTCGAGCGGGCTTTGATCCTGAACAAAGCCTCGTGCTATGGCGAAATATGTCGAGGCTTTCAAAAAAGCAGCCAATAGAGCTTCTCTCTACTCATCCCTCTCATGAAAGTCGTTACGAAGAACTGCAAAAGCAGATGAGCGCATCGCGCAAGGTATTTGAGCAAGCAAGAGCCCGTGGAAAACTGCCGCGCTGTAAAGAATGAAAGCGACTGTCGCTCAGAGTCGATGAAAGCGGAATCGGTCTTCTCATTCTGATGAAACAGTATTCATCTCGAGGAGGGTCATGTTTGAAGAATAATCTAGATAGGGAAATGGTTGAAAAGTTCTCCGGCATTCTTGATGCGATCAGGAAAGAGCATCCTCTGGTTCACAATATAACCAATTATGTGGTCATGAACTTCACAGCCAATGCGTTGCTCTCCTTGGGGGCATCTCCCGTAATGGCGCATGCAATCGAGGAAGTGGAGGAGATGGTTGGACTGGCTAACGCCCTTGTCGTCAATCTTGGCACTTTGTCACAGCCTTGGATTGATTCCATGCTCAAAGCTGTCCGCGCCGCTCGCGACCGCTCGATCCCGATCGTTCTCGATCCAGTCGGAGCGGGCGCGACTCGATTCCGGACCGAGACCGCCAGGCGGATCATGGATGAGGCGCCGCTCGCAGTCTTGCGCGGGAACGCTTCAGAAATCCAGGCGGTTGCCGGAAAGAAGGGGATCACGAGAGGCGTGGATTCCGCTCAACACGTCGATGACGCTACGCTCGCAGCCTGCGACCTGGCAAAAGACTACAACACTGTCGTTGCGGTCACCGGCCCTGAGGACCTGGTGACCGATGGCGCCAGGATGGCGAAGGTTGCCAACGGTCACCCTCTCATGAGCAGGGTTACGGGTACGGGTTGTGCGGCAAGCGCAATCATCGGCGCTTTCTGCGCCGCCGAGCCCGATGCTTTCACCGCCGCAACCGGCGCTTTGGTCGCCTTTGGGATTTCGGGAGAGCTTGCGGCTCTCTCCAACGCCAGGCCCGGCTCCTTTCAAGTAGGCCTGCTCGATGCGCTTGACGCCATAGATGGCGCCATCATCAAGGAGCGAGCGCGGGTATCCTTCCTATGAAAATTTCCAGAGCGGAAGTGGATTTTCGGCTTTACCTGGTGACCGACAGGATTCTCGCTGCCGGTCGCCCTCTTGAGCAAATCGTACGTCAGGGCGTCTCCGGCGGTGTGAGCCTGATCCAGCTTCGTGAAAAGGATGTCGCGGCAAGGACCTTTCTTGAAGAAGCCTTTATGCTCAGACGAGCGACATCCGAGCTTGGAATCCCTCTGATCATCAACGACCGGCTGGATATCGCGTTAGCCTGCAGCGCAGACGGCGTCCATCTGGGGCAGGAAGACATCCCTTGTGCGCTCGCTCGCCGCATCTGCGGAACGAACATGCTCATCGGGGTTTCCGTCAGCAATGAAGGTGAAGCCTTGGAGGCGGAAGCTGATGGAGCGGATTATCTCGGGGTGGGACCTATCTTTGCAACATCGACCAAGCCTGATGCGCTCCCGCCCATTGGGCTCGATGCTCTGCGCGGCATCCGCCGGGCCGTTCGCATTCCTCTGGTTGGGATAGGCGGAATAAGCGCAGCCAATGCCGGTGAGGTTATCCGTGCGGGGGCGGATGGGGTCGCAGTCGTATCCGCCCTCATTGCCGCTCCTGATCCCAAGGTGGCGGCGCATAGGCTCAGGTCCGCAATAGAGGAGGGCGGATGCGCGCCGTGAATAGCGCGTGGGTTGCTGAAGCTCCGAATGACGCAGTTCTAAGGCAACTCACAACAAATAACCTACCAGGAAGAGGGGTTCTGTCATTCCGGCATGGTTTTGGCCGGAATCCAGCCCCGCTAAAAAACTGGATTCCGGCTTGAAGACTGCCGGAATGACGGTGGGTGTTTCTGAACTAATTGTGGTAGGTTATTTGTTGTGAGCTGCCTAAGGTGATTTCCTCAATTGATCTTACCAGCTCTTCACCGTCATTCCCGCATGCTCCTGGCGGGAATGACGATTTAATGTGTTGCTGGAATGACAACCTGAGACGCATTACAGAATACGGCAGTCGGTAAGTTGTTATCCGGAAATCACCTATGAGAACCCCCGCGTCTCCGCGGGGGCTTTGAAGGGGTTATTAACGAACGGTCAATGGCACGGTGAGAGTCTGAGCGCCGGGTGAGCTTATGGTGATTGCTGTCGGGTTTGTAAGGCCTGGGACTGCCCTGCCGACAAAACGCCAGTTGCCGCGCCGGTTCGCCTGAACTGTCGCAACGACAACACCGCCGGCCTGGATGGTGATTTGAGCCCCTGGATCGGCGCCAAATCCTTTGATGTTCCATCGTGGTCCGCGCCTGGCGACCCGTCTTCCGCGGACTCTGACTACCGCCCTATTCACGTTAAGCGCTCTGGTTATTATCAAGACAGCGACGGAAACAGTAGCCGGAAGGGACGTAGCCCCCGGATCTGTGACTGTTCTATCTACCGTGACGGTGTAGGTAAAGGAATCGGTTCCGATGAAACCGTCATCCGGTGTATAGGTTATCGTGCTGCCGGTAACTTCCGCTCTGCCGTTGAAAGGGGCGTTCCCGGTCAAAGTGATGACTGCGTTCTCCGGGAGAGGCAGGCCATCGAAGGTGGTGTCATTGGCCAGAACCGGAATGACGCCTATGGTGTTAACACTCATGGAATGTTGATCGTTTCTCGCAATCGGCGCATTGGCTGGCGCAACGGTAACCGTAACGGTCGCCGGCCGTGAAGTGACTCCGTCAACTGTGATGGTGTATGAGAAAGAGTCGGTTCCTGAGAAATTTTCATTCGGAGTATAAGTTATCGAATTTCCCGATGGAACCGCGCTGCCATTCGAAGGATCGAGACTCACGGCGATGGACTCCACGGCGGTGAGCGGGCGACCGTCGAAGGTGGTGTCATTGGCTAGAACCGGAATGACGCCCGTGGAATTCATACTCATCGCAAACTCATCGCCAAAGGCGCGAGGCGCGAGGGAGGGCGGAGGGCCGTCGCCAGCGTCGATCTTCCAGCCAAACATCATGTTGTGGTCTTCGTGAGCCAGGTTGTGGCAATGTGCGACGTATTGGCCCGTGAAGGTTCTAAACCTCCGGAAGACGGTCACGGACTCGCCTTCATCCAGGTTCGCCACGTCTTCCTTGCCTGGATCGTTTAGATCCGGCTGATCCCCGTCTTGTCGGAAGAGGACGACATGCTCCTCCTGATGGATGTGCATGGGATGGGTCCATCCGCCTCCACCGTTTTCGAGAGTCCAAACCTCTGCGCTCCCGAGCTTTGGATTGCCGATGCCGCCCGGGTTCCCCGGGCCGGGGAGCTCTGTGAGCGACTGCGTGGGATCAAAGGGGAGGCCGTTAATGAGCCACTGAGAATCGTCGCCAAACTGACCGCTTCGATGCAACCTGAATACGCGGTGCGGCAGGCCGCCGTAATTCGGAGGAACCAAGCCTGGAGGAATCTCGGGCAGCGGGCGCAGCGTTGCCGGAACTTGGCTCTGATCCGGCTCGGGGGGATCTCCGGTGACGACAATCTTCACTATGGGCACTTTGAACTCAAGGGGTTTATCTGGATCGTTGTAATCGGGCTTACGTCCGTTTTTCATATCGAGAACATTCGTTATGTAGATTACATCGCCAATTTGGGTATCCGAGAAATCGACCACCACCTCGCGGCGCTGGGCCGGCCAGATCTGAATGAGATCTCGAGGGATGGGGTTGGGCAGAAGCCCACCCATGCTCGCAATCTGGGTCATGGCGTTCTGCTTCCACAAGACTCCGTCCGGGATCTGCCACTGCCCGTCCGTTCCGGGCCTCGCCTGAGGGCCTGCCTGAGAGGTCATGAAGGCAATCTCATAGCAGCGCGCGATCGAGGCCCCGAGGAACCGCAGCCGATACTTTCTCCTCTCCACATTGAGGACCGGGAAGGCCACGCAGTTGACTGTGAAGAGATCGCCAACGAAGCCATGGTTTGGATGGTAGCGGAAGAAGGTCTTCCCCCACTGGTTCGGATGAACGCCTCCACAGACGTTCGGATCTGCAGGGGGAGGAGTGCCCGCGGGGGGATCTCCCACTATCAGTTCATCGCCTATGCGAAAATCCGCATGCGGCGTGAAGCCGTCATCCAAGCGGCAGTCGAACAAGGCCAAGGGGATATCATACTTGACGTTGAAGGAGCCATCTCCGTTCTCTTCGCGAATCCCCGGCAATCGAAGGCCCGTTTCAATTCTTTCGTCTCCCGGATCAAGGCCGGTGCCGGGGAGAAAGGAGCCGGGGCTGTCCGGATCTGGAACCCCGGGATCATACATGAGGTAGAGCCCTACCATGCCCTTATAGACGTTGGCTCCCGTGTGGTGCATCCGGTGGTCGTGGAACCACAGGTAGGACTGC
Source organism: uncultured Syntrophobacteraceae bacterium (assembly GCA_964578835.1). Classification (GTDB taxonomy): domain Bacteria; phylum Desulfobacterota; class Syntrophobacteria; order Syntrophobacterales; family Syntrophobacteraceae; genus CAZOEL01. The sequence goes on along the minus strand of CAZOEL010000105.1, from coordinate 11,369 downwards.
ATCTCATTGGGATCGCCCCCTGCGGGCCAGTTGAGATAGAGATTGTCGACATAGTCGCCACCTATGTAGCCTCCTTCATTGTGTTGCATGTAGTGCGGGTTGCCGTCGCTCTCTGGAGCCGTGTGGCCGTTGTGCAAGTGAGTGAGAAACTGTGGAACCCCGAAATCGCTGGTGTCGAGCCCCAGTGGATTCGAGTCGAGGTCGCATTCGAATCGTATGATGGCGGGCTTTCCATAGTCGACATTGACCAGGGGACCGGGGAAGGTTCCATTGAACCCGTAGATGGTGCTGGCGGGAAGGGTTGTGGTCCCGTCTGCATTGAGGTTTATAGGGATGCCCAACTCGTCTAATTCGGCCTGAGTCAAAGGGTTGCCGTTCTTGTCTATGGGTCTCACCCTGACATTTGGTGAAGTGAAGTTATGGGCGGCTATCTGCAGCCTTATGTGGTAAAGGATCGGGTTCGGGACCAATGGGAAGTTCCCGGGAAACCCGATATTGGGATTATTCGTAGTCGGCTTCACCGAATGCGAAGCCCCGTAGGAATCCTGCATGCCGTCTTCCATGAGAGCCGGGTCCACTATTGCGGAGCCAAGCCGGCAGACTCCCGTAGCCTTATCCGTCCACTTGCGCACAGCCCAGGCGGCCGGATCGTTTGGAGGCAGCAACTGACCGTCAGGCCTCCAATATCCAGGCCGCAAGGCTTGCGGCTGAGGAAGAGGGTCAGTAAAGGGGTTGACAATAAACGGGGTGGTCGCCCAGACCTCTGAAATCCCGCAAGTGGTTGGCTCAGGCAGGAGTTTTTCAGGAGGGCAAACAACTTGAGCCCAACTCATCGCCCTGGAGCCGACAAGAATCGCTCCCGACATCATTCCATACTTGAGCACGCACCTTCTGCTCATCTCAAATTGTTTCTTTTCCATTTTGGCGCTCCTTTCTTGCCTTGGATAAACCAGCATTTAGTTCCGTTTCAGTCCCTCACCTTGTCTGCGCGATCATGGCGTCTGAGGGTCAAGGTTGAGAAATCTTGGAATTGATTTGGATTGGCCGTTCTGTCCCACTGGGCGCAACCGCATCGATTTGTCTTTTGAAGGGTTCCGAGGTCTGGGGCCATCAGGAATAATCAATTCGGGATGATCGAAAGGAGCGCGGTTGAATTGCACACGCTCGTCTGTTAGTCCTCGGGATAAGAAAGCCACCAACGCTTTAATCCTTACCTCGGCGGCAGCCGCCTGCACCGGGTCCGGCGACGAAGTATCGAGGTCGGGGATGTGCGCGATGTCAACATCCAGATCATCAAAATTGGAGGCGGGAAAGTTTCCGCCCCTCACGTAGAATTCCACCACCTGGCGCAATGTGGCATCCCCTCCGTTATGCATATAAGGGCCTGTGAATTCGACGTTGCGCAGAGAGGGAACTTTGAAGCCACCCATGACTGTCCTTCGGTTGGCTTCGGGCGGTGGGATGTTGCATAGACCGGTCTCAATGTCAAGGAAGAGCCCGTTAGCGCATGGATTGGGAAGGTCGGGTACGAAAGAGGCGACATCCTCGGGCAAAAGTCCCTGGCTCTTAAGGAGGCTGAGCTCTACATAAGAGAGAGGGAAGTTCTCTCCTGTCAGAGGATTCGTGAAAGGCGCAGTTCCACCCCTGCCGATATCTTCACTGGTGGGGCGAACCCCAACGTTGTACATTCCGTTGTCGTAGAAAGCGGACCTATTGTCGCCCACGATCATAACCTCGATCAATTTTTGTGGAACGCCGTTATTGTCTGCCTGAACGTTGCGTACAGAGAAATTTGTTGTCTCGGGCAGAGCGTGACAATTCATGCAGCCTCCATCCACAAACCCTGGATTTCGCCCGGAGATATTCGTTCCCATGAAGATGTCGAGGCCAAGTTTTTCCTCAACCGTAAGCGCATTCGGATCCGCCGGTACGGGCGCGCCTCCGCCTCGAACATTCAGAGCGGCGCCCATGAACCGATCGAAAGGGGTGTCGTCTGCTATCAGCGTCGCCTCATAGAGTTGCACGGACAGGCCGAAGAAGAGAGAGAAGTTCCACTCCATTTGAGTGTAGGGACCTCCGGGAGCATCGACGGGTTGAGTGGAGCTCCACCATTCGGGCTGGAAAGCAGCCTTGACCATTTCTGAATAGTTGCTCACCCCGAGCCCTTTTCCACCAGACCTCCGGGCCAGAGAACCGAGCGCGCTGTCCAGAGGGCTTACGCGTTGTTTGGCGAGAGGCCTCAAAGCCAACAGCTTGCGTGCAAGCATTGGAAAGCTTCTGTTGCGGGAAGACATTTCGAAATCGCTCAGAGGCGGTCCCACAGCCTGAGAAGCCAGACTGCTGTGAATAATGCGCACTTTGACTTCAGAGAGAGGCGCAGACGGATCGTTTCGATCTCCCTTCCTGAGAGTGCTGTCGCGATCACGGAAGCCAAACGGGTTTACCCCATTGAAGATGGCGCTCGCGCGTCCATCCCAGAAGTTGTCGAAGTTGAAGGCTGCGTTGATGACCGTCGGGGAGTTGCGCGGCTCCACCCTTCGACTCGTCAGACGCGGATCTTCAGTGAGATTGCGAGCATCCAGGAAGAATAATGGATCGAAAGCAATAGGACTCAACTCGATGAGAGAGCGGCGTTTGGCTGTCAGCTCGACAAAATCCGACAACCGGACGCCTTGCGAGCTCACGACGTCGTTTGTATCGCGCTCAACCGATGCGAATTCATCGGCAACCGGTGTGAAGAAAGGGGCCTCCGGCCTCGGGACCTTTGCCGTTGCAGGGGTTCTTTTGTGTAAAGGAAAATCCGCCGCAGTGAGCACGCAACTGGTTCCAAAATTTGGGTTTCCAGGCTTGTCGGGTATAAAAGAATTGCCGAAGGTGACGTCTCCGCTTGGGTAAATAGGTGACGGGCCGCCCGAGAAATTTCCATCAAGGAGCCCTGGCGAGATCTGATTCTTAGTCCTGATGTCGCCCCCTGCGTTGAAATGACACGTCGCACACGCCACCACATTGTCGCTGCCGACCTGCATGTCCCAGTACAGGGCCTTCCCGAGCGCAATGGCAGCAGCCTTATCCGCCACGTAATCTGCCAGATCCGGAGGTTCCGGAACCGCTACATCTTTGAGGGACAAAGGCAATGGAGCCTGCTGAGCGCCTGCCGGCATCGGCCCCAACATGGCGACAATGCAGCATACCGTCATGCAAAACTTGACATAGTCCTTTTCCATTAGGTTTCTTTTCGTTGCCATGGCTAGCTCTCCTTCAGACCACCTAGTTCATTGGTCTATTGTGCGGTAAACTTCTTGTGTCGACTTAAGAAGCGAGCTCTGCCGCGTTACTCTCGAGTTACAGAGCTTGAACGGCGACAGCGCCGATTCCCTTCTTCAGCCGCACTGCATCAATAGATGCATTTAGCTCATTATCGTTGGGTATGATTATTACTATTTTATGGGCGCTAGGGAAGTGGTAAAATAGAGTATATTTTACTTATTGTAACAGTAATATTATGTAGAATGTGTCGGGCATATTAGCCTCGATTAAGAAGCCGTAGTAAGATTTACTCTAAGCGAATGGGAGCTGACAGAAACCTTGCCTGGAAGTCCTTCATCCTGAGGACCGCTTCGGTTACAAAGGATCTAGGCAGGAGTAGCCTGTTTTATTTATCTCGACCGCAGGAGAGATCTTGTTGAATTCTTCGTTGCCTGTCGGCGCCTCGGCATGACAAAGGGGAGGTCTTTCCTTCTCTGACCCTAAGTATTCACTCTACGAATGACTGTGCGGGATTGTTCTGGATGCGCTATGAGGTGTTATTTGTACTTATAACATGGAGTATTTATACTTAGTATCCGATACGGGATCAAATCGATTTCATGTTTTCTTTCACGGAAGATCGTGAGCGCCTCATAACCATCACAGAGGCTCGCCATTCTTCCTCTATGAAGCTTCTCTTCATCGTGTCTTCATTCTCTTATCGAGAAATCTTTCGCAGTCCGGTATCCGATGCTTTGTTCCTCTGTATTGATTTGCATAGTTTGAGAAGATGTTGCTCAGATCGTTTTCAACCAGGATATCATTGACGCTCAATACGCAGCTCTCAGCGTCCAACGCGCCAATCGCCCTAACCATGATAGTCCAATCAAAGGGGGTCATGTTGAGAGGCGGGCCGGTATCGTGCCGGTTCTGCAAGGAAACATGGATTTCCACGCGGTGTTGATTCCTGCCTGATTCCTGAATCGTTACCCTCTGGATGGCTCCCTTTGACTCGTTTCCCTGGCAATAGCTTTCGCAAAATCGTTGGACCTGTTCGTCAAAACTGGTTTGAGAGTACACCTGCTTTGTTATGTCTCTCGGAGATGACGCCTGAGGCGAAGGACCGGCGCAAAGACAAAAAAGCGCCAATGCAATAGCCATCATGACAACTTTGCTGCTGCCCATGGCCTTATTCATATTAGCTTTGAAATTCACTGGTGGGCTCTCTCCGGTATGGTATGACAATCTCTCAAAGAGATCTGTTATAAAAATCCAGGACCTTTTGCGTATAGGCTCTTGTCTGCTGCGCGTCATATTGATCGGGGTCGCCGGTCATCCACCAGGAAGCGGCGCGGCGCACGGCTATGGGCTCATCTTTGCTTATTTCGTATTGCTCCCTCAGGATCTTACCCATGACGCAGGCAAGAATCTCACGGGCTTTTTGACTATTGGCTTCAAATTCGGCGGGCTCCATTTCGGTTCCCGTGCAGCGTTTCGACCATCGAAGGATGTTTTCCCATTTGATCTTCCAATCGCTGTAAAGCCCGTCATTGGGGTTTCCGGTATTTGGCGCGGAGAGTCGCAAAGCCTCAACAAATGCGGCGACTTTGGCTTCGCTGATCTGAGCCTGAGCCGATGCTGTCCAAATCGAGCTCAAAACGAGAGCAATAAGCAAAAATTGAAAGATTGATCTGGTGGGCTTGAAAATCGGCCGGCGCACGAATTTTCCCTTCATAAATATGTCCCTCTCGTCAAATATGATCGTTTCGATGAGTGCGGCTATCTGTCGTCCTTCTGCAATTCGCCTCCTTGGCGATCACCCATCCGATGCGGTGACTCGCCAGATAATGTTTCCAACATCGTCAGCCACAAGCAACGCTCCCTTCTTATCGATAGCGACGCCTACCGGCCTCCCCAAAGCCTCTCCCTTAGCGTTCAGAAAGCCTGTGAGCACATCTACGGGATCTCCCGATGGCTTTCCGTGGCTGAAGGGGACGAAAATGACTTTATAGCCGCTTGGCGGCTTCCGATTCCACGAGCCATGTTGTCCGACAAACATACCATGCCGAAACCGCTCGGGCAAATTGACTCCTTCAGAGGATGCGAGGCCAAGACAGGACGTGTGAGAGCCCAGAGCATAGTCCGGCGAGATAGCCTTTTCTACCAGATCCGGCCTTTGGGGCTGCGCTCTCTCATCCACATGTCGGCCAAAATAGCTATAGGGCCAGCCGTAGAATCCGTTTTCCCGCACCGAGGTCATGAAGTCCGGCACAAGATCGCTTCCAAGCTCGTCACGCTCGTTGACCACCGTCCAAAGCTCGCCCGACTCGGGCTCCCAGGCAAGGCCATTGGGATTGCGCAAGCCTGAAGCGAAGATGCGGCGAGCTCCGGTTCGAAGATCCAGCTCCCAGATGGCCGCGCGCCCTTCTTCGTTTTCCATGCCGTTTTCTCCCACATTGCTGTTTGATCCGACTGTCACATATAGTTTATTCCCGTCCTTGCCGGCGATGACATTTCTTGTCCAATGCCTGTTGATGGGACCGGCAGGCAGCTCCATCACTTTGACGCCCGGCTCGAGGATCTGAGTCTGACCTTCGACGTAGGGAAAGCGTAGGAGAGCATCGGTGTTTGCGACATAAAAATGACCGCGAACAAGCGCCATGCCGAAAGGTGAATTCAGCCCGTCAAGAAATGTCGATCGCGTCTCGGGCATCCCATCCCCATCCGCGTCTCGGAGCAGAGTAATCCGGTTTGCGCTTTCGCCGCCCGCCCCGACTCGCTCCATCACCTTTTTGGTGATCCAGCCCTTTAGACCCTTATAGTCTTCGGTATCGGAAGGGCGATTGGTCTCGGCCACTAGAACATCGCCATTGGGGAGCACATAAACCCAGCGCGGGTGATCCAACCCTTCTGCAAATGGAGCCACTGCCGTTCCCTTGGCCGGCAGCGGCTTTTCATCGTTCTTCCAGCCTTTCGCCGGGGCGAGTATAACGGTTGGGATCAAGGATCTATGCGGTGGGGGAAGGACAGGATCGGGGCCTATTCCAGCAGAAACCGGCAGCTGCGCCTCATGGGAGCAGCCCGAGAGGGCCGCTGTCAAAACCATCAACCAAACCCAATGTCGGTAAGGCATAAGACCTCCTGTCATTTTGTTATTTTGTAACTGCGCGGTCGACCCGATTCCACACAGAAGGCGCGCCTCGGCCAGGTTCTGTCGCAGAGCCTCTCGCAGAATCATTTAGTCAAATATAGAGCTCTTTGGCTTCAGGGCAAGGAGAGCAAGTCTACGGGGGCGATGCGTCCCATGCCTGTTAAATATGAGCGAGGGTCCTTTTATCTGCGCCGGCGAGTTGTCTTTTTGATTATATTATTGTATCCGATTTGAGACTCGACCTTGCAATATAGCTTTTGGACTTTATCTCGCCTGCGATGACCGCCTCTATCCGGCGGGGGCTCAAGAGCAGGAACAGGAGTGTGGAATAAAGCATGAAATATCATTTTCCAATCGAACCTTTCATCAGCGCTCCGGGGGGGGCGGCGCCTCTTTCTGAAGAGACGGCTCTCCTGCCGCTTCCTCAGGGCCTCAATGTCGAAAAGCAAATCATCGCCTATGGGCCCTACCTTCAGACGCTCATGGAATTTATAGCGCAGGATTCTTTTCTGCCTCTTAGAACGGCTTTGAGTCAAACTCTGAACGGTCCCGCAAAAATGGAGGAGGTCGGCAGGGTAGAGGTGATCAGTGAAAAGCACGGCGCTATCTACAACGTTGCGCGCATTCGTGTGAGCATGCAAGACGGAAGCTCCTGTTCTTTTGCCTTGAGCTCCGCTTCAGGGCCTGCGAGAGAGTCGATTCTAGAGAAAGAATTCAGCCTCCTCCAATATTTGTATGAAAAATTCAAGCTCCCTTTTCTTCCCCGTCCCTTATTCCAAGGACGCGCCATGATCGAGGAAAAGGGCGCGGCTCCACTCCCTCTCTCCTTATTCATCGCCGAATGGTTCGAAGGATTCCATGAATTCCATCTTTCAGTCCCATCGCCGGGAGAGCTTCCAGCCATCAAAGTGTGGGACCATCCCGGCGGCGGTTATTTTCTCAGCGCGGAGCAGACCCGTCTTCTCTACAGAAGAGCCGCAGCTCTGCTCACCTCCTATTTCGACACTGAATCCTTCAAACAGATTTACCCGTGGCATCACGCCGCGGGGGACTTCATCATCGGTTTTAAAGGGGAAGAAATACAGCTCAAGCTGATCACGGCAAGGGGATATCAGTCCCTTGTGCAGACAGGAGAAGGCGAGGAAGAGCTACTTTTTGGCCTCGTGCATTTTCTTCTCAACTTGAGCTTTCGGTTGAGACTTGACAGACTGGACGGAGTCGGCGAGTTGGCGTTGGCGAGCCCCGAGTGCATCGGGAACATTGTCGAAGGCTTTCTTGAGGCTTGGGAGGAAAGAGCTCTTAAAACTCCTTCGCTCCCGTCCGTTTCCGACCTTATCGGGCTGCTCCGCTCGTTTTCACTTGAAGAGTGGTTATCGCTGGCCGAGCTCGTCATTCAAGACGCCGTAGTGGAAGAGGATGAGCTCCCCTTTGTCCAGTCACATCTCGAAGATCACACGACCTGTTTCCATGAAGCTTTACAACGCGCGTCGGATCGTGTGACCGACCCTCGGTAGCGACCCGGCGGCATCTGCCGCCGGAACCGGCTCCCCCAAGAGATGGCGGCGGCCGTTATTGTTCTCATTTCTTGCAGGGAACGCAGATTCCCTCTTCGTTTATGCACTCCTCACAGTGCGTGCGGTGGCAGATACGACATTCTTTCACTGCCGATGCCCGGTCAAAGCTACTGCCGCACGAAACGCATTCAAATGTTTTCTCCGATCTATGCTCCATAGCCAATCTCCTCTCCATCAACGCATTCACCTCATGAAGATCCCCAACAGCCAAAAAGCTGTCGCGTACCCTAAAGAGCTTCCCGCTACGCCATGCCCCAGCCCATTGACGCATATTCCCGCAAAGAAGCTTTCGCTTCATCAAGCGTCTTTCCTATTTTCCAGGGCTCCATGAAGCCTTCCAGCTGAAACTTCCATCCTTCTTCATCATAAAAGATATCGGCGTCGGAGCATGCGGCGCCGCAGCCCTCTTCGCCTATGAGCTCATATAAGAGCTTCCGGATTTCTTCACGATCTTCCATCTTTCTAGCCTCCGTTATATCTCCACTGATTCTATGATAAGGACTTTCTTTTCTTACATAAGGTAGCGATTTCCAAATAATGTTCAAGTCCATCCGGTGCGCGGACAGGCTCCGGCGCAGCCCGCCGTTGCGTGCGTCCAGCGTTCAAAAAGAAGGAGTTTCAGATTTTTTTCAAATCAGTTATGCTTTTCGAGCTTTCAATCAAAGGGCGGGCCCTGCGATCAGTCAGGAGAGGGATACAGGGAGATGCTTTGCGTTTGAAAGCGCATTCTTTTGTCGTTGTGTTTTCATGCGATGGAAAGGACCAGCTCATGGAAGAAAGAGTATACGAATCATTGGCGGCTCATCTGCATAGGCTGCCGGCAGGTTTTCCGAGGACTCCCACGGGAGTTGAAATGCGGATACTCAGACGGCTCTTTAACCCGGAAGAGGCCGCTATCGCTCAACTCCTATCCCTGAAGCCGGCAAGCCCCGAGATCCTCGCGGAAAAAAGCGATCGGGACGCCAAAGAAATGTCTGATCGGCTTGAAGAGATGGCTAAAAAAGGGCTCATTTTCCGCGTTCGAAAAGGTTCCAAAGTCCTTTACATGGCCGCTCAGTTTATGGTTGGCATATGGGAATACCATGTCAATGATCTGGATCCCCTTCTGATCAGGGACATGAATGAATATCTTCCGTATTTTTTCGAAGAGATAAATCGGATAGAGACTCCGCAGATGAGGACTATACCGATTCCTTCGGCGTTATCTCCCGAGCAGGCGGTGATGCCTTATGAAGAAGCTCGACGAATAGTGTTGGAGCAGGAGTATATAATTGTTGCGCCCTGCATTTGCAGAAAAGAACACCAAATGGTCGGCGATGGGTGCGATCGTCCGATAGAATCGTGCCTGATTTTTGGAACCGGCGCTCACTATTATATGGAAAATGGGCTCGGACGCCCCATAGATGCCGAAGAAGCGCTGAATATCCTCAAGGAAGCCGAAAGAGCGGGACTGGTTCTTCAACCGTCCAATTCCCAAAAAGCGATTAATATTTGCACTTGCTGCGGTTGCTGTTGCCAAATGCTGAAGAACTTGAAAAGACTGCCGAAGCCCGCAGACCATGTGATGTCGAGCTACTTTGCCTCTGTGGATGCGGAGAAGTGCATAGGATGCGGAGTCTGCGCCGAGCGCTGCCAGATGGATGCCGTCACGATTTCAGACGAGATCGCGCGCATCGACCACGACAGATGCATTGGGTGCGGTCTCTGCGTGCCGACATGCCCGCAGGATGCGATCGGGCTTTCTCTTAAACCTGAAGGAGAGCGAAAAACGCCGCCCGCTCACACTTTTGAGATGTATCAGAAGATGGTCAAGGAGCGTTCAATCACTTGATGCATATGGTTTCTCAGCTCATTTTCAGGAGCTGTTTTTTTCGTTAGTCTGTGTAGTCTTTGCGCGAAAGGATGTCCAGCGGTTTCCGTGCTGGGTTGAATCGGGGCACTATGAAACATGACCTTAGACGAACGCTTCTGTTTGGGATAATTTGGACTGCTTTGTCTTCTTTCTCTTTTGTTGCTGTGGCCGCCGCCTTTGCTATCGATAGAAAGCTCTACCTGGAGCTTGTAAAGTTTCCCACCGATCGTAAAATCGTCGAAGTGGACGGAGTGCCTTGCCTGAAGATCTTTCTGCCCAAAGGACAATCCATTAGTTATTTCTGCCGTTTTGTGAAATATTTTGATAATAATTTCAATTTCTATCGCGAGCGGATTGCTCTCATAAATCGCCTGGAGCCGATGGCCGTAGTTGATGGCGAGGATAGCTTGAGCACGGATGTTGAATTCATTTATGTGCCGCTCAACTTTTCCATAAAGCCAAAGATTCTTCCCGAGCGCATCGTCGCTATTTCTCGCTTGCCCAAGTTCATCCTGATCGATATCGGTCAGCAGTGCCTCGGGCTTTATGAATACGGGAAATTGGCTCATCTTTTTCCAATTTCTTCTGGAAGGGACGGAACTCCAACGAGAAAATTCGTCATTTCATCGAAGGAAGTGGACCATTACTCGTCAAAATATGACAATGCCTGGATGCCCTATTCCTTGAGGCTCTTTGGAAACTATTTTCTGCATGGAGGCATTCTTCCGAGTTATGCCGCTTCACATGGATGTGTCCGACTGATTTATGAAAATGCTGTCTCGGTGTACAATTGGGCGGAAATGGGAACCCCTGGCGAAATTGTCAATCGAACAGCTTACGTAGAAGACAACGCTCAGAAAGGCTCTGCCCGCTTGTCAGATGAATATTTTCATGATTCAAGGAAGCCCATGGAAAAAGAGAATTCAATGCGGAAGGAATTAGCTCTGGATGAGGATGCGGACATCAAAACACTTTATTAGGTACGCTGATTGAATCTCAATAGGCGGGTCCGGATCTTGAGCCATTGAATTTGTTGATAAAGCCTTAAGTCAAAGCCGCGCCAATGTTTGAAGACATGCAGAACAGCTAAGCACCCGAACAGAAGTTTTTAACATTTCATATCATCCGCTCATGCTGATTATCCGCTCATTCTGAGCCTTTCGAAGCAGGAAGAGCACGCTCGCCCTTCGACAAGCTCAGGGCGAGCGGTTTGTTTGTTGAAAAACTTCTGTTCGGGTGCTTATCATAAGCGAGCCGCATACGGTAAATTTGTTCTCATTCAGAAATGACCATGTGTACGGGATCTTATGCTCTGTACGTCGCTCCCGAATGCTTCACGTGAAAGCCCTGAAAGGGCGAAATACCATAGCCCGGGGCATCACCCCGGGGCCGGGAACCGCACAAACCCTCCCCGGAGCCCTGAAGGGGCGGAATACCCGGAAAGTGGTTATCTCGCCCTTACAGGGCTTGGAGAATATTGCGGGATCTCTACCCGGGGCGATGCCCCGGGCTACGGTATTTCGCCCTTTCAGGGCTGACTCGAACG
>CAZOEL010000104.1:0-21089 GCA_964578835.1 uncultured Syntrophobacteraceae bacterium | reverse complement strand
TCTTTTTGACCGTATTTCCAGACGTTGTTTTGTGGATTCCCAGATTGATAGGAGCATAAGCCGGGTAGAATCCCGAATGCCCGAAGGCCGCCGACTCGAGAAAAGCCACAGCGGCGGCCTTCAAGGCGGGACGTCTTTCGCAACAGGCCGCATTATGTCCCCATTCAATGGGCGGCAGCGAACCTGCCGTCGGAAACTCCGGAAATCAACCCCGTTCCATTGATAGACCGCCTTTTGAGACGCCGAAGAGCAGCCTATAATGAGGCCGACTTATTTCGTTCTCACACAGTCCCGATGATGTTTCCGGTGCAGCCCGATTCGTAGCCGGGAAGGGATGAAAGCTCATTGCGCAGAGCGCGGGACTGCAGCACATCGAGCAGAATTTTTACAGCCGGAAGATCCAGGTAATCGCAGGGGATGACCAGATCGCAGCGCACCGCCTCTATGGGAACGAAGTCCAAGCCATGGGCTGAGGCAATGGCTCTGAGCCCCAGCGCAGCATCAGCCAGGTTGAAGACCACCATCTGCGCGCACTGATTGTGGCTCGTCACCAGATGGTTGTAACCCGTGATCGACTCGCTGACGACTCCCGCCTGAGCCAGTCGGTCATCGAGCAGGATGCGCAGGGCGGCTCCCGGCTCTCGATTCACAAAGCGAACGCCTTCTTTGGCCAAATCCGCTACGCTCCGGATCTGGTGGGGATTTCCAGGGGCTACCATCAAGCCCTCTTCAAAAAAAGAGAAAGCCATCACCATGGCCTTGGCGCCGGATAACACTTTCTGAGCCAGGCTCATATTGGATTCAATCGATGGAGGATTGTGGAGGTGGGTTCCCGCAATGTGGGCATAACCCGTTGCGAGTCTTTCCAGAGCCAAATGGCTCGATGCGAATCGGCACATTACCTTTGCGTCTCCCATCCATCGGGAGGCATGCGCTCCCAGGATGGAGAAAGCGGGATCGCAGCCGAGCAGCAGGAGCTTTCTGTCCAGTTGCTCGCTTCCCTGCAGAAGCTGCACGTGGCTGCAATCGGGCGAGAGGAAGCCGTCCGCGGCCTGGAACCCATCGTTTAGCAGCCACTTTCCATCCAACGGATAGGCAATGAGACGCTCACCGACTCTGGCCACGGAGACTCTCGCGCTCACGGCGCCTGCGCTCTCAACCAAAGTGACCGGACGCTCTTCTTCTGAGCCGTCCAGAGAGAAGAGGTCTTCGACCTTGCAGCCGAGCTCTTTTGCCATCTTGAGCGCTAAAGCCGTGTTGGGAACGTACTTGCCTATCTCCATATCGTAGATGGCTTGTCTCTTTACGCCTATCCGGAAAGCCAGCTCGATCTGAGAGAGTCCCTTGCTCTTTCTGGCCGCCTTGAGATTGCACACAACCTGATCTTTACTCGACGCCATTGGATAGCTCCCATCATTCATTTCTTTTGGCGCAGCCTCATAGGGCAGACGCCAGGATGTCATCTATAAGCGCAGATATGTAAATTATAGCACGCTTCTTGACATATTCCAAGGAAAGCGTCAAAATCGATCTACCGCATTGGAGGCCAAAGGGCGAGTTATTTTATGCGGGTTTACTCATCTTTTCCACCTGCTTCATCGAAAAAAAGCGGACATGCGCGGCCCTCATGGGCCATTCACTTTTGTCGGCTCCACGCTGCCGCGCCAGATATTGACAGAGAGTCCCCGAGAAAAAGCGTTGATCAGGAAGATCTTCAGCGGTTCATGCCGATCGTTGAAAGCGTGATTGCATATCGAGCATCGGCAGGGGCTCTTCAGCGCTCATCATTCGTCAAAGATCAGCCCTTCTTGGATGATCGAGAAGCCTTTGCACGTTTTTTGCCTTTGGCGTGTGCGTCCTCGGACTGATCGTCTTCTGACTCCTCAGAGATGGACTCTGTCTTTGGCGTCGAATTGAGAGCTTCCTTGGCTTGCTCCAATTCTGCCTCGAGGGATTTGATCTTCTGCTCGAGATCTGAATTGTCTTGTAGGAGCTTGTTTAGCTTGCGGTCAGATTCCTCCTTTTCCTTCTCCAGGCGCTCGAGATCCTTAATTCTTGTTTCCGATTGAGCTCTTATGGCTTCCTCTTTTTCATCAATCGCCTTTTCAGCATCATTGCCAAGTGTTATGAGAAGAGCGGCGCACAACAGGAAGTCCTCAAAATCCATATATTTATCGATTCCGGATACGGCCTTTTGCGTCTCCTTCCACGCCTTTTGCGCATCGCCGCGATCCTCTCGGGCTTTGTCGCGGATCACCGCCCTGTGCTTCAATACATTACTTATTTGGCTAACGTCCATTAGGCTTTCTCCTTTTCATCAATCTAGTCATCCGGTGGTGGTCATTCAGCCTTTCTTTGCCATGCATTGAATGCCAATCCCCTCTCTAGCCGAAAAAGATCGAACAAATCGCGATTCCTGGACTGCCTTTACGGTTTTGGATATACTCAAATGTGAGTAGGCGTGTCAGTCGCGTGGCATAAGATCATTTGCCGGCAGTTTGCGCATAGAGGAGGCCGCTAATGAGCAATCAGGAGAAGACTCTGGAGCAGCTCGAAGAGGAATTGACGAAAGCGCTGGAACGTATCAGAGAGCTCGACGATCTGAAATGCGCATGTGTGCTGAACGAAGAGAAGGTGCGGCAGCAAAACGAATTCCTGAGCCACGTCATAGAATCCCTGCCTCATCCCTTCTATGTCCTCGACGCCAATGACTACTCGATCAAACTTGCCAATTCAGCATCAGGCTTCGGCGAGTTATCTTCCCTCACAACCTGCTATGCGCTAACGCACCGAAGGAACAGCCCTTGTGAAGGTGATGAGCATGCCTGCCCGCTTCAAATTGTGAAGCGGACAAAAAAGCCCGTGATCCTGGAGCATATCCATTTTGATAAGGACCAAAACCCCAGATGCGTGGAAGTCCACGCATCTCCCATTCTGGATCAGAACGGGGAGGTGGTCCAGATGATCGAATATTCGTTGGATATCACCGAGAGAAAAGAGATTGAGCAAGAGTTGCGCAACTATGCGGAAAAGATCAAATTCTTCGCCTATTCCATATCACACGACATAAAGAGTCCAATGATCGGAATAAACGGTCTCACCAAGCTTTTGCATAAACAGTACCGCAATGCGCTCGATGAAAAAGCCCAGAGGTACTGCGATCAAATCGTAAAGGCTTCCGAGCAGGTCCTATCGCTTATCGAAGAGATCAACGCTTACATCAAAGCAAAAGAGTGGCCGCTCAGCTTTGAGATGATTGATCCCGGAGAGGTTTTAGAGACAGTTCGAAGGGAATTCGAGACTCTCATCACCAATAGGGGCGTGCGCTGGGTTAGGATAGAAAGCATCCCCAACATAAAAGCCGACAGAATGAGTCTTCTCAGGGTCTTCAGGAATTTGGTGGATAATGCCATAAAATATGGAGGAAACGATCTGAGCGAGATTGCAATCGGTTATGAAGCGTCTGAGAAATTCCATATATTTTCGGTGCAGGATAACGGAGTAGGAATTAGAAAGGAAGACTGCGAGAAAGTCTTTGGCGTATTTGAGCGGAATCAGTCTGCGAAAGGCGTTGACGGCACTGGATTGGGATTGGCGATTGTAAAAGAGATAGCCGAGAGGCATCATGGAAGAGCTTGGGTTAAATCTGAAGCCGGGTTCGGCGCGACGTTCTTCGTATCTCTCTCGAAGGATCTCTAGAATCATTCATGTTGATGATAATCGAAAAATTGTCAGAGGTAGAATCATGGCCATTCAAGTTGTTGCTGAACGGGAATTTCTTGTAGGAGCTTCTATTGTGATCGAGGGAGCGGCCCCTGATGGGCCATTCGCAGCTGTCTTCGAAGATGACGGCGATACCGGCTACTTCTATGCCCTGGATCGAAGCGTGGAAGGCAACCCTTTCCAGGATGCCGTGCACGTTTACAACACCGCAAATGTTGCAGACCGGGAGAAACCGGTTTCTGCCGTTATTGGCTGGTCGCTCGATAACAAGAAAGTGGTTCTTTTGCTAAATGATTATCCTCATGCGATCTTTGATTTTGACGGGAAACAAGGCTATTGCCGTACCGGATTCCCACCTGCAAACGGTGACGGGAAATGGTCTCTTGGAGGTCATGAGTGGTCGGAATCTGCAATCGAGCTATTCGCATAAAAGCGCCGCTCTGTCATATACGGGCGCTGTGTTTTTATTGAAGCCGAAGATCCTTATAATAAACCTAGGAACGCTGCCCACATCGTTTCTTCGGGTCGTGCAGGCTTTCTGCCAGAGTATAGAGGGGAGAAGCTGGAGCTTGGGAGTGAGGAGAGCTTAGGAACGAGGAGAATGATGCGGCCAACCGAATAGAGCGATAGTAAAGATTCATAATCAGTGTTTTTTGCGCCGGGAAAAAGATCATTTTGAGAAGCATTCAATTCGATACAGGCAAGTTTGAAATATAGCCGGAAGTTGGGCCTTCTTTTTGCCCGACCTTTTGTAAACAGCCATCCTTCGAGAGGAGCTGATCAAAATATGATTCTAGCGGGAGACATTGGCGGCACCAACACCAGGCTTGCGCTCGTTGAGGCTACGTCGGACGAGCTCAGGATCGCAGCTGAAGGCGTTTATCCCAGTCGGGAGCGGACCAGTCTCGAAGCGTGCATCGGGGAGCTCCTCTCCGTGCATAGCGTAGAAATCACAAGCGCTTCTTTTGGCATAGCAGGACCCGTGCGCAACGGCCGTTGCGAGGCTACGAATCTGCCATGGGTGGTCGACAGCAGGAATGTGGCGAAGCGGCTCCATCTAAAGCGCGTTGGCCTGATCAACGATCTCGAAGCGAATGCCTACGGCATCGCCGTCCTCCAGAGCAAAGATTTCGTGATTCTAAATAAAGGCGCTCGAGGAGCGACGGGCAACATTGCAATCATCTCGGCGGGTACGGGACTCGGGGAGGCTGGCATGTACTGGGATGGCAAGATCCATCGGCCGTTCGCCTCAGAAGGGGGGCACGCGGATTTCGCACCCCGCAATATGCTCGAAATGGGGCTTCTCGAGTATTCCCTGAAGCACTATCAGCGCGTAAGCTTCGAACGGCTGATTTCCGGACCCGGACTCGTGAATATCTATAATTTTCTAAAAGATACGGGAAAGGGGGAAGAGTCCGACTGGCTATCGAATGAGATGCGCCAAGGCGATCAAGCCCCAATCATCTCGCAACATGCCCTCGATGGAAAAAGTCCTCTCTGTCTGCATGCCCTCGAGCTGTTCGTGTCGCTGTACGGGGCCGAAGCAGGCAATCTCGCGCTCAAGCTTCTGGCCATGGGCGGCGTGTATCTCGGTGGGGGCATCGCTCCGAAGATCGTCTCAAAACTCAAAGAGCCCGAATTCATGAACGCCTTCACCGCAAAAGGCCGTATGAGGCCATTGCTCCAGGATATTCCCGTCCGGGTGATCATGAACCAAAAGACGGCCCTTTTAGGGGCCGCGCGACATGCCGCTCTTGGATTGGAAGGGCAGGGGCCGCCCAATCTGACTTGAACCTCCTTATGGATGCCTAGGCCAAAGCGACCCTCGATTCTCTGCAAGGACAAAACCCGGCAGAATACCTTTTTAGCCCGGTGACGATGAAAGTAGATATATTAGAACAAACACAATTCGTATTGTCTTTATTCTCTAATCATTTAATATAGGCAATACGTTTCGCCATGTAAGGATAAAGTCTATGGTAGGGACAGAGTCCCTTTTCTCTGGTTCCATCAGGAGACTTGCATGTAATGGGCTTCGTAGTCCGCACTAAAAGATCAGCCATATTTATATGCGTTGGAGCGTTGATTCTCGCTATCCCTTGCGGATCATCAGGATCGTTGCCCCTTAAGAAAATCCTTGTCCTCTTCCCATATGAAAGTCACATGCCCGGGTTCATCGATTTTGAGGCCGGGCTGCGATCTACATTGGTAGGATCAAAAGATTTCGCCTTCGAGTTTTTCATTTAGTGCATGGAGCTTACCAGGTTTCCGGATGAACGGTACCAAGAAAAGCTTCTAGAGCTCTATCGCGAGAAATACTCCGCGCAAAAGATCGACCTTATCGTTGCCTTTCAAACCCCCTCGTTGAAATTGTTGATGGAATATATTCCGGATCTCTTTGGCCGTGTCCCCGTGATCATTTGCGCGCAGGATTTAAGACTTGCGGGGGACCCGACCTTTGCGCCAAGTGCGGTCAGAGTGATAGGCCGCCTGGAGATGAGCGCAACCTTGGCTTTGGCTTTGAGTTTACATCCTGCTGTTCGTAAGGTATTCATCGTAAGCGGGGCTTCTCGGTTTGACAAATCTCTGGAGGCTATGGCCAAAGAAGAGCTTCGAAGCCTAGAAAGCTGCGTTGAGCTCATCTACCTTTCCGGGCTTCCTCTTGATGATCTCACTCATCGGCTTTCAATTCTTCCCCACCAATCCCTGGTGCTATACCTTGCCATTTTTCGGGATGGTAAAGGGATGAATTTCAAGTCTCCTGAAGCGTTGGCTCTTATTTCCGAGCAGGCGAATGCGCCCATTTACAGCCTTTCCGAATCTTACATCGATTCAGGGATCGTGGGCGGCTCCCTTCTCAGTCACTCAGCTATCGGAGCCAGAGCCGCCAACGTGGCTCTTCGCATCTTTGCGGGAGAAAAACCGGATACCGGAAATCAATCAGGGGAGGGTTTGAATCGGTACATGTTTGATGCGCGCCAACTTAAGCGCTGGGGGATCAGCGAGGATCGACTGCCTCCGGGCAGCGACATTCGCTACAGGGATTTTTCCGTATGGGAAGAATACCGGTATCGGATAATCGGCGTTGTGTTCGTTTTGATCTTCCAGGCAAGCTTTATAACCATACTCGTTATCAGCCTTCAGAGAAAGAACGCGGCCGAACGCGCTCTTCGCATGGCCGCCGATGAATGGCAGACGACTTTTGACTCCACCAACGATCAGATCCTTCTGCTCGACCGTCAGTTTCGCGTCCTTCGAGCCAATGCGGCGGCGGTTTCATTTGTTGGGGTTTCTTTTGAAGGCATAGTGGGGAGGCATTGCTACAACGTCATGCACGGAGCTTCGAAGCCGCCTGTTGAATGTCCATGCGCGAGGACGTCAGAGCCCAAAGGGCATGAAGAGGCGGTGATCTATGATGAAAAGCGGGAAAAGTGGCTTTTCATGTCCCTCGACCCGGTGCTCGATGAGAAAGGAAAGATCACAGGCTTTGTTCATACCGTCAAGGACGTTACCGAGAGAAAACGCGCCGTGGAGGCTATAGAGGCGTCCGAGGAATTCAATCGTGCGGTCCTGGGCTCCTTGAAGAACCACGTCGCGATCTTGGATAAAGGTGGGACGATTCTTGCCGTGAATGAAGCATGGGAGCGATTCGCCAGAGAAAATGGCGTTTCTTCTCTGGATGCCGTGGGCCCGGGCGTCAACTATCTGGATGTTTGTCGGCGATCTATCGGGAACGAAGGCGATTGCGCCAGCCAGACTCTCGATGGCCTCCTTTCGGTCCTCTCTGGCGAAAGCGATGCTTTCCAGCTTGAATATTCTTGCGATTCATCTTTTGAATCGAGGTGGTTCCTGATGACAGTGATGCCCTTCAGAAGGTCCGAGGGCGGCGGCGTCATTTCGCATACGGACATCACCTTGAGAAGGAAAGCCGAGTTGGACGCCCAGATGCACAGGGAGCAACTCGCTCACGTTACGCGGATCGTCACGATTGGGGAGCTGGCCACATCCTTGGCCCATGAGATCAACCAGCCGCTAACCGCCATGCTCTGCAACGCTGACGCCGCTCTGCGTTTCCTGTCAAGCCCCACGCCGGATCTGGAAGAGGTGCGCACTATTCTTGAAGACATCATCCAGGATGACAAGAGGGCCGGTGAAGTCATCAGGAGGATGCGGACTCTGGTGAAGAAAGAAACGCCCCGGTACGAAGCCGTGTTGCTGAATGATGTTGTCTGGGAGACCATCGCTCTGGTTCGAAACGCCGCTTTTCTCGGGGGAGTTTTTCTCACGGTTAAACTGGAGCGTGAACTGCCCGCCGTGCAGGGAGATCGCGTGCAACTGCAGCAAGTAGTCATGAATTTGCTGCTCAATGCTACCGCCGCCATGAAAGAAGTTCCTCCCGCGTTGAGAAAACTACTCATTAGAACCACCCTGCACAATGGCAAGAGCGTCAAAGTATCTGTGACGGACTCGGGCGTTGGAATAGCCGAGAATAATGTAGACCGCCTTTTCGAGCCCTTCTACACAACAAAGGCGGATGGCCTCGGAATGGGTCTTTCGATCAGCCGGACCATCATCAAGGCTCATGGCGGCGCCATATGGGCCGAAAACAACGATGAATGCGGCGCCACGTTTCACTTCACATTACCTCTGGACCAGAGCGAGTCGCCATGAAAGACGAAAAAAACATCGTGTATGTGGTTGATGACGATCCATCCGTGCTCAAATCCCTGGAGAGGCTGCTACGATCGGCAGGCTATGGGGTCAAAACCTTCATGTCCGCTATTGAGTTCTTGGATTTCCAGTATCCGGACCTACCGGGCTGCCTTATTCTCGACGTGAGGATGCCCGAGCTTGGAGGTCTCGAGCTGCAGGAGCGCATGACCGGTCAAGAAGTCACGTTTCCCATCATTTTCATAACGGGACATGGCACAGTGCCCATGAGCGTTCGGGCGATGAAAGCCGGAGCGGTTGATTTCCTTCAGAAACCCTTTTTAGACGACGATCTGCTCACCGTCGTTTCTGCGGCTGTCGCAGCAGACCGGAAAGCAAAAGAGGAACGGAAGGAACTGATGAAGCTCCTCGAACGCTCAAGAAACTTGACCCCCCGGGAGTACGAAGTTTTTGGGCTGGTTGCTTCCGGAATGCTGAACAAACAGATCGCCTTCGATCTTGGGACCAGCGAAAAAACCATCAAAGTGCACCGCGCTCGAATCATGGAAAAACTAGGCGCCGCATCCCTGGCGGATCTTGTTCGGTTTGCCGAAAAATTAGGGGTGCGCTCCTCCCACGTTTAGCCCCGCACGTTGGACCAAAGTCCAATATCACTCTCTTTTCAATTCAGCTAAAGTCAGAAGACGTGGAGCGAGTGCTTCTCCGTCCCGGTTATCTCTCGGGGCTTTTCCTGCAAAGACAGTCGCTTATTCGAACAAGCAGCAACACATGATCCTAGCAAAGGTGAGCGCTCCGTGGACAAAAAGCCATTGACTGTGCTTGTTGTGGATGATGACGAGTCAGTGCGGAAAGCAATGAAAAGGTTGCTCGTATCGAACGGCTATCAGGTGTTCACCTTCGAATCCGCCGAAGAGTTTCTGTTAAGCTGTTTCGTGTGGGGAAAGGTTTGCCTTTTGCTGGACATCTGCCTTCCCGGCATATCAGGTCTTGATTTGTATGCCAAGCTGGCTTCCTTAGGAGTGAAGCGCCCGGTAATCTTCATGACTGCTCACGATAACGCCCAGTGGCCGGCAATGGCGGAGGAGATGAAGGCAATCGCCTTCCTGCGAAAACCTTTTGATGCTGAGTCTCTTCTAAACGCCATTGAAGCTTCCTTCCGCGAAGGAGAGGCGGCGAACGCCTCCCCTGAGTGAGGGGGGACCGGCCCGTCTTACAAGGCGTCGGCAAAGGAACGGCAAAGAATGAAGAAAAATAGGAGGATTGTAATGCTTCGGTCGATGCGGCTTGCTCTGTCAGACATCTTCTCATCGCTAAGGAATTGGAAGCGGATTCCCTGCTATGTCTGTTCGGCCGCTTTGCTTGTCGCTGCAGCAGGCTGCGCTCATTACCCTGTCAATAAGACTCTCAGCCAATATGATGGAAAAGGGGGTTACCGGGGCAGCAATCTCAACCACTCGGAAGCGGATGATGAGTTGTTGGTCCTGCTCACCTTCTCCGGAGGTGGAACTAGAGCCGCCGCCTTTTCCTACGGCGTGCTCGAAGCAATGAGGGATGCCGAGGTTTCCATTCACGGTCAAAAGCAACGTCTTCTGGATCAGGTGGATATGATATCCGGAGTTTCGGGCGGAAGCTTCACGGCAGCGTATTATGGATTATTTCGGGAGCGGACTTTTGAGGATTTCGAGAGCAAATTCCTGAAGAAGGATATTCAGGGAGAGCTTGCCAGGAGCGTACTCTTCAATCCCATCAGCTGGAGCATGCTCCTTTCGGGCTACTACGACCGCAGTGATCTTGCTGCCGACTATTACGATAAGCATGTCTTCGACGGCGCCACCTTTGGCGATCTGCTCGATCAAATGAAGCCCATGATCGTCATCAATGCTACGGACATGGTGCATGGAACACGTTTTTCCTTCATTCAAGACACCTTCGATGTGATCTGTTCCGATCTCAGCTCTTATCCAGTTGCGAGAGCGTGCGCCGCTTCTTCGGCTGTTCCCATCCTTCTCACACCGATCACTGTGCGCAACTACGCCGGAAGTTGCGGCTACAATATGCCGGAGGTATTGCGCGAAGCGATGCAGCCGCCAAGAGACATCGCCTCCCGCCGCTTCGACCTGGCCAACAGCTTGCTGCCTTTCCTTGATTCCGAAGAAAAGCCATACATTCACCTCGTGGATGGAGGCGTTGCCGATAACCTCGGTCTCAGAGCGATCCTCGAGCGCGTAACGCTCTTCGGCGATCCTTGGACCACTTTGAAATATGGTGGAATGGAAAACGTGCGCAAGATCGTCTTCGTAGTGGTGAACGCCCAAACAGAGGCCGACACCAAGTGGGATCGATGGGAGAAGATCCCTCCTTTTGCCGCAATGCTCGATTCCGCCTCTTCCATAGGGATCTGGCGCTACAACGTGGAGACGGTGGCGCTCCTAAGGGAGAGCTTCAGCCGGTGGGCCGATGAAATTCGAAAGGCGCGCTGCGGCTCGGAAAAGGTCTCGCAAGAACCGGGCGCCTGTGGAGACATCGAATTTTATCTTGTGCAAGTGAATTTTGACGCTCTGGACGATGAGGCCGAACGAACATACTTCAAGAGGCTTCCCACCTCCTTCGTGCTGCAGCCCGAACAGGTGGACAAACTTAGGGATGCGGCCCGTCGCGTCCTCTACAAATCCAGGGAATACCAGAGACTGGTGAAAGACCTCCAGTAGGAAAGTTTTAACGAATCGTTGAGGAGAAGAAGGATGAGAGAGATGAGGAAAAAGTGTCCGCCCATGTTGTTCGCATCGGTCTTGCTGTTTTGTTTTGGCTTGGCCGGCTGCCAATCCATGAAAGCAAAGCCTTCCGAAGGGGCGGGTTTTGTTCCCGTGCAGGAGATGACCAAGAATGAGGATCTCCCATTCCAAAAGACTTGGATAAAGGAGGGAGTCGATTGGAAGCAGTACAAGACGCTCTACATCAAAGACATCAACACCCAGTATCTGCTCGAGGCGAACTGGTGGAAGGCGGGCATGCGCAAAGACAAGATGGAAGCAGACAGCGCGGAAGTCGCAAAATATATGAAAGAGCGGTTTAAAAGCGCCTTCAGGGAGGATCCTAAAAATCGGTTTCAGGTAGTGGAATCGCCTGCAGAAGGTTCGCTTGTGATGGAAATGGCTCTTACCGAATTGGTCCCGAGCCATCCAGTAATGGAAGCTCTGTCCATAGCCGCTCCTTACGGTTCCGGCGTTGCGGTTCAGGCTGCGGCGATGGAATCGGGCGCCAAATCAACGGTCGCCTTCGAGGCGAAGCTCCAAGACGCGAATACGGGCGAGGTTTTGGCCATGGCTGCAGATCGCGAACAGGGAAAGGCTGCTCCGATCAACCTGAGGGCGCTTACCTGGTACAAGGAAGCGGAAGGAATTATCGATGAATGGGCCTGTCAATTCGTTCAGATCGCCAACCGGCGTCCCGGAGAAGTAGTCAAGGATTCGTGCGCATTCACCCTGAAGCCTTGGTAAAATAAAAATTTTCCGTGGCTCGCCAATACAATTTGTGCAGTTTTTGCTCGTGGCGGCTGGAGCGTTAAAGAGGGAAAGTCCTTCAGCCCATCAATCGAGAGGAGATTCACCCCCTTGGAGACAATCTGAAGATCAATCTGCATCCCGATTCAGAGCGCATCTGAAAGCGAGGCGCCTGGATCGTAATCCCAATGCAAGGGGCCGGAGGAACTATGGAAAAAGAGCAGCAGCAGGCGAAGGAAGGCTTTGAGAATCTTACGTATGCATGGATGAAGTCGGTGGGTGATTTTTGGAGTCAGTCTATGGCTGGCATGTGGGCGGGGCCGGGTATGAACGTCGGTCAGGGGGAGGGCAAAAGCTCGGAGAGCGCGATGGAGCAGTGGTGGAAGGATGCTTTCAAAACCACGCAGGCAATCTATGCGCCTTTTCTTGCCCAAAGCTGGCCCAAAGGAGAAGAGCTTGGACGGAAGATGAGCAATGCGCCGGAAATGCTTCTGGGCTTTGCTCAGATGGGCCTCGAGGGATATCTCGATTTTGAGAAGCAGTGGCTCGAAGCCATTATGATGGAAGGCGGCCCCGGCGCATCGGGCGATGATCTCAAGAAGGCTCCCGCCATATGGATGGAGCTGTTTCGGAAGATTTCCGGTCCTCTTCTCAATATCCCGGCCCTGGGGCTCACCAGGTCCTATCAGGAGAGGATGAATCAAGCGGTGGAAAGATTCACCCATATGTCGTCGGATCTCACGGAGCTTGTCCAACAGCTCTACAAGCCCATAGAGAAAGCTTCGAAGGCCATAGGCGAGCATCTCGAAGAGATGGCGAGGCAGGGAAAGCTCAGTGGCGAGAGCAGGGAATCCTACAATGCGTGGATCTCGACGCTTGAGAGATGCTACATGGATTTGCTGAGATCTCCCGAATACATCGAGCTCCTCCACAGAACGGTCAGCGGCTTGAGCGAATACTCCATAGCTAAAGAAGAAGTGTTGAGCGATACTTTGAAGTTTTTTCCCTTCCCTTCCAACAAGGATTTTGATGAGCTCTCGAAGGAAATCTACCACCTGAAGAAAACTTTGAAGGACTTGAGAAAACGTCTGGAAGCTCAGGAAGAGATACAAAGCAGACAAGAAGCCATGGAGATTGAAGGACAGAGCCACTGAGCGCTCGATGTCGGCATGGCGCGGCGTCGAGCGCTCGTCGAACATGTCCCGACTTATGAGCCGGATAAGGAGAGTGAGGAAGCATGTTTCAGACCGGAATACCCGTAGAGATCATTCTATCGAAGCTTGCAAAGGATCCCGAGAAGATTCATGAGAGGGTGAGGAGAGCCAAAGACGTGCTCCTCAATCCTCTCGAAACCGATATAGCCACGACCCCCTACGAGGTAGTCTATGAAGAGGACCGAATGAGGGTCAAATATTACTCCTCGGATAAGTCAAAGAAGGTGAGGACGCCTCTTCTCATCACCTACGCCCTCATAAACAGGGAGACCATGCTCGACCTGCAGCCAGACAGGAGCGTGGTCCGAAACTTCTTAAAGGAAGGCGTCGATCTCTACGTGATCGACTGGGGCTATCCCACAAGGAAGGATCGCTTCCTGGACATAGATGACCATGTCAACGGCTATATGGACAATGTGGTGGATTTCATAAGGAAAAGGCACGCCACGCAGAAGGTGAACCTCATGGGCGTGTGCATGGGGGGCACCTTCTCGACCATGTACTCCGCCCTGCACCCCGAGAAGGTCAATACCCTCATCACGACGGTTACGCCCACCAACTTTGAAACCGACAAGGGGCTTCTGCACCTTTGGGGCAAAGGGCTCGATGTCGACAAGGTGCTCGAGGCTCATGGCAATATGCCGGGAGATCTCCTCAACGTCGTCTTTCTTCTCCTCAACCCGGCCCGCCTCGTGGTGGACAAGTACCTCGGGTTCATCGAGAAGATGGACGATAAGGACTTTGTCGAGAACTTCGTTCGGATGGAGAAGTGGATCTTCGATAGCCCCGATGTGCCAGGAGCCACCTTCAAAGAATTCATCAAAGACTTCTACCAGAAAAACCTCCTCATCGAGAACAAAAAGGAGCTGGGGGGAAAGAGGGTGGATTTAAAGAAGATCACGATGCCCGTGCTCAATATCTACGGCAAATACGACCACCTCGTACCCCCGAGCGCGTGCGACCTCTTCACAAAGAGGGTGGGGAGCAAAGACGTTGAGGATATCTGCCTCGACACGGGCCATATCGGCATCTACGTGAGCTCCAAGTGCCAAAGGGAGCTTGTCCCCAGGATCGCCGGGTGGCTCAAGGAGAGAGAGATCGAGGAGAAGAGGGTCGAGCGGAGAAGAAACCCCGCAAGGAGCAAAACAAAGGATATGCCCGCGCATCCTCTCTTCAAAAGAGACGAGCAGAGCGGCGTCTTGCTTTTGTAAACTTCAGGGTTCAGGATTTTCCTACTGTGAGGCTCCGCCCCGTAATCCGTAGGAGCAACCCCATGGAATGTCATCTGAGCCTTGCTGAAAATAGAAGTTTTCCATAGCTCGCCAACACAGTCTGCAGGAGAGCTGTCGGGCTGTTTCCGTGCGTTTCTCCTTTTGAACTCTTTTGATGGATGTCGCTTAAAGTGCACCCCAAACTGTGACTGGATCTGCGAATTTGCCGTTCCCGATTTGACCCGGACGCAAAGAAATGATATACATATATAAAATATATATCTAAAAGGAGATGACCATGCAAGTCTCAAAATGGGGTAACAGCTTGGCCATTCGGCTGCCCGCCTCGGTGGTCGAGGCGCTGAAACTCCGCGAGGGCGACGAAATTGAAGTGGTGATCGCAGATGAACGCGTCTTTCAAGTAAGGAAGAAACCAGGCTCCGAAGCCGTCCTCGCCCGGCTGCGCCGGTTCCGAGGAAAAATACCTGCCGATTTCAAGTTTGATCGGGAAGATGCCAATGCACGGTACTGAAGCCTTCATCGACACCAATATCCTGCTTTATCTCATGTCCGCTGACAATGATAAGGCTGATCGAGCAGAGGAGATTGTCCAAGCGGGCGGCCTGATTAGTGTGCAAGTATTGAACGAATTGGCCAATGTAACACGTCGTAAGCTGTCGATGTCATGGGGGGAAATCAACGAGGTGTTGATCCTGGTAAGGTCGGTATGTTCGGTTGCTCCGTTGACCATGGAAACTCATGGCAGGGGGATGGTTGTAGCTGAACGGTACGGAATGAGCGTGTACGATGCAATGATCGTGGCCGCAGCTCTTCTCGGGGGATGCAAAACCTTGTATTCCGAAGATATGCAGGACGGACTGTTGATCGACCATCAGTTGCGCATTTGCAACCCATTCACCATTCAAGCATCATCTGAGCTTCGAGACTTTAATGTATGAAAATATTGTAAGCACGCATAAGGGATGGAAGGCCAATATCGGCAACACCTGGTTATGGCGCGGTCAGAAGACCGCGCCATAACGGAGTGATCCTCAACTGAATGATCCTGCAACAACGCAGACCCACAATCACTGAATCGAAAGCGCCCACTGACTTATCAGCCTCAGAGACTGCTCGCACTGTTTTGGAACTCTGGCGAGCCAGCTCAGCAGCTTTCCAAGGATTCCAACAGATCGCTTTCCATAGGCCGCTCTCTTCTGGTTAGACTCATCTTTTGCCGGTCAGCCCTTTTCGCGCCTCCTCTCTGGATTCGTAGATGTATGGGGCGACTCCCCGAGCCTTCAGCCCTTCTCCTATCTTCATTCGCAGGAATGCGCTGGTCGTATACCGTGTGACGTTTTTGTAAAAGCGAGACACCAGAGATTTAACCATAGAGACGTAAGCATCGGAGAGATCCGGCAGGATGAAAAAATTGTCATAGTTTACAATGGCGTCTACCTTTCCGCCAAGCGGGATGAGAATAGCTTCCGCCTGCATCCTGATATCTTCGATGTCTTTCATGGAAAGGACCTGCAGGCCTTCGAAATTAACATAGAATATGTTCTCAACCGGGTCATAGACTAAACGATCGGACAGGGGCTTGCTGATAAGGTCGGTTTTCAGGCCCATGGGCGACATCTTAAATATCCGCGCGTCCATGGGCTTCAAGTTTTTCATTATCGGCGCAAAGTCCATGTAGGCCAGGATATCTTTTTCCAGGTCCATCCCCGGCGCTGCTTCAGTCAGTTCGACCCCCTCCCCGGTGAGCCTGAAAACGCAGCGCTCCGTGATGTAGATAACCTCGAGGTTGTTCTTTCGAGCGGTTTCCCCGCTGAAGGTGATCTGTTCGACATCGTTTACGAATTTCCTTAGGCCTCCTTCCTTTACAATCCTGAGCGCGCCGTCATCGACGGCGACCTGCGTCTTCCCGGCGGTGAAGGTCCCCACGAAGACAATCTTTTTCGAGTTCTGGCTGATGTCGATAAAGCCTCCGCAACCCGCCAGCTTGGGACCGAAGCGGCTCACGTTCACGTTTCCGTGGCGGTCCATCTGGGCCATCCCGAGGCAGGTGAGGTCCAGTCCGCCTCCGTCATAGAAATCGAACTGCATGTGCATATCCAGCATGCAATCCATGTTGGTCGAAGTCCCGAAATCCTTGCCTCCTGAAGGGATGCCCCCGATCGATCCGGTCTCTGTCGTAAGGGTCAGGAATTCGAAAATCCCCTCTTCGTTGGCTACGCTGGCCACTCCTTCTGGCATGCCGATGCCGAGATTGACCACCATGTTAGGCCTGAGCTCGAAGGCCGCCCGCCTAGCGATGATCTTTCGCTCGTCCATCTCCAAAGGCGCTACGCTGGCTGCCGGAATCTTGAACTCGCAGCTGTAGGCCGGGCTGTACTGTGTTCCGGAAGTCTGCCAGTGGTTTTCCGGTTGCGACACCACCACGCAATCGACAAGTATTCCCGGGATCTTCACGTCTCGTGGATTGAGCGCTCCTCGGTCGGCAGTGCGCTCTACCTGGACGATGACCAGACCTCCTGAATTCTTCGCAGCCATGGCGACCGGGAGCGCTTCAAGAGTCATGGCCTCCCGCTCCATGGTGATATTGCCGTCGAGGTCGGCCGTAGTGCCTCTCACAAAGGCCACCTGCACCGGCATGGTGCGGTAGGCCAGGTATTCCTTCCCATCGAAGACAACGACCTCAACGAGATCTTCGGTCGTTACGGTATTGACCTTTCCTCCCTCCAACCGTGGGTCTACGTAGGTCCCGACGCCAACTCTGCTGATTGTCCGCGGATTTCCGGCCGCTATGTCTCGAAACATGTGCGAGAGGACTCCCTGCGGCAGATTGTACGCCTCGATCTTTTCATCCATCGCAAGCTTTTGAAGCTTCGGGGTCATACCCCAGTGGCCGGCAATGACCCGTTTCAAGAGCCCTTCGTGATCAAGCCGGTTCACGCCCTTGTCTTTGCTGTCTCCAATGCCGGAGGCGTACAACAAAGTCAGGTTTCTTGGCTCTCCGGTTTCCAGGTATCTCTTCTCCAGGGCGGCGATCAACTCCTCGGGGGAGCCTCCGCCCATGAGGCCGTCCAGAGCCACGGTATCGCCGCTCCGGACCAGGCGAATAGCCTCCTTGGCAGTGACGATTTTTCCTCGCTTCATCCCGGCTTTGATATCCGCGGCGAGAGGGCTGACAGTTTTATGCTCGCTCATTGCTGTCCCTTCTTCTTTCCATCTAATAGGCAATTTCGGTGCTCATCCCGGCTATGAGTTCATTTCCGGCAGGCGCGCCTCAATAAATGCCGGTCAGATAAAACACTCCGATAACCACGAAGACGGCTGCAAATTTCAAACAATAGGAAACAAGGTTGTGACAGAACTGCGCTCACCATCAGGCTCAACGAGTCACCGATCTCGTTGCCTCGTTGATGGTAGATTCTCACGATCAAAGAAGCGGAAGATCATAGTTGAGAAAGCAACGCACCTGATGGATTTCCTTTCCTCCATTCTCGTGGAGGAGACCGTAGCGAAACCGCAGAGAAAGCGGTTTCAGCCATCCACTCTGGAAGCGGTACTGAACATCGGCATCGAATTCGTTTTCATCTGGAAGCTCATTGCCTGTCGCAGGGTCCTCACGCCCGGACCCCATCGTATACAATGCATAAAGGGATAGTCCTTGTACAAAGCGTTTGAAATCGTAGGAAAGCTTGAACATCAACGCTTCTTCCCCGGCGCGGTTGAAATCCCTCACCTGGCAACTGGTCCATCCCGGATAAGAGCTCCACGGGCTGATCATGTCGCGATCATTATCCGTACTGGTAAAGGCCGTGGTCAGGACTGCGTTGCGGTAGCTCACATCCAGCGATGCTCCCCCCTGGGCGGTGTGAAAAGATGAGCCCGTGAGGAGCTCATCTCCTATGCTCTGCTGGTCAGAATACTGGGCATTCAGAGCGAGTCCCCAATGCTCGCCAAATTTCCATCGGCGTGTGGCCTCCGCGTAAAAAATGTTGAGTATGTCGTCGGTGTGGTACTCAGAGATTCCTACCGACCAATGTTCTTTGGCGAACAGCGTAGCCACCATGGTCGTACCGCGCTTGACATCGGCGCCCGCATCTCGAGACATCCACTCAAACTGATCTTCGTTCCTCTCTTTGATCTTCGTCACATACCCAGCCACGTATTTCAATGATCCAGTGGTCTTCTCATCGCCTATCATGCCGCGAACCGAGTAGCCCTCGAAGGTGTTGGGAACCATTCTGCCGTCATTTTTGTTCATATAAGGGGTGTTGTAGGCCTGTCGAAAGAAACGGATTTCGTTCACGTCCCAGAGCTTGAGTCTTCCGTAGGCCTGCCCCACGACCGTGAATCCGTTCTGGATGGGCTCGAGCAGGGTTGTGCCATCTCGATCATCGGGCGCATAAAGCGGCTGAGAAGTGTAGACTGTCGAAGCTAAGCCAAGGCGATCGAAAAGCCACCCTGATTCGTACTCCAGCCATCCGCCCAGCGCCCACGCCTCTTTGTAACGGTTGTCGAAAGGCTCCTCGAAAAAATAGGCGCTGCGAATATGCAAATTGAGCTTGGAATCACGTACAAAGGGAGGCGCGCATTCCAGCTGGTTTTTCAGCCAATCAGTGACTCTGGGCTTCTCCGGCTTCTCCACAAAAGGCAGTGCAAGTGGCGTGACAATCTCTTCGACCGATGAAGGCGGCGGCAGTTCCTGAACGGGCTCTGGTTGGGCGTGGACGTTGGAGCAAAAAAGTAGCAGAGCGATGATCGGCGAAATAAATTTCCGAAAACCCATGATTCTTATCTCCCTCTCAAGACCGTATGGGATAATCTTCCTTGTTTCGTTTGAGGGCAATTGCCGAAAGCGTTTCTACTTTTTCAAGCTCAGGGTTGAAGAGATTCTCGCCGGAAAAGTCTGTATCCCATCTTTCCTGAGTCAGGAGCTCCCGATCCCTGACCGCGGCGATATGAAGCGATTTTCCGGTTTCGTAGCCCTCGCGCGCGATCTCCGCGCAAAGCTTGTAGCCTAGAGAGGGCTTAAGGGCGGTCACGACCCGGAGCGAATTGAGCGCCATATCGCGCGTGCGATCCGCCTTGGGAGAGCATCCTCGCAGCCTTGAGCTCTGCCTGAACGCTAAGAGAACCGAACCAAGGCCACTTAGCGCCTTCGGTCTTGACTTGAAAAAACGGCGGAAGCGGGAGTCCTGCCGTGTTCCGAGCAGCGCCAAACCAGGCGCAAGGCCTCGGGACTATGGAATCTCAATGAAATCGTTTATAGATTTACAGGAAGATAAGAGTGGATGGCTATTGGACTTTGGTCCAATTAGAGAACGGTCCTTTGTGAATCAGGCGCCCAATTATTCATTCTCGTGAGGAAGACTTAATCCCTGAGCCGTGGAGGCCTTCGCCTCCATACTCCCCATTGTGAAGTATGGCCGATCCCCCTGGCAGGCAACGCCTGCCAGGGGGAATAATGGAGGCGCAGGGGACTGTATCCCGTTGCGCTTTGTTTCTATACCGTAAACGGGTCTGGCTTGGACTTCCATATGACGTTTTGGGAGCGCGGACGTCCCCGCCCGCGGATGAGGCGGCCAGGATGGCCGCGCTCCCGGGGAAAGTCCAGTTTTCATGCGCCCGCAGTATAAATGTTTTACATGCACATCCCGGACTGACCTATTAAATGCCCTTGTCTGGAAGCTCGAGATATTTCGCCTCAACCTTCTCCCAGTTCCCATCGGGATCGAACATGGTCATCTTCTGTACGATGAAAGGCGTCTTCTTGCCCAGATCTCTCTCGTACACGATTCCATCGTGGCTGACAATGAAGGTCATGACCCCGGAGTTCCCGTACTCTGCGGGGTAAGCGACCATTGCAAACCCGCTGATCATTTTGCCGTCGATCACATAGTCATATGCGCCTCGAGGCGCATTCGCGCTCTGCGCCTTCAGGATCTTGAAGTAGTAGCCATGATAAGGTTCTGCTTCTGCAGCCGATTTTTTCTTTCTGTATCCTTCTGCCCTCGCGTTTGCAACCAGCGGCCCTAAAGGACTCGGTTCTTCGCCCGCCGCCGCCTCCCAGAAAAGACCGTTCTTGTTGTCCGGATCGCTTGCAAACTGCTGAGCATATTCCAGGATTCCATCGCTGTCGCGGTCCTTGGAGGCGTATTCACGCTGCGCATCCACGTAGGCAAGACACACTTGAATCGTGCTGAGCTCGTTTTTCCCAATCCGGCGATTCAGAATTTCCTGCTTGCCTGCTCTGGTGTCAAACTGCCACTGACTCTTCTTCACGATAGGGATAGGAAGAGGCCAGGAGCCTTTTCCCACCTCGAGGAATGCAACAGCGTCGTTCTGCTTTACGACCTGATTCTTTTCCTCATACAGGTTGGCAAAATGCTCTAATCTTTCTTTGTCTTGCACTTCGTCGCCGGAGAAGAGAAGCTGTCTACCCTCCGGTCCAAGAAGCGCCAGTAGTTGCTCAATGTCGTTCGCTTTCGCCGCTGACGCCAGCGCCTGCGAAGCCTCCTCCGGACTCGAGAAAGTCTTCTGGGGCGCAGAAGGTTGTGCGCTTTTCTTTCCACTCGCTGCGGAGGCCATTCCGAATGGCGTCATCAGCATGAGAGATAATAGCAAAAGGATGTTTACCCTCAGAATGAGCCTGCCCAACTTTATCGCTCCTTCAGCAAACTGAAGCATAGTCATACCTCCATGAGAATGGGATGTTCAGTGGATGCCTCGCCCGCATCAGCGCACGCGGGCGAAAC
>CAZOEL010000103.1:0-21183 GCA_964578835.1 uncultured Syntrophobacteraceae bacterium | reverse complement strand
CACCCTTCGGCCCGCACTTCGGAACTGGCGCGGGACTTCCGCGTAGCTGTACTAGAGGCTACGGGAGAACGCATGACAGGAGAGACCACATGTGTGAAGGCGGCATGATGAAATCCTTCGAAACAGGCAGGCCCTGCAGACGGAAGCTCAATTTCGCGCCAGGGCTGATTATCATTGCCCTGCTGGTAGTGACAACCTCTTTGTTGGCAGGTTTTCGACCCGGTGCGGTGCTCGCGGCCGAGAACCCGGCTGCGCTGAAATCCGAAGGGTATGCCGGTTCTGTGAGCTGTCGGGAATGCCATGAGAAGTTCTATCAGCTCTGGTCCACATCCAGGCATGGACTTGCCATGCAGCCTTACACTTCTGAATTTGCTCGAAACGAGCTCACAGCCCAGGGAAGCGGGATCGAGATTGGGAAGTCCACATACCGGGCCGACATATCCGATTCAGGCGGTTTCGTGCTCGAACGGGGAGCCGGCGGGGAAAAGAAATACCGGATCGAGCACGTTCTGGGCGGAAAAAATGTTTACTATTTCCTGACACCACAGGAGAAGGGACGCCTGCAGACTCTCCCCGTCGCCTATGATGCACGGAAGAAAGAGTGGTTCGACACCGCGGCCAGCGGTATCCGCCACTTCCCCGGAGGCCAAACGGGGCAGCAGGTGGATTGGAAAGACCCTGCCTACACTTTCAACACCTCCTGCCATGGCTGTCACGTAAGCCAGCTCACATCGAGTTATGATCTCAAGACCGATACGTATACAACCACATGGGCTGAGCCGGGCATAAACTGCGAGGCATGCCACGGTCCATCGGCGGAGCACAACCGGGTCTTTCGGGAAGCCACCAAAGGGCAGAAGCCCGAAGACATCAAGATTATCAGCTGGAAGGGCTTTACCCCGGAGCAAAAGAACGCCGCCTGCTCCATCTGTCATGCCAAGATGTCTCCGGTCACCGCCACTTTCACACCGGGAGAGCGCTTTTTCGACCACTTCGATATGGCAACACTGGAGGACCCCGACTTCTACCCCGACGGCCGGGACCTGGGGGAGAACTACACCTACACCTCCTGGATGATGAGCCCGTGCGCCAGGGCCGGGAAGCTCCATTGCGTCACGTGCCACACCTCGAGCGGCCGCTACCGGTTCAAGACCGCGGAAAAGGCCAACGACGCCTGTATGCCGTGTCACGAGAAGAATGTGAAGAACGCAACGGCACACACTCATCATCAGGAAGGGAGCACCGGGAACCAGTGCATCTCGTGCCACATGCCCATGACCTCCTTTGCCCGAATGAACCGGACGGATCATTCGATGCTTCCACCAACTCCTGCTGCGACTGCGGCCTACAAGTCGCCCAATGCGTGCAATGTGTGCCATACAGACAAAGACGCCGCCTGGGCCGACAAGTATGTGCGCGAGTGGCGCACGCGGGATTACCAGGCGCCGGTGCTGAAACGCGCCTCGCTTGTTGACGCCGCGCGCAAACGGGACTGGTCCAAGCTGCCGGAGATGCTGAGCTATGTGGCGGGCAAAGATCGAGACGAGATCTTTGCGACGTCGCTCATCCGCATGGTTGTGTCTTCCGGGGACCCGCGCGTTGTTCCGGTGCTGCTCGGTGCCGTCAGGGACCCCTCACCCCTGGTGCGCGCCGCTGCGGCCGCAGCCTTGCAACAAGTACCCACGAGAGAAGCCGTTCAGGCCCTTGTAACTGCGGCAGGCGATGACTACCGCCTGGTTCGTGTCCGGGCTGCTGCGTCTCTTGCGGGATACCATAACCTCCCTCTGGACGATGCCCAAAAAGGAACCGTCGCAGCAGCAAACGAGGAGCTCCTCGTCTCCATCCTCTCTCGCCCTGATCAGTGGGAATCCCATTACAATCTGGGCAACTATCATATGGACCGCGGGGACTTCAAAGAGGCCGTCGCCTCCTATGACACGGCGCTGAAGATTGAACCGCGTGCGGTGCTGGCCATGGTCAACGAATCTATGGCCTTTGCGCGCATGGGAGAGAACCGGAAAGCGGACGAGCTCCTGCAAAGGGCTCTGAAGGCGGCGCCCGACAATGCCGCGGCCAACTTCAACATGGGCCTCCTGAAGGCCGAGCAGAGTGATCCAAAAGGGGCGGAGCGGTACCTCAGGAAGGCCCTGGAAGCCGATCCCCAGATGGCGCAGGCGGCGTATAACCTCTGCATCATTACCTCGACAGATCGCATCAACGAAGCCGTGTCCTGGTGCCGTAAGGCAGCCGAGCTCAGCCCCCAAAGCCCCGAATATGCCTATACGCTTGCTTTCTATCTCAACCAGAAGGGTGAAAGCGACGAGGCGGTCAGGGTGTTGACTGCGATCATGAAGCAGCATCCAGGGTACAAAGATGCCGCGTTGCTTCTCGGTGAAATATCGAAAAAGGACAAGAGGCCATAGTGTGGAATCGGCAAGGAGAAAAGGTCAATGAACGTTGCGCGTTGTGTCCGCGATTCTTACCTGCCCAGCGTTTGGGGGCTGATCATCCTCATTGCGACAGCAGGCTGCGCCCATTATCCCATCAACGAGTCTTTGAAGCAGGCAGACTCTGAGGCAGGCTATCGGCCCGGCAGCCTGGTCGATCCTGCAAACGACTACGAGCTGCTTCTCCTGCTCACGTTTTCAGGCGGGGGGACCCGTGCCGCAGCCTTCTCATATGGCGTGTTGGAAGCACTCCGGGACACCAAGATCCTCACCCGCGGCAGGGAACGGCGATTGTTGGACGAAGTGGACTGGATCTCAGGCGTATCCGGAGGGAGCTTCACGGCGGCCTATTATGGCCTCTTCCGGGATCGAATCTTCGAGGATTTTGAAGCCGAGTTCTTGAAGAAGGACATCCAGGGCGAGCTCACCCGTGCCACACTCTTCAACCCCATCAACTGGGGTAAGCTTTTCTCAGCGTATTATGAT
Source organism: uncultured Syntrophobacteraceae bacterium (assembly GCA_964578835.1). Classification (GTDB taxonomy): domain Bacteria; phylum Desulfobacterota; class Syntrophobacteria; order Syntrophobacterales; family Syntrophobacteraceae; genus CAZOEL01. The sequence goes on along the minus strand of CAZOEL010000103.1, from coordinate 18,250 downwards.
CGCAGTGACTTGGCTGCGGATTACTACGACAAGTACGTCTTCGAGGGGAAGACCTTTGGCGATCTGCTCGCCCGGAAAGCGCCAATGATCGTCATCAACGCCACGGACATGGTTCATGGAACCCGGTTCTCCTTCAATCAGAATATGTTCGACGTCATCTGCGCGGACCTGTCCACCTTTCCCGTTGCCAGGGCGTGTGCCGCTTCATCGGCTGTGCCCTTACTGCTGAGTCCTATCACGGTACGCAACTATGCCGGCCAGTGCAGCTACCAGATGCCGGAGGCGCTGGCGCAGGCCATGACGCCGCCCAGGGACGTCACCTCACGCCGTTTCGACCTTGCCAATAACATGCAGCCTTTCCTGGATTCCAAGAAGAAGCCCTACATACACCTGGTGGATGGAGGGGTTGCCGACAACTTGGGCCTTCGAGCCCTCCTGGAGCGAGTAACGCTGCTGGGCGATCCCTGGACTACTTTGAAAGCAGCCAGGATAGAAAACGTACACAAAGTGGTCTTCGTGGTGGTGAATGCCGAAACCGAAAGTGATGACAAGTGGGACAGGTGGGAAAAGATTCCCCCTTTTGGCGCCATGCTCGATTCGTACTCGTCCATCGCCATCGAGCGGTACAACAGGGAGACGGCTGCACTCCTGAGTGAGAGCTTCCCTCGATGGGCCGAGGAGATCCGCAGGGGGCGGTGCGGCTCACAGCCTGTCTCCATGGAACCTGGCTCCTGTGGAGACATAGAGTTCTACCTTGTGCAAGTACGGTTCGACGCACTGGAGGATGAAGCCGAGCGCAGCTTTTTGAAAAGGCTTCCCACCTCATTTGTGCTCAATCCGGAGGAAGTGGAGAAACTGAAGGGCGCCGCCCGCCGGATTCTCTTAGAATCCGGCGAATTCCAGCGGCTGATTCGAGAGCTTCGATAACGCGCGAGTAAGCAGGCTGAAAAGGATGAAGATGGCCATGTGGTCGAAAGGTGAAGCGAGTAAACGTCTGTTGACTAAGAGATTGGAAAGGAAAAGAGAAATGAACAGGAGATGGTTGGGGGGCGCCCTTGTTGTCGTTGTCATGGTGAGCATTGGCCTGAGCGGCTGTCAGTCGATGAAAGCGGAGCCATCCAAGGGGGCCGGGTTTGTTCCTATGGATGAGATGTCGAAACGAGCCGACCTGCCCTTCCAGAAGGTATGGGTGAAAGCGGGGGTGGACTGGAATCAGTACAAGACCATCTATATCAAAGACGTGAACACGGAATACCTTCTGGAGGCAAACTGGTGGCAAAAGAATTTTCGCCGCGAAGACATGGAGAGGGACGCACGAAACATCGCCCAATACATGCAGGACAAGTTCAAGGAGGCTTTTAGAACGGACTCCAAGAACCGCTTTCAAGTCGTGCCGGCGCCGCAGCCAGGCTCCTTGACCCTTGAACTGGCCATCACGGAATTGGCGCCAAGCAATCCCGTTCTGGAAGCCATGTCCATTGCGGCTCCTTACGGTTCCGGAGTGGCGGTTCAGGCAGCGGCAAAGGAATCAGGCGCCAAGGCCACGGTCGCGTTCGAGGCAAAAATCAATGACACGGGAACGGGAAATGTTTTGGCCATGATGGCCGACCGGGAACAGGGCAAGGTTGCCCCCGTAAACCTCAGAGCGCTCACCTGGTACGGGGAGGCAAACGTCATTATCGATGAGTGGGCCGACCAGTTTGTGCAGATAGCGAACAAGAGGCCGGGTGAGACTGTCAAGGATTCCTCTCCATTCACACTGAAGCCCTGGTAGAGCAGGGGAAAAATCAGAGGGAGATAGGTATGAAGTTGATCAAACAGGCATTCATGGCACTGGCGGTCCTGATGCTTTTCAGTGGAGTGGCCAACGCCCAGGCCGCGGGGCAGAAACCCAACATCCTGGTTATCTGGGGCGATGATATCGGCACCTGGAACATCAGCTTCAACAACCGGGGCATGATGGGCTACAAGACGCCGAATATCGACCGCATCGCGAAGGAGGGTCTCTCCTTTACTGACTATTACGGCCAGCAAAGCTGCACTGCGGGTCGCGCGGCTTTCCTTGGCGGAAACGCGCCCGTCCGAACTGGCATGACTAAGGTCGGCCTTCCCGGCGCAAAAGAAGGTTGGCAGAAGACGGACGTCACTATCGCCACGGTCATGAAGAGCCAAGGCTACGCGACCGGCCAGTTCGGCAAGAACCATCAGGGCGATCGGGATGAACACCTGCCCACGATGCACGGCTTCGACGAGTTTCTGGGCAATCTCTACCACCTCAATGCCCAGGAGGAACCGGAGAACCTGGACTACCCGAGGGACCCTGAGTTTCGAAAGAAGTATGCTCCGCGCGGCGTGATCCATTCTTGGGCAAACCCCGACGGTACGCAGAGGATCGAGGACACCGGCCCACTGACCAAGAAGCGCATGGAGACGGTGGACGAGGAAACTCTCGCCGCCGCCAAGGATTTCATCCAGCGCCAACACAAGGCAGGCAAGCCATTCTTCTGCTGGTGGAACGGCACACGTATGCACTTCCGCACGCACGTGAAGGCGGAACACCGTGGGATCTCGGGCCAGGACGAATACAGCGATGGCATGGTAGAACACGACATGCATATCGGCCAGTTGCTCAAGCTGCTCGACGAGCTCGGCATTGCCAACAACACCATCGTGTTTTACTCAACCGATAACGGGCCACACTACAACACCTGGCCCGATGCCGGCACCATGCCCTTTCGCAGTGAGAAGAACTCGAACTGGGAGGGCGCCTACCGTGTCCCGGCCTTCGTCCGCTGGCCCGGCCACTTCCCAGCAGGCGAGACTCTCAACGGCATCGTTTCGCACGAGGACTGGCTGCCCACCTTTTCTGCCGTTGCAGGTGACCCCGAGATCAAGGGCAAGCTGAGCAAGGGGATTGAGCTGAATGGTCGCAGGTACCGGAATTATGTCGATGGCTATAACCAGCTCGACTATTTTACCGGCAAGGTAAAGGAGTCGCCGCGCAAGGAGTTCATATACGTCAATGATGACGGACAGATTGTCGCCATGCGTTACAGCGATTGGAAAGTCGTGTTCCTCGAAAACCGGGGCGAAGCCTTTGGCGTCTGGCGCGAGCCGTTTGTCGAGTTGCGCGTCCCGCTCCTGTTCAATCTGCGGCGTGACCCGTTCGAGCGCGCCCAGCACAATTCGAATACCTACAACGACTGGTTCCTCGACCGGGCATTCGTGATCGTCCCGCTACAAGGACTGGCTGCCAATTTCCTCATGACCATGAAGGATTATCCGCCCAGCCAGACGCCGGGTTCGTTCAACCTGGAGAAAATCCAGAAACAGATCGAGTCCGCAATAGGTGGGAAGTAATTACGATCCGTTGTTGGTCCGCCGCCCTCGTGGGCGGCGGCGATTCAGGCCTGATTATCCACTTAATGATAAAGGGAGGAGGAGAACATGAAAAGGGCATTCCTTGGGCATTAGGCAACTCACAACAAATAACCTACCAGGAAGAGGGGTTCTGTCATTCCGGCATGGTTTTGGCCGGAATCCAGCCCCGCGAAAAAACGGGATTCCGGCTTGAAGACTGCCGGAATGACGGTGGGTGGGTGTTTCTGAACCAATTTTGGTAGGTTATTTGTTGTGAGCTGCCTTAGTCTTGGGACTGATGCTGTTTGGGGTCATCAACGAAAGCGCGGCGCAGAAATTACAACTGAAAGAAATAGACATGACAAGAGGCAGAATGAAGCAGATTCTCTTATATGCAGTTCTGGCCCTGGGCGCAAATGCTGTCGGATTGGCGCATGCGGGTGAAGAAGCCAAATACAAAGCTGATGTTCCCGCGTCGGTGTTAACCCCTGATACCGTCCAGACGCAGTTGCTAGGGCAACTGAAGTTTTTCGATGGGATGCCGGACGAAGATACGATCCGCAAGTCCTACGACTTCCTCGATGTTGCACGTGCCGCAGAGGCATTCCTCAACGGCATTCCGGCGGCATCGGTCTATGCACTACTCGAAGGTCTCAAGGAAGTGGGCATGAAGCCGTACGAGCTAGGGGTGTACGAAGAACTCATGGACGCGCGCTCCCTGTTCCTTACAGCGAACTCGACCACAATGTACTGCATGACCGAAATCAACGTAAAGGACGGTCCGGTTGTCGCTGAGGTTCCGCCTGAGGTGCTGGGGCCAGTTGATGACGCCTACTTTCGCTTCGTGACCGACATTGGCCTGACTGGCCCTGACCAAGGAAAGGGTGGAAAGTACCTCTTCGTTCATCGAGACTACAGCGGCCCAGTTCCGGGTGGCTATTTCGTCGTGAGGACCCCGACCTACCGGAACTTGTTCTTCTTCCGCGCCTTCGTAAAGGACAACGACCTCAAGGGCACCGCCGCTGGGGTGAAGAGTGGTTTCCGCATGTATCCGCTTACGCAGGCTGACAAACCTCCAAGGCAGGTCGTTCATAACCTGTCCGGCAAGAAATTCAATACGGTCCATGGCAATGATTTCAAGTTCTTCGAAGAATTGAACGCCGTCATCCAGTATGAGCCGGCAGACGCTTTCGATCCGGAGATCGTCGGTCAGTTTGCGGCCATCGGCATTAAGAAGGGGCAGCCTTTTTCGCCAGACGCAAGGATGAGGAAGCTGCTCTCTGAGGGAGTCGCCATAGGCAACGCCGCGGCCCGCTCTATCTCTTTCTCACCACGTAAGAAAAACGTGTATTTCTGGGAGGATCGCCAGTGGACCTCGCCTTTTGCCGGCATGAGCTATGAGTTTCTTAACAGTGGTGAGCGGGTGCTGGATGACCGCATATTCTTCCACTACATCGCTACCGGCATCACCCCCTCCATGGCGGCGCCGAAAGTCGGGACAGGCTCAGTCTACGCATTCGCAGCCAAGGATAGTAAGGGGCGTTACCTCGACGGCGGAAAAAACTACAAAGTGGACATGCCGCACCCAATCCCATTCAACAACTTCTGGTCTTTTATGGTGTACTCGGGACAGCACCGTTCAATGCTTGAAACCGATCAGAAACTTGCTGGGCTTGACAGCAATAACCCATTCGTGAAGCCCAATGCCGATGGTTCCTATACCCTGTGGTTTGGTCCGAAACCGCCTGCGGGACACGAAGGCAACTGGATTCAGACCATACCGGGCAAGAGTTTCAATTCTTTGCTACGTATCTACGGCCCATTGCAGGCTTGGTTCGACAAGACGTGGAAGCCGGGTGATTTCGAACTTGTTGAATAATAACCGGTTGTAACGGGCGGCGCTGAAGCGGGGTGCGTTATGACCGGAATGGAGATGACCAGAGGACATCGGAAACTGCTTAATACTCGCCTCTACGAACGAGAGACAAAATATGAAGACGACCATTCAACGGTTTCTCATTATCTTGGCGCTAGGGATCACAACAGCCATTGGATTCCTGCCTTCCGCCACCCACGCTGAAGAGGGCGGCAGTGGACATTACATGCCAGGGGCAACAGCGTCGTTTATCGACGCGCTGCCCGGCCGCGAGTCTTTTGCCTATTTGAATGATTTTACCTTCTACGGTGGATCGGTCGACCGAGGTCGGACACTGCAATTAGGGGGCGTTATAGCATTAAATATCGATGCCACGGTTTACGCGGACACTTCGATTCTTCTATATCAGTCATCCTGGAAGTTTTTAGGTGGTCAATACGCTGCCGGAGTTGTGATCCCCTACGTCTGGATGGAGGTTAAAGGCGATGTGCAGGCTGGTCCCATCTCTCGCAGCCGTCGCGATACGGTCGACGGGTTTGGCGATATAGAGCTCTTTCCCTTTATACTGGGCTGGAAAAACGGGGACCTCAAATATGACGTTCGCCTTGGCATTTACGCACCGACCGGCGAGTTCAAAAAAGGACAATTGGCAAATGTTGGAAAGAACTACTGGACTTTCGAGCCCGTCATCTCAGTCAGTTACCTCAGCAGCAAGATCGGTCTCGAAGTGAGCGCGTTCGCCGGAATGGATTTCAACACCAAGAACGACGACACAGACTACCAGACCGGACACCAGTTTCACCTCGATGCAACGGTCGCGGAGCATCTGCCGCTGTTCGGCGGCTTCATTGGCGTGGGTGCAAATGCTTTCTACTATCAGCAGGTCACGGCTGACAGCGGCTCAGGTGCAAGGCTTGGCAGTTTCGAGGGCCGCACAGTGGGCATCGGGCCGGTCCTTTCTTACGCCACAAAGATCTGTAATAGGGACGTAGTTGTTGAGGCCAAGTGGTTGCCGGAGTTGGACACCGCAAAACGCCTTAGCGGCGAATACGTCTGGTTGAAGCTGGCGCTGGTTTTCTGATGCTCGAAGACCCGCAATAACGGTAGGAAGAGGCCTGGAATGATTTGCATTATGCCCAAGCTGGCGTTGCCGGGTACCGTTGCACTAATCCTGTGGCCGACTGATTGAGCAGGCCTATCGTGGCGTAGATGAGGAAATCCGGCAACACATACAACCCAAAGATGCATACGACGACGATATTCTTGACGCGTTGGCAGCCTTGCGGACAGCCAGTCGAATTCATTCAGGCAACGCAATTTCCGTCTCGGCTCAGCAGGATGAGTTCGGACTTCCTATGCAGATGTGGCCATAGGTGGCATTCGCGGTTTCAACAGGTCATGCTTCCCACGTGTGCTTAACTGTTAATTTCATGCCGGACCCGTCCTTGGTGGTTTCAATCATCGGGGACGCATCAGGCCTTGGCCTCAAGATCCAATGCAAACACTAAGGCGCGTTTGATCTGATCCATGGCTTCAGACGGCAACTTGCCGAGTTTACGATCCAACCGCGCTCGCGGCAGAGAACCGAGTCCCTGCACGTTCGCAACGGAGCCACGGTCAAGAAATCTGAGCTGCGGTAGTGACACCTCATAAGGGCTCTGCCTGTATTGGGTGGTCACTGGCACATATAGGATCAAGGCACGTGGAGGGTCAGGACCATGACGCGATACGATCACGACCGGACGTGTTTTAGCAGCCAATCCGAGATCGGCAAGCCAGATTTCACCTGGTCGTGGGTTCATCGAGCAGATCCATCACCTCTTGTTCCACAGCGCGCGACCTCGATAAATCCAATACATCCTGGTCAGCCATTTCCATGATCTCCGCCACTCTATGCCTGACATCATCGGCTGTCACGGGCTCCCACTGCCGTAATTTGGCATCCAGTTTCTCTGCTAAGGCGTCCATTGATACCTCCGTTAGTGGACTCTCTCGTGCATCAATTATATCTGAATCGATCATTTTTCCATAGACTTTGATGCTGGCGTTGAGAAGGATATTCGAGAACTCCCTTTATGGCAGTTATGGATTCTTCAGGCACAAGAAGAAGGCCGCCCCCTCTCACATGGCTCCGGATCATGGAGTATCCCCCATGGGTTGAAGTGTGGAATCGTCCGCCTGCCCCCTCCCACATGATCGCAAGCCATGGAATATGCCGTGGGAAAACCCGGTGTGTTTTCTGATCCACACCATGCCGGAAACCTCCCAGATGGTCTCGACCATAGAGAAGCCCTTGAGTACTGGGCTTGCCCTCAGAATCATTTGAAGTCTCGCAAAATGGAAATTAAAAAAGAAGGATGATATGCTAATCTGTGAGAAGAGACTTTGGTCAACTAGCCATGGAGGTGGTAATGAACCCAGAAGAATTGAAAGCTGAAGCATGGAGATTTGCGCCAGAGGCTCGGGCAAAGCTCGCCCATGCTCTCTTGAAAAGCCTGTTGGCGCGCATAAGGGTTGGGATACGCCACCCGATCATGCTTCGATACCTCTCAAGAAACAGCTTTTGTGGATAAATAAAATCAATGACTTATGCTACATTCCGAAGCCATCGACAAGAGGTCAAACAGCTCCGATGGACTTCCAGCTGTTTCTTATCGAACACCTTGCCACGCCGAAAGCGGGGCTTACTTCGCTCAGGGCGAACGGGACACCCCAACCCTTTTGCCCTCCAACAAAAACTTTATTGATTCAAAGATTTACCATTTCCAGTTATTCAATTTCCGCGCATCATCTTCTTCCGATGGTCTTCCCGGCTTATGACAGCCCTGGCGGCGCTGACTGCCAAGGCTGTGTTTACGGACGTCTTCCCGCCACTCGATAAAGATAATCGCTCATCAATACTTAATAACCTTTCTTTTGTCTTCGACCTCTACTACCAGTTCGTCAAATAGAGTGACCGAGTCGGCTTTCGTCCAGAGCCCAACGTATCCGTGCGGGGCTTTTTGCGCTTCATGTTCGATTGCCAGGGCCCCATTCACATACCCTTTGATGCGGTTGCCTTCGATTTCAACCTTCAGATCACACCACTCGTTTGTGGATATTTTCATCTTCGCGGTTTCACGCTGGAACCGGTTGCAGTCATCGTATTCGAAGAGCGCCACGTTGTCTTCCAGCGCATTGATGCGAAAGACGAAGTAGCTACAGACATCTTTGAGCCCAAAGGCAATGCCTCCCGCCCTATCGATGCTGCCGCGCAGGGGCTTTACCCTCACCCTCGCTGCGCCGTCACCCATCTTTCCTTCCTTTGCGATTACGAGAGGAAAATAGTAGTAGGCCTTGATGTTATCGAGGAACTCCTGATAGGAGCTTCCAAATATTTTCCCCGCCACCTTTGCGATACCGGCAGAAAGATGAGCGCCCCACTTGGAGCCGTCCTGAATGCAGAGGATACGGCCGTCTTCCTCAAGGCGGCTCCAGTCTCCCGTGTGGATATAAACCCCACGGGGAGCGTCCTCTCGTTTTCGTTCGAGGAAGTTGTAGTCTTCCCGAAAGAAGGCCTCCGTATAGTATCCCACTTCTTCCTGGTCGGTTATGACCATATCGAGAAGTCTCGTGCAGGCAAGGAGCCTTCCCAGTTGATCGAGCTGTTCCTCCATGGCCTGCCTGTCGTAGCGCCCCAGGGAGGCATCGATTAGATCTCCCTTCAGATCCACTTCAAAGCCAAGGCGTGCGAGCACGTTTCCCAAAAAAGCGATCCGAAGGGAGCGTCCGTGGAAGGGTCCCGCACCACCCGAGAACTGGAGGGTGATGTAGTTTTGGTTCGAATCCTCGCCGCAAAGTGTATCCACCGTGGCAAAATGGTAGCCGAAGCGGGCGCTTAGATTCATGTAATCCCGGGAGACAATGGCATAGCTCGTCCCGCCGGGCGTTCCGCCACCGACTTCCGCCATGGCTCCGGATGCAAGAAGCGTCATGAAGTTTCGCATATCGAAGCTGATGGCTCCCGACCATGTGATGCCGGGATGGGTGAAGCCCTTCCAAACGGCCCTGAAAGGGATCGACTCCACACTCTCGGGCGTCAGGGCGTCGCAGGTCGTAAGCCCCTGCCTGAAACCTCCTCCGAGGTCGATGAGCTCAAGGAACAATGGAATCTTGGCTGTGAGGCGAAACGACGCCGCTCGTTCCGCAACCTCGCCGAAAGAGAACATCTCGCGCATCGCCTGCTCGTGAGCAAACCGGATGATGTCCTGAAAGCTTCTGCACCCTCCCGGACTGAAATCGGGTGAATCGGGATCGGTCAGATGCAGGGGGGAGACGAGGTCCAGGATGCGGCGTATCCTGAAAGAGAGCGGGCTTTCGAAAACGGGTTTCCTGGTCCGCACTTTTTCCGGCAGGGCATCATCGGCGCCCTTGTAGACGGCTCTTTTGTTCGCCCAGAGCGTTACTTTCTCACCGGTTTTGAGCACAGAAGTCGCAACTTTGGTATCCACCAGGGCGGGCACTCCGAATTCGCGGGCGACGGAGGCAAGATGGCTGGTCGTGCTTCCCATGTCCGTCACAACACCCCGCAATCTGCCCATGACTCCGGCATAATTGGGAGAAGCGGTTTTTGCAACCAATATCGCGTTTTCCGGAAGATCGGCAAGGACGCCACCATCTTCCACCACCACGACTTCTCCAACCCCGATTCCTGGCGATGCCGCACTCCCGCCTGCAAGAACGACGGGATATTTCGTTTCGTCTATCACGATCTCCTCATCTTCCTCCCGGGCGGTGGAAAAATGAAGAGGGCGGGACTGGAGGATAAAGAGACGTCCCTCCGCGTCCAAAGCCCATTCAACGTCCTGAGGGCATCCAAAATACTCTTCGAGTCGCCTGCCGTAATCACGAAGCAGAAAAATCGCATCGTCTTCAATGGCTGGAAGATCTCTTTCCGATTCCGGAGGTTTTTCTTCAACGATTCCCCCCAAGGCGGAGGAAACCAACCGCAGGTCCTTTCCAGCCACGCTTCTTTCCCGAATGGCGCCGCTGCCGCGATCGACAAGGAACACATCGGGCGAAGCTCTCCCGCTCACGAGATACTCCCCGAGTCCCGATACCGCATTGATCTTCATGGCTTGGGGCTCGGCTGGATCGACGGTGTAGAGAACCCCGCTCGATTTGGGCTCGATCATGGCGATACAGGCAACCGACATGGGGGTTTCACGATCATCGAAGCCGTAGTGCAGCCGGTACGAGATGGCCCGAGAAGAATACTTGCTCGCAAGGACCGTTTTATAGGCATCGAGCAGCTTTTCCCTGGCGACGTTCAGGACCGACTTGTACTGCCCCGCAAAGCTCGCTTCCGCATCTTCGCCGATGGCGCTGCTTCGGACCGCCACGGCAACCCCCGGATGCGTTCTTTCTTCGAGCTCATCGTATGCGCTAAGAATCGCTAGCGTGAGATCGGGCGGCGCATCGGATTTTAAGATCATTTCCCTGAGGCGTTCGCTCACCTCATCTATTTTGTCCATGGAATCGGGAGAGACGCGCGAAAGCTCCCTCTCGATTTCCATCTCGAGCCCGTTTTCACGAATAAAGCGCATCCAGCCTCGAGCCGTTACGGCAAACCCTCGAGGTACGGGAAGCTTTAGATCGTTCCCTATGAGGGCGAGGTTCCCGGCTTTTGCTCCGACCATCCTCACCTCGTCCCTCGTAAGCAAATCAAAGGGAATCGTGAGGTCTCCAGCATCAAAGGAGTGCTCCGGGTGAAGCTCCTCGGCAATAGACCGGTCGATGCTGTTTCGCACTGCCGAGAGCATGCGGTAATCCTTGCCGGATAGCCCTTCCAGGGCTCGGATAATGGCGTCCAACGCAGCGAGTAGATCTTCGTATTTCACCCTGACGCCATGAAGGCTCGAGGCTTTCCCACCGTAGTAAGCCTCCTCCATTTCCGCCATGACGTTTAGCGCCCTGTGGTTGCTCTTGAGAAGATCCCGGAAGTGTTGATATTTCTCTGCATGTCTGCCCTGAAGGGCATCAAGTAACGTGCAGACATTGTCTCGTTTGAAAAGGCCTAGAAGCTTCAACATATGCTCCTCCCCATCAAGGATTAGAAGAGCAGCGCGCCGGCGGCTCCTCTTCAAATCATCACAACCGGAAAAGCCCCTTTCTTGGGACTGGCTCCCCGTTGCATCGGAAAACAGCGGGCGCCAGGGACCGATCTTCACCGGCTGCCGATAAGCCCCTGTATTTCACGATGATAACCAAGATAGCGGTTGAGCGTAAGATCGTTCTTTCCATATTTCACATGCGCCCTGAGGATCTCTTCGAACCGGGCCTCGGCTTCGAGCGCATCCGATACAATGCGCTCCGGCGCCGTGATGATATCGACCAGCCTGTCGGCATAGATCACAATTCTCTCTTCCAGTCTCCTCAATGTATAATCCTTCACCGGAAGGCCAAGCTCCTTTGCCTCCTCAGGGGTGAGTCCTCCGCGGATGTGCTTTTCCATGATATCGGTTATTTCCTGAGGGAGCCCGAGTTTTCGGCCAAGTTCCGCGCCGATCCTCCCATGCTCTATCCCGTGGGTCTTTGCCTTGCCCAAGTCATGGAAGAGAGCCCCGCGGCCTACGAGCTCCATGTCGAGGTCCGCTCCCGACCTCCCGGCCACATCCAGAGCTTTTTCCGCTACTTTCGCGCAATGGGCGATATCCTCTTCCGACACGCCTGTATCTCTAAGCAGTTGAATGTCCGAGTTTTGAATTCTATAGCTCATTGTTGAATCCTTTTCTGTTCAGAAAGCAGAACGCTTGGCGACATATCGCGACCGAAGAGCGCGAACCCTGCAGTGCCGATGACCCCGAAAACGAACGCCGCAAGGAGGTTCGTCTCCGGGCTGACCTGCCACAAGAAGGCGCCGGCCAAGGCTGCCGCGGCGACAAAGATGTCCCGGATGAGATAGTAGAGCCCGAACATGCCCGCTTTACAACTTTCCGGGGCGAGATCCATGATGAGAGCCTTGCGGGTGGGCTCACCGAACTCCTTGAGACCCCGCAGGACGAAGGCCGCGATGAGCCACTCGAGAGAGCGACTGTAGAGAAGCACCAGGGGAAAGAGGGTGAAAAAGACGAACGTCATAAGGACGAAGGGCTTCTTAGCGCCTCGATCCGCAAGGTATGCCACGGGGATATAGATCAGCACGGCTGTCGCCATCTCGATGGTCGTGAGCAAACCAAACTGCACGGCTGTGACCGGCTCCGCAATTGTCTTCATGCACCAGATCACTACGAAGGCATAGGGGATCTGCTCGCAAAATCGAATGAGTATGTCGGTTGCAAGCAGCCTTTTCATGGCGGGATTCATCAATTTCAGAAGCTTCAGCGGGTTTTTCTCCAGAGTGAGGCCGCAGGTGTCCGAGGAGGATTTCACATCCGAGGCGTCGTCCTCTATCATGCGCTGCTGCAGGACAAGACCCAGCAGCGCCATGGCGAAAGCCGCTCCGAAGGCGATGCGAACCCCGTCGCGCTCTCCCCAGAGCGCAATGAAGAGTCCGCCCACGAGTGGGCCAAGAGCCATGGGGATGCGGCGCACCAGGGAGTGCATGCTCACACCCATGGTGCGCTTGTTTTGAGGGAGAGCCTTGTACATGAGGCTCATCGTTGCCGGAAGCGAGATGGCGGACCAGGAAATGAAGAGCACAGCTCCGACCAGCACCGCCTGCCAGGCTGGGATAACGATCACAAGGGCGAAACCGGCCATCGCCACAAGATTGAAGACCAAAAGAGACTTCTTTGTACCGATGCGATCGGAAAGATAGCCGCCGGGAAAGCTGTAGAGAGCAGAAAGCAGGTTGTCCATGGCCTGCAGAAGGCCTATGGCAATTGCGCCGCCGCCCAGCGCCATCATGTAGATGGGAAGAAAGCGCTCGGCCATCCGCTCGCCCATGCCAACCAGCACCACCATGGAGAGAACTCCGACAGTAGATCGCTGAAGGCCGAGAAAACTCGAGATTCCTGCTGCGCGGGTGCTCAGGGCATCTTGGAGTCCCATGTTTTTTCCTTTACTCGCTGTTCCTCGTCACTTCCAAACGACGCCAGCCATAGCTGTCGTTATTATTCCGTTCCTTGCATTTCTGGCGGTATGTGCATTTGCCCGCTCTGGAAAAGCGCTACTCCCCTTTTTGTCTCTGGAAGTAGGCAAAAAGGCTCTCAAACAATCGGAATCCTTCCTCCATGCGATCCTTATCCTCCGGCTTAGAGGCCCCATGCCGCTCAAGAGGGCATTGAAGCCCGCCGTTTCTTTCCGGTTGTATTTGGCGTCTTTTAGATCGATATCATGGACCATTTCGGCCATGGGAGATAGTGCGCGATCCTGGAGCCGCAAGCGCTGAACCATTACTTCGAAAGTGCACCGGTCTCCTTCATGAGTGAATTCCCCGTCGAACATATCGAAGCGGATCTCGCCCGGCTCGGGGACATAGTGGGGACTCTGAACGAATTTGAAGACCGCCTCTTTGTCTACAAAACGCCTGATCAACCAGCCGCCGGCAATGCGGTCTACGAAAATGTTCTTCCTTGTCACCCAAGTTTTCCCTTCCAGGTTGTCGAGCCCTTCCCTGGCGGCGCAGGCGACCAGCGGTTTACGAGATGCCCGAGACGCGAGATCCTTGAGCAGGATTTCAGCTGTCCCCCGTTCGGAGGCTTGAAAGAAGTCAATGGCTGCGACTTCGTCCAGCCGCTGTCGCAGTTTGTAGACCTGCGCCTGGCCTGTTATCGCCGGATCTTGAGGACTCCCCCCCGGGGAAGACCAATCAGTGAGCAACTGCCTCGCTTCTTGAATGACCTTTTCGTAGTCCGACCTGCGGGCATTCTGGAATAGGGCGACCACTTGCTCGTCCGTCAGACCTTCCAGGAACCGAGCTTCGGAAATCGACCCGTCCCCGCCGCCCTCAACGATCTCCTTGAGTATCCAACTCAGGTCTTCCCTCGACTGCTCGGAAAGAGGCATAGCGTAAACGGATTGTTTGATCGCCACAGCTCCCACATGCTGCAGTCGTCTCCAGATCTTCACTCGCAACGCATTGGGCTTGGGAGGAATCTGGTGGATCAACAGCAGCCATTTCTTCGAGTCACTCTCCGCCATTCGGATCTCCAGTTCAGTTGTTACACCAGATAACATCATTTGTTACATGAAGTCAACAAGAGCTCAACCACGTCCTACACGATTCGAGACTCAGGTATTCAATTGCTTGGAGATGATGCTGTATCGGAAGAGGACATCGGAGGGCTTCCCTACGGTTGTTGCAGTAAGGTCAATCCCTTGCTTCTCAGTATCTTCTCCACGGCTCCGGAATCTTCCACGGAAAAGCCCATGCGCCACCATCCGCGTTTGGGATGAATCACAAAAATTCTGTCCCGCGTGCTTCTGTTCCAATCCGACGCAAACCAGGTCCGAAAGTCCCCCGTCCCATGAAACCTGTATTTTCCGGTCCAGAGCGTGGGCTTCTTCAGGGCGATGCAGTCGATGTCCGAGAAAAAGACCCGTTTTGCCTTGAGTCCCGGAAAAGTGTAGCCGCGAAGCAGTATGGAATCCGCCACGATCTCGACAAACCGGTCCGAATAGAGGACCTGCGGGCTCATCACCATTTCTCTCATGGTTTCTCCTTTCATAACGGGCGCAATGGTCATCGGAGCGTGAAGACGATCCTTGGCGCAGCAATTCTCATTTTGAAGCCGATATTGGGATTTTATAGAGTGGGCGCATATGTCGGTTTTTGCTGGGCGGGAAGATACTCTGCTCACCTTACGGACGCCAAAATAAGAACTGCCGTCCTTGGTAAGGACAGCAGTTGAGTCCATTCATCTGATCGTACTGGCGCAGCTTTGAAGGTTCCGCAGGCTCATGGCGAGAGAAGCTTTCTACAAGGCGCTCGACGAAAGTACACGGTTTTCTCTTAGCCGAAGCCGGAGGCAGGTTGAACTGAGGTAAGGCCCGAAATCTCTGCACCCATGCAGCTTTTCTGGGACTTCCGCTTTTCAAGCCGCTTTGCCGGCCTTTCCCTTTCCCAGCTTTCTGCGCTCCTCCTCGCGAATTTCCCGGCGGAGCAATTTGCCCACCTTCGACTTGGGAAGCATATCCCGGAACTCGATGTAGTGAGGGACCTTGTAGGGGGCGAGACGATCCTTGCACCACTTGTGGAGCTCGTTGCCGGAGACCCCCTTGGCGTCGCTCTTCAGAACCACTATGGCCTTGATGCGCTCGCCTACCGAATCATCGGGAATTCCCACCACGCAAGCCCCTACGACCACCGGGTTGTCCAGAAGCGCCGACTCGACTTCAGAGGCGGCAATCCGATAGCCCTTGTACTTGATGATATCCGCCGTGCGCTCCATGAACTGGAGCTCCTTTTTGTCCGTAAAAGTCATGAAGTCGCCCGTTCGGTAGTACACGTCGGAGTCGATTTGCACAAAGGAAGCTGCGGTCTCTGCGGGCTTGTTCCAGTAGCACTTGATGTTTGCGTCGGAAGTGACGAGGAGCTCTCCCGTTTGGCCTGGCTCCACGGGTTTCAGGGTCGCCCAGTCCACGAGGAGACACCGGTAGGACTTGAGAGGCCGTCCGGTCACCGTGGGCTGCGGCTCGTCGGACGGTGTGCTGTAAGCCACATGGCCCACCTCTGTGGAGCCGTAGACTTGGTAGATGGGCGACCCCGTCAGAGCCTTCCACCGGTTGAAAACCTCTCCGGGTAGAACGTCTCCACCGCAGTAGCAGTACCGGAGGCTGTCGAGGCGGTATTGATCCACCCGGTCGTTTTCAAGAATCATTCGATAGAGAGTCGGCACGCCCAGCATCCAGCGGATCTTGTGCCGTTCGATCTCCCGAAGCATGGCGTCGATATGGGGTACGGGCATAAGGATCGTTGTGTTTCCCAGGTTGAGGCCCGTACCGATCATGAATCCTTTAGCCATGATGTGATAGAGGGGGTTCACCATGAGGATAGAGTCGTCTCCTTCCCGGATATGGGGTTTGACGACATCTTCGGTAAGATCCTCTATATAGGAAACCTCCGTCATGTGATTGCTTGGAACGCCCTTGGGAAACCCGGTGGTCCCGCCGGTATACATGATGTGGCAGAGATCCCGCCATGGATCGATCTGCACGTCGGGCGGCGTTGGCGGCGCATTCTTGAGAAGATCCCCGAAAGAGTGGATGTGCGGGCCTTGGGCCACTTTTCCGCGTGGAATTCTATCAAGCATATGGCCCAGAACGAGCTTCCAAGTGGGCAGGAATTCCGTGAGCGTCGTGAGGATCACCCGCTTCAAATCCTTCCGTTCCATGACCTCATGGACATAGCCGAAGTTCGTGTCCTGCCCGATGATGGTCTCGACCCCCGCATCGTCCACCATGTACTCGAGCTCGAAGGCCGTGTAGATGGGAGATACGGGCACCACGACAGCGCCGATCCGCTGGACGGCGAAGTTGGCGATCACCCATTGGGGCGAATTGTTGAGGTAGAGCATTACCCGGTCCTGGTGCTTGACGCCCAGACCGGAAAGCGCCGCGGCAAAGCGGTCCACCATCTCGCGCAGCCTTTTGAAAGAAAATCGCGCGCCGAGGAATATCAGGGCCGTCCGGTCCGGATACTTCTCGGCAGCCTCGAAAAACTTAGTAAAGGTATAGGAATTCTGCCGGTTGGAGTCGATACGAAGCCCTTCCAGGGTATATTTCTTTTCCATCGTTCCTTCCTTGTCCATTGACTGGATGCCGGATGCTGGACAAAAGCCTCTTTTGCATATGAGGCATCCGCCTTTCTCCCCAGCAACCGGCATTCAGCATCCAGGATCAGTATCCGAAGTATGCAGACTTCACATCGGGGTTTCCCAGGAGCTCGTCACGAGCGCCTTCGAGCACGGTCGAGCCGTTTTCCACGATATAGGCATAGTCCACGTAAGGCATAACCGGCCGGGCATACTGCTCGGTGACGATGACGGAAATCTGCCGCTGATCCCTGACGACCGGAATAGCCTGAACGAGGACGTGTTGGATGGCAGGCGAGAGACCCAGGAGAGGCTCATCGAGAAGCAGGATCTTGGGCTGAGCCATAAGGGCTCTGCCAACTGCGACCATCTGCTGTTCGCCTCCGCTGAGGAATCCCGCGGGCCGCTTCAAATGCTTGACAAGCGGCGGGAAAAGCTCGAGCACGTAGTCCAGTGTGCTGCGGGCCTGCTCGCTCGTGGCGAGGTAAGCCCCGATTTTGAGGTTTTCCAGAACGCTCGATTCCGGGAAGAGCCTCCTCCGCTCCGGACACAGTACGATTCCCATCCTCGCCCGCTCATGCGCCTTCCGCTCCTGCAGGGGCTGGCCGTCGAGGAGAATATCCCCGATTATGGTGATTCGCTCGCCGCCCTTCATTTTCTCCTTGTGCGCCACATCCAGGAGGATACCCGAGAGAGCGGACATCAGGGTGGATTTGCCGGCGCTGTTGGCGCCGAACACCCCCACAACCTGCCGATCCTCGCACCGGACCGTAACATTGTTCAGTGCGAGCATATTCTCGTAAAAAACCATGAGTCCCCTGGCTTCGATCATGACAGCCCCTCCTCTGAGCCCAGGTATGCTTCCTTCACTTTGGGGTGCTCGATGACGGTGTAGGAATCCCCCTCGATGATCTTTTCCCCGTAGGAGAGGGCCATGACCCGGGTAGCAACCCTAAAGAGCTCCTTGAGGCGGTGCTCGATCATGATGAGAGTGATGCCTTGCTCGTGGAGCTTTTCGAGGAGAGGCACAAGACTGCCGATCTCGCTCGCGGAGAGCCCTGAGAAGACCTCGTCGCAGATGATGATCTCAGGGCGCAGAGCGAGACAGCGACCGAGCTCCAGCCGCTTGAGGTACCCCGTGGGAAGAGTTCCGGCCGCTTTGAAAGGGACCTTGGAATCCCGCTCGAACCCCAGTTCCTCCAGGATGTCCACGGCAACCGTGTCACTGTCTCCGTGGCGCCCGCCCCCCCGCCAGCCCCCGAGCTTCTTGGATCTGGGG
>CAZOEL010000102.1:0-21486 GCA_964578835.1 uncultured Syntrophobacteraceae bacterium | reverse complement strand
ATCTTCTCTCCCGTTTCCTTGTTCTTCGTGGTCGGCTGCACCATCTGCCATGTCTTAATCTTATCGGGTACTGAAGCCATCTTTACCTCCTCCTTTAGAATGCTTTTAGAAAGCGTGTCGAGCTCATATTGTAAGCGCCTTGATGATTCCACAGATGCAACTAAAGGGCTCCACCGGCCTCTCCCGGCGATCCTGCGAGGAATTTCCAAGGATTGCGCAATGAATCCAGCGCTTGCGGACTCACTAAAGCTTGCGGCTCTGGAGAGGGGCTCACCAGGAAACCTGCGACTATGGAATCTCCCTGAAGGTGAAATCGGAGTATATTCGCACCACAAGCTATAATGCGGCTGTAATGTAGCTTTAGCAATATATAGTGTCAATACTTTTTTAAACTCAAAGCTATAAAATCCTCTCGGGGCGTTTGCTTCCATGCTCCACTAATACAAATCGGAGAAAATGTCTACTAAATATATCCAGAGCCCGGGGAGTTTTTTCGATGCAGAAGCAGGCCTCCGAGACTGTGGATTTGCTCTGGGGCTTCATGCAGCTATTTTCCATAGCGCTTCAAAAAGTGTGGTGCAAAACCTGAATGCGCATTCTTGTTTCGCCATTTCGCCTCCTTGATCGTCGTCCTGCTGTTTTCCTTGTATACAAGAAGAGGGGGAATTCTCAATGTTGCCTTCCAGCTAACGAGAGCGGCTTCCACTTCTCTCTATCTGATATTGACTGACGCGCATCCCGAAGAGAGGATCTTTTCCCTCGATAGAGGGGTTCTTCGGCTGGGAGAGGGTTATTAGATGAAGTATCAATAGCTTCTGGTCCATCATGCCCCATGGAGGGACTCCGGGCGCCTTCCACATGTTTTTTCTTTTCAGATTATATGATCAAAGGTCGATAGGTATATCTACCGAGCCTCTACGTGAGGCGTCGGCAACCGCGTCTTGAGTGTGCGGGTTGCGGGCTTGTCAAGCTTCCTGGGGCTTGTCGGACTCTTGGATGACAATGATGCTTGATCACCATGAAGAAAGTGGCGATGACCGAGAAGAGCAAATACGAGCATCTTTTGGATGAGATCGTACAGAGGCGGAAACAGACAGAGATTGTCAACGTTGAAGAAGAAAGAGTCAAAATTGTGGTCTTCTCTCTGGCGGGTGAGAGCTATGCGTTTCATGGATCTTATGTCAAAGAGATAATCCGCTATGAGAAGATATCTTTCGTCCCGGGCTCTCCCGATGCGATTCTGGGCGTTATCAACCTCCGAGGCGATGTCGAATCGGTCTTGAGCCTTCATCGCACGATTGGACTACCCGATTCGGATCTCGGGCCGAGGAGCCGCATAATCATTGCAGAATCCGATGGAATCCGATCGGGAGTTCTGGCGGATTCCGTGGAAGATGTCATGGATGTTCCCGCAGACTCCATTCTGCCTGCCGCCCAAGCATCCGGGTCGTCGGGATCTCCGTTCATTGTCGGTTTTACCGGGCGCGATGGAAAGAATGTTACGCTTCTCGATGCGGGCAGGGTATTGGGAAGCTTGTTGCCTCGGCTCCCGTTGCATCAGGAGTGAGGCCGGCATGAGGCGCGAAAGCTTGATCGACGAGTTGCGCATTGTCTTGTTCGAAATAGCCGGCGTCAAGATGGGCGTCGATGCGGATCAGGTCGCAAGGATGATCACCCCGGAGCGGGCTGCGGAAGAAAACATTGATATTCGGCTCTTCCACGAGAGTATTTCGTTGGGAGCGGGAATCGTCGAGTATCGATCTCCGTACGTGCTCATTGCCAAAGAGGATCACGGCAAAATGGGCGTTATGATCGATGCGCCGAGAGATATCGTACGAGTCAAAGCAGGAGATGTGCGAGGACTTCCTCTTTTATTTGCAGCTACTGTGTCTGAACGGATCGTATGGGGCGCAGCTTTGATCGAGGGCGAGATTGTTATGCTTGTGGATCTCTGCAGGCTTATGCGGCAAACAGCGCGGAGGACGACATGACATTGAGAAGGCAAATTCTGGCCTTTACCATTATTCCCATTATCATCATTGCCTTTATCACAACATTCATTTCCATTTCCAACGTCATCTCCATGGGAGAGAAGCAAATAGGCCATTACCAGGAAAGCCTGATCGAGCAAAAGAAAGACGAGCTGAGAAATTACGCTGTAATCGTCATGAAGATCATCGAGCATCAGAGCGCGGAGGAGACCAGAGAGACTGTTCGAAGCATTAAATTCGGGGAAGGCGAGTATTTCTGGATAAACGATTTCAATCATGTCTTCGTCGCTCATCCCGACCCGCAGCTGGAAGGAAAAGATCAAAGCGATCTCAAGGATGCGAACGGTGTTTATATCCTAAGGGAGTTTGTGAAGGCGAGTAAAGAAAAGGGAGAGGGGTTTGTGACCTATTCTTATCAAAAGCTTGGTCATGAGAAGCCTCAGCCGAAGCTCGCTTATGTCAAGGCCATGGGGAAATGGGGCTGGGCGCTCGGCGCCGGAGTCTATACGGATGAGATCGAGGCTTTGGTGAGCCATGTGAGAGAAGACGTTTATCGGACCAATTCATCTCTTATCATGAAGATCATCTCAATAGCCGTTGCCGCTGTTCTGATAATCTCGGTTCTGGTCGTCTACTTTGTAAATGTTCGAATAAACAAGCCTCTTCAAAGGATCATCGAGCCCATAAGCAATTTCAATGACGATCTGACCACGAGAATATCGGGCGATTTCCGACATGAGCTCGGGGATCTCGCCCGGCAGTTCAATAAGCTTTTGGAGCATCTGAATCAAGTTATCAGCAAGGTCTCGGACGTTACCATCGAGCTCAATTCCTCCATGGGCGAGATCTATGCAAATATCGAAGAGCAGGCCGCCATTTCAACCGAACAATCGGCGTCCGTATCGGAGATCACCTCTACAATGGAAGAGTTTACCGCCAGTTCGAAGCAAATAGCGGAACACTCAGCCACTGTCGTAGATCTTGCCTCCAGGGCCTTGGAAATCACCCAACGGGGGGCGGCGGCCGTAGGCGAGGTCACTGTCAAAATCGAGGAGATAAATCAGGATAATCAAGACAACCTCAGCGAGATAGTCGATCTCGGCAGAAGATCCAAGGAAATCACAAAGGTTATGGAAATAATCAACAATATTGCCGACCAGACGAAGCTTATCGCATTCAACGCAGCGCTCGAAGCCTCGAGCGCCGGGGAGGCGGGGAAGCGCTTCGGAGTGGTCGCGGCCGAAATCCGAAGGCTTGCCGACAGCGTGATGGCGTCTATCGACGAGATCGACAGTAAGATCGTTGAGATTCAGCAGGCTGTGAATCGCTTGGTGATCGTTTCTGAGAA
Organism: uncultured Syntrophobacteraceae bacterium; assembly: GCA_964578835.1. Taxonomy (GTDB): domain Bacteria; phylum Desulfobacterota; class Syntrophobacteria; order Syntrophobacterales; family Syntrophobacteraceae; genus CAZOEL01. Next base: position 18,147 of record CAZOEL010000102.1, on the reverse strand, counting down.
CGGCTCGAAAAGAGTGCGGCAAGGCCTTGAATATTCAAACACGACCGCTGAGTTGATATCCGATATCGTCAACGGCGCCAAGATGACTGTGGAGGCAGCCAGGCAGATATCTCTTTCGACTCAGCAGCAAGAGACTGCAAGCGAGCAAGTCGTGGTCGCGCTAAGGGAAATCGACGAGGGGGCGAGACAAACATCCTATTCGATCGGTCAAGCAAGCTCCGCTAGTAACGATTTGAAACGCCTTGCCGAAGTCCTTAAAGAACTGGTGGACAAATTCAAGCTTGAAGACAAAATTGGCTAGAAATTGCTGTACCGTGTAGAGCCTTTCTACGGGAAGGCTCTACGCGGCGCGTGGGCGGTTGCTTCTCCGGATATTCAAAAACAAATAATGCGGAGTCTAGTGGAATGCCGCAAATACGAGCTCTCGTAGTGGATGATAGCGCTCTCATGCGCGACATGATAACCGCCATATTGTCAGCTGACGAAGACATCGCCGTGGTCGGGCAAGCTGGGAACGGCAGGGAGGCTGTGGATTTGGTTCGAGAGCTCATGCCCGATATCGTGACCATGGATATCGAAATGCCCGTCATGAATGGACTCGAGGCTCTCGAAGCCATCATGGCCTCTCGGGCTGTTCCCGTCTTGGTGATTTCAGCAAGGAGCGATTCCAAAACAGCCTATTCAGCCATATCGAAGGGAGCGCTCGACGTTATCTCGAAATTCGATGTGGACCCCTTAGACCCGAGCTTGCTCGTGGAAAAGGTCAAATTGCTCGCGACGGTCAAGGTAATCAGGCACATTAAGCCATGCTCGCCCCCGATCAACCCAAATGAGGGCATGGGCCCGGCGCAGCGTCAGAGCGAATCTTTCCCGGTAGTGGCCATAGCTTCATCCACCGGGGGACCCAAGGCTCTTTCCGAGCTTCTCGTCGAGCTTCCGGAATGGATTCCCTGTTCCATAGTCATTGCACAGCACATCTCGGACGGCTTCGTTACGAGTATGGTCTCGTGGATGAGAAAAATCCTGAAGATCGAGATCAAAGTCGGTGAGGACAGAGAACCTTTGCGAATTGGCACGGCCTATGTCTCTCCCTCTGAACGGCATATGATGGTTGGTCCGGAAAAAAAAATCCTGCTGGTTGATCGCGAGCCCGGCGACGTCTTCCGGCCCTCTTGCGATAAACTCCTCTCTTCGGTTGGGTCCGCATATGGCGTGAACAGCGTCGGGGTTATATTGACGGGCATGGGAAACGACGGCGTGGAAGGGCTCGCAAGGATCAAGACCGCCGGCGGGGCCACAATCGCCCAGGACGAGAGCACCTCGGTTGTTTTTGGCATGCCCAAGGCGGCCATAGAGAGGGGTTGCATTGATAAGGTGCTGCCCCTCAACAGGATCGGTTCGGAAATACTCAAGCTCGTAAAGCGATGAAGCTGTAATAGCGTGGAACTGGAGCTTAGGCAACTCACAACAAATAACCTACCAGGAAGAGGTGTTCTGTCATTCCGGCATGGTTTTGGCCGGAATCCAGCCCCGCGAAAAAACGGGATTCCGGCTTGAAGACTGCCGGAATGACGGTGGGGTGTTTCTGAGCCAATTTTGGTAGGTTATTTGTTGTGAGCTGCCTTATACTGCCCAACCTTGGAACAGAAATAGTTTTGCTCCTTATTTTGCGATTGGCGGAAAAACGGTGAAACTCCCGCTTCGGAATGAGTGGTCTTCTTCATGACTATAGATCTAGCTACATTCAAGAGCCTGATTAGAGAGAGGGCCGGCCTTTCGTTCGAGAACGCTCGTACGGTGAAGCTTGACTATGCAATCCGAAAGGAAATGTCCGAGAGGGGAATAGACTCTTTCGAGAGTTACTATCGCTTGATTTCAAAGAGCGCTCGTTATTTCTCCGATCTTATCAATCAGCTGACCGTAAATGAAACGTACTTCTTCCGCGAGCGCAATCAGCTGAAGCTGTTTGCCCGACATCTCATTCCGGAGCTGATAAAAAGGAAAGCTTCCGACTCCAATATCAAGATTTTGAGCGCCGGCTGCTCGACGGGCGAGGAGCCATACTCATTGGTCATGGCGCTTTTGGAAACGGCGGAGCCCAAGTCTTTGAATCGGTGCAAGGTTTTTGGCGTCGATATCGATAGCGCCGCGATTCAAAGGGCAAGGAAAGGCGTTTACGGAAAACAGTCGTTCAGAAGCTTCGATGAGAACCTGAGAGCCAAATACTTCGAGGCGCTTGAAGGTGGTCTATATAAGATTAGAGAGAATATCGGAAGCTTGGTCGAGATCATTCCCTTGAGTCTTGTCGACGATTGCTACCCTGAATCTCTTCAAGCAATTGACGTCATCTTCTACCGGAATGTATCCATATATTTCGATTATGACATGCAAATGAAAATATTTAAAAAGCTCGCCTCTGTTTTGAATCCGGGAGGATATCTGATCACAGGCGCGGCGGAAACCCTTTCACACAACTTGAACGTGCTCTCTTTGATCGAACGGGAAGGTGTTTTCTTTTACCAGAAGAACAATGAATCGAAGGCCCATATCCCCCAAAGCGGCATGCAGTCTTTTGCTTCGAGGATTGAGAGGCGTGTGGCGGGAAGATCGATAGTTGCCGGTGTGATGGAGATAGAGCGCACGCTGCTGAAATCGTCTTCGCCCGCTTCTTCCCTAGTTATCGATAGAATAAATGCGCCTGAGGCTTTGGGGAAAGCAAACCTGAAAAGTTCGGAGATTGCGAAGCGCCCTGATGAAATGCATAACGAGGCCGTAAGCCTGATTCAGGTTAAGGAGTACGATCGATCCCTGCGGCTGGTGGAGCAGTTGCTTGTTGACGATCCAGGGAATGCGAAGACCCATGCCCTCAAAGCGAATATACTGATGAATCTCGACCGGCTTGGCGAAGCTGAGCAAGCATCTCTCAAAGCCGTCGGGCTGGATGAGCTATGTCTCGGAGGCTATCTTGTTCTTGGCGTCATCGCTCGAGAGCGATCGGACCACGAAGCATCCATCAAGCGTTTCAGAGAAGCGTTGTACATCAGCCCAACCTGCCTGCCCGCTCACTTCTATCTTGCCGAGACCTATTATTGCCGCGGTGAGATCGAAGACTCTCGCAGGCACTATGAGATCCTTTTGAATCTGGCGGAGAAGAGAAGCCTTTGCGATGTCGGAGACGCTCCCTATGCAAATGAGTCGTCTATTGAGCAGATGGTGCGAGTTTGCCGCTTCAAGCTTTCACAATTGAGGGGAGATGCTTCTCCTTTGCTGCGTCGCACTCCCGGCGGAATGGGAAAATGAGCGAGCGGAAGTCTCCGAGCAAATTAAGGATAATTCAATGGCAATCGATATGAAGAAGTTTCTGGCCCGGTTCTGCGAAGAGGCCAGAGAGCATGTCGCCAAGGTAAACAAAGAGCTCCTCGACCTCGAGAAAGATCCCGATGATTTGGAAACGCTGAATTCCGCTTTTCGCTCGGTGCATACCATCAAGGGATCTTCCCGAATGATGAAGCTGATCCCGATAAGCGATGTGGCCCATAAGCTTGAAGAAATTCTCGATGGCCTAAGGGAAAGGCGAGCTAAGCTATCGAAGGAGCTCTCCGATATCCTGTTCAAAGGAGTCGACGCTGTTGCGGAAATGGTGGAAACGGTTGCTCGGGGAGAAGAGATTCTTTTCGACGTAAAGCCTTTGTGCGATCTTCTGGAAAAGGCCGCAAAAGGGGATTTCCCTACTGAAGCGCCGTCTGAACCTAAACAGGAGGCGCCGGCGTGCGCTCCGCAGGCGGAAATAAATGAGGAATCTTCTCCCAAGGAGCTTCATGACGCTGAGACACAAAATGCCAATTCTTCCTCGAAGCTGAGAACAGCCGATAGCACGGTCAGAGTCGATGCTGTAAAGCTGGATGGACTCATTAATCTTTCGGGAGAGATGGCTTCCGGCGCCAATCGTCTGCGAGGCCGATTGACCGAAGTGAAAGAACTGGAGAAACGAATCTCCACATTTCTGATCAACTTCGACAGAGGAGATTTTCAGAGGGATTGCGCCGCAATGGGCGACATGCTTTTTTCGCTTCGATCCGGGCTAAAGAGGCTGATCTTCGGGCTTGGTGAAGACATAAGCTTTCAGGAACAGCTCAATGGAACCTTTCAAGATGCTGCGCTCGATATGAGAATGGTCCCACTTTCGACGCTGTTCGAAACCTTTCATCGCTCTGTAAGGGATATCGCCTGCTCCATCGGGAAAAAAGCCGATCTTGTGATCGAGGGAGGGGAAACGAGGCTTGATAAGAAAATGATCGAAGGAATTGCCGATCCTCTTGTCCACATGATCCGCAACGCCATCGATCATGGCATTGAATCCCCGCAGGAACGGCTGAAGGCCGGAAAGCCTGAAGCCGGCCTTATACGGCTCTCCGCCTGCTATGATGGGGAGAGCGTTCTTATTGAGCTGAGAGACGACGGGGCGGGACTGCCGATCGAGAGAATAAAAGAAAAATGTATTCAAAAGAGGATCTTCAGCGCTCGAGAGCTCGAGAGCATGCCTCAATCGAGAGTGATCGATGTCATCTTTGAGCCGGGCTTCAGCACCAGCTCGATCATAACGGACATTTCGGGTCGCGGCGTTGGAATGGATGTGGTGAAACGGAATATTGTCGATCATCTCAAAGGCTCGATAGAGGTCGACAGCAAGCCGGGGCAAGGCGCGACCTTCCATATAAGGCTGCTGCTGACCTTGGCTGTTATGGATGTTCTGCTCGTTTCGGTTTCCGGCATGACTTTCGCGGCGCCTTCCGGCTCCGTGAGAGAAATTATACGGTCCGGGCGGAACGAGGTCATTGACGTCGTGGATAGAAAAGCTGTGAGGCTGCGCGAACAGATAATTCCCATCGCCGATCTGGGGAGCATTCTTGGTCTTGCTCCGGGAGACGGGGATGAAAAGAGCGATTTGCTCATCCTGATCGTCTCCATGGCGGGAGAGACAGTGGGTCTGATAGTGGAGTCCCTGCTTGATGAAGAAAGCGTGGTCATGAAGCCTCTTCCCTTCCACATGCAGGACAATCGGCTGGTCTCCGGGGTGACGACTTTTGGCGATAATGAAGTGATCAACATTTTATCTATTCCCGAAGTCATGAAGATCGCCCGAGAGGCCAAGTATGGAAGCCAAGCCCGGGAAAGCGAGATAAAGGGGAAAAAAGCAGCACATATTCTCGTGGTCGACGATTCCCTCAACACGAGGGAAATCGAAAGGAGCATCCTCGAGGCATACGGATATTCGGTCAGTCTGGCTGTGGATGGAATGGAAGCGTTGGAGAAGATGGAAAGCGACAGGTATGATCTCATCGTGACCGATATCGAAATGCCGAGGCTGGACGGATTTTCCTTGACGGAAAGAGTGCGGAAGCATGAGGATTGTAAAGACATCCCAATCGTGCTGGTTACATCGAGAGATCGTGAGTCGGATAAGCGTAGAGGCATACAGGTCGGCGCGAATGCCTATATAGTCAAAGGAGCCTTTGACCAATCCAATCTGCTCGAAACGATACAAAACCTGATTGGATGAGAGCTCGAGGCGGATGCAGGGGGGATATTGATGAACGGAGAAAGCTCCAAAATTCTTGTCGTGGACGACGATCCTTTTGTTAGACAATTGATGGAGTATGTGCTGGAATCTGAAGGGTATACGGTGGAAACGGCGGAAGACGGCGCCCAGGCGCTGCAAATGTGGACGTCGGGCGCTGAGGGAATCGATGCCGTCATTTCGGACATGAATATGCCCGAGATGAATGGCTTGGAGCTTGTGAAGGCTCTGCGGGACGCCGGCGTGGATGTTCCCATCCTGTTGTTGACGGGAGACGGGGATGCGCCGATTGCCGAACAGGCGCTCAAGAACGGGGCGAGCGGATATTTGGTGAAAGACGAGAATATTGAAGACACGCTTCCAGACGCGTTGAAAGAGATCCTGGAAGGCTATAGAAAAAAGACGGTCTCCTCATAGAAGGCTGGTTTCATAGAGATGATGAATTTTGAAAAGGGCTTGCGCGGTAAACTCGACGCGATCCGAGACTCCTACATCTCAAATCTTTCCAATAAGATTGAGGAGGCGCAGGACAAATGGAATTCGATCCTGATTGCCGCCAGGGGCTCCGATGAATTCATAGAGCTGCACCGAGCTGTCCACACTCTTGCCGGTTCGTGCTCGGTCTTCGGCCTGAAGCGTTTGAGCGATGAGGCGCGAAAACTGGAGCTGCTGCTCAAGACCTTGATTGAAAGAAAAGACCTGGAGTGCGAGGAAACGTGCAACAGCATTTCGCGTTATCTCACAGAGTTGAGAAGGCTTTGCTCTGTTGGTGGCGATCACCGGGACTGCACGCTGGAACCGGGTGCGCCGAGCATTGTCAAAACATGCGCTCTTCCCGCAGAGCGTGAGAAAAAGCTGATTTACCTCATAGAAGACGACCCTTTGCAACTCGAGAATCTTGCGGTTCAAATCGCTCACTTCGGGTACGCGATCAAGACCTTTTCACGGCTGGATGAGGCCAAAAAAGCCACGAGCGAGGTCCTGCCCTCTGCGATCATAATGGATATTATCTTCCCTGAGGGAAACCTCGCCGGGATCGAAGCCATTGCCGAAATGAAAGAGGAGCATGGAAGAGATCTGCCGGTGATTTTCATTTCGAGGCGCAATGATATGAATGCGCGGCTTCAGGCGGTTCGCGCCGGCGGCGACGCCTATTTCATCAAACCCGTCAATATAATAGAAATCATAGAAACCCTCGATTCGCTGACCATTCCCAAGGAGCCGGAGCCATACAAGATACTCATTGTGGATGATGATCCGGACCTCTCCGCCCACTACTCGGCTATCCTCCAAGATGCAGGAATGATCACTCTGGTGGTGAACGATCCCTTTCATGTCATGGACCATTTAATAGAGTTCAATCCCGATCTCATCCTGACAGATATGTATATGCCCGGCTGCAACGGTCGGGAGCTTGCCCTGGTGATTCGTCAAATGCCCACTTATGTAAGCATTCCAATTGTTTTTCTGTCCACGGAAACCGATATCGACAGTCACCTTTCGGCCATGCGCGTAGGAGGGGACGACTTTCTCACAAAATCCATCGAACCGCGTCATCTTATCTCATCCATAGCCATTCGAGCGGAGCGTATGCGCATCATGCGCTCCTTCATGGAGAGAGACGGATTAACGGGCCTGCTCAACCACACCAGCATCGTGTGTCAGCTCGATCTGGCAATAAAGAGATGCGAGAAACAGAGTAATAGCTTTACCCTCGCCATGATCGACATCGATCTTTTCAAGTCGGTCAACGATACCTACGGACACTCCACGGGAGACAGGGTGCTCAACAGCCTTGCGCGGCTGTTGCAGCAACGGCTGAGAAAAACGGATATCGTCGGCCGCTACGGGGGAGAGGAGTTTGCGGTTGTGCTTTTCGATACGGATGTGAAGTCGGCAGGCAAAGTTCTGGACGAGATCCGGGAAAGCTTCAGCGAGCTCGTTCATATGTACGAAGAAAAGTCATTCTGCGTGACCTTCAGCGGGGGGCTGGCCTCTTATCCCGAATATTGCGACGCCATCAGCCTTATCAACGCCGCCGACGCCGCTATGTATCAGTCCAAAAAGGAAGGGCGCAATCGCATATCGGTAGCAAGCGATTATGGGTGTTGAAGCCTGCAGGGGTGGTAAGCTCGAAGGTCTTCCGCCCTGCAGGCATTTGCCTTTTTCCTTCTCCTATCTCTCTACGCTGTCTGAATCTTCTTGAAGTCTGCGACTCCAGTGAAAAGATTGTGAATGCGCGTGAGGAGCGCCAGCCGATTGCGGCGAATATCCTCGTCTTTGTCCATTACCAGGACCGAGTCGAAGAATGAGTCGATGAAGCCTTTTAGCTGAGCCATGGCTTCCAGGGCTTCGGCGTAATCCGAAGCGGCGAGGCTTCCTTCTACGACTCCCTCCGTGTCGCGCACGGCCGCAAAGAGCGCCTGCTCCGCCGCGCTTTGCAGCAATTCCGGGTTGACCGGGGTTGTTTCCGGCTCCTTGATGATGTTGACGACGCGTTTGAAAGCCGTAGCGAGGCTGTCAAAATCGGGTCGCTCCTTGAAATCCGCCAGGGCTTTGGTGCGAATGGACACGTTGACCAAATCGTCTATCCCGACCGCAAGCGAGGCGTCCACCACATCCGGGCTATAGCCCTGGCTGACCAGGAAGTGCTGCAAGCGACCCTGGAAAAATTCCAGGACGCCCTTCTTTATGGCCTCCGCGGGCTCGGTCGTCTTGGCGGCGAGCAGGGGCAACGCCTGGTCAATGAGCTCCGAGAGAGAAAGCCGCAGTGGATTCTCGAGAATAATCCTTATGATGCCGAGGGTCTGGCGTCTAAGGGCGAAAGGATCCGCGGCTCCGGTCGGAATGAGGCCGACGCCGAAGCACCCGGTTATGGTGTCGATCTTATCGGCAATGCTGAGGATCGTCCCGGCGATCCCCGCAGGTATCGGTCCGCCGGCTCTGGTCGGAAGATAATGCCCGTTGATAGCCTCGGCCACTTCATCCGATTCTCCCTGCAGCTTGGCGTAGGCTCTTCCCATGATGCCCTGCAACTCGGGGAATTCACCCACCATGCCGGTAACCAGATCCGCTTTGCAAAGGTATGCGGCGCGCTTGACCGCCTCGGTCCGCTCCGGAGCGAGGCGTTCCGAGAGCCAGCGAGCGATGGCGGAAAACCTCTCCATCTTCTCCCAGCTAGTGCCGAGCTTCGAGTGGAATACAACCTGTTTCAATTGCTCCGCTCTCTCCTCGAGCCGCACCTTTTGGTCTTCCTCGTAGTAGAAGCGCGCATCCTCCAGGCGGGCGCGGACCACTCGGGCATTTCCCGCCGCCACCAGCTTGAAATCCCTCGGGATCGTATTGGCCACCGTTACAAAATAAGGGAGCAGCTTTCCGTTGTCCCCGATTATGGCGAAATAACGCTGATGCTTCTTGATGACGGTGATGAGAAGCTCGGGCGGAAGATCGAGGTATTTTGCTTCGAACTCGCCTACGAGCGGCTGTGGATACTCCACGAGCTGAGTGACTTCGTTGAGAAGCTCCTCATCTTCCAAAATCTTTCCGCCCACGCTCTGTGCGGCTTCCTGGATGCCTTTTCGTATGCGGCTCTTTCTCTCTTCGATGTCGGCAATGACGTATCGCTTCTCGAGATTCGCCAGGTGGCTTGCGAAATCTTCCACCTCGATCCATTCGGGGCTCATGAAGCGATGACCGCGCGATTGATTCGCACTGCGGATATTCCCGTACTCGAAGTCGATCGTCTCCTTGCCGAGAAGAGCGACGATATAGCTTACAGGCCGAGTGAAGGTCACGCTCAGGCTTCCCCAATGCATGGACTTGGGGAAAGGAATATGGGCAATGAAATCGGGAAGCATCTTCTGGAGGAGGTCTTTGGTCGGAAGGCCCGCCTCCTCGCGCACGATGCACAGGTACTCTCCCTTGGGGGTCTGCTTTATGCGGATATCCTCGACGCCCACCCCCTGTCCTCGGGCAAACCCCTCCGCCGCTTTTGTCGGACGCCCTTCGGCGTCGAACGAGACCTGCTTGGGCGGTCCGACAATTTCCGTCGTACAGGCTTCCTGCAGCGGAGCCACATCGGGAATGTTCAGTATAAGACGCCTTGGAGCGCCCGTGGTGAATGGCTCTCCGTGGCTGATGCGGTTTTCATCCAGGAAACGCGCCATCTGCCTCGACATGGCTTCCAGAGCAGGCAGAACATAACCTGCGGGGATTTCTTCACTTCCTATTTCGAGATAAAATGCTGCTCCCATCCGTTCCCTCCATCGGGTTATTTCTGATCCCACTTCTTGAGAAGCGGATATCCCATTTCTTCACGCTGAGCCGCATAGGCATGGGCGGCCAGACGGGCCAAATTGCGCACTCGAGCGATGTAATTCGTTCGCTCCGTTACGCTGATGGCGCCTCTGGCGTCCAGAAGATTGAATGCATGCGAGCACTTGAGACAATAATCATAGCTCGGGAGCACAAAGCCCTTCTCGTTGAGTCGAATGGATTCGGCTTCATACATGTTGAAGAGCTTGAGCAGCATGTCCACATCCGCTTCTTCGAAATTGTAATGGGACCATTCCACCTCGCTCTTGTGGTGGACATCCCCGTAGGTCACATTGCCGCTCCAGATCAAGTCATAGACATTGTTCACGCCCTGAAGATACATGGCTATCCGCTCGAGCCCGTAGGTGAGCTCGACGCTCACCGGGCTCAAAGCGATTCCGCCAACCTGTTGAAAATAGGTAAATTGAGTGATTTCCATCCCATCGAGCCAGACTTCCCAGCCGAGCCCCGAGGCGCCCAGAGTCGGAGATTCCCAGTCATCTTCGACAAAGCGGATATCGTGATCCAGTGGATCGATGCCGAAGCTCTTGAGGCTTTCCAGATAAAGCCCCTGCGAGTCGGGAGGCGATGGCTTGAGGATAACCTGGTACTGATAGTAGTGCTGCAATCGATTGGGGTTTTCGCCATAACGCCCGTCGGTCGGTCTGCGCGAGGGCTCGACATAAGCGACCTTATACGGCTCCGGACCCAGCACTCTCAGGAAGGTCGCGGGATTGAAGGTCCCGGCGCCCACTTCCAGATCGTAGGGCTGTTGAAGGACGCAGCCCCTGTCAGACCAGAACTTGTTCAGTGCAAGGATCAGTTCCTGAAACGTCATGAGTGGCTCCTTAAAGAGGTTGAAAAAGAAATTCGAGAGCTTCGAGATCCGTCTCTCAAATGGATGATTAGCGAAAATAGCTGTAAAATTGAGTGTATAGACGCTGAATCTTTCCCTTGTCAAGGGAAAATCGATTTAGCTCAGTGTTTGATGCGGTTCCCGCTGAAAGGCGCTTGCGCAGAGCTATATATTTGCCGGCTTTCATTATGGTTTTTTCAAAAAGCCTCCGGACGAGCACAAAATCTTCCTGTGTAACAAACATGTAACACGGATATCACAAAACTGAAAACAAGAGGCCTTATAATCCGTTCCGAACCAATGGAGATGGCCTGACTGTAATGAAATGCCCAGTATGTAAATCTGAAGCGTTTTACAAGTATGGCAGAACGAAGCAAGGCAAGCAGCGATTTCGTTGTTTGATGTGCGAGAGGCAATTCACCGATGATTCGCATGAAATTGAGCCGGTAGTGCGGCCCGTGTGTCCGGGGTGTGGCAATAAGATGCATGTGTACAAGAGGGATAAGACAGTGCTCAGGTTTCGATGCGCAAGTTATCCAATATGCAGGAATTTTGAAAAAATCATGGTAGGAGAGAAGTCATGAGTTATTATGTCCATGATGTTCCGGGCAGGCTGAGAGTGAAAAATCCGATCATGAAGGGCAATCAGTCCATGGCCAGAGAGATGGAAGAATTCCTGAAGGCCATGGATGGCATTCATTCCGTCAACGCCAATGTGGTCACCGGCAGCGTCGTGGTGAACTACAATACGGGCTCCCTTAATTCAGGTCAGATTCTCGACTCGCTTAGCAAAAAGGGCCATTTCGATCCCTCACGAGTGGTTACCGGCGATCAATATATGCAGCAGAAGCTTTCGAAGACGGGTGAGGTCATTGGGAGAGCTCTGCTGGGGATTGCCATTGAAAAAGCCTTCGAAGGAACTCCTTTGGCGCTTCTGTCGATAGTGTTGTGAGAGGCTGCCGGCTGGATGGCGAGATCGGACTATCCCATTTGCTGTGGGCATACCTGATGGATTGGGGAAATCTATGACTTTGATGCGCCTGTGAACGGCCGGCGCTCGCGTTTTCCCCCTATATTTTCTTTCATACGCCTTTATCCTTAAACCCTCCACAGACCGCGCCAGGAATGCATGAAGCCCTACTTCCCACCGTAGGCAAGTAATGAAAAAAGGGCATGACAAGCTTTTCCCTCGGCCATATCATACCTCAATCGACAACGGCGATAATTGTAAACATGCGCTCAAAGCGCTTCTGCTGTCCGGTCTCCGACATGATCCGAACAGCGTTCCGGCTGAGCCAATATCATCTTCAGGAGGTTTTCATGGCGCTTTTTGACAATGGAGCGAAACTTGGGACGGGTCTTGCCGTGGGCGTTGGAGCATTGATTCTGGCGCCTGCCGTGATCCCCGCAGTGGCGGCTATTCTGAAGCCTATCGTAAAGGCGACTATTAAGAGCGGCCTCATTTTGATTGATAAAACCAGAGAGATTGCCGCCGAGACGATGGAAGTCATCGAGGATCTGACCGCGGAAGCCAGGTCGGAGCTCTCTCAGGAGCAGGCCCAGGCGGGCGCTGGCGTGGCCGGGTACGAAGCTGCGGATTCCGGCATTAGTCTTTCCACAGAATAAGGAAACGCCTGATGCTTCCCGATGCTTACGTTTGTCATCGCACTCCGGAGAGAATGAGAGTCAAGATCCTCTCGAAAAAAGGCGATGACAGCTATTTTTCAGCCTTGAGCCCAAGTTTGTCGGAGCTTTCCGGCGTAACAAGAGTTGAGACGAATTTCGTAACGGGAACGGTGCTGTTTGTTTCCGAAACATCCCTGGATCAAGAAGCGATCGCCGAATACGCCGAGATGAACAAGCTCTTCAAGCTTGGCGCCGCCCCTTCACAAAGGGGCGCTCTCCCGGGGCGTGTTGTCAAAAGCTTCAACCTGCTTGACGAGAAGGTCAGAGGACTCACGAGAGATGAAATCGATGCGCCCGGCATGGCGTTTCTCGGCCTCCTCGGCGTTGGACTCTACCAATTGAGCATAGGCAATTTCGCAGCTCCTGCGTGGTATACGGCTTTTTGGTATGCAACCAGCATCCTGCTGAAGAGCCATGCGGAATCAAGGGGTGGTGGCGTGATGTGACAAAAAACCTCGGTCACCTTCCTTCATCAAATCTTCATCTATTCTTCTCATGCTTGTCATGTAAACTGATCGATTATCTACTATCTTCTTAGCCACTTGCCCTTCCTCCTCGCTAGGATGTGTGGCTCGACCAATGCCGCGCTCGTCGAGCCATGCGTCCATGAAATCCCTGCTTTGCATCGTTGACGCAACTCCAAAGCGTCATCAAGAAGAATGTTCCAAATCTTCAACAAAATGTCACGCTATCTTCACCTGCTTTCCCTCGCTTTCCTTTATCATCTAATTGAGATGCTACAATCGACCAAGAAAGATGCAAGTAAGAAATCGACATAAACCAGAGGTGGACATGAGCCAGATCATGAACCTTGCCATTTTCAGAGCTAAAGCGGATGGGAATGGAGCTGCGGCGCGCGAGCCGCTCTCCGCACAAAAAATAATGAGATTGCTCGGAGTTTGTCTGGACGGCTCCAGCCATGGGCTCTGCGAGTCTCTTCCTTTTTCTGTCAATGACGCCACGGTGGGGGCTGAAAACGAGCTCCAGGCCGTGGTTATGGGAAAAAAGAGCGATGTGGACCTACCTCTATCCATTGAGCAATCCAACTACTATGCCAATATCATCAGGCGCGCTCAGACGGGTGAGACCCCTAAGAAGCTCATAAGCAATCTCGAGCGTTTTCTGAACGAAAACGAGGATAGAGTTTGGGAGAACAGTTGGGTAAGGTTTCCTCTTGGGGTTCTGAGCTCTTTTGCGCAGGAGATCCTGGAGCGGGATCTTCTTGCCGATAAGGAAAAGCCATGGGAGGGATATCGATGCGACCTGCACAAGTTTCTTTTTCTCGAGCGGGGTGAGCAATGCATCCGAACGCCCATCAGTTATCTTATCAAGCTTTCCCTTGCGGACGTTATAGGCTCGCAGGCTAATTTGCCCGATGTCGTTAAGGAGACCGGAAAGAGGCTTTTGGACTGCTTTTTGAGCGACAATACATCGCCGGAAACCTATTCATTCCACGTGGTTCCGCTCCGGCCGGAATCCGGGATGGGGAAGGCGATCGCCGAGGAGACCGCGCGGCGCTTCCTGCTTACCTCTCTTCTCACCATGTACGCAAATGAAAGCTTCACATTGCGGGCAACCGGCCAGGAGGTCCTCATCTATCTGGCGCCCCATCCTCCTATTCGACAGAAGCAGCTGAACGATTGCATTTCAGATGCTTTTTATCGGGAGCTTTTCATGAGCCCTTGCCTGTCGGGCTGGAATCGCGGCGAAGAAAAGCATCGTTACATGGAGCTTTGTCACCAGGTTCTAAGCCGCAGTCAGCTCAACGCTGTTGCAAAATTGAGGGAAGCCGGCATCATAACGAGAAACCTCGTGATTCTGCCGAATCTGTCCAATACGAGTTTAGCCAACAACGGCGTCCACATCAGCATCGGCAGCGTCAGGCTGAGCGAGAGGCTCAGGGATGGCGCCTCTGGGATGGGCGCAACCGAAGAGAAGTATCTGGGCGACCTCATCATAAAGATCGTGGAGCATTTCCTGCCCCTCTTTGTCGGGTCCTACAGCGCGGCGCCCTACGGCCTCGATTTCAGAGATCTGCATCCGGAGAAAGTCCTCGGGTTCCTTCCGCATGAGCTCGATTACACACATTTGCGCATGATCTGGCGGCGTTGGAAAAAGAAGGTAAAATGCAAGCTCTTCGGGCAGCCTCTGACGCCCTTTGGCCCAGAGTGGCTGGATCGCTTGGTGAGCGGCGTTCTATGTTTCAAAGGCGACTATGTGCCCGACTTTCGCCTTATCGACTATTTCGCAGCCCTCATGAGCACAGAGAAGAGCTCCGCCCTGGACGGGACTGTCGGCAACTGCGACCGGTTGAAGAAGGATCTGACCGATCTTGGCGTCTACGATCCCAGAATGGCCGTCTACATGCTCTACAGACTGAGAGAGTTTGAGAAAATGGGTTTTAGCGGCTTCGAAGGGAGACATTACAGCCTCTTCCACTCCCTCAATCAGGATATGTCCGCAGCTGCGGATCTACAGACCCTTATCACTGCGCTCGCCTTCAAATATGTGGCTCAAGGCAAGATCGATCATGCTCATATTCCCGATGCTCCCTTCATTGAAAGCGAAAGGAGACAGATCTTCTTTGGCGCCGCTATCGGAATCCCCACATTTTACGTCAGGAAAGACACCAAGAATGCCTTCCTGAAAGAGATTCTGCAAGACGTTGAACGGGTGCGCTCCAGCCGACGCTATGCCGGGTATCTCAGGGTCTACAATGCCGAGTACCGAAAAGCGCTCGTTAGAAAGCTAGAGAAGGACGGCGCCGACCTTGTCGAAATGCTCAATCTGCAAAAGACCATGCGGGATCTTTCCGAGAGAATGGACAACCCTCAATCGCTCTCTGCGGAAGGAAAGCTCAGCCGGGGAATTCTTGACGGGCTGAATGCTCGCTCGCCTTTCGATGTCGGGGCCGACGAATTCAACAGAGGGGCGGAACGGTACTACCGGGGCGCACTGAGGGTGAGCCACCTTCAAGAAGCGTTTGACCTCTTAAAGGAAGATATTGGGAAAATCTCTGAAGAGGAGAGCTCTCGGAACGGAACATCCTATCGGAAAGAGCTCAGGTTCATCTTAGGCGAAAGGAACGTCTCGGAATTCCTCGCCGGAGCGGAGGCCGGCGTACTCGATGGCAGGGTTTCACAGTCTAACCTCAAAAAACTGATCGACCTTCTCCTGCTCACCATCAATTACCATGCGGCGGAATCGGAGAAACATCTTAATGGCCACGGAAGGAGCTTGACGCCTGATGAAGCTGGCGAGCCATCAATACATCGAGCGGAGCACTGGTAGGGTTTGTGATGAGAAGCTTATCGGAGACCGGGTGGTCAGCCTCATTTATTCTTCCGCCCGAGAAAACGCGCCTGTTCTCTTCAATGCGCTTACGAGCGCGAGAGCAAGCCGCTTGCTTGGCTTTCTCAACTACGACTTCGCCCTGAGCAATCTAACCGGAGGCGCCCGCTTTTTAGAGGAATGCGGCATCGATTGGAGCGAGTGCCTGGATGACCCACGAACGTTCAAAAGCCTTCGGGATGTCTTTGAAAGGAAGATCCGCTATTGGGAATGCCGTCCGATGCCTGAAGATCCGGGCTTAGTGGTGTCTCCGGCGGATTCTCGCGTTCTTGTCGGCTCCTTTGCCGATGCTTCCATGCTTTGTCTCAAAGGGAAGTTCTTCGACTACGAGGAATTGTTGGGGACGGAGAAGAGTGAATGGATCGAAGCCTTTAGAGGGGGAGACTTCGCAGTCTTCAGACTGACTCCCGATAAATACCATTACAACCATACTCCGGTAGCGGGTGTGGCGCTGGATTGCTATGAGCTAACCGGAGCCTTTCACTCGTGCAATCCCGGAGCGGTGATTGAAATGGCTACCCCTTACTCCAAAAACAAGAGGGTAGTGACCGTCATCGACACGGATGTCCCAGGTGGCGCCGGGATCGGGCGCGTGGCCATGATCGAGGTCGTTGCGCTCATGATTGGCGATATCGTCCAGTGTTACAGCGAAGAGAAGTATGCGGAGCCCAAAGTCGTACAACCGGGAATGTTTTTGAAAAAGGGCAGGCCAAAAAGCCTCTATAGGCCGGGAAGCAGCACGGACGTGCTCCTCTTTGAGCGAGGGCGCGTCCGCTTCTGTAACGATCTCATTCGCAATATGCGCGCGCCCCATGCCAAGAGCCGCTTCGCCCAAGGATTCGGAAAATCTCTGGTTGAGACGGATGTGAAGGTGAGATCGGTGATAGGGGAAGCGGTGAATGGGTGAACGGGTTAGCGGGGGATGATTTATGGGCAATATGGTGTTTGTCGTTGTTCTTGCAGCATTGACTGCAGGGTTGCTAACGCTGGCTTTTAGGGCTCTCCCAAAAGAGAAGTGGCAGATATTTGCTGCAATTCCATTATCTAAGGGTGGAGACGGGCATTGGAGCGGCGTCAACCTGACCTGGTACGGCATACTCAATGCGAACGCTTATGCGGCGAGCGTTGGACTTCTGTTTGTCCTTCTGGGGGCTGTGGGCGTCGCCGTTAAGTCTATCTTCCTCATGGCGGCGGCAGTCATGCTTATCTGCATACCATCGTCCAGGATCATCGCAAAAGCTGTCGAGAAAAGGCCGTATACATTCACTGTCGGAGGCGCGTCATTTGTTGGCATGATCATCTCCCCCTGGGTCATTTTGCTGATCAACGCCCTTACGGGAGACTTCGAAAGTTTTCGGCTTCCGCTCTTTCCGGCTCTCAGCGCTCTCGCCGTTTCCTATGCCTTTGGCGAAGGATGGGGGCGCCTTGCCTGCATCAGCTTCGGGTGCTGTTATGGAAAGCGGCTTTCTGATTATCCGCCATTTATCCGCCGCCTCTTCCAAAGGAGGAGCTTCGTTTTTTGGGGCAAGACGAAGAAAATAGCCTATGCTTCAGGCATGGAGGGTGAGCCCGTGCTGCCGGTGCAAGCCATAACATCCGCTCTTTATCTGTCAACGAGCCTCATTGCTATTTCGCTCTACCTGCATTCTTTCTTTATTCCAGCCTTTGTTTTGTCGATCGTTGTGACTCAGGGTTGGAGGGCTTTTTCGGAAACGCTCCGGGCAGACTACCGAGGAGAGGGCAAAATATCGGCTTATCAGGTCATGAGCATCGGAGGAGCCATCTATTCGATTGCGGCAGCCCTTCTCTTCATAGCGGCGCCTGAGGTGTTTCCGTCAAGCATGTCGACGTTTAGATCGCCTGAAATAATGGCGGGCCTGAACTCCATCTGGAACCCCGGCATGCTTCTCTTCCTGCAACTGTTTTGGGCTGCAATGTTCCTTTTCACCGGGCGCAGCATGGTTACGGGCGCCATCCTCTCCTTCCACGTGCACAAGAACAGGATTTGACATTCAGTGGAAGCTTCCTTCTCGGATGCCGCTTGCCTGATTGCGATTCTACTCTATGCACACATCTTTGCCGATCTAGTGGGCCGTCAAGATCGTTTCTTCCGCTGGGAGCGGGCCCCCTCTCCCTCAGCTGACAATGATACACACATACCCCCAAGGTGCGGGATGTTGTTGGGCCAGCCACTTATTGTCCTTCGGGCGAAAGCCGGAATCCAGAGGTTCTGTGCGGTTTCTGGACCCCGGCTTCCGCCGGGGCGGGTGAGCTCACAGGCGCTGCTAGCGGGCCGTCAACACCGTCTCTTCCGGTGGGTGCGGGCCCCCTCTCCCTCAGGGAGAGGGTCGGGGTGAGGGAA
>CAZOEL010000101.1:0-21512 GCA_964578835.1 uncultured Syntrophobacteraceae bacterium | reverse complement strand
CCGCTTTTCCACGATCGGTTCTCTCCCGTAGCGCAGCCCTTCATGGAGCGCTAGCCTTCCATCCCTTTGCGGATGCCGCTCGAGCGAGCGGCATCCAGATCCACCTTCCTTCCGGTTTCTTTGAGCTTCTCAAGCTTCACTCCCCGGACATACACAAAAAATTCCTCTTTATATTTTCATTGCTTTCGGTTATTCGCTACAGGCGTCGATAAGCTTGCGCGGCAACATGCCGCCGATATATAAACAGTAGCGTTTTTCGGCGATATTTTTTCCGTGTTCCGTAATTTTCGTTACATAAAGAGGATACTCCAAATGGCCTTTGTCCGAAAACGACTTATCGAGATGCTCACCGATGCGATCTCCCCTCTTTTGACTTCAGCGGGTCAGCAGGATGCGCCCCGCGTCGATATAGAACTGGATATTCCCAAGCTAGCTCAACATGGAGACTATGCAACCAATGCTGCTTTGGGCCTGACGCGCATTCTCAAGCGCAACCCGCGGGAAATCGCCTCACAAATCGTTCAGAACATCAAAGGCTGCGACCAGTTCATAGAGCGAACGGAGATTGCCGGTCCCGGATTTATCAATTTCTTCATCCATCCCCATGCTTGGCATCAGGTGCTGTCGGAAATCCTTAGTCAGCAGGCAAGCTACGGCAGGCAGGAGATCGGGGAAGCGAAAAAGGTTCAAGTGGAGTTCGTGAGCGCAAATCCGACGGGCCCCCTGCACATAGGTCACGGGCGAGGCGCGGCCATTGGAGATGTGGTCGCCAACATTTTGAGCTCATGCGGCTACACTGTGGAAAGAGAATATTACATCAACGATGCCGGAAACCAGATGAACACTCTGGGACGAAGCCTCTTTTACCGCTACCAGGAACTTATGGGGGAGACTGTCGAATTTCCCGAAGGGCATTACCAGGGCGATTACATGCGAGATCTCGCCCGGGAACTGCAGAGCGAAGCAGGAGACCGTTATCATCGCGTTCCTCTGGACGAGGTGCTACCGTTTTTTACCCGCTATGCCGGCGACAAGATACTGGCGGGCATAAAAGCAGACCTGGCCGGCTTCGGCATGTCCTTCGACCAATGGTTCAGCGAGCAAAGCCTGCATGACCGGGACGAAATTCGCAAAACCATCCAGAGACTGGAAGAAGCCGGATTCGTCTACGATCAGGATGAAGCGAAGTGGTTCAGAAGCACCGCTTTTTCGGATGAAAAAGACAGGGTTGTGATCCGGGCAAACGGGATCAGCACCTACTTTGCCGCCGATCTTGCCTACCACAAGAATAAATTCGGGCGCGGCTTCGATATGGTGATCGACATATGGGGCGCAGATCACCACGGCTACATAGATCGCATGCTTGCTGGGGTCCAAGCGCTGGGTCGGGATCGATCAGATTTGAGGATAATCCTCGTTCAACTTGTAAATCTTCTGAGAGGCGGAATGCCTGTCGCCATGTCCACGCGCGCCGGAGAGTTCGTAACTTTGCGAGAAGTGATTGACGAAGTGGGTAAAGACGCGGCCAGATATATTTTCCTCACGCGTCGAACCGACAGCCCGCTCGACTTCGATCTCGAAGTCGCAAAAATGCAAAGCAACGACAACCCGGTCTTCTATGTTCAATACGCTCATGCGAGACTTTGCAGAGTATTCGAAGTGGCCGCGGAAAGAGGCGTGGCGATCGATTTCTCTCAGGAGGGAATTGCTAAAGGCGTCAGGGCGCTAACGCTTCCCGAGGAGCTCGCCATCATCAAACTTCTGAGCGAATACCCCGAAGTGGTGGCCAATTGCGCAAGAATGCTGGAGCCTCACTTCATACCGTATTTTCTCCACGAGCTTGTATCTCTCTTTCACAGCTACTATAATCGCCATCGCATTTTGAGCGACGATGTCGAGACCACGCAAGCCCGGCTTTACCTTGCCGCCGCCATTCGCCAGGTCATCCACAATGCCCTGAAGCTGCTTGGCGTTACGGCTCCGGAAAAGATGTAAAACCCGAGGCAGCAGGAAAGAGACGATGGTTTCTTCTAAAGCAAACGAGCTCCATACTCAGAACGACGGCAAGGCTCCCAAGCGCTATCATTTCGAGCTGAGCAGGATGCGGCTGGCTTTCTATAGCTGCGGCCTGGTTCTCTCCCTTTGCTGGATGTTCGCTTTCGGCGTCCTCATAGGAAGGGGCATTCCGCTTGTCGAGATTGATGACGCATCTATAAAGGCTGAGATCTATCGCCTTTTGGGCTTGGGGAAAGTAATGTCTCCGCCTCCAGAAAACATTGCAGAGACTTGGGATGAGGAGAAAGTCCTTAAATCTCTGAGCTATTATAAGAATCTAACTCAAAGAGACGCCTCCGCAGCTCTTACAGCCATTCAGCAGGGGATGGACGAAGCAGAATCGGAGGCCGCCCCTCCGACCGCAGCCTCCGCAGCTCCACCCTCCAAGGCGTCCATAAAAGAGCTCCCGGTCCAGACTTCCAATCAAAAAGCCAAATCGCCATCACCCCCATCAACCAGTCAAGCTCAGCCCCGAGAGCAAGTAGCTCCTGATCCTGAAAAACCGGCGCCCGCCCCTCCCGCTCGCGATGTGGGACGCGCCTCGAATACGGGAGAGCAGTTTTCATTGCTGGTTTGCTCGCTGCGGGATGCCGACAGCGCTCAACGACTCATCGAGCAGCTCAAATCCAAAGGCTACGCCCCACGCATCGAAGCGCTCGACCTTCAGGCAGGCGGCAGATGGAACCGCGTGCTTATCGGCTCTTTCAAGAATCGCGAAGAAGCTTTGCGCTTCGCGGCCGATTTCAATAAGAAGGAGCGCATGGAGGGCCTGGTGATTCGTGAAAGCCAATGAACATTGACTCTTTTTTGCGCTCGAGCTCTCTCCGCTCAACATCCTTCGGATTGCTCAGCAGCAGCCAATGACGCCTGCAGCAGCGCCGGTTATAATAAAAGGTCGCCGGCGCGGCGCCGATTAGTCCGCCTCAATGCTGATCCTTGATCGAGGCTGCTCGCTTTTCATCCGACATCCAGGATCAAGCATCCAACATCTTTTGAATATCGTGGAGAAACGCCCGAATAGATGAAATCATTTGCAATATCGAGCAAATTCGGTCCCACTGGAGACCAGCCTCAAGCTATTGATAAGTTATGCGAAAGCATATCAGCCGGGATTAAGGAACAGACGCTGCTCGGAGTGACCGGCTCGGGCAAGACATTCACCATGGCTCAAGTCATCAACCGCGTCCAGAAGCCTGCCCTGATCATTGCCCCCAACAAGACGCTCGCAGCTCAGCTGTATGGGGAATTCAAAGCGTTTTTTCCGGATAACGCCGTTGAGTATTTCGTATCCTACTACGACTATTATCAACCTGAGGCTTATGTTCCCCAGTCGGACACTTATATCGCCAAAGACGCATCCATTAATGAAACCATCGATAAAATGCGCCATTCCGCCACCCGCTCTCTTCTGGAAAGAAGGGATGTCATCATCGTGGCGAGCGTTTCCTGCATCTACGGCCTTGGCTCGCCCGAGTCCTATCGCCACATGCTGCTGCAGCTGCAAACCGGCATGGAAATATCGCGTGAGCAGGCGCTTAGAAAGCTTGTGGAGATTCAGTACTTGAGAAACGACGAGGATTTCCATCGCGGCACTTTCAGAGCGCGCGGAGACGTTCTGGAGATCTTTCCCGCATATGAAGAAGATCGCGCCATCAGGGTGGAGTTCTTTGGAGACGAGATCGATGCGATCAAGGAGGTGGACCCGCTAACCGGAAAAGCTCTGCGCAGGCTGGACCAAATCGCTATTTATCCGGGAACGCATTACGTAACGAGCCGGGACAATCTCGAGAGGGCGGTCAAAGCTATCCAGCTGGAGCTCTCCGAGTCTCTCGAGGTTTTCTACAGAGAGGGCAAGCTCCTCGAAGCTCAGCGGATCGAGGAGAGAACCCGTCTGGATATTGAAATGCTCCTGGAGCTCGGCTACTGCAGCGGAATCGAAAACTATTCGCGACATCTCGATGGGCGCAAAACTGGAGAGGCTCCTGCTACGCTTCTTTCCTATATTCCTTCGGATTGGCTCCTCTTTATCGACGAAAGCCACATTACGATCCCTCAAATCGGCGGCATGTATCGTGGGGACAAGGCGCGGAAAGAGACCCTGGTGCGCTACGGCTTTAGACTTCCATCCGCGCTCGATAACCGCCCGCTCTCTTTCGAAGAGTTCGAGCAGAGGGTTCAGCAGGCCATATATGTATCCGCAACGCCCGGTCCCTATGAGATAGCCAGGACTTCCGGATGCGTAGTGGAGCAGATCATCCGCCCCACGGGACTCGTGGACCCGCAAATAGAAGTTCGTCCCGCCGACTTTCAGGTGGATGATCTCATTGGCGAGATCAGAAAACAAGTGAGCGCCGGCCACAGGGTCCTCGTCACAACCCTGACCAAGCGCATGGCCGAGGACCTTACGGAATACCTCGCCGAACTGAATGTGCGGGTGCGATATATGCACTCGGATATCAATACAATAGAACGCATCGAAATCGTTCGTGATCTGCGGCTCGGCGAATACGACGTTCTGGTCGGAATCAACCTGCTTCGAGAAGGCCTCGATATTCCTGAGGTATCCTTGGTTGCGGTTCTGGACGCAGACAACGAGGGATTTCTACGCTCGGAGAGATCTCTTATCCAAACAGCGGGCAGAGCAGCGCGAAATGTGAACGGAAAAGTCATTCTTTACGCCAACCGCATAACCGATTCCATGCGAAGAGCGATGAACGAGACCGAACGCCGCCGCCGGATTCAGCTTGCCTACAATGAAGAGCACCATATCACCCCGCAATCCATCTTGAAAGACATCCCGGATATCCTCGCCGAATACAAAGAACGGGAGCCGGCAACGGCTGCCGATTTCTTACTTGAAGCACGGGAGCCTTTCGATGTATCTTCCGGCCTCCCTTTGGATCAGCAGATAAAACGGCTCGAAAAGGCAATGAAGGAAGCTGCGGCTCATTTGGAATTCGAAAAAGCTGCAGCGTTGAGAGATAAGCTCAAGAAACTGCGCGAGCAGCAGTTATTGACCAAAGACTAAAGGGCCGACAAAGGGCTCTAAGGAAAGGGCGTCTATGCAGTCAGCGAAGGAGAAGCTCCGTCTATCCATTCTCTCCCGGGAGGAGGAGACTTTGCAGGCCAGCGCCCCTCAGTCGCCAGGTTTTGGGAAAACCGCCGAGAGGATCAGAGCGCTCCCATCCTACCAGGCCGCTGAAAATGCGCTTGTGTCCCCTGCGCAGATTCTTCAGCAGGCGCGTCTGAATCTTCTCACAGATAGAAAGCTTCTCACTCTACCCACACCCGGCCTCCAAAAAGGATTTGTGCTCCTCGATCCTGATTTGATCCCCCCACGGAAGCGCATCGCGGTCATGCGAATGAGGCAAAACAGTCCACTGGCCAAAAGGATTCCTTTTGCCGAGGGCCTTAAACGCCAGATCGATCTCATCATCACCGATGCGCTTGCAGTAGGAGAAGACGGATCGATGCTCGGAGACGGCTCCGGCCACTTGGACCTCCAATACGCCATTCTCAGAGAATTAGGCTGGGTTTCCAAGGAAGCTCAAATCATCGCCTTCGTTGAGGAGGATCAAATCCATCCCTCGCTTCCCATGGACGATTTCGACGTCGGAGCGCATTGGATTGCTACTCCTGGAGGAGTTAGAAAGACTTCTTACCGGATGCCTCCCGAAACGGGCGTCGTCTGGGACAGGCTCTCGATGAAACAGATCCGGCGAAACGATGCGCTCTTCTACCTCTACCGCGGTCTCCGCACAAGTTCGTGAAGCGCGCTGTTCAAAACCGCCCAACAATGATCGCAACACTATTCTCTTTTATTTCCCAACAACTTAGCGAAGAATAAAATATTTCTCTTGATCTGAAATAATGGAATCTCTATTGTACTCGCTGCTCAGATCAAGCTTGCCAATTTAAGAAGAAGATAGGATTGACATTTATGAGAATTCAAAGACTTTGCGCAGTGCTTGCAGCAGCGGCATGCATCGCTTTTCTCCAGGCCCCCTGTTCAGCTGATGAAGAGTTTACGGCAACGCTCAAACGGTACAATTACCGGAGTCCGGATCAAACGGTATTTGGCGGCATCACCTGGTGCAAGATCGTTAAAGACGACACACTGCTCGATATCGCAAGGCGCAACGGTTTGGGCTATAACGACCTGGAGCTTCTTTACCCCAAGATGGACGCATGGATTCCTCCCGAGGGAAAACGGATCGCGCTTCCCACTCTCTGGATCGCGCCCCCTTCCCAGCATGAGCAAATAGTGATCAATGTGCCTGAGCTGCGACTTTATTTTTTTGAAAAGGCTTCGGGCTCCATCCAGACTTATCCGATAGGGATTGGGGACGAAGGCTGGGAGACTCCGCTCGGCATCTTCCATATCAATGAAAAACGAGAAAAGCCGACATGGTATATCCCCGCATCCCTTCAGGAGAAATACGGGATGGCCTCGATGCCTCCCGGACCGGACAACCCTTTGGGCGAGTACGTGATGAAGTTTTCTGCTGGAGCCTATGGCGTTCACGGCACTGCCATGCCCTGGGGCGTTGGACGGCTTGTGAGCCATGGCTGCATCAGGTGTTACCCCGAGCATATCAGGCTATTATTTCCTCAAGTTCCGATGGGCTCGAAAATTGAGCTCATCTATGAGCCGATCAAGCTCGGGAAAAGAGGCGGACAGATTTTCGTCGAGGCGCACCCCGACGTATATCGCAAGATTCCCGACTACATGCAATACGCTGCGCAGAAGCTGGAACAATATCCTTTTGCCGCCCAAGTGGACAGGAAAAGATATCAGATGGCCGTCAATCTCCAGAACGGCGTGCCGACAGATGTAACAAATTTGCCCGGGGATACTTCTCTCAAGATGGTGGATCTCATGCAATAGAGTACGAGCGTAGATCCCTATGGATAGAGCTATTGGGGCAAGGGATACAGATCAAAAAATCCCTTGATTTTATAGAAGTTCTGGGGTAGCGTTTTGATCGCATTTGTTGAAGGGATATGTAGAGTAGATAATAATAGGAAGTGAATACTTATCTATTCGATTGAGAGAGGAGGTGGGATTCAAACGCCTGAAGAGGCGAGGAAAGAATCAATAGGCTAAGTTGTTGTGGAGTATGTTTTAGAAAGCTGATGAGTATTTTAAGGAGGAAAGAGCAATGAAAAGAATGATGGCTGTTTTCATGATGGTAGCCCTGGCTTTCACCGTAATTTCCGGTTGTGCTTGCACGCAAGATGCAAAGAAGTGCACCGAGCTTTGCCAACAAGCTCTTGATAAGGCCCAGTCGATAGAGCAGTCCTGCGCTTCCTATGCAAAGCAAGCTGAAGCAGCCGCTCAGAGAGCAGAAGCAGCCGCCCGCCGCGCCGAAGCAGCCGCAGATAAAGCTGAAGCAGCTTTCAAGAAACACCTGAAGAAGTAATTTTTCCTACGCAATATTAAAGTGGCTTTATAAAGAAAGGCCGGTGATTCGTTTTACCGGCCTTTCTTTTTCTACTTCCCTGTTTCTGAGCTTTTATCATCCACACTTCCGAAGACAAACTTGCCAAGCAGCGATTCGATATCCAGAGGGGCCTGCGTGTCTCTGATAGATCCTTCGGGCTTGATATATTCATCCGAGCCGCCAGGGCTGATCGAAACGTATTTATCGCCAATCAGACCCATGGTTTTGATGGTCGCAATGGAATCTTCCTCAATGTGAACGTCTTTATAAAGGCTAAGGGTAACCCGGGCTTTTCCATTCTCGAGCTGAATCTTTTCCACTTGCCCGATATTAACGCCCGCCATGTTTACTGCGCCTTTTTCCGTCAGACCGCCTACATTGGCGAACACTGCGTAGACTCTGTAGTTCGAAGAGCCGAAGATGCTTACTTCCCCCAATTTGAAGGACAAATATGCCAGGCACAGCATGCCTGTAAGCAAAAATAGTCCGACGCTGAGCTCCAACCACCTTCTTTCCATAACGACATTCCTCACTCATAGCAGAAGAGAAGTGACTATATAATCGCTGACTAAAATGGCTACGGAAGACAGCACTACAGCATCCGTCGTAGCCCGCCCCACCTGCTCCGGCCCATAATTGCCTTCATCGACTCCAGCATGAAATCCTTTGTAGGCGCAAACCCAAATCAAGAGAAACGCAAAGCAGATCGACTTCACAATGCCCATGTAGACGTCATCCCATACAACGCTCTTTCTTACGCCTTCAAGATATGACCCCGGATTCACGCCCAGGAGCTCAACTCCGACCAAGTATCCACCATAAATTCCGATAACGTCGAAGAAAGCTGTAAGAAGCGGCATAGCGATAAGGCAGGCCAAAAGCTTAGGCGTGACGAGGTAGGAGTATGGGTCGACGGCCATGCATTCGAGAGCATCTATTTGCTCGTCGATGCGCATGATGCCGATTTCAGCGCACATGGCCGATCCGGCCCGTCCCGTAACCATGAGGGCCGACAGAACGGGCCCGAGCTCACGGATGATGCTAAGGGCCACAGCTGAGCCGAGCAGCCCTTCGGAGCCGAACTTCGAGAGAGTATAGTAGCCCTGCAACCCGAGCACCATTCCGCTGAAAGCAGCCGTAAAACCGACCACGAAGAGCGACTTCGCTCCGATAAACTGGATTTGCTTGACAACGAAATAGAACTTCCCCGGAGGACGCGCCAGGCCTCTCAAAACATAAGCGAAAAACAACCCCATTCGCCCGAGATAACCCAGTTGATCCAGGGCAAAAGCCCCGAGAGACTCGATCATACGGATCATAAAGCTCCCTTTCTTGACTTGCTTTCCTTATATCGGCGGCAGCTCCTCTTTAGAGATAATCGCCTACCTCTTGCTCTTCATAAGACCGGCGATATAGGAATCCGTGTCCGACCGCCGTTCATCCGCCTGCCTATTAAGAAACTGGACTACTCTCCCGTTTCTGTTCGCACGAATCTCTTCGGGGCTGCCGGCCGCAAGGACCCGTCCCTGATCCAAGACGATGATCTGGTCGGCAATCGTGAAGGCGCTCTCCAGTTCATGAGTGACCACAATGATGGTCATCCCCAGAGTTTCTCTCAATTCCAAAATGAGCCGGTCAAGCCCCGCAGCTGTGATGGGATCCAGGCCCGAAGACGGTTCATCGACAAACAATATCTCAGGGTCCATAGCCAAAGCCCGCGCCAGCCCGGCCCGCTTACGCATACCCCCGCTGAGCTGTGAGGGCATGTAATCGCAAAATTCCGACAATCCCACGAGATTCAGCTTGATAGTCGCCATGATGCGAATTGTCTCGCTGGCAAGGCGGGTGTGCACCCGAAGCGGAACGGCAATGTTCTCCAAGAGGCTCAAAGAGTTGAACAGCGCCCCACTTTGAAAGAGCACCCCTATCCTGCGCCTGTAGGCGTGCATCTTCCCCCCATTGAGACTTCCCAAGTCTTCTCCGTCTATCCATATTTGACCGGGGCTCGTGCGCTTCAGGCCGATCAAGTGGCGCAAAAGCGTGGTTTTCCCACATCCGCTCGCCCCCATGATCACCGTCACCTTGTTCACGGGGATGCCGAATCGGATGTCGAAGAGCACCTGTCGCTGTCCGTAGAGACTATCCAAGTCTCTAACTTCGATCACATTAGATTGATGCATGTTCCGAATTCTACTCTCCGACGGATTCCGCCAGTTCAAAAGTTTGATCGAGACGAGCCAGATGGATCATGCGCAGAGCGCTTTCACCGGGGCCGATCAATCTCAGCCCGGCGCGTCTGCGGGTCAATATTCCGAGCAACTCGATCAGCACGGCAACGCCCGCGGTATCTAAGGAAGAGACTCCGGAAAGATCCACATCAATTCCCCTGATGGATCTCTTCCGAGCCGCCTTCATTATTTCCCTTCTAATTTCCGGAGCCGTCTCCATGGTGAACCGCCCCTCAAGCTTCACCACATACATATCCGGCAGTATCTGTTGAATGTCGATCATCGCAGAGCCACCTCCCCCAAAGCATTTCGAGTCCAAGGGCAATAGATATTAAAGATAAAATCAAATTTCACAAGTCGAATTTTTATTTAACTAGAAGGAGATTCTGGTATACAAAATCAATTCACAAACCTCATTCAGGCTGATCCTTCGAGTTAAAGATAGTCAGCCCGTCTGAGACCGGAGAGTGCAGGACCGGAATTTTCGAACTGCGCCCGCAGCTTCATCTTGGATTCACTGTGCTTGATGAGTACACTCCTGTCGCCAGAAAGGAAGGAGCATTCATGAATTCCGAAACGCCCGGCTCGGAGATAATGACAGCAATATATGAAAGGCGCAGCATCCGCGTTTTCGAAGACGCATCGGTAGACAGAGGGTTGATACTGGAAGCACTCAGGGCTGCATCCTGGGCGCCTTCGGGACTCAACAATCAACCCTGGCGCTTCGCATTGATCTGGGATGACCAATTGAAACAGAAGCTGGCCGGTCTAACCCGCTATGCGACAACGATTGGAAGCGCCTCCGTCGTAGCGCCGTTCTTTCTAGATAAAGAAAGCTCCTACGATTACGTCAAGGATTGTCAGGCCATGGGCGCATGCATCCAGAACTTTCTCCTTGCGCTCCACTCCATGAAGCTCGGAGCCGTCTGGATCGGAGAGATCTTGAAAAACAAAGATCAGGCAGTTAAAGTCCTCGGACTTCCGGAGCGCCTCGAATTGATGGCGGTGGTCGCCATCGGCCATCCAGCCCACCAGAACCAGAGCTCTCACCGCCGTCCGATCGAGGAGCTGATCGTATTGGAGAAGTAGCAACCGGTAAAGATCTGAGAGGATATTTTCATGTTATTTGAACGCTTCGTAGTCGGCATGCTGCAAACGAACTGTTATCTTCTGGGTGATGAAAAGTCACGACAAGCCGTTGTCATAGATCCCGGGGGAGACAGCTCTCGAATCGCAAAGCGCATACTGGAGAATAATCTCAATCTCACCGCTATCCTCAATACTCACGGGCATTTCGACCATGTCATGGAAGCATGGTCCTTGAAAGAAAAGTGCGGCGGCGAAATCTACCTTCATCCAAAGGATGAGCCATTGCTCGATAGACCCATGGCCGGCCTTGCTGCGATGTTCAAGTCCGCATCCGGGTCCGCCGGGAAAAGGATCGATCGAAGCCTTCAAGGCGGTGAATCTCTGACCTTCGGTTCGATACGGCTGCAAGTGTTTGCGACGCCGGGACATACCCAGGGTCATGTTTCCTTTTACTGCCGGGAGGAAGGCGTCATTTTTGTCGGAGATACTCTTTTCGCGGGATCCATAGGTCGAACGGATTTTCCCGGCGGCTCCTACGAGGCGCTCATACAGTCCGTTCGGGAGAAGATCTTCCCTCTGGATGGCGACACAATCGTCTATCCGGGGCACGGGCCGGAAACGAAGGTCGAAAGAGAAAAACGCACAAACCCTTTTTTTCGCTAAGATTTTCCAAGGACCATTGCATTGTATATATAAGGATTAGGAGGAAGAGGAATGAAGATCCCAAGCCTTTACGGCCCAATGCCCCTTGAGCCTGGAACAAGTCGTGATGCAAGGTCGGACGAGGGCCGGAATTCGAACCGAACCACAGCTATCAAAAGAAAGGTTGGCGCGCATAAGGGTTGGGGTGTCCCGTTCGCCCTGAGGTATCGAAGGGCGAACATCCCCGATCGTGCTTCGATACCTCAGCACGATCGGGTGGCGTATCCCAACCCTTATGCGCGCCAACAAAAAAAGGATCGAAAGCCGGCATGGAGGATCTCGTTCATTCACAGATGGGTGGGATGGCCGACGTTGCTTGTATCGCTCATGCTCGTCTCCGGATGCGCTAATCGCCAATCGAATCCTCCGCCCAATCCCCTTATCCCATCATCACAATCGGAGTCAGCTCCCTCGCCGATGTCCCCCTCCGCTCCAATAGCATCATCGACGCCGTCGGCGGCGCCTCGGCCCATGTATTACGATTTTCCCGATATTCCCGTCCCTGTCGAGTTGAAAAGAATGGACAAGGACTCCTTTGTCTTTCAATCCGGCTCTCTCAAAGCAGGCCTTCTTTCCCTTAGCGGGACAAGAATAGATTTATCCTCTCTGATCAATTTCTTTCAAATAGCGCTTCCCCGGGAAAACTGGAAGCCGAAGGGCGGATTCCATGCCGGAAGGACAGTACTGATATTCGAGAAACCGGATAAGACCTGCATCATCAATCTTTACGAGAGACTTTTCAGCACGTATGTCGAGATTTACGTCGCCCCGGCAACCGATCAGCCCATATCCGGCCGACTCCTGCCCCTATCGGAGCCGCGCTTTGCCGGGCTTCCGGAGCCCACGCCCTTGCCTCTCCCGGAAGGACAGATTAAAACCAGTTGAACGCTCCTGGACAAGGTATCAGGCGATACCCAGGCAAAGAATTGCGGATCGTAGGTTCTAGAAATTGAGGAACGACATGCTCAACGGCAAAAACATACTTCTGGGCGTTAGCGGAGGAATCGCCGCTTACAAGACTGCGGAGCTTGTTCGCTGCCTTACCAAGGCCGGCGCCACAGTCCAGGTGGTTATGACTGCAAACGCTCAGCGATTCGTTACGCCCTTAACACTCCAGACGCTTTCGGGTCAGCCCGTGTGCTCCGATCTTTTCAATCTGGAAATGGAGTCGCAAATCGGCCACATTCACGTGGCTCGCGCGGCCGATCTCGTAGTCCTGGCCCCTGCCACGGCCAATCTCATCGCAAAGATGGCCGCGGGCATGGCCGATGACTACCTCACAACGGCGCTCCTCGCCACAACCGCTCCGGTTTTAGTCTGCCCTGCGATGAACACCAAAATGTACGAAAATGCCGCAACCCGAAGGAACCTGGAAACTTTGCGCAGCCTGGGATATCACATTTTGGAGCCGGATTCGGGCTCCCTTGCCTGCAAGGAAGAAGGGATTGGAAGGCTTCCCGACCCGCCAGTCATTCTGGAGGCCGCAAAAAGAATTTTAACTCCGCCGAGCCTTGCGGGAAAGAAAGTGCTTGTCAGCGCAGGCCCCACCTGGGAGCCGTTCGATCCGGTCAGGTTCATAACGAATCCATCGAGCGGCAAGATGGGATACGCCTTGGCAGGCGTGGCCTCCAGACGCGGAGCCGAAGTCCATCTTGTTTCCGGACCAACTGCCCTCTCTCCTCCTCACGGAGCGCATTTCCACAGAATCCGGACGGCAGAGGAGATGAAGGCGGTAGTAATGGAGTTGGCGCCCCGGATGGATGCGATCGTAATGGCCGCGGCGGTTGGCGATTATCGTCCCGAAGAGGTTGCGCCGCAAAAACTGAAGAAGCTTTCCGGCCGCCTCACCGTGGAGTTGGTCAAGAATCCTGATATTCTTGCAACCTTAGGCCAGTCGAGGGACGAGCACGCTCACTGGGTCCTTATCGGCTTCGCCGCCGAAACCGAGAGCCTCATCGAAAATGCGACGGAAAAATTGCGGAAGAAAAATCTCGATCTGATTGTGGCCAATAATCTCACCGAAGAAGGGGCTGGGTTCAATTCCGACACTAACAAGGTCAAGATCATAGACCGAAAGGGAGATATCACTGAGGTTCCTTTTTTGAGCAAAGAAGAAATTGCCGAGCGCATATTGGACCGCGCAGAGGCGCTGCTGGCGGAGAGATCGTCGCATGGGTGATGCGGATGCTCTTCGAGAGATTGCGGAGACCCTAAGGTCCCTGCGCTGGGCTCTTACCGGTCTGCAAATGAGCGGGATCAGAGACTTTCCGGTGATGGCGACTTCCAGCCCAGCAGAGCCGGTTGAGGAGGCGAAGCCTTCGCAGATATGTGAAAAGCGGGCTGAGCGCGCTGAACCCGGAGAAGTAGCGCATGAGAGCAATCCTGAGGAGCTTTCCGAGATTCGGCGGGAAATGGGGGAGTGCAAAAGATGTCGTTTGCACTCAGGCCGAGCGAATCTTGTATTCGGCGACGGCTCTTCGGAAGCCGGCCTCGTTTTTGTCGGAGAAGGCCCCGGATTCGACGAGGATAAACAGGGGCTGCCCTTTGTCGGACGGGCGGGAAAGCTTCTCGACAAAATGATTTCGGCTCTTGGCCTTCGCCGCGAAGAAGTCTACATCTGCAACGTGGTCAAATGCCGCGCATATTGGACCGCGCAGAGGCGCTGCTGGCGGAGAGATCGTCGCATGGGTGATGCGGATGCTCTTCGAGAGATTGCGGAGACCCTAAGGTCCCTGCGCTGGGCTCTTACCGGTCTGCAAATGAGCGGGATCAGAGACTTTCCGGTGATGGCGACTTCCAGCCCAGCAGAGCCGGTTGAGGAGGCGAAGCCTTCGCAGATATGTGAAAAGCGGGCTGAGCGCGCTGAACCCGGAGAAGTAGCGCATGAGAGCAATCCTGAGGAGCTTTCCGAGATTCGGCGGGAAATGGGGGAGTGCAAAAGATGTCGTTTGCACTCAGGCCGAGCGAATCTTGTATTCGGCGACGGCTCTTCGGAAGCCGGCCTCGTTTTTGTCGGAGAAGGCCCCGGATTCGACGAGGATAAACAGGGGCTGCCCTTTGTCGGACGGGCGGGAAAGCTTCTCGACAAAATGATTTCGGCTCTTGGCCTTCGCCGCGAAGAAGTCTACATCTGCAACGTGGTCAAATGCCGCCCGCCGAACAACAGAGTCCCAAACCCTGATGAAATTGAAGTCTGCTCGCAATTTCTGACAAGGCAGCTCACCGCGATAAAGCCTCGAATCATTTGCGCGCTGGGTGCCTGCGCCGCTCAGACACTTCTCTCCACTACAAACTCCATCTCACGACTGCGCGGCAAAATCCACAGATGGCGAGGCATTCCCCTGATCTGCACCTTTCATCCCGCTTTCCTCCTGAGGAACCCGGGGCAGAAAGCCGCCACATGGCGGGACCTCCTGGAGATCCATCGCCTCATTCGAGCAGAGGACGCTCCAAGAGCGCATGAAAAAGCCTGAACAAAGCGGCCTCAAAGATTGTCAACGAACGTAAGATCTGCATGAAGGCGATATTTATGAAGTCTAGAGCTCTTCTCCCCATTACTTTGTTTCTCGCCGCTGTTTGCCTTATCAATACGACCGCGGCGGATGCTCCCTTCCTCAATATCATTCGCATTCAGGACAGCATCAATCCCGGCGTGGAGGACTTCATCGACTACGCCATCGAACAGTCGGAAGAGGAAGGCGCCGAGTGCCTGATCATCTTGCTCGACACGCCAGGGGGGCTCATGACCTCCATGCGTGGAATCGCTCAGGCCATTTTGAACGCCAATATCCCGGTTGTAGTCTATGTTTCGCCCAGCGGGGCGCAGGCCGCTTCCGCAGGAGTTTTCGTCACGGCTGCCGCGGATATTGCCGTTATGGCGCCGGGGACCAATATAGGCGCGGCCCATCCGGTCACGGCCGGCGGCGGTGATGTCCCCTCCACGATGAACGAGAAGGTTTTAAACGACATGGTCGCCTTCGGCCGAAGCATCGCCAGTCAACGGGGAAGAAACGCCGAATGGCTCGAGGATGCCGTGCGCAAGAGCGTTTCCGTTACAGCGGAAGAGGCCTTCGAAAAGAACGTCATAGATCTTGTTGCGGATGATCTTTCTTCGCTTCTCCATAAGCTGGACGGATGGGAGATAGAAAAAAAGGGCGCCCGAAAAACGCTTCGGACCAATGGCGTCGAACAACGCACTCTGGAAGCCGGTTGGAGGCACAAGGTGCTGCGAGCGGTCAGCAATCCCAATATTGCCTACATCCTGTTGATGATCGGAATTGCGGGCTTATACTTCGAGCTTTCTCAACCAGGCGCCATACTGCCGGGGGTAATTGGAGGCATAGCCCTCATCCTCGCCCTTTACGCTCTTCAAGCGCTCCCGGTCAACTTCGCCGGAGTGCTTTTGATCCTCCTCTCAATCATCTTGTTTATTCTGGAGATCACAGTGGCGTCTTACGGCATGTTGAGCATTGCCGGCGTGCTCTGTCTCGTGCTGGGCTCCGTCATGCTCTTCCGGGTTCCCGGCGAGACCGGCCGCTTGGCTTTATCGGTTTTGATACCCACCGTTCTCGGGATCTCAGCCTTTTTCGTCACCGTCTCCGGCCTTGCTGTGCGCGCGCAAATGAGCCAGCCCCAGACAGGAACGGAAGCGCTGATCGGGATGGTCGCCGAAGTGAAGAAAGAGCTCAATCCGGAAGGTAAGGTTTTCGTTTACGGAGAATTATGGAATGCCGAAGCAGACGAATTCATAGCAGCCGGCGAGAAAGTTCGGGTAGTTTCCGTTGACAATTTAAAGTTGAAAGTGGCAAAAATCGATGCTAGATAGGTAAGTTCAATTTTTTGTTTGGATAATGATGCTTAAGGAGGGGCGTATGTCCATTTACGGCATTTCCGTCGTCATCGTTCTAGTGATCCTTTTTTTTGCGAACGCCATCCGGATTCTCAATGAATACGAGAGAGGGGTGATCTTTCGCCTCGGGAGAGTCATCAAGGCCAAGGGTCCCGGTTTGATTCTGCTCATCCCGGTGATCGATCGAATGCAGAAAGTGAGCATGCGCCTTGTCGCACAGGAGGTGCCGTCTCAGGATGTGATCACTCGAGACAATGTATCGGTAAAAGTCAGCGCCGTTATCTATTTTCGGGTTACCGACCCGGTGAAAGCGGTGGTTACCGTTGAGAATTTTCTTTACGCCACCAGCCAGCTTTCGCAGACGACCCTGCGAAGCGTGTGCGGCCAGGCCGAGATGGACGACCTTCTTGCCGAAAGGGAAAAGATAAATTCAGAAATTCAGGAAATCTTAGATAGACACACAGAGCCTTGGGGAATCAAGGTGACGGTTGTCGAGCTAAAACAGATAGACTTGCCCATAGAGATGCAGCGCGCTATGGCCAAGCAAGCTGAAGCGGAAAGAGAACGGCGCGCCAAAGTGATCGGCGCCGAGGGCGAATTCCAGGCGGCTACCCGGTTATCGGAAGCCGCGCAGATTATCCAGCAGCACCCTGTGGCGATTCAACTTCGCTATCTTCAGACGCTAAGGGAGATTGCTGCGGAGAATAATTCGACTACGCTTTTCCCCATACCGATAGACCTTTTCAAGCCATTCCTGGCTATCGCTGATATGTGGGAAAAGAACAAAGACAAGGAGACAGGCAATGGGTAAGAAAGAAGCGCAAGAGAAAAAAGAAAAACCACTGGAGAAGATGACGGCAAAAGAGCTTCGTGAAATGGCTCTCGGCATCGAGGGGATCGCCGGAGTTCACGTAATGAACAAGGCCGAGCTCATATCAGCTATAAAAGAAGCCAAGGGCATTGTCGATCAGAAGCAGCAGAAAGCTGGAGCCGACATTCGGTCCTTGAAAGAGAAGATCAAGAAGCTCAAGGAAAAAAGGCTCCAGGCAAAGGAATCCGGCAACACAAAATTGGCCGATTCTCTCAGGAGAAGCATCAGCACGCTGAAGAAGAAGACCCGCACCGCCTAGTGGTCCGTCAAATATGATTGTTCGGGTTGCAGTTTTTCCCTCTCCCTTGATGGAGAGGGAGCCTGCTTCCACGGGAAAAAACGATGTTGACGGTCCTTTAGTATATAGATGGAAGGAAGCGGGTCAGAGGACGAGCACGGACGCTAATCGCAACTGCCTCTTTGGTCCCATCCTGGCTGAAGCCGAAAATTTTTATTCCGAGCTTTCTTTCGCAAGAGCATGAGAGCAAGGGTTTGCCGCCGCCAGGCGGCATATGGGCGAACGTCAAAGCCAGAGGCTCCGCTGGCGACCCGGGCAGGCCTTGGCCATAACAGACGGAACCGATTCCAAAGGATGAGGGGGGTACAAAATGAAATCGCAGAATAATGCGGTTGCAGCTGTTGTCGCGGCAGTCTATTCCTGCCTGCATGCAGAGCAGGAACAGCAATATGTTTATGTGCATGCCGGACTCCAACCGGGAGCAGTAGCGGAACAGACGCCGGATTCACAAGCTCCGCGCCCGCCCTCCAACTCATGGGCGATTTCCGGACGCCAGGCCGCCATGGAAATGAGGCGTTCCCGGCAGATGCGGCTGGCTCGCTGAGCGCTGATGTAAGCGATCGATCTACTTTGATTATCGGCTGACTATTCTGAGCCGCAAGCGAAGAATGGACGCCGAAATCATTGAAGTGGAATCTTCTCGAACGACGATGAAAAGGAGATTTTGAATGGACAACAAGAAACACAGTTTGCACGGCGTGCTGACTGCCGGGCTTTTGGATGATCCACCTGTAAAGGTGAACAACCCCATAAAGATACAGGACCTCACGTTCAGGGACGGGCATCAGTCGCTTTTCGCCACTCGCGGGAGGACAGAAGATTTCCTGCCCATAGCCGAAGAAATGGATAAGGTTGGGTTCTGGGGGATGGAAGTCTGGGGCGGAGCGACCTTCGATACGATGCACAGGTTCCTTGGAGAAGATCCCTGGGAGAGAATCCGGACACTGAAAAAATATATCAAAAAGACCCCCTTCTCCATGCTGCTCAGAGCGCAGAACCTCGTCGGGTATAGAAATTATGCCGACGATGTGACCGAAGCGTTTGTCGACAGGGCATGCGAAAACGGTATGGACATTTTCCGGGTTTTCGACGCCTTGAATGACTATCGCAATTTCGAGACTTCGGTCAAGATTATCAAAAAGAAAAAGAAGCATTTCCAGGGCTGCATCTGCTACTCCCTTACCGAATCCCGCATGGGCGGCCAGGTTTACAACCTCCAGTATTACCTCAAGAAAGCCAAAGACCTGGAAAACATGGGGGCGGATACCATATGCATCAAAGACATGGCAGGCCTCATCGCTCCCTACGATGCTTTCACGCTCATCAAAGCGCTCAAGGAAACCACTAAAGTCCCCATCCATCTCCATAGTCATTTCACATCCGGCATGGCTGATATGTCTCTTCTCAAAGCCATAGAGGCCGGCGTGGACATAGTGGACACATGCCTCTCGCCATGGGCTTACAGGACATCGCATCCGGCAGTGGAGCCACTGGTGGCGGCTCTCAGATACACGAGCAGAGACACGGGCTTCGATCTGAAGCTGTTGGCCAAGTGCAGCGAGCACATGGAGAAGATTTCGCCCAAGTATCGTCATCTGCTCGACGACAAGCTCTCTATCATCGATATCAATGTCCTTCTCCACCAGACTCCGGGCGGGATGCTCTCAAACCTGGTGAACCAGCTCAGAGAGATGGATGCGCTCGATAAAATAGACGAAGTATTCAGGCAGCTTCCCATTGTCAGAAAAGAGCTCGGGCAAGTCCCTCTGGTCACGCCTACGAGCCAGATCGTTGGCATCCAGACAGTGAACAATGTCCTCTTCGACACCCCCGAAGAACGTTACAAAATGACTACAGCCCAGGTTAAGGATCTTTGCTACGGGCTTTATGGCAAGACCGCAGTCCCCATCGATCCCGAGGTGCAGAAAAAAGCGCTCAAGGGATACCCGCGCGGCGAGACCCCCATCACTGTCAGGCCCGCGGACGTTCTGGAGCCCGAGCTTGAAAAGGCTAAGAAGGATGTCGAAGGCCTTGCCAAAGATATCGACGATGTTCTTATTTACGCCCTCTACCCGACTACTGGAAAGCGCTTCCTAAAATGGAAGTACGGACTCGAAGAGGTTCCAAAAGATGTTAAACCGAAGACCATGGAAGAGGTAAAGGCGGAAGAAGATTTGGTGAAGAAAGCGAAAGCAGGTCATCTTAGCGAAAAACCGGCGAAGGAGGTTCCAGCCATGGGTCCCAATACCCGCACATTCAGTGTCGTTGTAAATGGTGAAAAGTACGAAGTGGTTGTAGAGCAGACGGGAGGACCCCCAATCATTTCCGCTGTCACACCCGCACAACAGCCGATAATTATCCAGATGCCGCAGGTTCCCGCGTATGCTCCTTACCCAGCGCCAATGGCTCCTCCGGCTTATGCGCCCTATCCTGCTCCGCAAGCGCCGCCAGCTTACGCGCCTCCTCCACAGGCCGCTCCCGCCGCTGCGCCTCCAGCCGAGGCTGCTCCCGCTCCCGCCGCACCCAAAGTCGAAGCGGCTCCGGACACTAGCGGAACGCCCATTGAAGCGCCCATGCCCGGCATGATCATCCGCTATGAGGTTGCCGTTGGGGATAAGGTAAGCGAAGGGGATACGGTTTGTGTTCTCGAAGCCATGAAGATGGAAAACGCCATCACCAGCCCGACGTCCGGAACCATTAAGCTGATCAAGTACAAAGATGGAGATAGCGTTCAGAAAGGCGATGTCCTTGCTATTATAGGATAACGCTGCGCCGAGCTCTTGTGACACAAAAAAGGCGGCCAAAGGCCGCCTTTTTTGTTTTCAGGAGACTATTTCATTAATCCAATATTCGAAAGGGCGGGCTTCATTTTGCCTCGGCGATGCCGGGCCTGGAAGGCTTTCTACATTCATCAAAGATTGGGGTTACCCCCTGGCGACGCTGTATTTCACGCCAAAGTCCTTGATGCTACGCTCGTCGTAATTAAGAATAGCATCTTGAAACGCCTTCAGCTTTTCACATTCCCTGCTGCACTCTTCCTTGTTTAAGTGCACATTATCACAGGAACGGCAGGGACTTTCAATAGTTCTAGCAAAAGAAACGTACATCTTTCCAATCCTCCCATCAGTGATGAATGCTGGTGACAAAACTTCTCTCCTCCCCGTATGGGGGCTCTTGATATAAAATGATGTTTCATCAACTGTCAAGCTGATTATGAGCCCTGCCTACTTTTCCTAAATGGAGAGATGAACAAGCATTAGAAGTGAAGCGCCGTCATTTTAAGCCTGCTAGCTTCTCTTTTTTTATTACACCTTCTTTTTTCAGTCGATTGAGCGTTTTTTCTAGAACAGGCAGCACATTTTCCCGGATGTCCCCCGCAACCGCTATAAACATGACATCATCCCCCACCTGCCTTCTACCCGTAAAAAGATAGGCTTCGACAGCGGAGATTCCCGGCTCCATGCGCATTTCCTCCAGCACCTTCTCCCAGGCTCCCGAATCCTTCTCGATATCAAGGTACTCGGCAGGCTCTCCCGCTCGGCTCACCCCCCGCACTACTCCGTTATGGCATGCAATCATACCCACCTTCGACGCGTCCATCTCCCGCTTGATTTTATCCACTAGATCGTTCAACGTCGGCACGATTCATTCCTCCCTTTAGATACCCTGTCATAGAAACGCTGAAATGTAGAATACTGCTATTTACCGATTTTCTGAATCCCCTCTCAATCCTAACCTGCTCGCCACTTTCAGGAAACCAGTATTTCCGAGGATTATGAAAAACCCTCCCATAGGCCGATATGGCTTGCAAAAAAGAAGTCTCCGGATTCAAGACAAGAATAACACCAAGGCGTTGGTGGAAAAAACAGATCACTGATACGCAATCAGCAGAATCCGTCTGAAAGAGGAGCAGCCTAGTCGACCGTCAACATCGTTTCTTCCGGTGGAAGCGGGCCCCCTCTCCCTGAGGGAGAGG
>CAZOEL010000100.1:0-21636 GCA_964578835.1 uncultured Syntrophobacteraceae bacterium | reverse complement strand
TGGAATAGAGGCTAACCCGGCGTTACGATTGTTCGATCATCGCAGAACATGTTAATCCTGGTCTGATGGACTTCTGGAATTTTTAGAT
Source organism: uncultured Syntrophobacteraceae bacterium (assembly GCA_964578835.1). Taxonomy (GTDB): domain Bacteria; phylum Desulfobacterota; class Syntrophobacteria; order Syntrophobacterales; family Syntrophobacteraceae; genus CAZOEL01. The sequence continues at coordinate 21,548 of CAZOEL010000100.1, read as the reverse complement.
TTATTTTGTGAGCTATGTCTCTATCTGAACAACCGAAACTGGATAGGCTGCAATACCCATGTGGCTACGGCATCGCCGCGATAGCGGCCCGGAGAGAACTTCCACTTTTTTATTGCTTCCAGCGCGCTATCTTCAAAAATTCCTTTCGGGGCGGCGTCGATAACCGATGCTTTATCGACGCTTCCATCCTTCTTCACGAGGAGCTTCAGGACAACTTTGCCCGCTATCCCCATTCGGCGGGCCTCGAGCGGGAATTCCGGCTCCACTTTTCGGATCGGGGCTGGAGGCGTATCCACTTGCCTAAAGTCGAGCTCTTTGGGAAAAGCGCCGCCTCCTGTCCCTGTCGCACTAGAGTTCCCGCCGTTTCCCGCACCGCTGCCGGCCGCTCCATCGCCGGCCGCTCCTGGGGGACCGCCGCCACCGCCGGAAGCGCCGACGTTACAGGCAGACGGTTCGCTTTGGGACTGAAGCTCTGTAGCTGGCGATTGAGATGCAGCCGGCTTTGCGCGCTTTTTGCGGGAGTTATTATTCACCGTCTTGGGAGCGATTGCAGCAACCTTCTTCTTTTTTGGCTCGAGTGGTTTGAGCTTTACTTCCGGAGGCTTCCCGATCTCGGGCATTGGCTGAAGCGCCATATGCAAACCCGTTTCAACTTGCTCAATTTCTGCGGCATGTTCGGGCGCTTCCGTCTCCTGCATGGCGCTCTGCTCCACCTCTGCGCCTTCGCTCGCCGGTTCGGAAGAAAGAGGCGCCGGAGCTTCACCGATCATATCGGCGGACCCTCCCCCGGAACCTTCCCGGTCTCCTTCTTCGCCTCCTCCCGATGCTGCGAGCCCGATCAGAGAAACCGTTACATATTGCGCTTCGGGAATGGGATCGGCCTTGAAGAAGAGAGTCATGACCATGGAAAGAATCAGCGCGCACGCATGGACGCCAAAAGAAAGTCCCAATCCGAATGCTACCTCGCGGCTTTGAACAGCGCCAAGCCTATAGTCTTCGAAGCCGTCCTCCAGTTCGCCCGCATTCTCAGCCGGGCTCCCGGCGGAAAGAAGGTCTTCATCGAAGGTCATCGACGACGGCTCGGTTAAATCCTCAACCGCCACCGCTTCAAACAACCCTCCGCACTCTTCGGCTTCAGCCTGCAATGAGATTTGCTCAAAGGCAGTCATCACATCGAGCTTCCCCGAATCCATTCCCGGGTCTTCTCGCACTCTTAGTCCTTCTCCCACCACAGAACCGCCCATCGAACGACCCGAGAGTAGGGAAGCCGCCAACAACCGTTCGCACGGACCAGGCTCCTTTCCAGATGCGTTCTAAGGCTCTCTTCTTCCTGCGGCGTCATTTCGGGAATCATCCAGCGCATCGAATCCAGCGCGTCATCGATATCGCTATAGGATTTCTCCTGCTTGTTGATCGTAAAGGCCACATTCGCATAGAATCCCATTTGCCGCAGGAGGTTGTAGACCATGATGTAATCGGCCCCTATGCGGCAATTCCTGCCAACGGCTTCTACAATCCGGCGATCATACGGTCCATCGTCCACCAGAGTCGAGATATACACTCGCTTTCTTGCGTGTCGTTCGAGCTTGAGCACAGCATCGCGCAGATCGTCGACCAGGAGGGAACGAGAAGCGACGGCCACATCGTGGATGCCGACGCCAAGCGCTTCCCAGTCGTCTTGCCATCCGGCGTTGACGGTTTTGATGTTTTCAATGCCTTCTTCTCTGCATCGCCTCTCGAGCAATGAAAGCATGATCTTCGATGGGTCCATGGCGGTAATGCTCTTTACCGTCGACGAGAGAGGCGCGGCCAGGGTTCCCGCGGCGCAGCCGATGTCCAAAATGCTCCATTGCGCCTCGGGCTTCATGATTTTCATGAACTGGACGGCATAATCGCTCTCCTTGGCGTGGCGGGCAAATTCCGGGGCGCGCTTGTCCCAGAAGTTGGGATCGCGCATCGGTTCGTGCTTCTCCGCTTGCACAGATCTGTAGAGCTCGTTCCAATCAAACGAGGGCAGACTCATACTTCTTTTTCCCTTCCGTTTCGACGGTTCCCGTCAGAGTCGCCAAAGAGCCGTAATGCGACCTGTAGTAGTTGCTTCCTATTGCGCAGGGCCTGCAAAGAACAGCGCCGTCAATAACTATCTGGCGCATGTCCCTCACAAGCTCGCCACACTTCCGGCAGACGACTTCGTCCAGAGATTTTCCCGGAAGATCCTCCGGCCTGAGCCTTACGGTCACCGCCTCTATTTTTAGAAGGTCTTCTTCGGATACGGCAACAAGGGCTGCAATAGAAGCGTGCTTTTCATCTTCCCGTGGGAAGGCTTTCTGAAAGGTGGTTTTAGCGATCCTCTCCACTCTTTCCTCGTAATCTCCCCTGACGCTCACCCTCACGGCTCTTCCCGTTCTCGCATCGACGAAGGTGGCCGCCATCTTGCCATAGTCGATCAGCTTGACGCTCCTCTTGCCCGGAGTCCTCCCCGTTGCGGCGATGATGGCGTCTGTTGCGCACCGGTCGATCTCAACAAATATGACCAGATCTCTGCCCTCCTCCCCCCTGGGATCTTCGATGCCAAGCTCCCGCAATCCGGCCATGGCCATTCTGACGCCTATAACCTGGCCTCCGCAGAGGTGTCCATGGAATCGCACCGCTTCATCGAGCAGACTCTGAAAATCCTGCGCACTCTTCATTATTATCTCCTTACCTGTAGGCGTGCAAACCAGTGGAAGACTCACAAAAGAGAAGGCTAGAATCGATACCGGACATTGGCGAAGAAGCTCCTTCCGGGCTGAGGAAAGCCTTCATCGAGCTCATAGTTTTCATCGAAGATATTTTTTACGCCCAACTCGAAGAATAGCCCGTCATAGGGTTCCAGGATCGCCTTGCTGTTGGCGGTGAAGAACCCGTCGGCCACCCGCAGGCCGTCGGTTGAACTGAACCGCTTGGAATCGTATTCGATGTCGCCGAGCACGCTGAACCGTTCGATGGGAAAAAACTGAAGATAGGCGAACACCTTGTGAACGGGGGTATTGAGGATTTCGTCATCGGTGCTCAAGTTGTGGCTCTGAAAGTAGGTGTAATTGACGCCTCCCCTCAGGCGGCTTAGGATTTGCCCGGATAATCCGAGCTCTATCCCATACTGCTCGACCTCTCCAATGTTCTGGTTTTGATTGAGAGCTCTTGTGGGATCGGCAGGGTCGGGAACGGTTTTAAAGAGCACAAAATCATTGATATCATAATAAAAGAAGGTAACCTCGGCCAAAAGCCTCTTAAAGATGAGGTGTTGATAGCCGACTTCGTAGTTAATCGATTTTTCAGCATCGAGATCGGGGTTGGGCAGCGCAGTCCCGAGCCTGTAGGAGAACTTGTCCTTGATAGAGGGAAGGCGCGATTTGCCGGCAACGCTTACATGCGCCAGTCCGTCTTCAAAGACTTTGTAGAACAGGCCCGCCTGAGGATTGAAGGCTGAGGCGTCGCCTGTCGGAAAATCCGAGATCTGGTTGGTCGTGGAGTTGCGATCCTCGGCTTCAATCGTCTTCACATGGTCATAGCTTGCGCCTACGATTGCGTAGAACTGCTGTGTGATGTCGATCGTGTCCTCAAGCCCGAGGGAGAAGATCTCGTCTTCAAACCTCTGAACGGCCGCGCCCTCGGCGTTTTGCTCCTTATGGATATCTCTTTTGTAATGGAATGCCGTTTTTAAGGTATTGCGCGGTATGAGCGCGGTTCCAAGCTCGATGGAGCCCCCGGCTGTATGATCGTCATACCAGCTTTTGAAGGAGGATCTCCTGGTCATGGTGCTATAGGTGTCATCGTCGAAGCTATTGAGAGAGTTTTTGAAAAGATCGTAGAAAAGCCGCGACTTGACGTAGGACTTCTCTCCAAGAGCCGTGTTCGAGTTGAAATAGAAACTCTCCTTGTCCCAGTAAGGCCATCGCCAGAACCTTGGGGTTATGGCATGGCGAGGGCGGGCAGACTCGGCGCCTTGGGGAGGCCTTCGGGCAGAGACCGTCGTGAAGCCGCGGCGGTGTTGGATGAACTTGGAGTAGGCCATCTCAAGGATCGCTCCTTCAATGCTCTGAGCGGAGGCGAGAGGCAGATCGTCCTGCTCGCCAGAGCCCTTTTTCAGAACCCATCCATTCTGTTGCTTGATGAGCCCACATCTCACCTCGATTTCAAGAATCAGTATTTCATCATGGACATGGTTCAATCCATTACCGCGTCAAAGAATCTCACATCGCTGGTCACGCTCCACGACCCTAATCTGGCGGCGCGCTATTGCTCTCAGATGGTGATGCTCAAGCAAGGACGGGTGCACAAAAAGGGGATGATGCGGGATGTATTCCTTCGGCCTCCATCCCCCACAGCTCTTTGGCGGTAAGGAGAAGGGGCTCTTTGACTCGTCCGGTTATCATCAGCGCATTGGCCGAGTCATTACACTCGCCTTCTAGACTTTCTATATCCCGCACCATGGAACTATCCTCTCATTGGCCCGATAAAGCTGGCTCTAAAATTCCCCTCTGACTTTATTGTGCGCTAAAGCGGTCTAGGATAATGTTTAGTGCGACGATAAGTCGCGAGAAAGAGGTTATTAGTGCATGTTATAAATGTCAAGAAATATTTTATAGAACACCTCTCGACTTTCCCAGGACGTCTAGACACATATTACCGAACTGCCTCTGCACAGAAAATTGTTTTTCATTATCAGGTACTTTATACTTGTCAGGCAGCCCACTTTACATTACTATGGCAGTCGTCTTCCATATACTTATGAAAGCCAAAGGAATAAAGCCATGCAACTGATACAAAACCTGTATGCTCATTTTCATGAAAAGGCCCTTGCTACAAGAGTGGCGTCCGTCTCGGTCGGTCTGAGCTACACCGCCGTAACGACGGATGATGGCGGAATAGGCCTTGCCTATACGTATCTGGGCAACGGGCATTGCTGCTCGATCAACTGGGACTATCGAGATTATGAAGGCGAGAGAGCGGTCGAGCTTCTAGAGCAGGTGAAGAATCCCGAGCCTCTTTATCGAGGCATGGGGCTTGCCCTGGTCAATGCGCTGAACTTTCACGAGGCGAGCGAGCTTCCCGAAGATTCAAAGGACCGCATCTGGATGGACGCCTTTGGCATTGAAGAGGGAACGCGCGTGGCGATGGTGGGCTTCTTTCGTCCCCTCATGAAGCTCTTCGATGCTCGCGGCGCAGTGGTGGAGGTGCTGGATGACCATCAGGGAGTGGGCGATCGAAACGATTTCTACCGCAAGCTTGAAGGATGGGCCGAGGTGTTGCTGCTCACTTCGACTTCGATCTTGAATGACAGCACAGAGGAAGTCCTTGACCGCATCGGCCCCGCCGTGAAAGCTCTGATGCTCGGGCCCAGCACTCCGATGGTTGCTGAAGCCTTTCGTCATCTGCCGCAGGTTCGGGTCCTGGCGGGGACCGTTCCCGTAGACACAGAGGCCGTCCTGAGAGCTGTTCGTCATGGCGCGGGGACTCCCGTCATCCATCGTTTCAGCCGCAAGGTTTACAAGGAAAGCCCCGGCAATGGCTCGGGCTCAACGCGATGAGCGCAATGACGCCTCTTTTGCTGACCTTGAAAGTGGCGGGCCTGGCTTCTTTCTTTGCCTTCCTGATCGGAATCGCCTTTGCCTTCTTCATAGCGCGCTTTCGGTTTTGGGGCAGAGAATGGCTGGATGCCTTTCTGACTCTGCCCCTGGTTCTTCCTCCGACGGTCCTGGGGTACTATCTCATTGTCCTTATTGGACGAAACGGCTGGATCGGCCGCTGGTTGCATGAGGCCTTCGGAATCACTCTCATGTTTACCTGGCAAGGGGCCGTCATTGCCGCGGCCCTGGTCTCGTTGCCGCTCGTCTACAAAGCGGCGCGCGCGGCTTTTGAAAATGTGGACAGCAATTTGGAGAAGGCGGCAAGGACCCTTGGCTCTTCTGAGTGGGGCGTATTCTTCAGGGTATCGTTTCCGCTTGCATGGCGCGGCATAATGGCGGGTACGATGCTTGCCTTCGCCAGGGCCATGGGAGAGTTCGGAGCCACCCTGATGGTGGCGGGCAATCTGCCCGGCAAGACCCAGACCCTCTCCCTCGCCGTCTACGATGCGGTGCAGGCTGGAAACGACCGGCAAGCCGCGATTCTCGTTCTCATCACTTCCATGGTGTGCGTCACAGTGCTCGTGGCCGCCGGAAGAATCCTCAAAACCCAATACTTGAAGGAGATTGACCGATGAAAAGTAAAAGCTCCGTTTGGCTCAGATCCCTGCTCTTATCCTTGATGCTCCTCTTCTATGCTAACGGCGCTTTGGCAGATCAGGAATTGATCGTTTCCGCGGCGGCGAGCCTCACCAACGCTTTCCGGGAGGTTGGCAAGAAGTTTGAAGCCGCAAATCCCGGCGCAAAGGTCATTTTCAATTTTGCCGCCTCCGGGCCGCTCCTGCAGCAGATAGAGGCAGGCGCCCCAGCCGATCTCTTCGCTTCCGCGGATCAGAAGACCATGGATCAGGCGAAGGAAAAGAAGTTGATCGCCCATGAGTCCAGAAAGAACTTCGTGAGCAACCGACTCGTGCTCATCGTTCCGCAAGCATCGGGCGCTTCCGTCAAGAACGCTCAGGGCCTCGGTGGAAAAGAAATAGCCAAGATCGCAGTCGGCAAGACGGAAACGGTTCCCGCAGGGCGCTACGCGCAGGAAGCTCTGACAAACGAAGGACTATGGGAGACGCTGACTCCGAAGCTCATCTATGGCGACTCGGTCCGTCAGGTGCTCGATTATGTCTCGAGAGGAGAAGTCGATGCCGGCTTTGTTTTTGCAACCGATGCGGCCATCGCGAAAGAGAAGGTGAGAAGCGTTTCGGTTATGGAAAAGACCAAGCCGATTCTCTATCCGATCGCCATTGTTGCAGCGACTGAAAAGAAAGATCTCGCTCAGAAGTTTTTGGATTTCGTCCTGAGCGATGATGGTCAGAAGGTGCTTTCAGAGTATGGATTCGGGAAGCCATAGCATGTTGATTCAAGTAGATGTGGAAAAAGCGTTGTCATCCCGCGGGAGGAGCTTCAAGCTCAAGGCGGCTTTCTCATCGCAAGACCAGTTCGTGGTCCTCTTCGGCCCGTCGGGATCGGGGAAAACGCTCACATTGCAGTCCATAGCGGGCCTCGTCGAGCCGGATGCCGGAAGAATTTCCTTGAACGGGCGAGCCCTTTTCGATTCAAAGGCTGGGATCAATATTCCTTCCCGCGAGCGCGGAATCGGTTATCTCTTTCAGGACTACGCTCTTTTCCCGCATCTTAGCGTGGCTGAAAATGTGAGCTTCGGATTGAAGAGAAACTGGCGGGGACGCCTGGCGCATCAAGACTTCCGCCAGTTAGAAGATATTTTAGAGGTCTTTGAGATATCGCGCCTCAAGGACAGCTTTCCCTTCGACCTCTCCGGAGGTCAGAAGCAGAGGGTGGCGCTGGCCAGGGCGCTCATCCGAAAGCCAAAGCTATTGCTCCTCGATGAGCCGTTCTCAGCGCTGGACACCCTGTTGCGAGCCAGATTGAGAAAGGAGCTCATCAGGATTCAGGCCATCTTCAATATTCCGGTCATCATGATCACCCACGATCCGGAAGACATCGAAGCCTTTGCCGAAACTGTGGTTACCTACGAGGATGGGCAGGTTTGCAAGGTGAATCCCTTTTTGAGGGAGGAGAGGAACAATCAAGCTCACAAACCTGCCTTGCCATGCTCGGCGGCGTCCTTTTCATGCTGAGCGCCGGGAGCAGGACTCCATGATGAGGGATGACATTCGCCGTATAGCCGGACATGAATGGAATTGCCGAATTAGAGACCAAGTCGCACAGTATTGCGTCCGGCGGACTTCGCTTCGTAGAGCGCGGCGTCGACCCGCATGACCCAACTGTCAAGAGTTTCCGGGGGCCAGTATTCGGCCACGCCAAAGCTGGCTGTAACCGGACCCACAACGGGGAAAGGATGCTCCGCAATCAAGACGCGGAGCTTCTCAGCCAAATTCATGGCGTTGGCTGCATTACAGTGCGGCAACAACACCACGAACTCCTCTCCGCCCCAGCGCGCGAGCAAGTCAGACGTCCGCAGATTGCACTGAGCTCGTTTGGTCACCTCTATCAGCACCTCATCTCCCGTATGATGACCGAAAGAGTCGTTGATCGACTTGAAATGGTCAATGTCCAGCAGCGCCAATGCCAGCGGCTCGCCGTAGCGTTGCGCGCGCGCCATTTCAACTTCCAGGCCCTGTTCGAAATAGCGTCGGTTACAAACGCCGGTGAGAGGGTCGGTGCTGGCAAGCCGATAAAGCTCAGCGTTCGCGACTTGAAGCGCCCGGTTAGCGGCGGCTGCGGCGTCGCGGGCCTGCTCGATCTCGAGCTCATACCGTTTACGCTCGGTGATGTCCTCCACCATTCCAAGGTAACAGGGCCTTCCTTCCGTCCCGATCATGACGGGCGCCACCGTGAGGTGGACCCATACCACCGATCCGCTCGGGCGCAGATAGCGCTTGTCGATCTGGAAGCTATCGATTTCTCCCGCATTGAGCCTATCCATCTGCTCCTGTTGCGCTTGCCGGTCGTCAGGGTGAGTGATGCTCATCCAGTCGATGGAAGTAAGCTCCTCGCGGCTTCGTCCCGCGTTTTCCGCAAACTGGTTGTTAACCTCTATCAGCTGTCCGGTCAGTGAATCCGTCAAAGCCACGCCCAGAGGCGATTGTTCGAAGATGGCCCTGAATTTAGCCTCCGACTGCCCCACCTGCGCCATCGCTTCGACGATCTGATCCTGATAGCGAAGCAGCTCCGATTCCGCTTTCTTGCGCTGTTCGATCTCCTTGGAGAGCGATCGAACCGTCCTTTCAAGATCGCGTCCCTTGCGAATGTTCTCGCGGGAAAGCACGACCAGCCGGCTATTGAGCTGAAGCAGCTCATCCTGCAGGGATCGATTGCTCTCGATCATCGGCTCGCCCAGGAGGATAATCTTGGAGTCAAAAGAAACGATCGAGCACTGCAACGTATGGGGAACATTGTTCTTCAGAAGAAAATTCATCAACATTCCCCCTTGAGGCAGACGCTCGGCTCCAGCAAGGGGTCCCGCAATCAGGTCGATATCGGTCGATGCGAGAAATTCCGCAATATTACGACCAACCAACAACGGCGCATCACAGCCCAGCAGTTTCGCCATAGCCCCATTTGTCCAGTGAACGGCGCCATCGCGCCCGAGCAGCGCCAGGTGCAGCGTGGCCGAATGCTCAAGCAAAGAGGCTATCTGCGGAAGGGCTTCGGTCAGGAAAGCCCGAAAGTGGTTGTTATTGTCCGCTGCGCTCATGAATTCCTCCCTCGGCCGGAGCGAGCGACTTCAATACGCGCAAGTTCGGTAATGCTCTTTACCGCTTCAATCCACGCGGCGGGAAACCGCTGTCCGTCTGTAATCCAAGAGACCAGGCTGTCAACTGCATTGGAAATCCCTTGCGCCTCATCGCAGACGGCTGATGCGATCAACTCACCTGTCCTGCTAAGCCGTCCCCCCAGTTCGTCATTGGAAGCGATATGAAACTGCCTGGCAAGGTCATGGAATACAGCTTCGGAAATGGCCTGCAACCGTTCCGATCTCAGGAAGCTTGAAGCTTCAAGCAGCCCCCCATAGACTTCGCTCCGCTCCGGAAATGCCGATGCAAGCTCCTCGTAGAGCAGCTCAAGCTGGCGCTCCAGAGTCAATCTGGGCATCCCGCGGTTAGAAAGCACCCTTCCGAGCCATTCAACCTGGCTCAAAAGCTGACTCCGAGGCAGCGCGGTGAGTGTGACCAGCCAAGCGGCGTCGCTTTTGGCAAAACTCTCGCCCCGCTCGCGGTAGCGCTCGTCAAAATAAGGAAATTCTTCTCGGCACCTGCGCGCAGCGATTATTGCCGCCCGTATTTCTGTCTCACTATTCGGAACCTGGTGATTTCCAGCTTCGGGGTTGAGCATGCTGGCTGTAAAGCCCCACCCGTCTTCTGCGACCGGATATAATGCGGAGTAAAGCCTCTCAAGGCAATCAAAGAACGCATGCCCAGCGGTTATCAGCCGTTCGCGACCTGTCCCGTCTACGGGAAGCGCATTCATGGCGGCGCCAAATTCTTTCCAGTATTCGCCGGTCTTGTCGCCGTAGCCGGCATAGTAGCGGACGGCGCCTGCAACGCGCTCACCGAACGCTTTCACGACATCCCGAAGATGGACGGCATTGCCAAGGGTTGTCCCCTCCAGCACATAGAGCAGGCCCGGCAGGTCTTCGGGGTGCTCCAGACGAACCTTTCGGATCCAGTCGGCAATATGGAGAGCCCGCTCAATAGACGCCAGGCAGTCGGGGAGCCGATCGAAAACGCTTAGATCCGACCGAAGGAGCGCCAGTCGAGACGGTCTGGCTTGGTAGAGCGTTATGATCTCCGTAGGCTGAGCCTGACGCAGCTCATGATCCAAAGTGGCGTGAATAACAGCCAAGGCGCGCAACTGGGCTACATAGCAATTGAGAGGCAGCTCGCCACTGGTGAGGGCGGCGATGAACGGAAGCCCCTCCATGCGGGCATGTCGCTCCCGGGTGGATTCTTTCAGGGCATCCATCAACGGCTTCACTCTCCATTTCCTCCTATATTTATTTTTCGCATCATCTCCACAGCCTCCCGCAGATCGCGGGCAAATATGCATCCCTCAAGCTCCCGCGGGAGCTCCGAGAAGTTATGGAAAGCGCCGCCACCCAGCAGAATCCCGGGAGCGCCCAGGCCGAACTCCTGTTTTACTCTATCAACGAGGTCTACCACGACAGGAATATTCCTTGCCAAGGTAGCTGAAATACCCAGCACATCGGCGTGATGCCTGCGGACCGCTTCGATCGCGCTCTCCGGAGAGACGTCGGAGCCAAGAAAAACGACATCCCAGCCGTCGGCTTCCAGCACATCCGAAACCATGTTGGAGCCTACCTGGTGCAGCTCACCCTGGATTCCCGTGATGACGAGCCTGCCCCTGCGCGCATCGGCGGTTTCGAGATGCTGATACAGATTCGACATGATGAACTGGGTGATTGCGGTTGCTACATGCTCTTCGGCGACGCCTATGCGGTTTGTTTCCCATAGGCGACCTACTTCATGAAGGGATTCTTGGAAAATATCCATGTATATCTCTGGGATGGAATAGCCGCTGTGGAATGCAGCCATGATCCTATCCAAAGCCGCAGTGCGTTTTGCAGACAGGATATCATTCAGATAGAGCTGTTTGAGAAGCGCTTTGTCCGATGGCGTGGCCGAAGAATGCTCGCAACGATTCATTCTCTTTCCTTCGGAATTGTATGAGGACGCCTATTTCTTTAGAATCCTAATGGGTTGCAATGCCTAGCATGACGCATGGCCGAACCGCAACAGATTGATATGAATATGTCGCGAAATTCAAAGCGGAGAGCAAGAATGGGTCGGTTCTTTGTGAAATCATGAATCGAGGCTATTTAGAATAGCCCCATTTCGCCGGCTGTCGCGATCAAGCCGGGACTGAGCGCCAATGGGACGCCCAGCGCAATCTAATGTAGTGTAAGTTAGCGCTCCCCGCCTCCGCTTCGGACCCAAACCCGCATAAAGCATCCACTCCCGAAAACCGATGGATCGGCAATGGATGTCAGCCGAGCAGCTCCGCGCCCAAGTGCTGCTCTGGGGTAAAAAGTCCCGATTGAATCAAGTTCGACCATGAGGATATTGCCTCAAGAAGGCGAAAAAGGCAAGCTGGTTGGCGCGATTCTATGATTCTACCAGAGGTTGCCCTCAAGGACTTAGGAAACCGCAGGTTTTACCGCAGGACGTTGAAGAATCGACGAGTATTATTTCGAGCATCCGCATCATGACAGCCGCCTTCGATCCTCCCAGGTTTGTTGCTCATCATTTTGCCTGACAGCGCTTTCTTGGATGCAGAGGGCTACGGATGCGTCAATTTGTCTTTTGTTGCTGGAATTGAGAGCTCTTGCCTAGTCTTTTGCGTCTCCACGCACAATAGCCATAAGGCTTGCGACAAATCTCCTCATGTTCGCGGCTTGAGCATTCATCTCTTCAGAAGCCAATGCGGATTCTTCTGCATTGGCGGCATTCTGTTGGATCACCTGATCCAGTTCGGACAGTGCTTTGTTTATCTGCTCGATCCCTTGAGCCTGCTCATGGGATGCGGCGGCAATCTCGCGGACCAACTCCGTTGATTTTGTCACTGTGGCGGCAACCTGGCGGAACTCTCCATTGGTCTTCCCCACAGACTCGGAACCCTCATTTACCTTCTTCACGGTCCCTTCGATGAGATTTGCCGTATCTCTTGCCGCCGCGGCCGCCCTTCTGGCGAGATTTCTCACCTCATCCGCCACAACGGCGAACCCTGCGCCTGCTTCTCCTGCTCTTGCAGCTTCCACTGCTGCATTGAGGGCGAGGAGGTTGGTCTGGAAAGCAATTTCGTCTATGGTCTTAATGATCTTCTGCGTAGCCTCCGAGGCTTTGGAGATTTCTGTCATGGAGGCGGTAACGATTTCCATGGACGTATTAGCCTTTTCGACAACCTGGCTTGCCTGCCCCATGAGTTGATTGGCGTGGGATGCGTTCTCCGCATTCTGCCTGGTCATGGAGGACATTTCATCAAGAGCTGCAGTAGTCTCTTCGGTGAAGGCAGCTTGTTCGGATGTTCCGGAAGCCAGTTGCTGGCTGGCCAGAGTGATCTGCCCGGAGGCGGCGGCCGCCTGCTCCGCCCCGTCATTTAGATCGGCTATGACCCTCAGGATAGGTTTGATGGAGCCGTTGGCTATGAGCCAGATCGTTAATCCTACTGTAAGAACGATGCACGCCATGAAGCCGAGGTTGATGTAGCCAAGTCTCTTGACGGGCCTCAGGAGCTCTTCTTTCATGCCCACACAACTTATAGTCCAGCCTAGCTCCTCATTTTTCCTGAAGGCTTCGATTCTATCAGCTCCCCCGAAACTGTAGCTGATAATACCTGATTGCTTTGACATCATCTCCTTACCGAAATCGAACTCTTTCATGCTGCTCTTCAGGATCAACTGCTTGTCCGGATGGGAGATCACCGCGCCGTCGCTCTGGAAAATATAAACGTAACCGCTCGCTCCAACCTTCAATGGGTCTATGTTTATTGAGCTGAAATAGACCAGATCCAAAACTCCAAAAAGAACGCCAAGAGCTTGATCTTTTTCTTTAATGGGTGCAGATATGACAAAGACCGCTTTTCCGGTGCTCTGGCTTTCCATTACTTCAGAAACAGAAAGAGCGCCCTTGAATGACTTCTGGAAGTAATCCCGATCTGCGACCTGGACTTTCCCGACAACCGCATCATCGGCTGCGGCGATGAGCTCTCCCTGAGCGTTGGCTATGCATATATTTTCGTAGTATTTGTAGTCTTTCTTAATCCTTGCTAACAATTCGCTGGCGGATTGGCGCGCTGCTTTGCCAACAAAAGAATCTTGAACAGCAGTTTGAAAAATCTTTTGCTGGCCCCAATTGCTGACGTCTACTTTGCGGTCTTCTAAATAGGACGATATCTTGTCGTTGGTAATCCTGGCAAGTTGCTCTATCTCTTCGTTCAGGATGTCCTCCAATGCGCTTTTGGAGATTTTGTATGAGACAGAGGACAAGGAGCTCATTCCAAGAATTATGAGAATGAGAGTCGGGAAAAGAAATCGACCCTTGAGGCCCAAATTCATTGTAAATCTCCTCATGTCATGGCGATTTGAAAACCTGATTTATATAGCAGCGTTTTCCTGTGCTCTACGAGAAGCGATTCCAGCTCAAAACAAGGGTCCTTCTCATGGTTTCGCAAGAAAGCCTGCGTAATGGGTTATCGGCTATATGCCGATTGAGCCCTCACGCCTGGAGAAATGGGATTCCGCGATAATGAAATCCTCTTTCTCCAAGCGTTTGCAGTGTGGACCCTTGCGCCTTTATTCGATAACCTTTGCCGCAGACTGTATGAGCTCGTACGGGAGTTGTATCCCGGCTTTTTCTGCAATTTTTGCATTCAACATGAGCTTTCCCTTTTTATTTCGGTCAATTGGAATATCCATCGGCTTAGCGCCATCCAGGATCTTCAACGCGGTTGCCGCCGACCATTCCCCCTGCTCTTCAGGAACCTTCAGGTAACCGATGGTAACATAGGGCATTACTTCTTCCTGGAAGCTACCGGATGGTATCTTTGTGTTACTCAGGACAAAATCGGCCGCCTCACTGGCATTCCATCCTTGAATCGCCGCCCAGCCGTAAAATATCACGCTGTCGACTTTATCCTGGATTTCTACGTAACCCTTCTTGAAGTCATCGAATGTCTTGGCAAAGTAGGTAACAAGATCGAGGTTGTACACCTTCTTGTAATTCTCTACTTCTTTTCGATTCGTTTCGGTATCATCGGCTATGAAGCCTATTCTGTCTCCTTTTGAAATCCCTTTGAACAGTCTTCCAAGCGCGTCAATCTCGGTGACTTCAACCATTCCGGTTACATTCTTGCATGGAAAGCCATAGCCGGAAGCATCCCAGTTGACCCCGCAAAAGACGACGGGCAAGTCTGTATCCTTCAAATACGGCACGATGACAAACTGTGATGCATTATCGTCTGCCGCGATCACTACATCCGGCTTGAAATCGTCGATTTCTTTCTTCACCTTGTTTCCTGCTTCTTTCTTGAACTCCTGGGAGCCATTGCGCTTGGTATCCATTCGAACCACTTTGAGATCTATGCCGCTTCCTTTGAGTCCTTCCTGAACTCCCCGCAGGATTCCATCACTCCACTCGTATCCTTCATGGTACGAATCAATGAATAGTATCTTCTTTCCTTCATAAGATTTGGCTGAAGCAAGAGATGTCAGGAAGAAAACGATTAGCGCGGCAACGATCAATCTTGATGTTCCTCTCATGGTCAAATCCTCCTTTTTGTCTGTTTGCTATGCTGCGTGATTTATTTCCCCGTGAAAATCCTTGGCAACCAAAGAAAACCTCCCAAATGGAATGAACAAAAAAGCGTGAAAACGATTTGCTTACATGCCAAGGATCCGCAAGCCATCCAGAGTTGGCGATTCTTTCTCAACACTGATTTGAGTTTTCACTTTCAGATCGGGCAATCCCCATATCTGTTAGTTGAATGAAGACGATATCTTTTCCCAAAAGCTGGTCACAGAGCGAGTTATTAGTAGTAGAAGAAGAGCTTGACCATTTATTGGCTTGCTCTACTATCGGTCAGTTATAGCTCGGCCTTTAATCAATTGAGAATTATTTTATGATCGGCTCTCGAGCTTGTTGCTTTGGAGCTCTCCTGGGGCTATTTGCAGCACATCGGCCATCGAACGTCATGGGCGCACAGGGACTGGGTAGAACTTGCACGGATGGGCGCACTTTCGGGATCGACAAAAACAATGCTTAATACTGGACAAAGACTGTCTATTCGTTCCAAGACTGACTTTCATCTCTCAGATTCAGGCGTGGGGCGCCTTATGAGAATAGCCCCGGACTTTCTTCCTTTACGGGGTATTCGAATTGAGTCAACGACGTGGAAATCAGAAAGAAATGGACAATCCAAGATCTTCTAATAAAGACAATATGTTAAGTCAGTTGCATAATGCAACCGAGAAATCATCTAAAAATACAAATACTTATACACGTCGCCAAAATAAGCTGCATGCCGGAGCGAGTGTCTCTGAACTAAATTGCTGTTCCAGCTCACTTATGAGGCAGAGCCGAATGAAGGACCATAATTGCTTGTGATCTTTTGTTCTGAATCACCTCGACAGCCTTTCCGAAGCTGTTTAAGATGTTCTGAACTAGTGGGGTTGATAAGTTGCTGCGGCTCATCTTCATCTCATCCGAGGCGCTCGGGCTTGACGTCGCTCCGGTCTAGTTTGTGCTGGGAGCATGGAGCTCTAGGGATATGGCCAAGCAGGTTCGAAACGTGTTAGGCTCTTGATGAAAACGGAATTCAAGGGGAGGGAAATTCATCTTATGGATTACATGGATTGGCTTAAAGAGCATTGCGCAGAGAAAGTGACGAGCGCCCGAGAGGCCGTCTCGGCCATAAAGAGTGGAAGCCGGGTTTTTGTCGGCACGGGGTGCGGAGAGCCAAGGCATCTCATCCAGGCCATGGTGGGCGAGTCGAGCCTTCAGGACATCATGGTCTATCAGACGCTCTCGGGCATGCTCTCGGAGTACGCCGACGATCAATCTTTCCTCGAACGCTTCTCCCTCAAGCTTTTCTTCATCACCCCGGCCATGCAGAAGGCGGTCTTCAAGGGAAACATAGACTATGTTCCCGTCTATCTCTCGCAGATCCCGGAGCTTTTCGCCCAGAAGCACATCGGGCTGGATGTCGCCCTTATCCAGGTGAGCCCCCCTGACGAATATGGGTACTGCAGCCTTGGGATTTCTGTGGACATCACCCGGGCCGGCATGGAGAGCTCGGCTCTGGTCATTGCCCAGGTCAACCCGAGGATGCCGAGAACCCTTGGCGACAGCTTCGTTCATATTGACGAGATCGACTACCTGGTCATAAAGGAAGAGCCCCTGGGGGATCTCTTTCCCGCCGTGGGAGACCCCGAGGTCACCATGCGCATCGGCCACTACGTCTCCCAGCTGGTCAACGATGGGGCCACGCTCCAGATCGGCTACGGGCATCTCCCGGATGCGATCCTCCGATACCTCGACTCGAAAAAGGATCTTGGCATCCACACCCAGGTGATCACCGACTCGTTTCTGCCTCTTTTCGAAAAGAAGGTCATCACGAACAAGAAGAAATCCTTCCTGCGCGGCAGAACGGTCGCCTCCCTTTGCATGGGATCGGCCAGGCTGTACGACTATCTCCACAATAACCCGTCATTCTATTTCAGCAGCTCCGAGCTCGTGAACGATCCGGCCGTCATCGCCCGAAACGACAACCTGATTTCCATCAGCTCGGCTCTGGAAGTGGACCTCACCGGGCAGGTGTGCTCGGACTCCATTGGCTATCTCTTCTACAGCGGCATTGGGGACCAGGTCGATTTCATCCGGGGCAGCGCCATGTCCAAGGGCGGGTTCTCCATCATCGCCCTGCCCTCCACGGCTCAGAAGGGCAAGGTCTCGCGCATCGTCTCCCACTTGAGCGAGGGAGCGGGCGTGGCCACCACCCGAGGAGACGTGAACTTTGTCGTCACCGAATACGGCATCGCCCAGCTCAAGGGCAAGAGCATCTATCAGAGGGTGATGGAGCTTGCCCAGATCGCTCACCCCAAGTTCCGCGAGGAGCTGATCGATGCGGCCAAAAAGCACCATTACATCTTCTCCGACCAGCTCCCTCCCCACCAGGAGGACCTCATCTTCCTCGAGGACTACAAGGGCTCTTTCCAGCTAAAGAACGGGGAGACCATCGAAATCCGACCGGTTCTGCCCTCCGATGAATTTGCATACCGGAACTTCTTCTACTCGCTCCAGGCCGAAACGGTTTTCTCCCGTTTCCGCTACTACAGGAGCCTTTTCCCCCACAAAAGCCTCCAGGAGCAATGGGCCAACGTGGACTACCGCAAGAATATGTCCATCATAGGCCTCACCTCAAGCGGCGGGTACAAGGAAATCATGGCCATAGCCACTTACGCCGGGGCCGAAGAGGAGGGCTGGGCGGAAGTCGCCTTTGTGATCCGGGAGGATTTCCAGGGACAGGGGATCGCCACTCATCTCGTCAAAGTGCTCGAGAGAATAGCCAGAGAGAACGAGTACAAAGGCTTTACGGCCAGTGTAATGTGGGAGAACAAGAAGATGATCCATGTTCTGAAGAAACAATATCCCAACTGCAAGGTGACCCGAATCGGAGGCGAGCTCCTCGTAGAGATGGCGTTTTAAGGAGTTGTTCTTCCGATCCTCACTCCTTTGAACGCCCGAGGCATTTATTGATCTTTTTTCCTCATTCTCGCTTATGCGCCCGCTGAATCACGAGCGCATATCCAAGAAAGTTGACAAAGGCTTCGCCTTATTCAGGCGCATCTGTTATGATGTGGGCAGTTGGGAATCGGATGACACCCCCTCATCTCCCGCATTCAGCTGTTGCGCGATGGGTCTGGCTCCCTCCGGTATGGACGTGGACCGGCAACTCCAAATTGCGCCGTTTACTCTGAAGGAGCCAGCGGAATCGAGTTGCGCTTTAAAATAACAAGGCAGCACTTGGTGGGAGATCAGAAATGACAGAGACGCCAAACGCATTAGTGAAGGATCTACTCTCAACCGGGTACTTCTTCGAAGAGCTCAAGAACTACACCGGATCAAAAGAGATAGATTTGATCTCTTTCAGCAGGACGTTTGCAGTTCCATACTTGACCCGAAAGTCCGAATCGCACCAAAGAGCAGGGCGAAGCCAGAGAGCCAAGATTTTGAACCTGGCGGTACAATTTTTACACAACGCCGACGATGCCGAAATGGCTGAAACCATCCTTGCGCTCAAGAAGATCGCTGCATCCGAAGTGGACTCAAACGAAAAAGCGCTTCACGGTCATGAGCCGGTCGAAAGATCCGAGATCTTCCTTTGCCGCCAGAAGTTGGAGGAGGCATTGTCCCTTGGAAAAATGCTCATTAGCATTATCAGGGCGTTCAAACTTGCTGAGCCGATTGCCAAACGGGACAATTCAAAAGGAACGAGCAACGCCATTGAAGATACAATAAAGAGCTACTGGGAAGATTCCGCCCTTGTGAGCAGTTAGACTCACATCATCCTCATGTGGCGTATCCCGGCGGAAAGAACCCGGAAGCATCGGGTTGCCGGCGATGCTCTTAAGTCATCTGACTGGTTGGGGCCTATCATCGAAGAGATAATGACTGGTAGGAAGTTGAGAATCCTTGGCCGGAGGATTCCGCCTGCATATCCCGTTTTCCAGTAGCGGCATTCTTTTTCATTCCATTTTGTGGTTTCAAGTTTCTGAAAGGAAAGAGCCCATGAGCGCTGATAAGCCGAAACGAGGTCCTTACGCCGACAACAGGGTCAATCCTCATGAGCCAAACGAGCTCAAATATTGGTCTCGCAAATTCGATTGTACCGAAATGCAGCTTAAACATGCGGTCAGGGCGGTCGGGACCTCTCCCGACGCCGTCCGCTGCTTTTTGAAAGACAAAAAGTGATGCAAGGACTTTTTATTTTTCACTCATAGCCACAATACCGGGAGAATAAATAATGAATATTTATGTCGGCAACTTAGCCTATAATGTAACTGAAGACGAATTGAGAGCCTTTTTCTCCGCTTTCGGGGAAGTATCTGCGGTGAATATTGTCAAAGAACACTCCTCCGGCCAATCGAAGGGCTTTGGGTTTGTGGAGATGCCGAACAATTCAGAAGCTGACAAGGCTATGAAGGCATTGAATGGAACGAGGTTAAAAGATCAGCTCATCAAGCTTAGCCAGGCGAAGCCGCCTGCTAAAAGGACGCAACGTAGATCGAGGTATTAGGCTGAGGCAGCCAACGAGCGTCATGGAGTAAATAATGGCTCAAAGATCAAAAGCTACCTTTCAGAAGCTTGAGAGGGAAAAAGAGAAGAAACAGAAACAAAGAGACAAGGAGCTTCGGCGCCAAGAAGCGAAAAAAGCCAAGGTTGAACGTCAACCGAACAGCGATAACGAAGATCCGGACATAGCCGGAATCAAACCCGGGCCGCAGCCTCTCCCGGAGCAATGGACGTTACATTGGGATGACAAGCAGAAATAGCGCGTATTTCGTCCCAAAGCCGTTTGGCCCTCAATCATGCGCCTTCTTTGGCGCATGATTAGGCAGCGCTTTCAATCGGACGATCCATGAGCCGTTGTGAGGCCGCTGCGATCGAAGACCGTCAGCACCCTCACCAAAGACAGAAAAATTAAGGTCCTCGCCGGCTGCAAATAAAAAAGCCGGAGCTTCTTACACTCCGGCTAATGCTCACATTTAAACCGCCTTCATAAGATTGCAGCTAGAGCTTTCGCACGTTCGTCGCCTGGGGTCCCTTGGCGCCTTTTTCCTCAACAAAGCTCACTCGCTCTCCTTCAGCCAGGGATTTGAATCCTTCCCCCAGGATGGATGAGTGATGAACGAACACATCGTGCCCGCTGTCAGCTTCGATAAATCCATAGCCCTTGCTGTCATTAAACCACTTTACTCGACCTTCCGTCATCTTTTTAATCCTTCAATAAATTGTGTTATTGTCTCTGCTTATTTGATGCGGTACCTGAAGCTGCCCGAAACCGCACCAATCGTATTGGCGAAAGATCGATTTCCTGCATGACTTAGAATATCGTATCCATTTAGCATTCATCTATTGTAATGGCCAAAATTTAAAAAAGCAAGAAAAGACTTGCCGTTTCTGGCCGGATATTATTTCCGAGCTGATATGCTTAAATCCAAACACGCCCAAGAGGACGCGCAGCCACGAATTACCTGCCCCTATTCTCGATGGAAATGAGCTCCGCTATGAAGCTTCCAACGGCTACCGAGCTGGTTATTCTGACGGGCAAACGGCGCTCATCGGCCGTAACCCATATGAGCATCTTCGAGTTTTCGCTCTGCTTGAATACCCCGCTCACATCCTTTAGATCCGGCTCGATAAGGTACGTGTCGAACTCACCAGCCTGCGTCTTCACTTTTTCTTTCGCATGAATGCGCGCTTTGCCCGCCACGAATTTCTTGCCGTCGGTCACGAAAGCCTGAAGCTCCGTGTTTTCAGCGAGCTTTTGAAGCCGAAACGCATAGAAAAGGGAAAAAGGATCGAAAGTGCGCGGCTCAATAGGTATCGGTTTACTCTTCTTTCCGAAGTTTTCATACTGTGCCGTCCCTTTATCCCAGTCGAAGGCAACTTTGATGTTGCGCTTGTGCTTCCCCTCCTGCTGCTTTTTCAAAAAGAGCACCGAGCGGGTCATCCCAACATCTGTAAAGGCGTCCACCTGGTCGCGCACTTTGTAGATCTTATCCACAACGGCGTTCGTTTTGACCGTGAAGCGAAAATGCCTGGCCTCGACTCCCTCCACTGTCTTTTCGGGCAAAACCTCGAGCGTTCCAACTCCTGCCGGAATGAATTGCCAGCGGATTTCGAAAGTGAGCTTTTCTCCAGGATGAAAGGGAAAAGCATGATCGGAAGCTGATCCTCTATCACAGAAGCCGCTGGGCGGAAGAATCACCATTAAAAACGGGATTAGAATGACGATGAATACGCTTCTTATAATGCTAAACCAATGGCTCATGAAAGCTATCCTCTGCCGATTGATCCGGGGCGGTCCACAGGCGATGACCGGACAAACTTGGCGGCGCGCCGCAGCCCTCTTATTTTCGCCTGCTTTCAAGGTTCGTCAAGAAATGAATTTGCTTTGCGCGCCGGCGTTCCCAAGCGTTGAGGACTTCTAACCCAAGTTCGTCAGCGAAGAGTATAGAGTCAATAGGGAACAAGTTAGTCCTGTCCACGGTAAATTTGTTCTCATTCAGAAATGACCATGTGTACGGGATCTCATACCCTGCACTTCGCTCTCGAAAGCTTCCCGTGAAAGCCCTGAAAGGGCGAAATACCATAGCCCGGGGCATCG
>CAZOEL010000099.1:0-21636 GCA_964578835.1 uncultured Syntrophobacteraceae bacterium | reverse complement strand
CGCCTCAAAGAGCGTCGATCTCAGAAAGCGGGCACTCTCAGCGGCGGAGAGCAACAAATGGCGGCCGTAGCGCGCGGGCTTATGGCGGAGCCGGAAATCCTGATGCTTGACGAACTTTCCCTCGGGCTTTCGCCCAGGCTCGCGATGAGCCTCTTCGAGTCTCTTCTCCGACTCAAAGAAGAGGGACTCACCATGATTCTTGTCGAACAGAACGTTCAAATGGCGCTCGCTGTGAGCGACTACGCCTATGTCCTGGCGCGAGGAAAAGTGACCCTTGAAGGCGAAGCGCGGCAACTGCTCAAGAATGAGGAAGTGCGCCGGACTTATTTGGGGATTTGAGCTCAACTGGGGCTGATGAAAATCAGTGCCGGAATTCCCTGAAATGGCCCATCACTTTCTCCGGCTTTTATGAATCATCGTTCTTCAAGCCCCAAAGGGGCGCAATACCATAGCCCAGGGCAACGCCCTGGGTGGAAGTCGCACACAACACCTTTTGAGCCCTGAAGGGGCGGGATAGCTCATCCATTGGCTATTACGCCCTTTCAGGGCTTTAACGTTCAATAGGGATGCCCCCATACCCAGGGCGTTGCCCTGGGCTATGATGTTGCGCCCCTTCGGGGCTCAAGAACTGGAAGAAGACGATACTTCCGCCTTGTCCTATTTTCATCATCCCAGCCCAGCGCATCCATCCGCCTTTTTTTACACACTGTAAAAAAACCTGACAGCAGATTTCCTTCGAAGGCGTCCGCCCGACCCCACCCTTTCCAATATGGTCCCTTTTTTCAACTGCTTGTGAAATTCTTTCCACATTCCGTTTTTTGGCACATGCGTTGCCTTAGTCCATCTGTCCGAAAGCCGTCTGAAGCTCTTACAGGCAAAAGTCCAATTGTTTGTAGGAAGCGGAAGGCGCAGTTGCTTCATTTATTTAATCCATAAAGGTTTGTGAGAAGGGTATGAAGTTGTTTTTTGGATTTATCAAAAGGAGGTCTATTCAATGAGTGGTCCCAGGCAGGTGTTCGAATTTTTAAAAGCGGCGTCTATTGCCCATGCGAAGTGGGATTTGGAGGTTTCCATGTCGATTATCAAAAATCGAAAGAAGCTCCTGGTCCTTTTTCTCCTCTCGCTTCCCATACTGGGCGTATCCTTTATCGAAGCGGCGGATTTTCTTGGAGCAAAGACCGCTTACGGCCCCGCATTTTATTCCACAACCATTTTTATGGTCTCCATCGCTGTCGGCCTGGCAGCGGGCCTCATCACGGGCTGCATCGGAGCAGGCGGCGGCTTCAT
Source organism: uncultured Syntrophobacteraceae bacterium (assembly GCA_964578835.1). GTDB lineage: Bacteria > Desulfobacterota > Syntrophobacteria > Syntrophobacterales > Syntrophobacteraceae > CAZOEL01. The sequence continues at coordinate 20,349 of CAZOEL010000099.1, read as the reverse complement.
CATCACCCCTGCCCTCATGGCTGCCGGAGTTAAAGGCATTCTCGCAGTGGGAACGGACCTTTTCCACATCTTCGCCAAAGCGATCATGGGAACAACGGTCCACAAGAAGCTTGGCAATGTCTCGGTAAAATTGGCCGTTGCATTCCTGGTCGGCTCCGGCGTAGGCACATTCATCGGAGGCGCCATCAACAAAGGGCTCTATAACAAAGACCCGCTCATGAGCGAAGCCTTCATAAGCGGCGTGTATGCGGTATTGCTCGGATTTCTAGGATTTTACGCACTCATCGACTTCATCAAATCGAGCAAGTCGGATACCGGCGGGGATGCTCACGGCGGCCCGGCGACAGGTGGGACGCCGGCTCTGGCGGCGAAGCTTCAGAACCTCAACCTCCCCCCCATGATCACTTTCGACGAGGATTTCGTACCTGGCGGGAAGAAGCTCTCAGGCGTGATCATTGCGGCCGGCGGCGTGATAGTCGGCATCATGGCGGCCATCATGGGCGTTGGCGGCGGATTCATCACCTTCCCCATGTTCGTTTACATCTTCGGCGTTTCTTCCATGACCACGGTTGGAACCGACATCCTTCAGATCATCTTCACAGCTGGTCTTGCAGCCATAGGCCAGTACGCGATCTACGGGTATGTTTTCTACACCCTCGCCATGGGCATGCTCATAGGCTCTCTGCTCGGCATTCAGGTTGGCGCGCTCACCACGAAAGTCGTGAAAGGCATCCACATCAGAGGCTTTTACGCCGTTTCCATCATAGCGGGCTTTGTAAACCGACTGGCTACTCTTCCAAAGAAGATGAACGAGCTCGAGGTTATCAATCTTTCGCCCTCCCTGGTCAATAATATCGAATTTGTCGGCAACATCATCTTTTGGATAGTCGTCGCCATCTTCGGCATCTGGATTTTCGCCAAGTTCTTCGCCAACGTCGGCCAGTTAAGAGAGGAGGAATAACAATGTTGATCAGACACAAAAAACCTTTCAATGTTGGCTTAATACTCGCCATCACCTTTCTGGGTGTGCTGCTGCTGATATTCTCGCCGCTCTTCGACGGAAAGAACGGCCTGGAGTATTCGGACGCTCTTTTTAACAAGCTGTCCAAAGGTTCATCGTACTTCATTCCCGATGTAGCCAAAAAAGCGCAGAAGTTTGCCGGAAACAATTTTGGCATTACCATTAAACTTGATAAGCCCGAAATGGCCGATAAGGCGGTGAAGATCCTTTTGACCTCCGGAGCCCAGGTGGGAGCCTCGGGTGAGGAGCTCAAGATAAGCGGCGATCTTGGCAACATGTTGGACAAAGTTCTCAAAGATTCCGAAGACATGTACAAAAATGACGGCGCTCAGGTGTCGAGCCGCTACGGTATCGATGAAAAAGAGGTCATGAAGACTTGGTGGGCCATGTTGAACAAGTCCGTCAAGGAGCTTCAGAAGGCCAAGAAGATCGATGAGGCCAACATAGTCAATGAGGTAATGAAAAAAGCGATTGAGCCCGCCTTCAACTACTATCACGTCGAAGCCCAGAGTGTTATGGACAAAGCAGGAACGATGACCGCTCTCCTGGTATTTTACGTCGCATACACCATGTGGTGGGGATACGCCATTTTCTATCTATTCGAGGGAATTGGGCTTAGCATGAAGAAGGCGAAAGTCAAAAAGGAAGTCTAGGAGGCGAAGATGAAAGTATTAGTTCCTGTAGACGGCTCGATACATTCCACGGAAGCTCTCAAAATCGCGGTTGAATACGTAAAGCTCAAAGGCGCTGAGATACAGGTAATAAGCGTGGTCCCCTTCATTGGAGGCATGGAGGATCATGAGATCTCCCCATCCAGGAGAGAGCGCCATATGGAGAGCATATCTCAGGTGGCGGACGAAGCGGTGAAGAAGGCATGTGAAATCTTGAGTGCGGAAAACATAAGCTCCACATGCGCAAAAACTGTTTTGACCTCGATCTCCATACCCGATGCAATAATCGATTTTGCAGAAAAAGAAAAAATAGATCTAATTGTCATGGGCAGCAGAGGCTTGAGTCAGTCGGTCAGATTCAAAATGGGAAGCGTTGCTTCGCAAGTTGCAAAATATAGCCCCTGCTCTGTATATCTTGTCAAGATGCCTGCCTGATAGAGGCGGCTTCCAAGACGTTTCGGCGCTTTTCAGTTAGACTTTGCCGCAGAGATGCATCGAAAGGTTACGCTGCATCTCTGCGGCCCCAAAAGGCGGAGCCTCAACAACCGGCACACTCCGCCATCCATGATCTGACAAAGTTTCGTGCATCTATAAATGTAAGAGCAACTAACTCCGGCCTTTTCATCTATTTGGAATTCTCTCGCTTCCCGGTTATTCGGGCATTTTTCCGGCGAGGCTCCGCCTTAGCGCAGCCATGCCTTTTTCTGAAATTTCATTGAGGGTATACGATGCCTGATGAATTCGTCATCTTAGTCGCAGACCGCAACCGTAATGTGCGGGATTTTCTAAAGCGCGAGCTCTCAGCGGAGAATTATCGAGTCCAGGTGGCGAAAGACGGCAGGGAAGTATTGACAATGATCGACTCCTATGCGCCCGATCTGCTGACACTCGATCTGGAGCTGCCCTATATGGATGGGATATCGCTCCTTGAAAGCATTAAGGAGAAAAAGCCGTCGCTGCCCATTTTGATCCATTCGTTCCTGAGCGACCCTTTGAATCACCATTCGTTGCAACCTTTGGTTGCCGGATTCGTTGAAAAGAGTGAAAATACGGATCGATTGAAGGCGGCAATCGTCGAGGTGCTGAAGGCGTTTTATCCTCACCGGTTTGATTCCGATGCGGGACAGGTTGAGGACAGCGAAAAGAATAGCGGAGAAGTGGCTTAATGGCTTAGGCGCCAAAATTCTTCCTTACGCGCGACCGAGAGATCAGGTTTTTCTTGAATTGTGCACAGTTCCTAATATATCGTGCTTCTCTCATGCGCGTCCTTCCGGGAAGAGCTCACGGCTTTACGGACTGCCGCTGGAGACGACTTGTCAGGGGGTGGGCGTTCAGATGACTACTACCCTGCGTGATTCTCTTTCTCAACGATCCGAAGTGATGAGAAGGAGCACGAATTCTCGTACCGTCCATTGCATTTTGGATGATTTGAAAAGGCGCCCTAAGGAGGTAGTTCACGTGGATGCATTCCGCGTCCTGCTGGTTGACGATGAAGAGGAGTTTCTCGAGACGCTCCTCAAGAGGCTTTCCAAAAGAAAACTGGTCGTCTTTGGGGCGTCCAGCGGCGAAGAAGCCATAAGGAAGCTCAAGGAGAACCCAGTCGATGTCGTTGTCCTCGATGTTAAAATGCCGGGGATGGACGGCTTGCAGACTCTCAAGGAGATCAAGAAAGAGAATCCCCTTGTGGAAGTCCTGATGCTCACGGGACATGCCAACATGGAAGTCGCCATTCAGGGGATGGAGCTTGGCGCATTCGATTACCTCATGAAGCCCATGGATATTGACGAGCTCCTCTACAAGCTCCAAGACGCTTACAAGCGGAAGATGCTTCAGGAGGATCGCCACAAGCACATACTCAACGGCGTCGCAGAGGGTGGAAATTCGAATGTGGTGAAATAGCGAGCTGGGTTTAATCCAGCCGTCATACTTCGAGCCGAACAAGGGCCTTCCAACGAAAGCGCTATATGGCCAGGCTGACGGATTTTATTAAAAAATTCACATTCAAAAGGCGCAGCGCAGAGGTATCCTCCGCCGATGCGGAGGAGCTTCGCGCAGCATTCAAGGCTCGTTACCACAATTTCAAGCTCCTGCTCAACGCCAACAACAAGGCGCTTGATATCATGGCTGAAATGGAGCAAGCCCTCAAAGGCGGCAGATCCTTCGGGATGTCCTTCATCCGCGCCAACTGCACGGCCATTTCCGTCAACGTTTTTCGCATCGTCCAGAACATCGACCAGCTCGCCCCGGGAAAGTACCAGAATCTCTTTCAAAGATTCAAAGATATACAGGATCAAATCCATCTGGCGCTCTCCAGAAGAAAGATCCCAAAAGGAGATAAGCTCCTGATCCCACTTGCTCAAGTGGACAAAAGCATGACCGATCAAGTCGGGAGCAAGATGGCCAATGCGGGGGAGATAAAGAATCAACTCGGTTTGCGCGTGCCGGCCGGCTTCGTCATAACATCTCAGGGATACCGAAGGCTTTTTGAGCACAACGAGCTCCAGACCGAAATCGACAGGCGTCTTCAATCATCCGAGGCGGAAGAACTGGATCAGCTCTATTCTTTGAGCGCAGACATTCAGCAGCTGATTATCCGCTCCACGGTTCCCGAGGACCTGGAAAGCGCTATCAGAGAGGCCTACAAAGAGCTAGAAGAAGAAGCAGGCGCCGGAGTCAAGGTATCCATGCGGAGCAGCGCCCTGGGTGAAGACGAGGCGGAGACATCCTTTGCCGGCCAATATCGATCCGAGCTCAATGTGAGCGAAGACCACCTGATAGAGGCCTACAAGGAAATAGTTGCAAGCAAATACTCCGTGCAGGCCATATCCTACCGGTTGAACAGAGGCATTCTCGATGAAGACATCTCCATGTGCGTAGGCGTCATGGCCATGGTAAACGCCTCGGCCGGGGGCGTGACCTACTCGCGCAACCCTCTGAACATCCGGGATGACTCGATTTACATCAATTCCGTATGGGGGCTTCCCAAATCGGTAGTGGACGGCAGCGTCGTGCCGGACCTTTTTGTTGTGTCCAGAAAGCCCCCTTTTGAAATTATCGAGCAAGACATCAAGACCAAGAGCTATAAATTCGTATGCTACCCCGATGAAGGCGTTTGTCGGATGGATCTCACCGGTGATAAAAGCGCTCATCCGTCCATCAGCGCCGACCAGGCTGCCCTCTTGACGCAGATAGCCCTTCAGCTCGAAGAATATTATGGTTCTCCGCAAGATGTGGAATGGGCGGTCGATCAAGACGAATCGATTTATGTGCTGCAATGCAGACCGCTCAAGCAAACAGCTTTGGGGGAAAAGAAGCTCGCGGCCGCTTCCAGGGAGATCGCTCCCGAGGCTCTGACTCTTCAAGGAGGAGCTACCGCAAGTCCGGGCGTCGCCAGCGGTCCGGTCTTTCTCATTCGAAAGAACAGCGATTCGCTCCTTTTCCCTGAAGGGGCCGTTCTCGTTGCATCCCAAGCCCTACCCCGATGGGCCGCCCTTCTCAGCCGGGCCGCCGCAGTCATAACGGAACAGGGAAGCGTTGCCGGCCATCTGGCGAATGTAGCCAGAGAATTCGGCGTTCCGGCCATTTTCGGACTCCCCGGGGCAATCGATACGCTCACCAACAATGCAATCGTCACTGTCGACGCCGATGGCCTCCGGGTTTATGACGGCCGCATCGACTCGCTCATGGAGATGGTGGAGCCGAGAAAGAACCTCATGGAGGGCAGCCCGGTTCATGAAATATTGCAAGACGTCGCGCAGCACGTCATCCCGCTCAACCTGCTCGACCCCGATTCCACTGAATTCAGGCCGAGAAACTGCCGGACGTTTCACGATATTACCCGCTTCTGTCATGAAAAAGCGGTCAAGGAGATGTTCAACTTCGGCAAGGAGCACCATTTCTCGGAGCGAGCCAGCAAGCAGTTGGTTTGCGATGTTCCCATGCAGTGGTGGATCATCAACCTCGACGACGGCTTCAAGGAAGATGTGCCCGGCAAGTTCGTCCACCTGGACAACATCGTATCCATTCCCGTCATGGCCTTATGGGAGGGTATCAATGCAGTGCCATGGGAAGGCCCTCCGCCTGTCGACGCAAAAGGTTTCATGTCCGTGCTGCTCGAGGCAAGCGCCAATCCGGCCCTGGATCCTTCCATGCCTTCGCCCTATGTCAATCGCAATTATTTCATGATCTCGAAGAACTTCTGCAGCCTCAGCTCCCGCTTCGGCTTTCATTTTTCGACCGTGGAGACGCTTGTAGGCGAGAGAGCCCATGAAAACTATATCAGCTTCCATTTCAAAGGAGGCGCCGCCGATTACCACAGGAGACTCAAACGGGCGCAGTTCATCGGAAGCCTTCTCGATGAATTCGATTTCCGGGTTGAAATTAAAGAAGATGGAATCTTCGCCCGGCTGGAAGGCTACGATCAAGAGTATATGAAGGTGCGCCTCATGATACTCGGCTATCTGCTCATGCACGCTCGCCAACTGGACATGATCATGTCCAACGACGCTGCGTATTACAACCACAGATCGAAAATGCTCAACGACATCCATTCGATCGTCCTTGCAAAGGCGAAGAGCGCGTGCCAAGAATAACCCCTATGCTCATAGACAAGAATTACATATCCGTCAGGTTCATCGAGTCTCAGATAAAAAAGCGGAATAAAGCGCTCTCTATTATCCTCGACATGAGCAATTTCCTCTCCGCGTCCCTGGAGCTTGAGGAAATGCTCCGGGGCGCTCTAGCAAGAATCATCGAATCCTTCGCTTTTAGCGCCGGCAGAATCTACTTGATGGATGAAAGCTCTCAATACCTGAATCTTGTCGCCCATCAGGGCATGGAAGCTCAGGGTCTGGAGAAAGTCAGAATATCCGAAGGATTTACCGGCAAGGCGGCCAGGACAAGATCTTTCATCGCCCAGTACGTCGCTCAGCTGGAAGACGAGGAAAGGGCGGCTTTGCTTGCAAGCAAGGGGTTCAAGATCATCATCTGCGTACCGCTCATTGCCGCGGACAATCTGATAGGAGTCATGAATCTCGCCACAAAAGGCTCGAGCAGCTTCAAGGAAAGCGAAATCGACCTCCTAGTCGCTCTCGGGAACCAGATTGCAGTAGCCGTCAATAATGCTCAGCTCCATGAAGACCTGCTCGGCAAGGTCAAAGAGCTCAAAATACAGAAGGACGCCATCGAGTTCTTTGCCTATTCCATTTCTCATGACCTCAAGAGCCCCGCCGTGGGCATCTATGGCCTTACCAGCCGGCTCTATCAGCATTATCTCGACAAGCTCGATGATAAAGGAAAGCTCTACTGCGAGCAGATTCTCAAAGCTTCGGAACAGGTGGCAAGGCTCGTCGACCGGATCAACGCATATATCATGGCCAAGGAATCGCGCCTTGTTTTCGAGGAGACGCCCTTTCATGAAATCACAGAAACGATCCGAAACGAGTTTTCCGATGCTTTGAATAAACGCTCCATAAAATGGACCGAGCCGGACGAGCTCCCGACCCTCTTTGCCGATAAGCTTTCGTTGCTCCGCATGCTGAGAAATCTCGTGGATAACGCCTTAAAATATGGCGGGCAGGGACTTACGGAAGTCAGAATAGAGTACAAAAACGACCCGGACTTCCATATCATCAGCGTCTATGACGATGGGGCATCTTTGAAAGCTGAAGAATGCGAAAGACTCTTCCAGCTCTTTCATCGCCAGAAGACATCTGCGGGGATTGAAGGAACCGGCCTCGGTCTGGCTACGGTCAAGGAAATCGCCGAAAGGCATGGGGGCAGGGTATGGCTGGATGCGCCCTCCGGGATCGGGACGACCTTTTGCATCGCTATTCCGAAACATCCGGCAAACAGCTCCGAGACGAAATCGTAGATCCAGGGAGAAGATATGGACAAGTCAAAACCGAAGAAGATACTCATTTCCGTTGATGGATCGCAGCGGGCGCTCGACGCCGTGCGATATGCGAGCAAGATACTTTCTTTACAGCAAGCCGAGATAGTTCTTTTTCACGTTATTACGCGAGTTCCCGAGTCTTTTTGGGACCTGGAAAAAGAGCCCGCCTACCACTACCGAATCGCCAACGTGAGCGAGTGGGAAAGACAGCAGGAGAAGATGCTCGAGCTTTTCATGGATGAAGCCCGCCAGATCTTACTGAGCGCGGGGCTGCCTCAGGATTCTTTGACAGTCAAGATTCAGGACAGGAAAGAAGGCATCGCCCGCGATATTATCAGCGAATCACGCAACGGTTACGACGCGGTCGTTTTGGGACGTAAGGGTCTGAGCCAGTTGAAGGACCTCGTTTTGGGCAGCATAGCGGATAAGCTCATCGGCAAATTGGTTCATGCGCCCATGTGGATCGTAGGCTCGAAACCCTATTCGGGGAAATTGCTGCTCTCCGTGGACGCATCCGAAGGAGCCATGCAGGCGGTCGCTCACGTCTCGGAGATCCTGAAAGATTCGCCTCCATGCGAAGTCACTCTCTTCCATGCGGTCCGTGGAGTAGACACATTCCTCCAGGGATTCGGAGAGGCGTTCGCCCTGGCCTATGAACGAGAGTGGATCGAGAGAACCGAAAAGGAGCTCGAGCAGACGGCAAAAGAGATAGAGCCCCTGCTGGAGGCGGCTAAATCCAGGATGGTTGAATCCGGAATCGACCCAAACATGGTGAAGATCAAAATCTCCAAAGGCGTCGGGAGTCGGGCTGGAGCCATCATGGATGAAGCCGAGCAAGGAGGCTACAGTACGATAGTCGTCGGCAGAAGAGGCTTATCTAAAATTCAGGAATTCCTGATCGGACGAGTCAGCAATAAAGTGGTTCAGCTCGCTAAGGACCAAACGGTTTGGGTAGTGAACTGACAAGACTCCAGGGGGGTGGAGCGTTCAAGGCTCTGCCCCCTCCTCTCTCAGCCCTTTCCACTCATACCTCTATTATTACCAACGACTATACCTTCTCGATCGTCTCCGCCTCACGGTTTTATTCTTCAGACTGAGCCGTTTCCGGGGCTTTATTCTCAGCTACTATCTCATTCTCTCAAGACTGGTTAAAATATTAACAATAGGGTTTCTGGATCGGCTTCTCGCAGCTCAAGCACTCGAACTGAAGTTTTCGACCATTTCCAGAAAACCGTTATTGCGTAATTCAAAACCGATAGATGGCAGAGGAGATGCAAATGGCTGACAATATAAACAAAAACCGAAGCGAATGGGAAGATCGCGCCTGCAAGACCTTCAGCGCTGAACGACGAGAGGATATCGTGGTGCTTGTTCTTGCAGCCATAACGGTCGTCCTGGTTTGGAGCGGGATCATCGATGCGGGCTTTTTCAGCTCCTTGTTCTTCAAAATCACTTAACTTCTGCTCGCAAAGGAGGTTCATATGGCCGGCGGCGGAATAGGCGTTGACTATAGTTTGAGAAGCCTGCCGAGAATGCTTCCTGGATTGCTCCTGTGTATTCTCCTGGGCTGGGTTGCTTTGCAATGGGATGAAACGATTCATAGATACCAAAAGGATTACAAGGAAGCCTGGATGATTCTCCAATCGGCGAAGGACGGAAGGACTTTGCCGGATTATCAGGAATACGTCCAGGCAAAGAGAGACAAATACACTGCAGCGCTTGCGAAATATGAGCAAGGATTGGAACGGCAAAAGCCCAGCATGGGCCACATGCTCTCCAATGATCTTTTCCAGACCGTGACGGGCTCGCGCAACATTCCCACCAGATTGAAGTTTGGGTCGTTGATGGTTCAGATACAGATGACCTATGTGGCGCTGCTGCTTCTCCTTGGCATGCTGATCAGGAACACCGTAGGCGTTCCTGAGATTTTTCAGGCGGGAACGGCGGCAGCGCGCCCCATAATCAAGCCCGGCATTGTAATCCTCGGAGCCTACTATCTCTGGTCGGACGTTCTGAGGGTGGGAGTGATCGGGTTGCTGCTTGTCGTGGCCTTTGTGCTGGGAACGGCTATCCTCATTTCCATATGGGGGCGTAAAGGCAAGGTCGATGACGGCCTGGCGGGCGTTATGGCGGCTGGGGCAGGCGTCTGCGGAGTTTCCGCCGCCGTCGCGGTGGCGCCCGTGGTTAACGCAAAACCGCGGGACTTCTTCTACGCCATCGGAACCATACTGCTCTTCGGCACCATCGCTCTCTTCACCTTTCCATATATCGGCAAGGCCTTGGGAATGAGCGAGCCGGTTTTCGGAGCGTGGGTGGGCACGGCGATACTCAACACCGCGCAACTGGTTGCTGCTGCAACCTGGTATGGCCACAATTCCCTTCTCACAGCAAACATCATCAACATAGTCAGAGTGGGCTTCATTCCTCTGATCGTGCTCTGGGCGATTTACTTCTATGTGATCAAGCCCACTCGTGGATGCGTGAGAGGACCAGAACGACTCAATGCGCTTCAAGTGATCAAAGAGAAGTTTCCGATCTTCATACTCGGCTTCTTTGTGATGGTCACTTTGAACGAAATGGGATTCTTCACTGAAGAACAGAGGAATATATTGGGTAAGGATATCCTCAAGGTATTCTTTGCTATCGGATTTGCCGGTGTCGGGCTCAACATCGCCTTCGGCGATCTCAGAAAAGCGGGCGGCAAGGCCTTCGCAATCGGCTTCATTGCAGCAACGATGAAGGCGATCCTGGCGGCGGCGGCAGTCATGCTCATAGGGGCCGACGCATTCACGGTGAAGTAAGATCACTATATCCAGCCTTCGAACCGCATGCGGGCAGAAGCAAGAGACTTTCGAGCCCGCATGCTTTTGGGAGCGTTGCGCCTCATCCATCATTCCCGCCAATTCGGATTCAGCCTAAATTGCAGTCGCACTCAAAGACCGAGCCAGCGCTAAGGCAACTCACAACAAATAACCTACCAGGAAGAGGGGTTCTGTCATTCCGGCATGGTTTTGGCCGGAATCCAGCCCCGCGAAAAAACGGGATTCCGGCTTGAAGACTGCCGGAATGACGGTGGGTGGTTCTGAACCAATTTTGGTAGGTTATTTGTTGTTAGCTGCCTAAGTTCATCTCAATAGATCCTCTCCAACCCGTAGACAATCGCAAGAGCCCTTCTTAAGTAGATAATCAGTAAAAACTTGGTTGGCGCGCATAAGGGTTGGGGTGTCCCGTTCGCCCTGAGCGAAGTAAGCCCCGCTTTCGGCGTGGCAAGGTGTTCGATAAGAAACAGCTGGAAGTCCATCGGAGCTGTTTGGCCTCTTTTCGATGGCTTCGGAATGCAGCATAAGTCATTGATTTTACATATCCACAAAAGCTGTTTCTTGAGAGGTATCGAAGGGCCGCCACCCGATCGTGCTGAGGTATCGAAGCATGATCGGGTGGCGGCCCTTCGATACCTCAGCATGATCGGGTGGCGTATCCCCCAACCCTTAAGCGCGCCAACAAAACTTGTGATCCAAACTTCAACTGAGGAGGGAGAAAATGGTAGATCTTGGAGACAATTTCAAGGAGCGCATCATCCGAGCAGTGCGACTCGATGAAAGCCTTTATGAAGAAGTGGAGGCCGACACCGGGGCTATGCAGCAAGCCATGACGGTCGTAATCCTGTCAAGCCTGGCCGCGGGATTGGGGCTTATCGGAAAAGTCGGCATTTCGGGAATGCTCATGGGGGCTATCAGCGCGCTCGCCAGTTGGTTCGTGTGGGCTTATCTGACTTTTCTCATCGGAACAAAGCTTCTTCCCGAGCCACAGACAAAGGCGGATGTCAGCGAACTGATGCGCACAATCGGCTTTTCGAGCTCTCCGGGATTGATCCGCGTGTTGGCCATAATTCCCGGACTGTCGCAGATAGTCATCCTGGTAGCCTCCATCTGGATGCTATTGGCTATGATCATCGCAGTGAAGCAAGCGCTCGATTACCAGAGTAAGCTACGGGCTCTTGCTGTTTGCCTCATCGGGTGGGTGATTCAGACGGCAATCATTGCTTTTCTATTCTCCGTTGCCGGCGTACCCCTCACAGCAAGTTGAAATGCTTCCGGCCCTTTCGACGCCTCCGGCTGCAGGCGTCGAAAGGCTGATCTTTCTCTTGGCTGCTCTGGACGAAGAGGACTTCGAGCCGCCGGCGAAAAGATAGTGGATCGAAGCCAAAATCCTTTATTCCAGATGCGTTTGCGGTGGGATCAGCTCTTTCAGGACTATCATGTGAAGCATTTGGGAGCGCAAGCGCAGGGGAAAAGATCCCGTACACGGGTCACTTCTTCTGAATAAGAACAAATCTACCGTGTATCCCTCAATACTCTTTCCATTGCTGAGGCAGGCGAACGAGCTCAAACCAATACTCACCGAGGGTTCTCACCAGACTGATCAGATCATTGAAATCGGCGGGCTTGGTGATATACGAACAAGCGCCCAGCTCGTAGCTTTTCTCTATGTCTCTTTCTTCTTCCGAGGTCGAAAGGACGACTACGGGTATGACTCGGAGAGCGGGATGGGCCTTGATTTCCTTCAAAGCTTGCCTGCCATCTTTAATCGGCATGTTCAGGTCCAGAAGTATCAGATCGGGACAAGGCGAAACAGAAGAATCGATATATTTTCCCTCCCTGCGAAGGTATTGAAGCAGTTCCAGCCCATTCTCCACACAGCGAAAATCCCCCGCCATCCGGGTTTCAGTAAAAGCATCCCCCACAAAAAGGCAATCATCCGGATCGTCGTCAGCCATGAGCACCACTGCAGACATTGCCTTGCGCGCCATTATGATTTTCCTCCCTCACGCGGCTTCAACGGAATTGTTACAATAAAAGTCGCTCCTTCACCAGGAGCGCTCCTTGCCGTGATGGCTCCTCCGTGACGATCGACAATCTTTTTGCATATGGCGAGTCCCATTCCGGTCCCCTCATACCGGCTTCTTCCATGGAGGCGCTGGAAAGGGGCAAAGATGCGCTCCGTCTGACTCTCCTCGAAGCCGATTCCATTGTCTTCGACATAGATCCGGCAATAAGGGCCGGCAAAGGCTTTGTCTAATGGCTCCCCTTCGGCGAGATGGCCATAGACTTTCACGACGGGCTTCTCCTCCCCGTGGAACTTGAGCGCGTTGCCGATGAGGTTGAGAAAAAGCTGTCTCATCTGGCCCGGGGACGCTTCCAGGATGGGAATTTCTCCAATATGGACCCGGCCTCCCGTCTCATCGATCCTAACTTGCAGGTCGCTCACCACAGACTGTATTATAGACCGAAGATCCACTTTGCGAAAGGGCTCGGCTCGAGTCGTCACTCTCGAATAGGCGAGCAATTCCTCGATAAAGGTTTGCATCCTTTTCGATGCGCTACGCATCCTATTCAAGTAATCCCGCCCTTCATCGGAGAGAACATCGCCAAATTTCGATTCGATCAACTCTCCAAAGACCTGGACCTTTCGGAGCGGCTCCTGGAGATCATGCGAGGCAATGGAGGCGAATTCCTGGAGCTCGCGATTGCTGCGCTCAAGCCGCTCGATGTAAGACTTCTGCTCAGTGAGATCTGTAAAGGCAACGCATATGCCTCGAAATTCCTCCATACGCAGAGGACTCAATGAAGCGTGAACCGGCAGCTGGAAGTCGTCTCCGACCTTGAGCCTGATTTCTCCCCTTACGATTCTTCCCTTGCGGGCTTCCTCGAGCAAGGCATCGAATTTTATGCGGTCTTCCTCAAAAACAAATTCATGCAAAGACTGGCTTGCAGCTCCATGGTCTTCTTTTTTGAGCATCTGATCGAAACGAGGATTGGAGTAATAGATGAAGCCTTCAAATGAAAGGATAACAGCTCCTTCATCTATGGATTCGACCAACGTCCGGTATCCCCGGTCTGCGCTTTTGAGCGTATAGACCTTTTCGTCTTCCCCATCATAGGAAACCAGAGCGTCCACCTTTCCTTCCCTTATGGCGGAAAGAACGTCTTCCGACTCCGAAATCCGTTCTCTCAGTCTATAAACCTCGAGCAGGAGGTCTTCTTTTGTTCTCTGGAGGCTTGCGGACGGCTCCATTCCCACGCTCCAGTCCGGTTGGTTCAATGGGAGAGTGACGATGAATTTGGACCCGGCGTTTGGAGCGCTCTCCACGGTGATGGCGCCGCCGTGGCTCTCTACGATCTTGCGGCAGACGGCAAGACCCATGCCCGTTCCCTCAAAGACGCCGCGTCTGTGGAGCTGCTGGAATGGTTTGAAGATGTATTTAAGAGAGCCTTCATCAAGCCCTACGCCGTTATCCTCGATGAAGAGCCTGACAGACCCGCGCCTTTCTTCGCCATAGATACTGACTTTCAGCGGTTCGTCGCCGCGGAACTTGAGGGCGTTTTCCAAAAGGTCCTTGAAGAGCCTGCGCAGCTGGGCGGCGTCGCCTTCGACGCTGGGTAAATTCCAGATTCTCACCTCCGCCCCCGTCTCCTTTATAAAGCCGGAGAGCTCTTTTTCAACATCCAGTACAAGGCTCTTCAAATCAAGCAGTTGAAAAGGACCCGGATTTCCGAAGACATGCGAATAGCCAGTGAGCGCTCGTATAAGGTCCTGCATCCTTCTTGCCGCACCCTGCATTCTGTCCAGATAGTCGAGGGTTTTCGCCTCGGGGCTGTATTTGCCTAAATCGGATCGAATGCGGGAACAGAAAGTCTGGATCTTTCGCAGGGGCTCCTGCAGATCGTGCGAGGCGACGTGGATAAAATCCGTAAGCTCCCGGTTTATTGCTTCCAGCTTTGCGCTGTAGGATTGAAGGCGGACGGTGCGCTCCTCGACTCGAGACTCTAACTCGCCCTGCGTCTTTCGAAGCTCGGCTGTACGGTCCGCCACCAGCCTCTCCAGGTGATCCCGATGCGTCGACAGCTCCGCCTGCACCCGCTTCTCTTCGCTCAGATCGGACAAGACGACGCAGAATCCGGTAGAGTCGTCCAACTCCACCTCACTTATGGAAAACCTCGTGGGAAGAATCGTTCCATCGCCCGTCACGAGCCCTATCTCGGCTTTTGAGCTTCCACCGCGGCCTTTGTTCAGGAGCGCCTGCAAATGTTCACGGTCTTGGACGGACACGAATTCGAAAATCGATGCTCCGAGCATTCTTGTCATGGGGCATTTCAACATGAGCTCAAAGCAGTTGTTGCCATAGAGGATCACGCCATCCGACGAAAGGGTGACGGCGCCCTCGTTCATTGTGTCGATCAGTGTACGATAAACCCGGTCAGCGCCACTGAGGGTGAAGATTATATCGCTTTGCGCATCCGCCACAACGATGGCGTCGACTCCGCCTTTCCGAATGGCCTCAAGAACCTCCTCGGCCTCACAAAGCCGTTTCCTGAGCTCTTCGTTTTCGAGCTGCAGATTTTGCCAGATCTTCTCTTCCATATTCACCGCCTCGGTTCGAAGAGCAAAGAGGCACACGCTTCGAATCAAGCCTCTGTTTTCGGCTTCCTGTTCCCTTTTTCCTTCTTTGCATCCTCCGGAGTCAAGTCCAACCCCACCAGGATCTTCTCCATATCGGAAAGATCTCCTATGAAGCGGCGCAGTGGAGGAGGAAGCTTCCTTATAAGGGTTGGAGCAGCAATGATCTGCGATTCTTTGGCAAGCTCCGGGTTCTTGTATATATCCACTATCTCCAGCTCAAATCGTCCTTCGAGATAATCCTTGCAGATCCTCTTGATGTTTTCAATCGCCCTGATGGAATTGGGCGTCATACCCGTAACATACAGCCGTAGTAGGTATTTTCCCTTCGTTCGCTGCTGCAGAGCCTCCTCGAACTTGTCGATGGAATCCCCAATCTTTTCGTTTGGCATGGCGTCACATTCCTTAAGCGCACAGCGTGCGGCTTATCTCTCTCCGCTATTCACTTTTTCCGGGACCTTGCTGTCTTATGTCGAGGCCCACCAGAACCCGTTCCGTATCGGAAAGATCCCCAATGATCTTTCGGAGGGGAGGCGGAAGCTTCCGGACCAAGGTCGGAATGGCGAGGATTTGATCTCCTCGGGCGAGCTTGGGATTTTCCAGTAGATCGACAATTTCGATTCTGTACTTCCCTTTAAGGTGCTCTTCACATATTTTCTTTAGATTAGCGAAGGCCTGAAGGGATTTGGGAGTCTGCCCGGCGACGTAGAGCCTGAGCTCCCAAGTCTCTTCTCTTTCCACGTCCTCTGTCATTTGCGTCCCCCCCTTCTCACACCTGCTCCGGATTTAGAAGCGGCATCCGCCTTGCGAAAATGCGCCATTTTCTCCCTGCCTTCAGCAAGAGCAGTCTCCCGCATTTCTTCAATCTCCAGGATCCTATCTATTTCTTCTTGATCGGCTTCCGATTCCGCCAGAAGGGCGGCAATCCGGGCCTCCCTCACCTTGCGCTTTCGCTCGATTTCGCGCAATCTTCGATCGGTTTCTTGCTTAAGCAGGAGAGCTTCGGCCTTCTCTTTGGACTCCTGATTCACCCGGGCGGACCCGGTCAAAACACGGCCATGACCGACATACACATCAAGAAGCTCCACTCCGTGGCTGGTGAGGAGAAACTCCCGCACCTGGTTCGAGTGCGCCATGCCACGGGATTTGATGACGTAGAGCCCGCGGTTTCGCTCCCCCTGTATCTCGGTATCGCGAACCAGAATCCATGTATCCATGAGCGAGGAAACACCGATATCCGTTCCATCGAAATTCTCTTGCGCTGTCACAAGGCTGGTGAAGACTGAAGTGATGCATTTCTGCTTCATCAGGTCCACAAGACGCATAAGGAGCATCTTGACGTCGGAAGGATCGCCAACCGAGATAAGGTTCGAAACCGGATCGATGACAATAAGCGAAGGACTGAGCTCCTTCAGGAGTCTGTGCATTGTGGCGAGATGCATCTCCAGGCCGAAAGATGTTGGCCTGGCGGCATGGAAATGAAGAAGGCCTTTCTTGATCCAGTTCTCGAGATCGAGCCCAATGGAGCGCATATTTCTGATGATCTGGTCGTGGGATTCTTCGAAGGCGAAATAGAGACAGCGCTCCCCTCTCGAGCAGGCGGCGTCTGCAAAGTGCGCAGCAATGCTGGTTTTTCCCGCGCCAGCCGTACCGGAGACAAGAATGCTGCTCCCGCGAAAGCAGCCTTCTCCTTCAAGCATGGCGTCAAGGCGAGGGATGCCCGTGGAGATCCTCTCGTCTGATACCCTATAGTTGAGCCCGACCGAGGTAACGGGAAGGACAGAAATGCCACCGTCGTCGATGATGAAGGGATACTCGTTCGTTCCATGCAAGGAGCCCCGATACTTGACCACGCGAAGTCTTCTTGTCGCAATCTGCTCGGCTATCCGGTGATCGAGAAAGATGACACAGTCGGAAACATATTCCTCGAGGCCATGGCGCGTCAGGGTGTTCTTGCCTCTCTCCGCCGTGATGACTGCCGTAAGGCCTCTTTCTTTGAGCCATCTGAAAAGCCTTCGAATCTCGGCGCGGAGAATGGATTCGTTCGGAAAGCCTGCAAAGAGAGCCTCGAGAGTATCGAGCACCACCCGCTTTGCTCCGATGGAATCAATTGAATAGCCAAGCCTCAGGAAAAGTCCTTCCAGGTCGTATTCCCCGGTCTCCAGGATCTCCTGGCGCTCGATATGGACGTAATCGGTTACAATCTTCTCCTGCTCTGCAAGCTCCAGGAGGTTGAAGCCGAGGGATTTCACGTTCTTCGCCAGATCCAATTCCGTCTCCTCAAAGGAAACGAAAACACCCGGCTCGCCAAATTCCATAGCCCCGCGCACGAGGAACTCCATCCCGAAAAGGGTCTTTCCACAACCCGGTCCTCCCGCCACAAGGGTCGGCCTCCCCTTGGGGACTCCTCCTCCGGTGATCTCATCGAAGCCCCTGATGCCCGTGGGCGCTTTCGTCAGCTCATCTTCATATCCACTGGATTCTTTCTTTCGCTCCTCCATCCGCGCATCCCTTTTCATCAAGGAATCCTGTTTTCCTCTCACTCTGCATGCATTCTTCCCGTTCAATGCCGTTGATTACCAAAGCTGCTCCATAGTCGTGCAAAGAGCTTTCACAATAGACATCTACTCTATCTAGCAGAAACGTCGCTTCGTCACCACTTTTTTAGTGACTACAAGATCTTCTAAACAATCTAAAGTCGCGGGGCTATCCATAAAACCAACTGCATCAGGGACAGGCCTCAGAAAATATGCTAATGCTCTCAGCAGCGTCCGTCAAAACCAGGTTTGCGGAAAAAGAGCTGCTTTCTGCGCCGTTTCCTCTGGAGCTCTCATTCTCTTCGGCTGCTCAAGACAACGAAAATAGCGAACCGGCTTCCTCACCAGATGAAGAATGCTTGAACTGCAGAGTTTTTGTTGACTCTTTTGGAAAAGAATGTGATGATTCTCGGCAATCAAAAGGGAGTAGCTAGATAAGGCAAAGTCACCACTCCGGCTGAAAATGCCTGGCTTTGCCGTTGGTCATGAAACCAATTAGCGAGACTTTTGGCGTGAGCAGTCATGCTGAAGGTCTCGCTTTTTTGTTTGTGGGACCCGAAGCGGTTTTCATCCAAACACTTCTATTTAGAAGAGGAGATCATGACAGACACTAAACGCTTCATCCCTATCGTCCTGGCTGCGCTATTCACCATCCCGGGTTTTATGCTGCGTTTGACGCACCCGGAGATATCGCCGCCAATGGTCGCTCTCATCACGGGAGCAGCCATTCTTGGAGCTTCCTTTCTACTCCTGTGGGCCTGCGATGCGGCGCAAAAGGATGTTTCACAGGCGCTTGCCCTCGCTGTTGTGGCGTTGATCGCGGTGCTTCCAGAGTATGCTGTCGACATGTACTTTACCTGGCAAGCCGGCCAAAACCCCGGCAGCGACTACGCGCATTACGCCATCGCAAACATGACCGGCGCTAACCGACTTCTCATCGGCGTCGCATGGACCATCATAGTATCTATCTTCTGGCTAAAGACCAGGCGCGGCGTGGAGCTTGCGGAAGACCGACGCACGGAAGTCCTTTTTCTGGGCCTCGCGACTCTCTACGCCTTCTTCATCCCGATCAAAGGGAGCCTTGCATGGTATGACGGACTGGTCTTCATAGGGATATACGCCTGGTACATTAGGATTGCAAGCCGCCGCCCCTGCGAGGAATGCGAGCTCGAAGGCCCGGCCGAGCTCCTCGGGCGTCTCCCGAAAAGAAAAAGAAGAGCGGCGACGGCGCTCATGTTTTTCTTCTCGGCCGCAGTCATCCTTTTCAACGCAGAGCATTTCAGCGAATCACTCGTGGCGACAGGAAAGACTTTCGGCATAAACGAATTCCTCCTCGTCCAGTGGCTTGCGCCCATAGCCTCCGAAGCTCCGGAGTTTACAGTGGCCATCATGTTTGCGCTCCGTGGACATGCGGCGGTGGCTCTCGGCAGCCTCCTTTCTGCGAAGCTCAACCAGTGGACCTTGCTCGTTGGAATGATTCCAGGAGTCTACGGACTGTCGAGCGCTTCCTTTGAAACGCCAATACCCATGGGTGATTTCCAGATGAATGAGATTCTTCTCACAGCTGCTCAGTCGCTGCTCGCAGTGGCGCTCCTCGTTGGACTGCGACTCGATCTCAAAGGAGCGATTCTTCTCTTTGCTCTCTTCGCAGGGCAGTTTACAGCGCCGGGAATCCTCGCGAGCATCTCCGATTCCTTGCCATTCGTAGTCCGATTTGATAGCATCCATCTGTTTTTCTCGACTCTCTACATCGCGACGTCTCTCTATTTCCTTTTCAGAAGCAGATCTGCTCTCGGAAAATTGCATTATGGCCTTCGGATCGAAAACATGGAGGGACAACTGCGGCAGCGCTTGGCGCCTTCCAGACTTTCCGCATCCGATCTGCGGATCAATCGGGACGCCGCTTTGGAGCGCGCGGCTTCCAGGTCGAACTACTACTAGTACTCCTTGGCGGAAGTTTGGTCGCAGCTACGGTGGGCAACGCTTTGCTTTTGCCCACCCTACGGCTCTGAAGAGCCCGGAGAATCGTAGGGTGGGCACGTCTTTTTGTGCCCACCAAAACTGGATGCGCATTTCCGCCAAGCTGTACTAGAGGAATACGGGCTTCAATTCAACCGACTGAACAAAGGAGGTTATCATTATGTTATGCCCGATGTGTAACGTGGATCTTTTGCTGGCTGAGCGACAGGGTATAGAAATCGACTACTGTCCGAAGTGCAGAGGCATTTGGCTGGATCGTGGCGAGTTAGACAAGTTGGTCGAGCGCTCGTCTTCGCAAACAACACAAAAGGAGGAATATCGGGAACCCCCTGCTAATTATTCTCAACCGGTGCATCACGAAGGCCGTCACAGGCCCCAGGAGCACTACAGGCGTAAGCGCAAGTCATTCCTGGAAGACATCTTCGATTTCGATTAATTCAACTGAATAAGGTAGAGTTTTCAAAGGCGGAAGCGTTCGTCCAGCCAACGCTTCCGCCACGAAGCCATCATAGGCAAATCCCTGGAAAGGTCTCTCCTCAGATCACAGCCATATTCCCGCATCCTCCCCATCGTATTGATCCCTTTTGCAAGCTAAATTTGTTCTTACTCAGCAGGGACCTATGTGTACGGAATCTTTTGCCCTGCACTTCGCTCTCAAATGCTTCACGTTACAGCCCTGAAGGGGCGACATACCATAGCCCGGGGCAACGCCCCGGGTCATAGATATCGCCACATTCTCCAAGCCCTGAAGGGGCGAAATACCCAATACTCTTGTTCCGCCCCTTCAGG
>CAZOEL010000098.1:0-21742 GCA_964578835.1 uncultured Syntrophobacteraceae bacterium | reverse complement strand
AAAAAGAAAACCCGTCACCCCGGAGAATGACCCCAGAGAGACGGGTTTGTCTTTTGTTAATGGTGGAGGCGGCGGGAGTTGAACCCGCGTCCGAAAGCATTCCACCCAAACGTCTACATGCTTATCCCAGGTTTTGAAATTTCGCCCTCGAAAGCTCCCCTTAGGCTGGATCTCGCTTGGGCTAGTCTGCTAAGTCTCATTCCCGGCGCCGCAGGCATGTCGCCGAAAACCATCCCGCTTAGTCGACGCTCCTATAGGCTCCGCGAGAATAAACCAAAGGAACGGTAGCCGCTTTAGGCGGCTACGGCATACGAATAATCGTCTGCGTTTGTTTTTATTTCTAACCGTTTTACGAGCAGCTAGAACCTCGGCATGCAGCTTAAGTTTCTCTACCTCCGTCGAACCCGTTTCGCCCCCATGGGTGTTATCAAAAATGTACGCTTAGTATAACCGCTATACACATGAAGTCAACCTCGTGGAATGGGAAAAAATTCGTCGCCACAGGACTTGATTAAAATTCCCATTCTCTGGAAGAGCTTGAGTACACAAGAAGCATCATCCCGGTTCTTCCGACAAGCAGATTGCAAGAAGATTCTCCTCCGCAGGAGCTTTTGTTTTCTCAAATGCCTGCAAACTCAAGGCCGGAAACCTTGATTCTTCATGTATACGATGCTTTCTCATGCATGCTCAAGGGCCTGCAAACATTAGCCCTCATGCATTCGCAGAAGCGAAAGCGCTGCTCACAATAGCCATGGCTTCTTCTTGTATCTGCTTGAGGTGCTCTTTTCCCCGGAAGCTTTCCGTATAGATCTTGTAAATATCCTCTGTACCCGAGGGTCTGGCTGCGAACCACCCGTTTTCGGTCACGACTTTGAGCCCTCCAATCGAAGCGCCGTTTTCGGGGGCTCGGGTGAGCTTTGCAATGATTTTCTCGCCAGCCAGGGTCGATGCTCCGATCTGTTCCGGCGCCAGCTTCGTAAGAATCGCTTTCTGTTCGGGCGTCGCCCCCGCGTCCATTCTTTCGTAGGAAGGAACGCCGAACTTATCCGTCAATTCCCGATAATGCTCTGCGGGATCTCTGCCAGTCTTAGCCATGATTTCGGCGGCAAGCAGATCGAGAATTACCCCATCCTTATCGGTTGTCCAGACAGTCCCGTCCATGCGGAGGAAAGAAGCTCCGGCGCTTTCTTCTCCGCCGAATCCGTATGATCCATCCAGCAAGCCGTCGACAAACCACTTGAAGCCGACCGGAACCTCCGCAAGCCTTCGTCCCAGGTGAGCTGCGACCCTGTCTATCATGCTGCTGCTCACCAGGGTTTTTCCAATGGCTGCGTCGGGCTTCCAGCCGGGGCGGTTCCGGTATAGATACCAGATAGCGACGGAAAGATAATGGTTCGGGTTCATGAGGCCGGCGCTGCGCGTAACGATGCCGTGTCTATCGCAATCCGGATCGTTTCCGAAGGCAACATCGTATTTGTCCTTAAGCTCTATAAGCCTCGCCATGGCGTAAGGGGAAGAACAGTCCATTCTGATCTTTCCGTCCTTGTCCACGGTCATGAATCCGAAAGTGGGGTCCACAACGGGGTTGACCACATCGACAGTCAAGCCGTACATCTCGGCGATCGGCTCCCAGAAGGCGACGGAAGAGCCTCCCATGGGATCGACCCCTATCTTCACCCCCGCCGATGCGATAGCGGATATATCGATGACATTTTTCAAGTCTTCGATATAAGGACGCATGTAGTCATGCTTGTGAGTGGAGCCTGCCGATAGAGCCCTCTCATAGGGCATTCGTTGAACATCTCTGTTCCCGCCCGCCAAAAGCTCGTTGGCCAGATCCTCAATCCATTTGGTAATCCCGGTGTCAGCCGGACCGCCGTTTGGGGGGTTGTATTTGAAGCCGCCGTCTTCAGGGGGATTATGGGATGGAGTGATAACAATCCCATCGGCCAGCCCCGAACTTCTTCCTCGGTTGTAGGTCAATATAGCGTGTGAAATGACGGGAGTAGGGACGTATCCCAGATTCTCCTCAATCATGACATCGACTCCGTTGGCTGCGAGGACTTCGAGAGCCGTCATGAAGCTGGGCTCGGAAAGAGCGTGCGTATCCATTCCCAGGAAAAGCGGGCCATCGATCCCCTTTTCTTTCCTATATTTACAGATGGCCTGAGTGGTAGCCAGAATATGATCTTCGTTGAAGCTCATCTTGAAAGACGATCCCCTGTGGCCGGAGGTTCCAAAGGCGATCTGTTGAGCCTTCACGGAAACATCCGGGCGCAGGACGTAATAAGAGCTTACAAGTCTCGGAATATTAGCCAAAAGAGATCTTGGGGCCGGTTTCCCGGCCAGAGGGTGTACGGCCATGCTTTAAGCTCCGATTCAAAACTGCTTTTAAAATACTCCGCCCATTCCGTCACAATCGTACGGTTCGAATGCATACCCCCATTCTAATTTCATTCATAAAATTAGCAAGCATGGAATGAAGCGGGATTGCCCGAGCAGGTTCCAGGTTCTAAGATGTTAGAGATTGTAGGCTATTGACGCCGGGTTTATCATATGGATGTAGCAGACGCGAAGCTCCCCGATGAGGCAAAATCGGAGAAGGAGTGAATGAGTCTTTCGGAAGGATAGAGATCAATGAATTTCATCGTTTTTTACCAGGCCATGACGCTTCTCTTTCTTGCGGCCGTGTGCTTCGGCTCCGGCTACTTCATAGGCTTCCGCAAGAGCTCGCGCAAATACCAGGCGCAAAGCGACGTCGATCGAGCTGAAATGCTAACCATAGAGCGCTCGCTGAAACAGTTCTGGGACCACGAGAAGGAAAAGCTCCAGGAAGAAAAAAATGAGCTTCAACGCCGGATCAACTTCCTGGAGGAGCGTCTCGAGCAATACCGCAGGAAGGCTGCCGGCATTGGCATGATGGGCTTGCGGAAGAGCAAGATGACAGATATGCTCATTGCCCTCCTGATGGAAAATGAAACCCTCGAAGAGAAGCTATTCCTTCAAAACATGAAGCTCAAAGAAGAGCGGGACGAATTCCTCAGAAACGAAATGCGCCACATCAGCTACAAACGCATACTTCTTTCCGAGCTCATTAACCAATCCGAAGTCCGTCGCGAGCTCGAGCGCGCAATCAACGAAAAGGGAACCTGGAAGCGCCTGCAGTTCAAACAAAGAGACATTGTTCCCATGGCGCCCGAGGCAACGGATGAAGAGGAAGAAGAGCAAATCCTCCGAAACGGGCTCGGCGATATGGACGATCGATCGACATGATGTCCGGATCGCCGTTCAGTCGGCATTACTCTTTCCCGCGACGGAATCGGCAACCATCTTTCCGGCTTCGAAGTGGGCCAGCTTCTGGAACTGCTCGTCGTCTATCTTCCCCTGCACGTAATCGCTCCAAGAAGAGAAATTATTGAAAAAGCAAAGGCTCAACCCCGATTCGGTGCACGCTTGCTTATATATCTTATTGGCTTTCTTGGCTCTCAAAGCCTTTTGCGCCTCCGCCTCATCGCCAGGGGAAGCCTCTTCCTTATCAACAATCGTGTATTTTTTGAAAGTATCAGTAAAATGCTTCACTTCCTCCCTGGCTCTTTGAGTCAATTCGGGCTCCGCGATTTTGCCGTCTACATATTCCTTCCATGCGGAGAAGCTCTCCCACGAACAGACCTTCACGCCATTTTCCTCACAAGCCTGACAATAAACCCTGTTCGCCCGATTCACCCGCTCAGGATCTATTCCGTCAACTCGACCGGATGGACTCTTATGCTTGCACGCCTCACTCATTTACATCTCCTCTTCGGCTGATATGTTTTTCGATGTTGGTCTTCTGACCGTTCACGCCACTATTGGATCACTATTAGCTCTATCCCGATCGAAGCGAAATTAGGTCCATTGTGTATTCGAACCGGTAAAAATAAGTATATGCCATATAAGGCAAATGTCACAAAATGAAAAATTCTCGATTCGGAGCATCGATAGCTCGCCAGGCATATCGACTCCCCTTATGGCGCACCCCACCGTTATGGCGCGGGTCTCCTGACCGCGTCACAATCGAGAAATTTGTCTTGACAACTTAACCCATTTTGGCGATCATTCGCTCGGGATGAAAATTGTCGCTGCGCTTATCACAGGAGAAAAGACATTCATGCTCAATCCGCACTCCCCCGTTCCGCTCTATCATCAATTAGCAGACCTCATAATGGCCAGAATCCGATCCGGAGAATACCCTCCCGGATCGAGAATTCCCTCCGAGCACAGTCTGGCCGCCTCCTTTGGAATCGGCCGGCCGACGGCGAGACAGGCCATCGACGTGCTGGTCAGAAAACGGGCGCTCACAAGAAGGCGAGGCTCGGGCACTTATGTGACGCCCGATCGCGAAGAGGTCGATCTGTTTTCTCTGGCGGGGACCATGTCGTCTTTTCACAAGAAAGGAATTTCCTTAAATATTCGCATCCTGCAGAAAACGGCGCTGAAGCCCGTTCCTCTCGATCCAGAAAACCCTTTCTCCGAAAGCTCAGCCTATTTCCTTTCGCGCCTCAGCCTCGTAGAGGAGACGCCGGTGCTGATCGAAGACATATATCTGCATCCCGAGATGTTCAAAGGGATCGACGCCATCGATCTCGCCGAGCGCTCTCTTTCCAGGGTCGCGGACGAGCATTATTATCTCAAGCCCACGAGCGGGAGGCAGAACTTCAGGATTGGCTATTTGAACGAAGACAAGGTCGGGCTTCTGGGCGTCACGGCTTCAACCCCGATCCTTGCGGTCAAGCGGTTTCTCCACTTTTCTCAAGCCAGAAACGCCGTTTATTCCGAGATCTACTGCCGCACGGATCAGTTTGTATTTTCTCAAACCATTGGAGGCATATCTGATGATTGACAGGGGGTATTACGAGGGATTCGGAGGGGCCTACCTTCCCGAGATCCTGGTCGCCACTTTCGACGAGCTTGTCGAAACCTTCGAAAAAGCCAAAGCTGATCCCGGTTTCTGGCGGGAGTACTCGGATCTCATGTCCACCTATTCCTGCAGGCCGACGCCCCTTACCTTCGCGGAAAACCTCACGCGCGCTTTCGGCGGCGCCAGGATCTACATAAAACGTGAAGATCTCAATCATACCGGGGCGCACAAGGCCAATAACGTGATGGGCCAGGGACTGCTCGTGAAGCGAATGGGGAAGAGCCGGGTCATTGCGGAAACGGGAGCCGGCCAGCATGGAGTCGCCACTGCGACCATGGCCGCCAAGTTCGGTTTCAAATGCACCATCTACATGGGTGAAGTGGACGTCGAGCGGCAAAGGCCGAACGTTTTCTGGATGGAGCGACTCGGAGCCGAAGTCGTGCCCGTTCGCGAAGGAGCCAGGATTTTGAAAGACGCTATCAACGAAGCCTTTCGAGACTGGGTCTCCAACATGGACACAACGCACTATGTGCTGGGCACGGCCTGCGGACCGCATCCCTTTCCCACAATGGTCTCCTATTTTCAGTCGATCATTGGAAAGGAAGCCAGAAAGCAGATCCTGGAGCGTGAGGGAAATCTCCCCAAACGGGTCTACGCCTGCGTTGGCGGAGGATCGAACGCAATGGGCATCTTCAGCGGCTTCATGGACGATCCCGTAGAGCTGGTTGGAGTCGAAGCCGCAGGCAAAGGGCTGAATTCCGGGCTTCACGCTTCGAGGCTTTGCTCGGATGACGCCAGCATCGGCGTCGCTCAGGGGTACAAGACCTATTTCCTTCAGGATGCGGACGGCCAGATGAGGGAAACCCACAGCGTGGCCGCGGGCCTGGACTATATAGGGGTGTCTCCCATTTTGGCCTATCTGAAGGATAAGAAGCGGGTGCGCTTCGAAGCGGCGACGGACCGGGAAGTTGTGGACGCTCTCGCGCTCACGATTAAGAAGGAAGGCGTGATTCCTGCTTTGGAATCCGCTCACGCGTTCGCTCAGGCGTTCAAGGAAGCTCCCGCCATGGCTGCCGATGACCTGATCATCATCAATCAGTCCGGCAGAGGCGACAAAGACATATTCACCATAGCCGATGCGTTCGAAGATCCCGAATGGCGGGATTTCATCAAAAAGAAGGCGGAAAAATACCATGCTTGAATCATACCTGCGAGCAAGGCTCGAAGATAAAGACATATTGCTCATGACGCACATCGTGATCGGCTATCCCTCCATGGAAGAGTCCTTCAGGATAATCGAAACGATGGTCGAAGCGGGCGTGGATTTGATGGAGCTCCAGATTCCCTTCTCCGAGCCCATAGCGGACGGCCCCGTGATTCTTCAGGCCAATCAAAAGGCTCTTGCGGGCGGAGCAACGGTTGAAAAATGTCTGGAGGTCGCCGAGAAGGCGAGCGGCGCCTTTGATATTCCATTTCTTTTCATGAGCTATTACAATATCTTGTTCAAGTACGGGCTGGAAAAGTTCGCCGGGACGATGGCCGCAAGAAATCTCCGCGGCGCCATCGTCCCAGACCTCCCACCGGAAGAGGCGCAAGAATACCTGGAAGCAATGGAAAAGCACAACCTTTCGCCTGTCTTCATTTTCTCTCCCACCACGCCCGACAGCCGCATGAAGTACATTGCGTCTTTTGGACGCGGTTTCATTTACTGTGTTGCAAGAAAAGGCGTAACAGGACTGGACACCAGTTTTTCCACGCAGTTCGAAGATTACCTCGCCCGATGCCGAAGCGCAACACAACTTCCTCTGGCTTTGGGATTCGGGGTGAAAGACAAAGCGGATATAGATTTCCTAAAGGGAAAAGTGGACATTGCCGTCATCGGCACACAGACCCTCCGCATCATGGACAATGAAGGACTGGGCGCCGTGAGCAGATTCATAAAGGGATTGAGATAAGGGAGTGGGGCGTAAAGGCAAAAAGGGGGAAAGGGGCGAGCGCCAAGTCCTTGCGACGCTTCGTCCCCTTTATGCAAAGGCGCCCGAGGGAGCATTCATTGAAATGAAAATCCCCCGGGAAGAAGCTTTCTAGTTGGCTCCCTGCAGCACGACCTCAGCCGTATTGGCCGCTTCGTCCGGCAGATAGCATTTTTTGTTGCTGTCCTTTACTTCCAGCACAACCGATTTCGTCTCAACCACCGGATCGCTCAGAGGGATTATGCTCACCGTTGCAGAGGCCTGTTTGGCCCGGATTTTCACCTTTCCGCCGATCTTCTTGTAGTCTTTCCCTTTTACCGCCGTACTGGCGTCCAGCGAGTAATAGACAACCAAAGCCTTTTTCAAATCGCCCGTTCTCGTGATCTCGAAAACTCCAGGCTCACTGGGGCTTGTAGTGGTCGCAACGGCCGCGGTTACGCTCACGACGGGAATTTCCTCGTCGGAGATGACCGCACGGATCATGGGGACTCCCTTCAATTTGGCGTCATTCGCGCTGGTCCATTCCCCGCTCTTGCCAAATTTGACAAAAGAATCGGCAGCTTCCGAATCGGTGTCGAGTCCGATGGTCTGCGCCTTGCTCCCCTGTTCTCCCGGCGCGTTGATCCAATACATGCTCACAAAAAAGTCGCCGTTCGGCAGCGGGATCTCATAATTCATCAATTTGACCTTGATCCATGCATCGCCTGTCGGAGCATGGAAAGGACCAACTCCGACCTCAGCGCCCTCATCCGGATCGCCGCGATCCAACCTATTTCCAGGTTTTCCGTCAGGACCGACGGCGTATACTTTTACTCTGAACCCGCTTCCAGGAGCCCTGTAATAGGGGATGTAGAATTTTACCATGTCCAGTCTGACATATCCCGCTGGAGGACTGAAACGAAGAGCGACTTCGCTGCCTTCTTCGCTCGACCAGGGGGAATAGAAAGCCTCCGCGGAATTATCCCCATACTTGAGTTGCAGAGTGTCCGATTGAGCCTGCTGAATATTAGACGCTAAGACAATCATAAACGCCAATATTAAACAGAAGAATGTTCTTTCTTTCATTTTCTCCCCTTTTGGATAATCAATTATTATTCACGACGGAAAATCCGAATAACCGATAGCTTTTTACAATTATTGTCGTAGGCTGTCAATAAGGGTTAATTCGAGCCACTCACAGCATGCAAATGAGATCGCGCAGCATGCCGCAAGCGACATTATTTGTTGGCGCGCATAAGGGTTGGGATACGCCACCCGATCGTGCTTCGATACCTCAGCATGACCGGGGATGTTCTGGGATACGCCACCCGATCGTGCTGAGGTATCGAAGCATGATCGGGGATGTTCGTCCTGAGGTATCGAAGGGCGAACGGGACACCCCAACCCTTATGCGCGCCAACCATTATTTTGTCTTCGGGTCTTTCTCAGGCCCGCGAAACAAATCGAAGAAGGAGTTGAGGGACGGGAAGGGGGCACGGCTTCCCTTCGACGGGCCTGAGAAGTCCGTTCCCATCTCGAGCCAGGCTTTGAATTGATCATCGAAGGTCTTTTTGAAGGTCAGGTAATTATTTATGGATGCTTCGAGGTATTTTTCAAAGAATTCACCCAGAATATTCCCTCCATAACGAATAATCAGCAAAAGCAGAGGAACCGGCAGCAGGCTATTGTTTTTCTTCGCCTCCTCCACTACGATCTGAGTGAGTATGAAAGCGGTAACGTCCTCTTCCGATTTGGCGTCTATGATCTGCACCTCCCGACCTTCCCTGATGAGATCGGCTATTTCATTGAGAGTGACGTAAGCGCTTTTTTCCGTATTGTACAGTCGCCTATTGGCGTATTTTTTCAACAGCACCTTCCCATCCATATCCGATCCTCCCTTTGGCCGTAATGAGGTCGAATTATGACACACCGCAACAAAAAATCAATGCATACCAATCGTCCCATCATTAGGCTGTTTGCCACTGAGACAACGATAAGACTAAAAAGAAGACGCCTGAGTCATGAGCGGTAAAGACATGATGGGGCGCATTTCTAAAAAGGGGGCAAAGCGCTCGCCGTTTTGCCCCCTTTTTAGAAATGCGCCCGACATCGAGTCAGAAAAAAATGCTGCAGCGCACAAATCACCTCTTGACACACGCTTTCGGAACATTAGAATCAACCCAAATTCAGACGCGCTTCGGCGCCACAGTTTACATTCAAGCACTAAGGAGTTTACTTCTATGCAATCGATGGAAATGGCCAAACAGATGGTCGAACTGAACAAGGCTGCTTTCAACAACAGCTTCAACACGATGGTTGTCATGCAGGAACAGGCGGAAAAGATGGCGGGAGCGTTTTTCGAACAAGTCGCCTGGATTCCCGAGGATGGAAAGAAAGTCATCAACGAGTGGGTTGAGGTCTACAAGAACGGCCTGAACGAATTCAAGAAAGCCATGGATGCGAACTTCCAGAAAGTGGAATCCTATTTCGCGCAAGGCGATTAATAATATAGCTTATTATCCAAGGAGACATCATGAGTCAGAAAGATATGTTCAGGCAGGTGCTCGAATTCAATAAGAATATATTCCAGAACACCTTCAACTCCATGGCCGCGCTTCAGGATCAGGCGGAGTCAATGGGAAGCATGATGCTCGACAAAGCAGCATGGATGCCCAACGAAGGGAAAAAGCTGGCGGGGGAATGGATGCAGGCTTGCAAGAAAGGCCGTGAGGAATTCAAGAACGCCGTTGAAGGCGGTTTCAAAACAGCCGAAACATTTTTGGAAGAGTAACCGCCTCAAAGGCTTTTCCGCAGCATGCCGCTCGATAGAAGCCCGCTTCAAAAGCTGCAGGCTGGGAATTGGCTTGGTCGGATGTTTGCCGGATATCCATTCAAGAAAGGATACAGCATGGATACCTACTTTCCTGACTATTGGGGAAACTTCCTGGTCAAATCCGCCGACGGCGAAAAGCAGATCGATTACTGGTCCCGGATGGTCGGCAGCGGACTCAAAAGCATGGAGGAGCTGACGGCCCTCTACTGGCGCGCTTGCGGAGCGGTAGCGGTCTGTGAGAATACCCCACAAAATCTCGATATGTGGAAGAGCGCACAAGAGGAATGGAGCCGGTCCGTCAGGGATTATCTCAATTTGCTCGGCTTCATTCCCAAAGATGAGTATTTGGCGCTGAGCAGAGAAAAAGACGCGCTCAAAGCAAGCCTCAAGGCCCAGGAAGACCGTTACGCCGAAGCATCAAGGCAATTTGACCGGATATTTGAAAAACAGAAGGAGCAGGCGCAAACTCTCGAAGCAGGGGCAGCCTCTCAGGTCGAAAAGAGCAAACAGCTAGACGCCTTAATGAACAAGCAGAGCGAGCAGATTCAGAAGCTCGAGTCCAGGGAAGCCTTTCAGGCGGAAACGACCAAACAGCTCGAGGCGCTGCTCAAGAAGCAGAGCGAACAGATTCAGAAGCTCAAGGCCAAGGAGATCAATCACGCAGAAGCGGCCAAGCAACTCGAAGACATGATGAAGAAACAAAAAGAGCAGTTTCAGAGCTTCTTGGACAAAATTGCCGATATGCTGAAGATGCAGGCTCAACCTGGCGAAGGATAAAGAAAAGAACGGAAAGGCCGGGACGAGCGAAAGGGAACGTAGCCAAGACCTCCCTCGTTCAAATAGATGAAGGGGCGCAACATCGTAGCCATGGGCGACGCCCCGGGCTACGATGTTGCGCCCCTTTAGGGCTTCGCGCTCGCCGCGTCGCCTCCTGCTTACAAATGCGCCCCCATCAGTCCGGGAAGCGGCGCACCATCGCAGCTTCGCCGCACAGCCGCCTCAACCGCCGCTGTTATAAACCAAAAATATTCTTGCGATAGCGAAAGAATCTCGGATTCTGGCGTGATTGCCCGCTTCGTTTCGGGAATGAAATCCGAGCGTATTGCCCGCAGCCTTGAGCCTTCCCGGCGGAATCTGATGAATCTGGAGAACCCATGTATCGCTGGGGTTGGGGAGGATGCGCCAGACGTAATAATCCTTCTCTTTGGCTTCATCAAAGTCTTGCTCATTCACCTCCTGCGGAGCGTTGACCGTGATGAAGTTTTTCCCGTGCTTGACGTTCTTCGCCGCAAGGACCAGAATCGCCGGTCCATCCACAAAGCCTGGCAGATCGATATTTTCAAAATATCGGTCGAATACGCCCGCCCCGTTCGGCGCTTTAGCGTCTCCCAACTCTCTGCTGCCCGTGGCCAGAATGCTTTGGAAGGTTAAGCCTGCCATAGTCGCTCTCCTTTGTCTGTGTTGGTGGATAATCTCCCAGATTCGCCAGTTGTTGATGGAAAAAGGCTATCAAATCCACTAAAACAAACTTCAGGAGCACTCTAATATCAATCCATACGAGATGTCAAACCTGTGGACGTCCCCGGCAGTTCTCTTTGCAGGCCGGACAAATCCGGATCGTGAGCCTCCGACCGGTATGGTCGATACTCTCCAGGGACTCTCCCAATCAAAGACTCTTCAGCCGGCGATGACCTCATCATCGTTTCTTTTTCCAAGCAAAGCCGCTTTGAGACTATCTTCTTCAATTCTATAGACAATCCGATACGCTCCCATGTCGGCTCGTCTATACGGATAGCCTATGAAAGGAGAAGAATCGGAAGGCTGGGATCTTTCATAAGAGAGCGCGCCTTTTTGGAGTCAATCCCCTACCACAGTCCCCACTGTCCGCTCTTCAGGACATAGAGCGCAAGGAGGATATTGGTTGCGGAATGCGCGACAATGCAGCTGAGAAGATCTTTTCGGACGATCCACAAAAGAGACATCAAGGCGCCGTACGCCAAGGCGGCCGGCCATTCGCTCATATTGTGGCCAAGCGCGAACACAACGGTTGAAACCGCCACGGCAGGCGCGCTCCAGGCTCCCGGCTCAACCTGATTAATAGATCTTTCGTAGAACGCTTTTCCGAACGGATCATCCTCCCCCGCCTTCCGTTCCAGATCCCACTGATACGCAACGCGCAGCACATACCCGCGCATGAGCAGCTCCTCGAAAATGGGCACTACAAGGCCCGCACTAAGGAGGCGAAGCATAAAAGCGGTCTCGCTCCACGGCGCCCCGCCGCTCTCGACAAAAGGCAGCAGGAGCAAGACCCAGAGAATGGCCCCCGCCACTCCACCCAGAACGCCAACGCCAACGGATGCGACCGCGCTCCCGGGACCGGTCAGAGAAACATAGCGCTTCCAGCCCCACCCCATCAGCGGAACTGCCAAAGCAAGTCTCAAGACGTAATTCCATTCGCGCGCCAGATATTCCCCGGGCAGGGAGGCGACGGCGACATAAGCCAGATAAGGCGCCAGGTAAGGGATCAGAAGATCCTTGTTGAAAAAGATGACGTCAGGCCGCGGACGATCGGCTTCCGCGCTTCTACCGATGATCTGGTCTCTCATGCGTCTTTTTCCTCCCACTTTCGTCCCCATTTAAGGATCTTTGAATCCCTCTGCAAATGATTCCTTTGGCGGCTTCAAGAGATCAGAACGCCACGTTTTCCATGTGGTATTTCGCCAGACCAAGACTCTGCCGCCCATTCGCCACAACGAGCATTTCATTGGGTCCGAGCGCCATGGCGCAAACCGGGGCCAATGCCACCGCCATCACCAGGTTCAATTTGACAGCCATATTTTAATCTTTTATTATCCGCAAAATTACAAGCAACCTTAATCATTTATTCTCCCTTGTCCATCATGCGTCACCATCCAACAACAGAGGTCCAAAGCATGAATCATTCAGGCTTTCCCCGCGTAATTCATCTTGGAGCCGAAGGCGGCGTGACCGGTTCCTGCACGCTTTTGCAGACAAACGGGCTCAACATCATGGTCGATTGCGGCATGGCTCAGGGCGGCGATTCCCCAACGTCCATAGAAGCCTGGCCGGAGCCCCCTTCGCGAATCGACTACCTCTTCCTGACTCATGCGCACATAGATCATATCGGTCGATTACCGGAGCTCATAAAGCATGACTTCAGGGGCGAGATCATCTCCACCCACCCGACGAAGCTTCTTCTAACTCCCATGCTGGAAGACGCAATGAGCTTTTCCGGCATGAGCGACTCGGATATCTCGCGACTGTCGAAAATGATTGACGACCTCTCCTGGGGCTTTGAATACGGGAAGACGTTCGAACTGAAGAAGGGCGTACGGTTCAAGCTCAGTCAGGCCGGGCATATCCTCGGGTCATGCTTCATCCGATTTGAAGGCGAGGATTGGTCTGTCATCTTCTCGGGAGATCTCGGGGCCAGAGACACCCCTATCCTTCCAGACCCGGAGCGGCCCGATAGCTGCGATTTCCTCATCCTGGAATCCACCTACGGCGACTCGCTCCATGAAGAAAGGCGGCGCAGGATAGAGCGGCTTGGAGCCGTTCTCTCGCGGGCGCTTTCGGATGGCGGAAAAGTTTTCATCCCCTGTTTTGCTCTGGGCCGTGCGCAGGAGCTCATCTACGAGATGGACAGGCTCTTTACGGACCAAAGTTCACGAGAGGATTTCCCAGGTCTCGGACCCAAGTCGCGCATCCCCGTATGCCTCGATTCTCCGCTCGGGCTCAAGCTGACGAAGATCTACTCGAGCCTCCGCTCCTACTGGGACAGCGAAGCCAAAGAAGCCCTCAAGCGCGGAGACAATCCCCTCGATTTCGAGAACCTCTACTCCGTCACCAGCCATGCGGATCACCTGAAGCTTGTCGATATGCCGGGGCCCGCGGTTATTTTGGCTGGAAGCGGCATGTGCGCAGGCGGCAGAATCACGGATCACCTCAAACGAGGTCTCGGAGATCGCCGAAACGATCTCCTCTTCGTCGGCTACCAAGCTGAAGGCTCCCCCGGCAGGGACATCCTGCTCTACGGCAACAAGCCCGGAGGCTACGTTCAACTGGATGGCGAACGCCTCTCCATCAAAGCGAAAGTCCATGCCTTATCCGGCTATTCCGCTCATGCAGACCAGAAGGGACTGATCGAATGGGTCCAGTCGATGCCCGCAAAACCGAAGCAGATCAAGCTCGTTCATGGAGAGCGCCACGCCAGGCGGGCTTTGACGGAAAAGCTTCGCTCTCTTGGCTATTCTGTTTTGACATGAAGCCCGGCGTCTTATTATTGGAGCTCCGTCTGGGGTATGCTTCAAAATGACAGAGCCTGAGCCCTCTATACCCTTGACGGCATATTCTCTGAAGGGTATCTTTTTACATGAATTGGGACATTGAATATACAGATGAATTCGGGGAGTGGTGGGATGAGTTGAGCAAAAGTGAGCAAGAGTCGGTGCGCGCCAGTGTCAAACTCCTGGGCGATCTTGGCCCACGGCTCCCCTTTCCGCATTCGAGCGGAATCAAGGGATCGCAACACCCCAACATGCGGGAGTTACGCATCCAGCATGCCGGAAGACCCTATCGCGCGCTCTATGCCTTCGATCCTCGCCGTTGCGCCATTTTGCTTATAGGTGGAGAGAAAACCGGCAACGATCGCTGGTATGAGGAATATGTCCCTATCGCTGATCGGCTCTATAGTGAACATCTGAAAACACTGCGCAAGGAGGGCTTGAAAGATGGCTCGTAAATTTGCTGAACTGGAAGCTAAGATGTCGGCGGAAGCAATTGCCCGCTCCGACGCGCGTTATCGGAAAATGCTTGCTGAGATGCCTTTGCACGAATTGCGCCGCGCTCGAGGAGTGTCTCAGGAAATGCTCGCAAAGCTCCTGCACATCAAACAACCCAATATAGCCAAACTTGAGAAGCGCGCCGATATGTACATTTCCACACTCCGTGCGACAATCGAAGCCATGGGCGGAACACTTGACATCGTGGCTCGTTTTCCCGATGGTGCAGTGAAAATCACAAACTTCTCCTCTATCGAAGAAGGAGAGGCTTCTACACCGTAGGTGCAGGTCCACACAAATGAGCGCACAAAATCGGTGGACGGCTCTCATTCGTTATTCCAACGAATGTCCGAACCCAAGTGGAGTTGTACTTAGAAAACGCCAAACAACGCTGACGGAGAAATCACTGTGGCGCAACCGGCAAAAAGAAGAGCCGTCTATGAGGATCTTTACAACATCCCGGAAAACATGACGGGGGAGATTATTGATGGAGAGCTTTACGCCACCCCCAGGCCATCGAGAAAGCACACGTATGCAGTATCTTCGCTTAGTAGCAGGGTAATAGCGCCCTATACTTTCGGCAAAGAGGGGGGACCCGGCGATTGGATCATTATCATCGAACCGGAAATTGGGCTCGGCAAAGATATTTTGGTCCCGGATTTGGCCGGATGGAAGAAGGAGCGGTTCCCTTTCGAGGAGGAATCCAACTGGATTTCAGTTGCTCCGGATTGGATCTGTGAAGTGCTCTCTCCCGGAACGCTCAGAAAAGACAAAATCATCAAGATGCCAATCTATGGCCGCTATAAAGTGAAATATTTCTGGCTGATCGATCCGCAGGCCAAAACCTTGGATGTGCTCCGTCTTGAAGGCGGTAATTGGGTGGTAGCCGGACTCTTTTACGAAAACGACAAAGTGCGGGCCCAACCCTTTGAAGAAACCGAAATAGATCTTGCAGAGCTTTGGCTGGAGCAGCAAATACTATCATCCACAGCACAATGATGATTCAGCATCCAACCATATGTTAAGGCCCTTTGCTCCTCAGTTTGACATCATCTATTCTCAGAGAGCCTCGAACCAGAAGGCCATCCACACTGGTGATCTTTGTCCCCGGTTGCGCTCTTTCGAGATCAGCCTCGAGGTCCCTCACAATCGCATTCCAGCGCCCATTCCTTAACCTCCAGCCAAGTCCGATATCAATATACTCCCCTCTGCCCCAGCCATTTCGAGCAACGGGCTTGTACGAAAGATACCGGCGTCCGGCTGTCGTCTGCAGCTCTACAGAAATGACAAAAAACCGCGAAGAGCTCATACTCCAGGAAATAACGAACTGGCTGGCGTTCTCCCACAAGGCGAGGTCATCTTTGCGCAGGCGGCGCTCGCTCCTTTTCTTTGATCCTTGCAGGCTTATCACGTTACTTTGCCGCTTCTCATCGAATATATTCAACACCTGAGCGCTTGAAAACTCGGCATTAAGATCATAATCCCCTTCCCACCCACTGGTCAGCAAATCTTCCGCGTCCTCATAAACAGACTCATCAAAAAAAGGCAGCTCGCAGCTTAAGGCCATTCGGTCGATCTTCGCTCCTGCTTCACAGTGCTTGATCACCAGAGTATGGCGTCCGGCATCCAGATGAAAGCTCACCGGAATTGCCGTCTCGCTCTCTCGCACTTGATCCCAGAACCACAGATCCTTTCCGCCGATCGCGGCATCCCAATGGATGAAATCACCGCCATCCATGGAGACAAAGAATTCGTTCCTAAGAACCTTCGGCGTCATCACCCGCGCATAGAGAAAATACTCTCCTTCGTCGGGTATATCCAACTGGTATTCCGCATAGCCTTTTTCCAGATGCGGATCGTTCGAGTCTCGGCTTCCCTTCGGAACGAAGATCGCCATCCCTCCTGAAGCACTCGAATCCGAGAGCTTTTTCATAGGAGGAGCAAGCATCCCGCTCTCGGCCTCGAAAAAAATCGTCGAGGCGGGCGCAACACTCACATGGATGACGGCTGGCTCAGAATCCGCCTGGCCGTCATTTACCGAAAAGCTAAAGGAATCCTCTCCCATGAAGTCTGAAATCGGCTCGTAAACGTAATCTCCGGTCATCGGGTCCAGAGCTAGACTGCCATTTGCCGCAGAATCCACAATTCTGTATGTGAGGGCATCGCCATCAGCGTCTTCAGCTTTGAGCTTCCCCTGCAAGGAAGTATTCCTGGAAGTCGTGAAGCTTCCGGCAAAAGCCTTCGGGGCGTCGTTCACGGGATTTATCGTAACGCATACCTGCGTCGATGCGAACCCGCCCCGGCCGTCGGCAATCGTATAGCTGAACTGGTCGGTTCCGTTGAAGTCAGCTTCAGGCGAATATCTGAGGAAGTCGCCGCTCACGGAGACCGCGCCGTTTTCTCCCTGAGTAACCCCTGTGATTTGCAGGCCATCGCCGTCGACGTCCGCATCGTTGGAAAGGACGGCAATGAGAACCGAGCCCTCTTCATCCACCTGCGCCTGATCTGCCGCAGCTGTTGGAGCGTCGTTCACTTCGTTGATAACAATGGAAACGGTGGAGGGATCGGAGAAGACGGTCCCGTCGCTTACGCGGAAGCTAAAAGAATCGGTCCCGCTGAAATCGGCTTTTGGCGTATAATGGAATTCACCCGTTAGAGCATTCACCAGGACGACTTCTCCAAAGGAGGGAAGCTCCGAAAGCGAATAGGTCAAGACGCTTCCAGGAGGTCCCGTCCCTTTTAGAGATCCAGCTATCCGAACGTCTTCCGGAGTGCTGTAAGCGGCGGTGTTTGCGACGGGCGCCGCGCTCTTCTGCGGAACGGCATAAGTCACCTCGGCTGAAAAATCGCTTTCATTCCCGTAGGAGTCATACGCCGTTGCTGCAAAGTAGTATATGATTCCGGGCTGCAGGTCAGCGATGGTGTATTGCAGCGCATTTCCCACATCTATGGTTGTGGAGTAGATTCTACTCGAAACGCCGAAGTAGATTTTATAGCCGGCAAGATAAGGCTCTGCGTTCGCATCCCAAGCTAAAGTCACTTCGGCGCAATAGGCGCTCGAAAGATTGAATATACCGGCAAAGGAGAAAGCAAGAACAAAAAGCCGCAGCACCTTGAAAAAAAGCGCCTTGGTAAAATCATTCCCCCTCGGGACAAAGCTCAACCATTGCATTACAACTCTCCCCTCCTCGGCAGCGCCCTCAACATTACACCATCTATGAACTGCTTTTATGCCGGTAAGCCCCTTCTACCAGCGCCTGCAACTCTCTATAACTCGATGTTCAAGTCTTTCTACCCCGAAGGGGTTTCATACATCAGCCCAGGGTAATCACCCCGGGTATGCAGCAAAAGAAGATCTTATTCCCAGAAAGGGATACATAAAGCTGATCCTTATGTATCCCTTTCTGGGAATAGAACCTTACCTGAGACTATTCCCGGAGTGGCGCTCACGCTTACCCCGGGCTGATGTATGAAACCCCTTCAGGGTAGAAAAGCCTCAAACCAAAAGACTTGTTGGCGCGCATAAGGGTTGGGATACGCCACCCGATCGTGCTGAGGTATCGAAGCATGATCGGGGCTGTTCGCCCTTCGATACCTCTCAAGAAACAGCTTTTGTGGATAAGTAAAATCAATGACTTATGCTGCATTCCGAAGCCATCGACAAGAGGCCAAACAGCTCCGATGGACTTCCAGCAGTTTCTTATCGAACACCTTGCCACGCCGAAAGCGGGGCTTACTGCGCTCAGGGCGAACGGAACACCCCAACCCTTATGCGCGCCGACAAAAACTTGAACATCGAGTATAAAATCAAGCGCATTGTCCCACGCCGTCTGAGGATGCCCCCAACCGCCATCACTCATCAAGCGGACGCATTTCGATCCTCAACCCAAACACATCGGACAAACCATCGCGACTCAGTTGTGTATACAACTCGAGCAGCGCGGATGATACAAAAAAATCGTTGCTTTTATCGGACTAATCAATTGAATTACGTATTACTTCTATGAAGTTGCGTATGTATATCTATTGCAGGCGGTATGCTCCGAAACTAACCTTTTTCTCCTTATCGTGGACAAAAAAATGCACTCAACATTTGAGAAAAATGATATGAAGAAGGCCGTCAAACGAGCCAATTTACAAAAAGAGGGCGAGGCATCGCAAGAAAACGGCAATGCGTCAGCCCCGAAGGGGCGCAACATCATAGCCCTGGGCAACGCCCTGGACTAGCGGACCGTCAACATTGCTTCTTCCGGTGGGAGCGGGCCCCCTCTCCCTCAGGGAGAGGGTCGGGGTGAGGGAAGTATTCTTTTAGAGATAGGATCTCCCCTTGCTCACCCTGTCCTCTCCCTCAAGGGAGAGGAAAAAACCACACCCTGAACATTCAACGTTGACTGCCCACATAGGATATTGCACTCTTCGGCGCTTGCCGCATTGCCCTTTTTCAGCCGATGCTGATGCGCCCGCCTGTTCACAAAGAGCAAGCAGGTCCGAACGCTGCTGGAATAACCCTTATTGAAACACTCTGGAGGTATGTCAGGGGTGAGAATTATGATGATCCCCAAGGCTCTTTCAATTATCGCGATTCTGTCGTTTTCACTGTTTTCTCCGCCAATGGCCAGATCGGTGATAACTCAATTTACAGAGCCGGCAGATTCCCTCCACCCTTATCCATCCAATAAGATACCGATTTCCCTCGAGTATGAGACCTTCCCCGCGCCCTTAGCCTCATCGCTCCGCCTGCCGCAGGGTCCGGTGAACATGTTTCTGAGATTTCCCTCCAAAGGAGCCCGCTTCAAGATGACCTTTGTCGACATCCCCGGCGGCTGCGATCTCAGCGCCACGGCGGCTTACCCGGGATGGTGCGCTGACAGGAAGACGGGGATAGGCAAGAACAGAGTCCACACAGTGACTCTGCACTCATGCTTCGATGCCGATCTCCCCCCTTCCGCCAGGAAGGTGAATTGGAATCAAGTCAACTATATCCTAAATCACGCGGGAAACAGCAAGGCGAGTGATATCCAAAAAGCCCTCTGGCGCCTGATACACGGAAACGGAGGCTTAACCCCTTCCGCAGAAAAGCTGGTCAGAGACGCTAAAGAAAACGGAAGCAATTTCATCCCGGAGCCCGGTCAGAGCATGGCCGTCATCTGTGACGGTGGAAACGATAAGCAGCTCACGTTCATAGAGTACGGGATGCCTGCTCTCACGCTGCCGCCCACACAACCTATCCATTCGCTTCCTCTGGTTCCCGGCGCCCTGCCCCTTGCGGGAGGAGACTTTTTAATTCCGCATATCCCGCTCATACCACCCATCTTCCCGGGAGAGTACGAATCCGGCGGCAGAAGAACGCCCGGTGGCGGAGGAGGCGACACTCCGAGCACGCCGGAACCGGCGAGCATAACGCTCCTCCTGACTGGACTCGTGTGCCTCATCATGCTCCAGCGATATAAGAAACGACGGTCATAGTCTTAATCTAGATCAAGCAGCCTGTCGGAGAATCCCCCATAGAACGTCATTCCCGCCTTCGTGGGAATGACGGGATGCAGCAGAAAATGGGCTCTCCGACAGGCTGCCAGGGCGTCTAGATCGCCTTTTCGATCTTGTCCGGTTTTCGGCTACCCAATTCTCCGGTAGGGGCGAAAGATATTTCGCCCCTACAAACCCAATAACCGTTCAAAAAAATCCAGACAATCCTGATCCTTTTTAAACGCCCCAATCTTAATCCCGCCAGATTGAAGAACCCCGAGCAAGTTCCTGGAATTAGGGTCTCCATTATTTTTATGATGTATTTTTATGCTGTCACTCGATGTTCAAGTTTTTGTTAGCGCGCATAAGGGTTGGGACTCGGTTTGCTACGTACTTCCGTGGCATTGGCTATGCTACGGAAGTACGCCTCTATTGCGGCAGGGTCCCCCAACGGGAGCATTACCTGTTTGTTTATGACATGATCAGGAGGCAAACCGGCGACCACCCTGAAACCGTGCTTCAGTTTGGCATGGTGAATGCTGGCCACAATCTGCCGGTCTTTCCATTAACAAACAGGTAATGCTCCCATCCCCCACTCCGTTGTGGCGGGGTCTCTCGACCCT
This sequence comes from uncultured Syntrophobacteraceae bacterium, assembly GCA_964578835.1. Taxonomy (GTDB): domain Bacteria; phylum Desulfobacterota; class Syntrophobacteria; order Syntrophobacterales; family Syntrophobacteraceae; genus CAZOEL01. Next base: position 1,169 of record CAZOEL010000098.1, on the reverse strand, counting down.
GCCACCCGGTCGACCGAAGGTCTCCAATGCTCGGGGAGACCTTCGGTCGACCGGGTGGCGCGGTCAGGAGACCCCGCCATAACGGAAGACCGAGTTATAACAGGATGCGCCATAACCGGGCGTTGGCGGTAATGGCGTCCAAATTCTTATGCGCGCTTACAAGTTTTTTGGTTTGAGGCGTTTATACCCCGAAGGGGTTTCATAAATCAGCCCGAGGTAACCACCCTCATCGTGATACACAAAAAGAGCGGTAGGGTATGAGAGGGTAGGAGGATGCAGGTGGAAGGCTCATTCTTCGCGCTCCAGCCCACTGTTCCGGGGCGAAATGAGGTTCGCACCTGGTGGGCAGCGGCGCAAATGGATGCATCTAAACCCGCTCTGCACCTTGCTCGCAGACTTGTGTATAACGATGAGGGTAATCACCCCGGGTATGCGGTGAAATAAGACATCATTCCCTGAAAGGGATACATAAGGATCAGCTTTATGTATCCCTTTCAGGGAACAGCCCCATACCTGACATTATTCCCGCGGTGGCGCTGCGCTGACCCCGGGCTGGTTTGTCAAACCCCTTCGGGGTAGAAAAACCTCAAACCAAAAACACTTGAACATCGAGTATAAGGATTCTTTTTCCCTGTCCCTGCACTTCGCTCCCAAATGCTTCACATGATAGCCCTGAAGGGGCGGAATACCATAGCCCAGGGCATCGCCCTGGTTCCGGGAGTCGCTCAACCTCCCCGGAGCCCTGAAGGGGCGAAATAGGAGTATTGGGTATCCCGCCCCTTCAGCAAGGGCTTCGGGTCTTTTCTCCGATTGCTCGTCCCAGAGCGATGCCCTGGGTTATGGTGTTGCGCCCCTTCAGGGCTCACAGGAAGCATTTGGGAGCGAAGTGCAGGGCAAAAGATCCCCCATGGTCATTTATGAATGAGAACAAATCTACCGTGGTGACTGCCATAAACCCGCTTTCTTCCTTTTTTGCTGACAAAGTGGGAAAGATTTCCCCCTTTTATGAAATCACTTCACCGTCACGGGGACGCCCAGCAGCAGCGATCCATTGGAGGCTTGAAGGCTGATGGTGTTTGTGGCGTCGGGCGCAACGGCCGACTTCTTTTGCGAGAACTTGAACTTGCCCTTCGCATTGGTTCTAACCGAACCGATCATGGCGCCGCCGA
>CAZOEL010000097.1:0-22146 GCA_964578835.1 uncultured Syntrophobacteraceae bacterium | reverse complement strand
TCTCTGAGATGGCGGACCGGGTGATTTTTCTCTCGGGTGGCAGGATCGTCAGCGTCCGCCGGAATGAAAAAAAAGTCGCGGCGGGAAGCCTGGCGTGGTGAAACGGACATGAAGGCGCTCGACCGAAAGCTATTCCGCGATCTCTTGAACATGAAGGGGCAAGCGTTTGCTATCTCCCTTGTCATGGCGTGTGGAGTAGCCGTCTTTGTAATGTCGCTGACGACCTTGGCATCTTTGAAATCCGCTCAGGAAGCCTACTACGATCAATATCGCTTCGCTCACCTCTTCGCGCGTCTCAAGAGGGCGCCTGACGCGCTCAAGGAGCGCATTGCCGAGATCCCGGGGGTTGCGCAAGTCGAACCTCGGACAGTTGTCGACGTCATGCTTGACATACCCGGTATGGCGGAACCTGTTGTCGGAAGACTTGTCTCCATTTCTCAGCATCTCCATAGGGGTCTCAACAGGCTTCATCTTCGTAGCGGGCGCTTCATAGAGCCTGGTCGAAAAGGAGAGGCGCTGGCGAGCGAGCCGTTTGCCGAAGCTCACGGACTAAAGCCCGGCGATGCGATAAGAGCTGTAATCAACGGGCGACTCGACACCTTGAGAATAGTCGGGATAGCGATCTCGCCAGAGTACATTTACCAAATTCGGCCTGGCGACATCGTTCCCGACAACAAACGCTTCGGAGTCTTCTGGATGGAGCGCGAAGAGCTTTCCACAGCCTATGACCTCGAAGGGGCCTTCAATGATGTCTCTCTGTCCCTGATGCCAGGCGCCTCGGAGCCGGATGTGCTTCTCAGGCTCGACCGTTTGATTGAGCCATACGGAGGTCAGGGATCTTTCGGAAGAGAAGATCAGCTATCTCATCGTTTGATCTCGGATGAGATGAAGCAGCTTCGCGGCATGAGCATGATCACTCCCTCCCTATTTCTATCCATTGCCGCCTTCATCATCAACATCGTTTTATCAAGGCTCATCAACGCTCAGCGCGAACAGATAGCAACGCTCAAAGCATTTGGCTACAGCAGGATGCAAATCGGCTTGCATTATTTGAAATTTGCTCTCTCGATAATGTTTTTAGGCGCGGCGTTAGGAGTATTGGTGGGGATCTGGCTCGGGCGCAGCCTTACGGAAATGTATGCTTTGTATTTCCGTTTTCCTGCTTTTTCCTACCACGTAGATCTTTTGGTCATCTGTCTTGCGGTTCTAATCGCGGGGTCCGCCGCCTGCCTTGGCGTCCTGAGCGCCGTGAGTCGCGCCGTGCGGCTCGCCCCGGCTGAGGCAATGCGTCCGGAGCCGCCCGGCGCTTACAGCCCGACCTTGCTCGAGCGCATCGGCCTTCAGCGCTTCTTTTCGCCTCCTTTTCGCATGATCCTGAGACAAATCGAGCGACGGCCCACAAGGGCGCTTCTTTCATGCTTGGGCATCGCTCTTTCGGTGGCGGTATTGATACTCGGCAACTTTTTCGCCGATGCGGCAGAGTATCTGATTGATTTTCAGTTTCGGATCTCACAAAGGCAGGATATCAGCCTCAATCTCATCGAACCACGATCCACGCCGGCGTTGCGGAATATTTCTCACCTTCCGGGCGTGTGGAGGGCGGAGCCCTTTCGGAGCGCGCCCGTTCGAATTCGCTTCGAGCACCGTTCCAAGCGCACCGCCATCCTCGGGCTTGCGCCGGATCGTGAGCTGTATCGCTTGTTGGACAGGAACGAGCTCCCGGTTCATCTTCCCGATCACGGCATCGCACTTTCCGAAAAGCTTGCGGAAGTGCTTGGCGCGCGCGAGGGAGATACGTTGACAGTGGAAGTAATGGAAGGATTGCGACCTGTTCGGGAAGTGATGGTCTCAGCTCTGGTCAATGACTTTTCAGGAATCTCGGCTTATATGTCTTTGAGCGCCTTGAACCGATTGATGCGCGAAGGCGATGTCATATCGGGGGCGTTCGCGGCGGTTGACCCGAATGATGTTGACCGACTTTACCGTGAGCTCAAAAATACGCCGGCCATTGCCGCGTCATCGCTTAAGAAGGCGGCGCTGGTCAACTTTGAGAAGCTTTTGGCCGAGAACCTTCTCATTATGCAGTCCTTTTATCTTGTTTTTTCCTGCATCATTGCCGCGGGAGTCGTCTACAACAGCGTTCATGTAACCCTTTCGGAACGGACTCGCGAACTGGCGACTCTTCGGGTTCTCGGTTTCACCCGAGGAGAGGTTTCCGTGCTTCTATTGGGAGAGATCGCGGTGCTGACTTCGGTTGCAGTTCCTCTCGGGCTTGCGCTTGGTCGCGGTCTTGCGGCTTTCACGGTGCGGGCTCTGGAGACGGAAAGCCAGCGGTTCCCGCTTGTTATCGACTTTTCAACTTATGCTTTTGCCGCCGTAGCCGTTGTGCTGGCGACTATCTTGTCCGGACTCGCCGCTCGCCGGAGAATAGATCGGTTGAATCTCGTATCGGTATTGAAATATCAGGATTGACGCCATGCGACGCTCAAAAAAGCTCGTTCTGATAACATGTGGCGCTGCTGTAGCTGGAATTCTCAGCTACGCGGCGCTCCCCAAACCCATCCCTGTCGATCTGACGCCGGCGGTTCGCGGCCCGATCGTGGTGACTGTCGAGGAAGATGGAAAGACGCGGGTAAAGGAGCGTTTCACCGTGTCGACCCCTCTGACGGGACGACTTATCCGCATTGAGCTCGATCCAGGCGACAAGATAGAAGAAGGAAAGACGCTCATTGCGGCCATTGTGCCCGCTGCTCCCGATCTCTTGAACATTCGGGAGATCACGCAGGCGGAAGCTCGAGTCAGAGCCGCACAGGCTTCTAAGGATAGATCCGTCCACACTTTGAGACGAGCGAAAGCAGACCATGAGCTTGCCGGGATACATTTGAGCCGATTGCAGCAAGCCCATGAGCGCAGAGCCGTATCCCGCCAGGAGGTCGACGACGCCATTGCAAGAGAGCGAATGGCCGCAGAGACGGTTGAAGCGGAGCAGTTCGGATCTCGAGTGGCTGAGTTCGAGCTGGAGCAGGCCAAAGCCGCTTTGCTTTTGTTAAAGTCGAACGTCTCTTTAGCTAAGAGTAACCTCGATCGCTTTGAGATATTTTCTCCCATATCCGGATTGGTGCTTCGGGTCTTCAAGGAGAGTGAGGGAACTGCGCTTTCAGGCGAACAGCTGGTCGAACTGGGGGACCCTTCGAATCTCGAGGTCGAAGTGGATGTGCTTTCAAGCGACGGGGTGAAAATCAAACCTGGAGCAAAGACATTTTTGGACCGCTGGGGTGGAGGCGGCTCGCTCATGGGACGAGTGAGACTGGTCGAGCCTTCGGGCTTCACTAAAATATCCGCCTTGGGAGTAGAGGAACAGCGCGTTAATGTCATCATCGATATTGTCGATCCCGCTGAAAAGTGGAGCAGCTTGGGAGATGGTTTCCGGGTCGATGCCCGAATCGTCGTAGCGGAAGCGGAAGATGTGTTGAAGATTCCGACCGGGGCTCTGTTCAGGCAGGCGGGAGAATGGAGCGTGTTCGTGCATCAAAAGGGCAAAGCCGTTCTGCGTCCTGTTCGAATAGGAAAACGCAACGATCTGGAAGCCGAAGTGCTCGGCGGGATAGACGAAAATGAAGAAGTGATTGCCTATCCGAGCGATAAGATCAGGGATAACGCGTCCGTGAGCCCTCGCTGAGGAAAATATTCAGCATGATTGGCGGCAAAATGTTAAAGTGCCGTTAAGGTTTATGTACAAACAAGAAAAGAGGAGCCTCACCCTATGCAAAGACTCGCCAAGCAGAGCCGTTATACTTACGGCGATTACCTTGAATGGAGCCAGGAAGGAAGATGCGAGCTGATCGACGGTTTGGTTTATGACATGACGCCTGCTCCGTCGAGAAGACATCAAAAAATCTTGGTCGAGCTTTCCAGGCAGATTTCGAATCATTTCTTTGGCGGATCTCCTTGCGAAGTGTATGTGGCGCCGTTCGATGTGCGCCTTCCGGATGCGGATGAAGCCGATGAGATGATTGGCACAGTGGTTCAGCCGGACATTTCCGTGATTTGCGAGCGGGCGAAGCTTGACGACAGGGGATGCCGAGGGGCTCCGGATTGGATCATAGAGATAGTCTCCCCATCGACGGTTACGCAGGACTTCATACGCAAGCTCGCCCTGTACGAAAAGCATGGGGTCCGCGAATACTGGATCGCGCATCCGGTAGACAAAATCGTCATGATCTACCGGATGAACGAAGGTGGACTCTATGGCAGACCCGGGATCTACTCTGAGGAAGACAAAGTGGAATCGGCGGTGATCGGTGGGCTCGTAATAGACCTGAAAGAAGTCTTCGCGCCCTGATCATTTGGAGCTATTTATTCCAGCGGTTTGATGTTCTCCTTCGCCCACGCGATGAGCTCTTCGTTTGTAGCGCCTTTGGAAAAAACCTCAGCTATTCCCATTGCCTTTAGCCGTAACGCATCTTCGTCGTTAATGAACCCGCCGGCTGTTATACGGATGTCTGAAGATTCCTCTGCCCTGAGCAGAGCAAAGATCTCGGAGAAAAGCTCGAATTTAGCGTCCGGCAGGATCGTGATCCCGATATGGTCAACCGACTCCTGGATGGCCGAGGCGACAATCGCTCTCGGGTCCTGCAGTTCGGTGTAGATCACTTCAAAGCCCGCCTCGCTGAAAGCCCTGGCGAGCTTCATAACCCCAATCTCGTATCCCTCGCCAATCTTTGCCATAAGAATTCGAACTTTTCTCTCGCTCATTGCTGAATGTCCATCCTTCCCGCGTCTCTGCATTCCCGCTAAATATAGTACTTATGCAGGTAATCGGAAACCATCCTGTGCGTGTTGAAGACCGGGCCGATATCCGCGATGGAGCGCTTCATGATGGAGCACCAGTGTTTGGGATTGGCGTAGTAAGTAGTCACCATGTCATCGAGATCCTGGTAGAGATCGGCGGCGGCGCCTTCATCCGACTGATCCTCGTCATCGCCGATGGCCCAGCCGTTGACGCGGTTGCGGCACGCTTCTCTCCACCACCCATCGAGCACGCTCATATTGACGCCGCCGTTGAAGCATACTTTCATCCCGCTTGTGCCGCTCGCTTCTCGAGGACGCCTCGGGGTATTGAGCCACACGTCGGTGCCCTGGACCATAAGCGATGCGAGCCAGATGTTGTAGTTGGGGAGGACAACGAGCCGGAGCTGTTTTTCGTACTGCTTGCCTATGTGAACGATCTCCTTTATGAGATCTTTGCCCGGAAGATCCTGCGGATGGGCCTTGCCGGCGAAAATAAACTGAACCCGATCATAAGAGAGGTTGAAGAGGAACTCCAGATCGCTGAAGATAAGAGTTGCGCGTTTGTAGGCGGCGGCCCTTCGAGCGAAGCATATCGTGAGCAGTTCGTCTGTGAAGCCGACAGCCGTTACGGAATTGACATAGCTGATCAGCCGCTTTTTCGCGAGCAATTTTGCGGCCTTCAATTCATCGTCGGGAATGACGTCCGCTCCGCTCAACGCTTTGGGCTGCTGGCGCCAGTTAGGGGTGTATTTATCAAAGAGAGCTTGAAATTCTGGACCCGTCCATGTGAGGTGATGCACGCCGTTGGTGATGTGGCCAATATTGTAGCCGGGAAACATTTGCCTCGAAATCTCGCCGTGAAGCTCGCTAACTCCGTTGCTGGCGCGGGATAAGTTGAGCGCAAGAATGGTTGTGTTCAAAATGTCCCCACCCGCGAGGCTGCGGATATTGGGCGGCAGATATTCGGAGAGAACTCTTCCGGCCAAGTCATAAGAAAACTTATCATGACCGGCTGGAACGGGGGTATGGGTTGTAAACACGCATTTTTCGCGCACTTTTGCTTCGCTTCCAAGATCTTTGAGCAGCGCAAGGGTGAGGAAAACCGCATGACCTTCATTCATGTGAAATGTGGTGATATCCCGCTCGAGTCTTTTCAAAGCCATGTAGCCGCCGATTCCGAGAACGGCTTCCTGGCAAATGCGCGTGTGATGGTCGCCGCCATAGAGAAACTGGGTGATAAGACGGTCTTCCGGAGCATTTATCGGCAGGTCTGTGTCAAGAAAGTAGATCGGGACGCGCCCGTTCATACCGATCTGGTTGTATTTCCATACTCCGACATGAACATCGCGGCCCTCAATCCTTATTGTGACTTTGAACGGCAGAGGCTCCATGAAGGCGCGCGGATCAAAGTATGGGTACATCTCCTCCTGCTCGCCCATGGGGTTGATGTTCTGGATGAAGTACCCGCGCTTGTAGAGAAGAGTAACGGCGACAAGCGGAATATTGAGGTCGGCTGCAGACTTTACGTGGTCTCCTGCAAGAATGCCCAAACCTCCGCTGTAAGTCGGCATGTTTTCACTAACCCCAATTTCCATACTGAAATATGCAATTTTCATCCGCACTTTCCTTTCTCGATTTCCCCGCCTCACAATGATCTTCAGGTTGATATTTTTTTTATAACATAGTCACTTGCTTCCTCAAAACTATATGAGGCTATGATGCTGCCGCAATGATTCGTATGGATTTTTCGGACTCGATAACGCACTGAAACGCTATAGGAGAAGCGTGTGACAGGCGCTTGGCGGATCGCTTTCGTCTACGGCCCAGCAACTCATGGGATTTTCCTGAATGCGCTGTGAATAAAGGGATCTCATGGCCCGGGGAGCAGAATTCCCGTCCCAAGTGCGGCAAAGCATGCAAGAGAAGGCGAGATGCGAGAAAGGAGATCCTCTTTTGGCAGTTTTGGTATGGGTGTCAATCGAGGCAAGGCGCCCATTAGAGCTCTTTTTCCATCGCATAGCACAGCATGGCGGGAGCGCCGTTCAAAGGGAAATCCTCCTCTTTATACACTCTGTAGCCATTTCCTTCATAAAAAGGCCGTGAATTAATCGAGGCGCGAAGATGAATTCTTCTTATTCCGCGCCTTATGGCTTCCTCTTCCGTAGCTCTGAGCAGCATGGTTGCTACGCCTTTCCTGACTGTGCGGGGATCGATGTACAACGCGCGGAGCATGTCTCCGTACAGAATGGAAAATCCGACAATCCCGCCTTTCTTTTCGACAACGAAAACCCGGCTGTCCTCATGGGATATGGCTAATCGAATGGCGTTGGGCTCAAAGTATCCAGCCCACGCCATCAACTGGTCAATCGAATAATGGTCGGCGCACAGGCAGAAAATGGAGGTTCGGTATGTATGGCAAATTGACTCGGCATCTTCAGGGCGCGCGGGACGCAAGGTAAGTTTATCCATCTCTTTGTCCACCTTGCCCCCCTGGGAAACGGAAAAAAGCTGCTCGCAAGAGAAGCCTTTCTATCAGGATCTATCGGTTGGTTGCCAGCCAAGCTCGGCTCTCCGATTGGGAAGGGGGTATCTGAGGCTTTATGCTTTGGCGCCTCAAGCGCGACAAGATTGTAGTTACCGAGCGACAATGATGCAAGACCGCCATTTGACAGCAGGTCGAGTGATTCTGAGAACACTTGCTCTAATACAGGGGATTCCCGATGAGTGTCAACCAGTTTCTGGATGAGCTCAACTGAACAACATAAATGGGGCTGCCTGCGATGATCCGTCGTATGCCGCTCGCAAGGCCTCTTATCCCGGATAAGACCTGTAAACGAGATGGACTCCGATGAGAGTCAACAAGAAGATAAACACTTCCTTGAGCTGTCGTTCATCGATCCTGGTAACCAACCTGGGACCTATCTGGCCGCCGATTATAACGCCGGGCGCAGCCCAGAGCAGCACGGAGAGGTTCGGCTTGCTCTCCATCATAAGGTGCGCGGCCGCTCCGAGGGCCGACATGCCGCAGGTGATGAGAACACAGGTTGCAACGGAATGGCTCATTTTAAGGCGCATTTTCCTCTGCATCACCGGAACGAGCCATTCTCCGATATTGATCGTGAGCATCCCGCACATGACAGCCATGACGCCGGCAATCCACGAATGTCTGCCGGCGTCTTTGAACTCGACCCGCTCATTGCCTTCTTGTCCATACTTGTGGTTGGCGGAGACGAATAACAGGGCAGTGCCGAGCGACGTCACGCCAATGATGAGCCCCATGTGAGATAGAGTCAGCTGCTGGCCGATATATGCCCCGAGAGCCAAGCCGGGCGCTCCGATTGCAAGGAGTAATAAGGCCAGCCGAATATCGGCTTTCTTGTTCCGCACGTAGGCGAAGCTGCCCGAGGCTGTGCCTACCGTCTGGATCATCAATGACGTCAACAATGCCGCGGCAGGCTCCATCTTGAACACCATCAACAAGACGGGCATCCACAAAATTCCGCCTCCGAACCCGACTATCGTCACCATTGTGGCGATGCAGACGCCGGCTGGAAAAGCAAGCCAAAAAGGGACCATTCCTCACCTCTCCATCCCGTAAAACTTGCAGTGCAAGATGATGTCATTCATCAATTTGGTCTTGGACTTAAGAAGATGCATTCTCTGACGAAGGCTTTTCGTCCTCTCGAGATTTTCCTCACCCGGGCTCAGCAGAGCTGAGACTTCCTCTGTAAACTGGTCTACCGACGCGCACATATCTCTGGAAAGCAGGAGCATTTCTTGTAAATTACTTGTCAGATCATTGACGGTATCGCCCATCTCCGCCAATTCGTTTTTTGCGCTGATTCTCACTGTCCGGCTAAGATCGCCGGCCGCTATCAATCTGGAGACTTCTATCATATGTTGCAGCGGTTCCGTGATGTTCTTGATGAACATCGTCAGAAGAATCAAAACGACCATAAGAAACAGCGCAACCATGAGAACGGCTTTGTTTGTCATCGTTTGAAGCGGCTGGAACGTCTGATCGGGCAGTAACTCGCCGTTGGAAAGCTTTTCAAAATTCCGGGTAAGCGCGGAGCGCAGCTCTTTGCCGTGAATGTCTAAAATGAACTCGCCTGCGATCAGAAAGGAAGCGAAGCCGATCATCAGAAAATAGATGATCATGGTTCTCTGCATACTGCTTCTGTACTCAAATTTCATGAAATATGCCCTCGGTTTTTATCCAATTGAAGTCCGGCAGACAGACCTTCCAACGCTTACCTGAATAATCGGGAATTGACTCCAGTCTGAGCAAGATCATTATGCGCTCTTGAGCAATCTGTGAAAGAGCCTGCTCATGGCCTCTCCTTCTTTGTGTTCGCAAGGAGAATATCGCGTTAATTCAGGCGGAACAGGATTAGCATATTTTGAGCCAAAGTCTTTCAAGCTTCATTCATTGAAGCGCTTGTCTCCAGCTGGGCTGCCGGGGTATAGAAGTCATAGGATGAAGGGCGATTGAAGGCAGGGCGGTTTCTCCAGCTCTGCAAACCATAGAGCCGGATTCAGGGCCTTGGCCGCTTTTACCCGGCGTACGCCCGGTCCTGTAACTACACCAGTCACCTTTCTGCCGATGGAGGTGTCACAATGTTCGGATGGCGAGGAACAATTTTAAAGGTCGATCTTTCCACTTCAAGCATTCAAAAAGAACCGCTCGATTCCCTAACGGCAAAACATTACCTCGGAGGACGGGGCATCAATTCCAAAGCGCTTTTCGAAGGCGCGCAGCCGCGCATCGATCCTTTGAGCCCGGGGAACCTGCTTTGTTTGGCTTCGGGAGTATTCTCGGGGACGCCTCTGGGACTCTCGTGCCGCATTGCTGTAAGCTCTCTTTCGCCCTATAGCGGCATCCTCGGGGATGGAAGCGCCGGAGGAACCTTCGCCGCTCGTCTCAAATGGGCGGGCTACGATCAGATTATTATCGTCGGCAGAGCCGATAAGCCCGTCTATCTCTTGATAGAAGATGAGCGAGTGCGCCTTGTTGACGGCTCCGATCTATGGGGAAGGACGACTTGGGAAACGACGGAGATCCTGAAGAGCCGTCATGGCAAAGGAATCAGCGTGGCCTGCGTTGGACAGGCTGGAGAAAATCTGGTTCGATTCGCTTCCACCATCGTCGATAAGTACGCTTCTGCGGCGCGCGGAAGCGGCGCTGTGTGGGGTTCCAAGAATCTAAAGGCTATCGTGGTCAGGGGATCGGGAGAAGTCGCTCTCGCCAGGCCGGAAGAGTTCAAGAAACTGGCTGGAGAGGATCGGGATTTCTTCCTGAATGATCCCGCTCAGAAGGGGATAGTTGGGGTTTACGGAACTCATATCGGAATGATGTCCTGGCAACCGCCGTACAGGCATTTTGAGAAAGCTCTGGAGCCTGAAGAAGTTCCTGAAGGGCTTACCCCGCAAGGATGGAAGCAATACGAAACTGCAAGAACCGGGTGCCTCGGTTGTCCCGTCCGGTGCAAAAACGTTTACAGGATTCCAACTGGAGAGAGAGCGGGAGAGATAGGATCGGCCCTCGAGTATGAGTGCATAAGCTGCCTTGGGACCAACTGCGGGATCATGGATCCGGTAGCCATAATGGAAATGGGAAATCTGGCTGATGCTTATGGTATGGACGTTCTGGCTCTCGGCAACTCCATTGCTTTCGTCAAAGAGCTCTACCACAGGGGAATTCTTGATAAGGAGGAGTGCGGTCTTGATCTCGAATGGGAAAACGCGGCCTCCCAGATCGAGCTGATCCATCGAATCGCTCTAAGAGAGGGGTTCGGCAAGCTGGTGGCCGAAGGAATGTATAATATCGCCAGAATCAAGGGCGATGAGGCTCTCCAATATTGTTATCACGTGAAGGGACTCGGACGTGGCCCTCATCCGGCCGGACTTTTCGCGCTTGCTCACGCGACGTCGACTCGAGGCGCCGATCATCTCAGGGGCAGGAGTTGGGCGGGCGGCGAAAATGCGCCCGGAGACGCGCTCCCGGATCTTCAAGCTAAAGGCGCGCTTCCACCGCAGTTTACCGATGACCCGGTATTGGCCCTCTCGATTTGCGAAAAAGTCGCGACTCTTGCAGATTCTATCGGACGATGCAAGGGAGCCGTCAATAGTTGGGTCTGCGCCGCGCCCCTTGTCTGGAAGCACCCGTTGTGGGATGGTCTGGCCAGGCTGCTAACCGCCGCAACGGGAATAGAATTCGACCCCTCATCGCTTGAGGAAGCTGCCGACAGGATCTACGCCCTTGAGAGAGCTTTCAATGCAAGGGAAGGGATAACCCGCAAACACGATGCGCTGCCACAGAAGCCCCAGGTGAAGGATACTCCCGAGGGACGCAACGATCTTCAAAAGCACTCGGAGATGCTTACACGCTACTATGCAGCGCACGGATACGATGAGGAAACAGGCTTGCCCTCGAGCGTCACTCTCGAGCGTCTGCGGCTGGAATATGCCGCTCGTGAATTGGCGGCTCATCTGCCTTGTCAGGAGTGGGTTGGTCCTCCGCTTTGGCCTCTCGATACGTATCCCAGCGGAGGGCGACGGGCATAAGCGCAACGGAGTCGTTCCTTTGGGGGAGAAGACTCATCATGCATCTCTTTTAACCGTGAAGTAGCCTTTTCCAGCACACGGAGCGCAAAGAGGAACGCCGTTCTCCATTATTTCACGATGATCTCTGACCACCTGCCCGCAACGGGCGCAGGCGACCTTGCTGCGGGTTGGTCCCGGCAGATCGGATTCACGGATATCAATCCGGACTTCTTCGACTCTGAAAAGCACACTGTCCGGCATGCGCTTGTAAGCCTCAATTTGTTGCGGGTAGGCGCCTGCAACTTCAGGCGCATAGACGGCGGCCAGATCGCGCGATTCCTCTGTTGAGACCACGCGGAAAGCTCTTCCGGTTTCAAGATTTAGAAAGCTCGCCGCCATGATCCCGAAATCCATGAATTTTAGGGACCGTCTTCCCAATTTGGCTCCGGTGACATGCGCTACGGCGTCTGCGGCGCACCGATCCATTTCCACATAGACGATGAGATTCTTTAGCTGGTCGAGGCTTGGGGGGATATCGAGACCAATCAGTCGACAGCCAAGCATCGCCATCTTTACTCCCACCACCTGTCCGGGGCAGAGATGGCCATGGGCGGCGGCGGAAGCGGTGAGTAAGGTTTCAAAGTCTTCCATTGCTAAACACGCTCCTGAAGGTGATGACATCAAGGATATGAGAAGATCTATCGCTCATCGCGCATCCTGTGGCGCTGCAGCAAGTCAGTAGTATAATTTTAAAGACAAAGCACAAAGGCGCGAAGAAAAAAGCGCGTCGCGGCTGCTCGCCCACTGAAAGCCTGATTTCTTACTGCAGTCTTCCCGAGACGTTCTTCCCAGCTACTGCGAGCATCTTCTTCGCGCTCTTCGCGCCTAAAGTAAAAGTCTATTATTGCCGCCCGCTCAGTTTTCAGTCTTGAGTCGCTCCAAGCTGACGAATCAACTCGAGCGCTTCAGCCGGTGGGCGTTTTTCTATCCGGCGGTACTCACGGCCATCTCTGGTTCTGCTCATCATGCCGTAGTCGCATAGCCACCTGCGCAACAGAGTATGGTCACCGAAAAGATGATTCTCTTTTAGCATGTGATTGATCTCTTTTTCGGTGAGAACCGTCCGGGATGGCATCCTCGACCAGATGACCCAAAGGCAGAGCTCCTGCTGACTGCGCTTAGAGGGCCAGCGCGCGAGCTTTCCCCCTGGCTCGAACATCCTCAGGAGCCGCTTTATACGGGCCGGATCAACGGGCTCGGGGACGGGGGGAGGGGCCTCCAACTGATTGCAGGCGGCTAGCTGCGCCCTATAATGTTGAAAATTGCGGTAACCGTTTGCCCGCGCCAGCATGTTCAAAATTTCCAGATGGCTGGGCTGGAGCTCGCAATTGGCAAACTGGGCTTTCAGCGAACGCGCGAGGGCGGAAATGTCATTCGAATGAAAAGGCAAAAGATCTCTGGACATCGCTTATCCTTTTAAAGCGCGCCGATCCCGCTGGGATAATGTCGGTGGCCGCCGTCTTCCGACCCGGCACGTGATAAGGTGTCCGATCGAATAGAGTACTGAGGCAGGTTTAGCTCCCCTTGAGGGGCGGCGGCGCCTTGGTGAACTGCCGACCGAATCCCAATATACTGCATGCTTTATGAGATCGTCAATCCTCTCATGTGAGAAGGCTGGGCTAACTTCTTCTACGATGATTGAACAATCGTGACGCCGCGTTAGCCTTTATTCCAGTCACTTCTGCGTTGGAGCCAGCCCTGAAAGGGCGAAATACCATAGCCCAGGGCGTCGCCCTGGGTCCGGGAGCCTCACAACCTCCCCGGAGCCCTGAAGGGGCGAAATATCCAGAAAGTGGTTATCTCGCCCTTACAGGGCTTGGAGAATATGGCGGGATCTATTTCCCGGAGCGTGCCCCGGGCTATGGTATTTCGCCCTTTCAGGGTTTTCACACAAAGCCTTCGGGAGCGAAGTGCAGGGTATAAGATCCCGTACACATGGTCATTTCTGAATGAGAACAGATTTACCGTGTGTGAGAAGGCGAGTCCCAAACTGGATCCCGCCCTCAACTCGCATGCTGTTTCTTACAGGAAAAGAATGAGCATCCAGATCAGTTTTCCCCGTAAACTCTGATTGTTTGCTGGACTACGCCATGATACTGTATACGGCGTTGAGGTCGAAATCATTGCCTTTCACTTCTGGAAAGACTCGTTGCAAGGCTCCTTACGCATCAAGATTCGATATTCGCGGCTGGGGCGGGCGGGCGCAAATGCGGGATCGGTTGGAACGATGCCGGATTCCAGAAGTTGGGTGGACGTTTCCAGATTCATGCCTACCGCCGCGCTTCCGGCGCACAGAATCAAGGACTCAAGCATCGATAGTCTTCTGAAAATGCCCATACCTACCGCCATATGCCATTAGCTTTGTCCGGCTGGTCAATTTATGAGCTGCAAATGTGGAGTGTGAAAGCCGAGTATGCAGGATGAGAGGAAATCAAAGAAGCAATTGGTCGAAGAGCTTAAAGCTTTGCGCGCAAGGCTTTCTCAAGCCGAGGAGAGCGAGCGGTTCCTGAAAGCTCTCATGGAGCACATTCCCGAAGGCATTACCCTTGCGGATGCCTCATTCATGCGGATTCACTCGATGAGCTGGTTCGGTCAGAACCTCTCGGGCGGACATATGCATGGAGGAGAGCCCTTGTCCATAGCAGAGTACACGAACCGGCTGAAGCTTTTTCATCCCGATGCCGGAGTACGGGCGCAGATGAACGAATATCCTATCGTTCGAGCCCTTCAGGGAGAGAAGGTTGTGGACGAGGAGTGGGTTTTGCGTCGTCCCGATGGAGTTGAGCTGGTAATCCTCTGCAACGCGGGTCCTATTCGCAACAACGCCGGCGATATTACGGGAGGAGTGGTCGCCTGGAGGGACATTACCGGGAGAAAAAGCGTCGAAGAAGCTCTCAAGGAAGTGAAAGAGCGATTACATCTCTCCCTGCAGGCCTCCGGGTTTGGGACTTGGAGTTGGGATGTCGGCGCAGGGGTCGCCATCTGCGACGGTTATCCCCATCCGGTCTTCGGAGGCCGATCCGGGACTCTGATGGTCACTCGGGAGGATTTCCTCAGAGCCGTCCATCCCGAAGATCGGGAAAGGATAAAAGCCGAGATGGGCAACTCGCTGGCTAATCAAAGCGAATTCCACATGGAATATCGGGTAGTCCGGTCGGATGGCTCCGAGCGCAGCATCCTCGATCGTGGGAGGGTTTATCGGGATGAAGAGGGCAACCCCACGCGCATGGCCGGCGTGTGCCTTGACATCACGAATCTCAAGCGCATGGAGGAAGATCTGCGTCTCAGAAAGGAACATTTGAAGCTCACCTTCGATCAGGCCCCCATTGGCGCCGGAATTCTCGGTCTCGACTATCGCATCCATCGGGCCAATGCGGAGCTGTGCCGCTTAACGGGCTATTCGGAAGAGGAAATGCTCCACCTTAGCCTTGTCGATATCACGCACCCCGAAGATATAGGCGCAAATCTCGCCGTTGCTGAACGCCTGGTTGCGGGTGAGATAGGCAGTTTTCAGATGGAGAAGCGCTATGTCAGAAAAGATGGGACAACCGCCTGGGGCAATCTGCTTACTCGCATGGTGCGCGACGCTCAGGGAAATCCTCTGCACATCCTTTCCATGGTCGAAGACATCACGGATCGAAAACAAATGGAGGAGGCGCTCAGGAAGAGTGAACAGAGGATGCGAAAGCTCGTTGAGGCGAATATCATAGGGATTATTCTGGCCAACGACCAGGGAGAAATCACGG
Organism: uncultured Syntrophobacteraceae bacterium; assembly: GCA_964578835.1. GTDB lineage: Bacteria > Desulfobacterota > Syntrophobacteria > Syntrophobacterales > Syntrophobacteraceae > CAZOEL01. The sequence continues at coordinate 7,003 of CAZOEL010000097.1, read as the reverse complement.
AAGCGAACGAGGCGTTCCTGAAGATAGTCGGCTACAACCGGGAGGACCTTCTCGAAGGGAAGGTGAACTGGATAAAAATGACTCCGCCTGAATACGAGCAAAGAGACCTGCAGGCGATTGAAGAGTTGAAGGAAAATGGCTTCTGCATGCCCTTCGAGAAGGAGTATGTGCGCAAGGACGGCCGTCGAGCGCCCATTTTAATCGGGCTCGCAAGGCTCGGCGCCTCTGATGAAGAGGAAGTGGTCTCTTTTGTGCTCGATCTTTCCGAACCCAAGCGCATGGAGGAAGCGCTTAGGGAATCCGAAACGAGACATCGGCTCCTCTTCGAATCGATGGCGCAAGGGGTGATCTTCCATGACTCCAATGGAGACGTTACGGCGATAAATCCAGCGGCAGAGGCGATTTTGGGAGTCGCCTTCGAGGAAATTCGCGCAAAGCATTTGGCGTCGCAGCCGCATTGGAAAGCCATCCATGAAGACGGGTCCGGATTTGAGAGCCATGAATGTCCGGCCTTAGCAGCGCTGAAGACGGCCGGCATTGTTCGAGATGTGATAATGGGCGTATTCAATAGAAGAGAGAACGCTTATCGTTGGATCAGGCTCAACAGCATTCCGCAGTTTCGATCGGGTGAGGTCAAGCCTCACATGGTCTATTCCATTTTCGAGGATATTACTGAGATCAAAAAAGCCAGAGAGTCGCTCGAAGAAGCCAATGCAGCGCTTGATGAGAGGGTGAAGGAACGCACTGCCGATCTTGTCAAGGTTAATACGGCGCTTCGCGACGAGGTCGCCGAGCGCCGAAGGATCGAAGCGGCGCTTCGCTTAGACGACGCGCGCCTCGAAGCGCTCCTTTCACTCAGCCAAATGGCCGAGGATGCGCCGCAGCAAATCGCAGATTTTGTCCTCGAGCGAGGCGTAAGCCTCACTCAAAGCAAAACCGGATTTCTCGGACTCTTAGACGAGAAAGAGAATGTCTTCACTCTGCAGGCGAGCGCCGGAGACATGGCGAGGCAATGCGGAATAAGGAAAGAATCCGTCGCCGTGGAGGGCGCCGAGCTCTGGGCCGAAGCAATTCGACGCAGGGAGCCCTTGATGCTCAATGACTACTCTTTATCCGAGAGCATCCCCTGTAGCCATCTTCCGCCGCGTCGACTTCTGAGCGTTCCTATTCTATCGGACGGCCGCATTGTCGCCGCCGCCGTTGTCGCCGATAAGGAAGAGGAATACGACCAATCGGATGCAAGGCAGCTTGGCCTGCTCATGGACGGGATGTGGAAGATCTTACTGCGCAAGCGCGCAGAGGCCGCTCTGAGAGAGTCGGAGAGCCTGGCGGCGATGGGACGCGCCCTTTCCAGCGTAGCACATGATCTGAAGACTCCTCTTGTGGCGATTGGAGGCTTTACCCGTCTTGTCCAAAATCATCTGGGCGAAGAGAGTCCATACTGGAAAAAGCTGGATATCGTCTTGAAGGAAACCGGACGATTGGAGTGGATGGTCAAAGAAATGCTCGACTTTTCCAGGCCTCTCGAGCTTAACCGTTTGCCGGAAGATCTCAACCGCGTCATCGAAGAGAGTCTGGAAGTCTCCTCCACGATTGCCAACAAAAGGAAAGTGGAAATAACGATGCGGCTCGATCCCGATCTTCCTTTAGTTCTCTTTGATCCCATGAGAATGAAGCAGGTCATTATCAATCTTGTCACCAATGCGATCGAGGCGTCTCCGCGAGGGACGTCTGTATCGGTTTCAACGGGTCGAAGCCGGGGATTGGCCTTTCTCGATATCGCCGACTGCGGCTGCGGCATCCCGGTTGATAAAAGAGAAGAGATCTTTGTCCCGTTTGTCTCGACAAAGAAGAAAGGCTCCGGGCTGGGACTTCCGATTGTGAAGAAGATTGTGGAGGCCCATTGTGGGAGCATCCAGATTATTGATAATCCCACGAATGGCGTAATCTTCAGGGTGGCTTTGCCGATTCAGTGATGCTGTGGAGTATAGACTCTGCTTGAAAGAGGTTGAGAGAGTTATCGATGATAGAAGAAAGAGGAAAAGAAGCTCCGAGCCCCAGTTCACCGACTTTCGACTGGGCCTTCCAGTCGCTGATGATCCTCCTGAACAATCTCCATGCAGCGGTTTGGGTGAGCGACGAGGAGAGTGAGAGAATCCTGTTCGCCAACGAGCAGGCCAGGAAGATATTCGGCGAGGAGGGGAGCGCCTTTTTAAATAACGTCAAGCGCATGCAATCCAAGCTACCGACCGGGGCCGATTTTGTTGGCGACCCCATCGAACGAAGCAATGCGGTTGGCTATAAACGACAGATCAGTTGTGACGGACTGGAGCTCGCCGTGCAGGAGCTCGATGTCTACTGGTCGGATGGCGTCAGGGCTCGTTTGACGATCGCTCGCGATATTACAGAGATCAGCAGGATGGAGGAGGCGTTCAGGTCTTGCGATGCGCGTTTCCGGGCCACTCTCGATAATGCGGCGCATGCTATAGCGCTTACGAACGATTCGGGTCGCTACACCCAGGTGAATGCGGCATGGGAAAAGATGTTCGGGTATACTGCCGAGGAAACCCTGAAACTGACTTATCTCGATGTGACCCACCCGGATTTCTGGGGTCTCTCTCAAGAGAAGCTTTCAGCAGTGGCGCGCGGGGATTTGGATTTCTACCGGATAGAGAAGCAGTACATTCGCAAAGACGGCTCCATCTTTTGGGGAGATCTATGCGTTACTCCGGTGCATCTGATCGATCGGAGCGTTGGGGCCGCTTTGGGCGTGATAACCGACATAAGCGATCGCAAGGCGATGGAAGAGGCATTGCGAGAGAATGAGGCCCGCCTCCGCGCCACAGTGGACAACCTCGCACAGGTGGTCACTCTCACCGACCGTGACGGGCGATTTACCCACGTAAACGCCGCTTTTGAACAGATGTTCGGGTATACGCCCGAAGAAGCAATAAGTTTTACGAACCTGGACATAACCCATCCCGAGGATGTCGACCTCTCCCGCGAGAAGCTTCAGGCTCTGATTAGAGGTGAGCTTAATTTTTATCGCCTCGAGAAGCGCTATATCCGCAAAGACGGCTCCGTTCTCTGGTGCGACCTTACGGTTACTCCTATTCTGGACAAGGAAAATAGCGTCGCAGCCTCGGTCGCTGTAATCGTGGACATAAGCCGTCAGAAGTGGGCTCAGGAGGAGCTTCAAAAAGCTCACGACGAGCTGGAGCTTCGGGTGGTGGAGCGCACCGCCGAGCTTGCCTCCGCCAATAAGGAATTGTTGGACCAAATAGCCGAGCGCGCCAGAGTTCAGGAGGCGTTGAAGCTCAGCGAGGAGCGTTTTCGAGCCATTTTTGAAACCGCTACGGACTGCATTTTCATTAAGGATCGGGATCTCAAATACACTCTGGTGAATCCTGCAATGGAGAGGCTGTTGCAGTTGCCGGCCTCGAACATTCTGCAACTTCGCGATGAAGATCTGTTCGGGCGGGAGACCAGCGACTATTTCCAGCACCTGGAGAGGCGGGTTCTCGCCGGGGAGATCATCGAGGCCGAGCACACTCGATCCGTGAACGGAACGCCGCTGACTTTTCTTGACATACGAGCCCCTATGCGCATTGAACAGGGTGAAATCGTGGGGATTTGCGGCATATCTCGCAATATAACGGAACGGGCCAAAGGCGCGTTCAAAGAAACTGCTATCGACCAGGTTAATTCCACCATCATGCATTCCGCGCTTGCCGAAGCCCGCATGGCGGCCAAGACGGACATCATTATCCTGCTCACGGGAGAGAGCGGAGCGGGCAAGGACCATATGGCCTCGTTCATTCACGACAATTCCAGGCGCTCGAGCGGGCCTTTTTATTCCATCAACTGCGCCGCAATCCCACCGGAACTGGCGGAGTCCGAACTTTTCGGGCATGAGCAAGGGGCCTTCACCGGAGCAAACCGCAGGAAAAGAGGGCTATTGGAACTGGCGGAAGGCGGCACTTTGCTTCTGAATGAAATCGCTGAGCTGCCCCTTCATCTGCAATCGAAGCTGCTGACCTTCCTCGATAGCCGCTCTTTCACCCGTGTCGGGGGAGAAAAGCCGGTGAAGGTTAACGCCCGTCTGATCGCGGCAACCAACAGGAATCTGGAAGAAGAGGTGGAGAAAAATCGGTTCAGGTTGGACCTCTTCTATCGCCTCAATGTCTTGTCCATTAGAGTCCCATCCTTGAGAGAGAGAATCGAAGATCTTCCTTCGCTTGCAAAAAGCATCATAGTCAAGCTGGAGCAAGAGCTTCAGCTACACAAGAAAGCCTATATTTCCGACGAAGACATGGCGATGCTGCGCCAGTACAGCTGGCCCGGCAACATCCGAGAATTGAGGAATGTCCTCGAGCGGGCGCTCATCGTTTCACACGGACCGAAGCTGCAGTTTGATTTTCTTCAAACCGGCCCTCCCGCGCCTGCCGCCAGGTCATGGACTTTCCATTTCCCTCCCGTTCCATCCTATGCTGACGAGGTGGCCCAATTCAAACGCAACCTCCTTCTCGAGGCGTTGAACAGGGCTGGCGGCAATAAGCAGGAGGCATGCCGTCTCCTGGGGATAACCCGGCACGTTTTGCGAAGACAGCTGGAGCGGGTCGGACTGAATGCGCCAAAATGACTTAGTTGAATTCATCGGCTGCGTCAAAACGGCTTACTAAAATACCTTATTTCTCCAATATCTTCCGAGACTGATGGCCTTACGTGCGTCTTTTTGGCGCAAATTCCGCCGCCGGCGCGCTCTTATTCGGGCTTTCTCTTTCTGTGCTTGCTGTGGCGCTCCGGAATTTTGCTTATTAATTCTTCGGGGGTCTGAATAAGGGAAGATGTTTGGATTGCGCCTATTCACGGCTTGATGCGCAAAAAGCGCGTTCTCTCTCGTCTTTGAGGAACCAGCCCACACTCGCCGGGATTTCAGTACGAAGGCTATAATGCATTGTCTGAGATGAAATATGAGGGGATGGCGCACTACTTGCTAACACAATCGATCGCCTGAGGAGAATCACAGGTCTTGAGATAAATGAATCTAATGTTGCGCATCATCTGTGCGCCTGTAGCCCGGCGCCTTCTCCACTTCCTGTTCCCGTTCTAGCTCATCTCTGAAATCTGACGCTATATTGCACGCAGAAACTTCGATTTCATTATCAAAGCTCGCCTTAAGCCTCAATAGACGGGCGGACATGCGGTAATGGCTTTGGCGCGAAAAAGCTCGCCAACGAACGTAACTTCATAGAAGGAGAAATGAGAGCCCATGATTTCAGAACAACGTTATTGGAATCCCGTGGTGGAAACCCTGCCTCAAGAAAAGCTGCGCGATCTGCAGTTGAAAAAGTTCAAGTCCATCTTCAAATGGGCCTACGATCATTCCAGATTCCACCGCTCCCTATACGATCAGGCCGGCATCACGCCCTCGGATATTCAGAAGTTCGAGGATATCCGCAAGGTTCCCAAAGTGGAAAAATCGATGATGCGGGGCGTCCAGTGCAAAGATCCCTTTCCCTACGGAGACGCTCTGTGCGTGCCGCTGGAGGAGGTGAGCAATTTCCGTCAGACAAGCGGCACCACCGGACAGCCCATCTACCAGGCGGACTCCCTGCAGGATTGGGACTGGTGGTCTGAGTGCTGGTCCTATATTCTCTGGGCTCAGGGATACCGGCCTAACGACAGGGTTTTCATTCCATTCGGATACAATGTTTTCGTAGCCTTCTGGGCTGGTCACTACGCTGCCGAAAAGCTCGGGTGCGAAGTGGTTCCCGGCGGTGTTCTCGATACTCAAGCCAGGATCTTGAAGATTCAGGAGCTAAAGCCTACGGCGATGATGGCGACCCCAACCTATGTGCTCGGAATGGCGGATGCCGCCCGCAACAAGCTGGGCATCCCGCCGGAAGGGCTGGGCATCAAGAGGATCACTTGCGCAGGCGAGCCCGGAGCGAGCATCCCATCGACCAAAAAGAGAATGGAAGACGCCTGGAATGCCAAAGTTTTCGATCATGCAGGCGCCACGGAAATAGGCGCCTGGTCTTTTGAGTGCGTGGCCCAGTCGGGTGGAACGCACGTCAATGAAGCGATGTTCCTGGTGGAGATCGAAGACATTGAGACGGGTGAAATCATTGAGGAGCCTGGCCGAAGAGGCAAGATGATCATCACCGCCCTTGACCGGATGGCCATGCCATGCGTGCGGTTCGATTCCAAAGACGTCATCGAATGGGCGGCGGACCCCTGCTCCTGCGGACGCACCTTCCGTATGGTCAAGGGGGGAGTAGTCGGGCGCGCGGACGACATCACCAAGGTGAAAGGCGTTCTGCTGGCGCCATCCGCCATTGAAGAGGTGGTTAGAGGCGTAAAGGGTCTGAGCAACGAGTATGAAGTCATTGTCGATAAAGTGGGGGATACCGATCGAATAAAGCTCAAAGTGGAGCTCAGCCCGGGAGCTGAAGGCCAGGGCAAGAGCGTCGAAGCCGATCTCAAACACCAGCTCAGGCTAAAGACCAACCTTGGCTACGAAATCGAATTCTTCGATTACGGCACTCTGCCCAGATACGAAGTCAAAGCCAAGAGATTCAAGGATATGAGGAAGAAAGCCTAGCCCAATCTTCAATGGAGGAAATAAAAGACATGGCGTCACAAATAGATCTTCAAAAACTCGACGAGCAGATACAGAATCTCAAGCAGGCCGCGCAGGCGCTCAATCAGATGAGCGATGAATTTCCGGCAATCAAGAGAAACACCGCCCGCGTCCTTTCGAGCATTAAGATGATGGAGATCAACGTCTCCGATATCATCGACCTGGCGGCTTCAACGCGATAGCCGGGATACAACGGAAAGGCTTCGCTCGAGAAGGGCGAAGCCGCGGCGCAGATCCTTCTTGCTTCTCTCTTGCTCTTTGCTCTGCTGCTCTTCATGCTCGCGTTCTTTGCTTGTTGCTCATGTTGATATGATATTCACCCTCTCACCCGCTCTTCTTGCTCCTTTTGCTAGCCGT
>CAZOEL010000096.1:0-22147 GCA_964578835.1 uncultured Syntrophobacteraceae bacterium | reverse complement strand
ATAGAACCCATTTGTCTCAACCCAAGTCTATGGAGTTGAATAGCCTTCCCGTCGTTCTCCATGAATTGGACGAGAAGCAGAATATTTTGACCCAGCCCGATAGAGTGAAGCGTCTCGAGCGCTTGAAAGCTCTTCTGCTCGCCGAGCGCGAGCTGATCGGGATCCTGGATCGGCATCAGCCGGATTACATATGCCTCGCCGGCTTCATGAGGCTTGTCACTCCCTATTTCATCAATCGCTACAACAGTGATGGGCAATGGAGAATCCTGAACATTCATCCGGCTCTTTTACCCGCTTTTCCGGGGCAACATGGCTATGAGGATACCTTCGCCTACGGCTGCAAGTGGGGCGGCGTAACGGTGCATTTTGTCGATGAAGGGGAAGATACCGGTCCCATCCTGGCCCAGGCGGTTTACCCGATCTGGCCCGACGACGACATTGACAAGGTGCGCAAACGCGGACTACAACTCGAATACGAAATCTACCCGCAGTGCATAAATTGGATTGCCGCCGGCCAGGTGCGCCTGGCTCAGAGGGCTGATGGAAAACGCATGTATGCTTCGATTCTTGATCCCGCCTATCCCGAAGTGATGCAGAGCTTTATGCGAAAGGCCTTTGCTGCTGTATGAGCCCGGAGCTAACCGCGCTGGTTGGCTATTGCGCCAGGCTTGCTGGTTTTCCTGGAATAAACAACAGGACGCATCCTAACGAATGCCCCGTTTTTTTGAGGTCCGCTGTTTATCTTTTGTCGGAGAGGCGCCCATACGCTATAACGGCGTATGGACGCCTCTCCAGTTGCGGCTCTGAACTGCTCCTGTTATCTCTTGCCGAAGTTAGAACCCAGTCGCGGTGAGCGCGAAAAGATGCGCCCATCCTACGACCATCCAACGCAACAGCATGGCAGGGTGGGTAAAAGCGAAGCGTTGCCCACCGAGGCTGCTATCGATACGCCTTGTCGTTTATTCGCTCATCCTTCTCCAATATCTACCAAGTGCTTTCAGATATTGCTCCTTTAGAACCTGAAGAAGAAGCTTAATCCAGGCGCCGGGTAGTAATAAGGATACGGATAGGCGACATACGGCCTGTAGTAGCCGTACGGAGCGAAGTACGGTCTGTAGTAATAGCGCGATCCGTAATAGCGAGGATAGTGGCGAGCCCAATGGCCTCTATGGTAGTGTCTGTGGTAGCCGCCAACGTATGTGATATTCGGGCTGTTGGAGTAGCCTGAAATACTATAGCCGCCGTTCCCGGCAAAGCTGGGCGAAGCCAGCAGAAGGACCAGCAGCATGCCGGCAAAAAATTGTGCCGCTCTTTTGATACATGATCTCATCGCAGTCACCTCCCTAAATTTTGTCCGAATATAATATAATAACTTATATCGTATTTAGGAATCAATAAAAGCAAATCGAAGCTGTTCTACAACGGTCTTTGATTCGAACGGTGCGCATGCTTATCAGCTTTGATCAAACCAATGCATTTCAATGCGTGGAAATCTCCTCTCCAGGTTTCACACTGGAGGCAGCTTGCTTCGATCCTGAGAAAGAATCATGTCATGCCTGTAGGGTCTGATTGGATAGCTCCATGGATTCCTGGCGCAGGATTGCTTCAGCACAACGGGTCGGCGCTCTAGAGCGCTCTAGAGAAGATCTTCTTCGTTAGATACTTTTCTTCATGGGCTTCAGTTGTTTTTTTGACTTGCGATTGCAGCGTCGGAAGAGCCAAGGGAGAAAAATACTCAAAGACACAGCGTATTTCATGCTTACTTGGCAGATATTGTAGCAGTGGGAGAAAGCATACCTTCCATCTAATCGGTTTATAATCTACTCACGGCCGTAACTTATGATCCCAATGTTCGACTGGCATCACTACTGCAATGTGCAATACTTTGTGTCGTTTACCAACTATCATGCAAGCAGAGTCGTCAGAGGGCGGCAGCACCGAAATGTGTTGCTGACAAACCCGGAGGATCAATGCCTTTCCGTATGAGAGGCAGGGTCTCTTTTGCTTTCTCGGGTTTTGTTGCTTCGGGAAAGCTGCGTCAGGGAAGTGCTATGATTTGTTAAGTACTTATATGTATTGAATGAATATAGCTATTAACATGCGGTTTGTGGATGAGCAAAGATGCGAGTGGAATTTCGGAGTCGCCCGACCGGCAAGAAGATTTCCATCATCTGGACTCCTAACCATCAAATAGTGCTGGGCAGTCGGGCAGATATCCTTCTCGAAGGAGATGGCGTATCAGTTCGGCATGCGCGTGTTTTTGGGAATGTAGAGGATCTCCAGATAGAGCCTATCGATAACGCTCCCTTGACCATCAATGGAGTTTCCGTGCATAGCTCTGCGCCGGTTTCGGATGGCGATTGGCTGGCCTTGGGCTCGGCTTTTCTTCAAATAAGAATCAGAACGGATGAACGGACTAAACTCGATAGCCTGCACCAGGAGCCCCTATCTTCCTCATGCCGGCACGAACATTGCCGGTCCATCACCGTCGGCAGATTGTCGGATTGCGACTTGGAGATCCCATCCCCACTCATCTCTCGTCGGCATGCCAGACTAAGTTATGAAAATGGCGCCACCACGTTAGAGGATCTGAGCAGTACGAACGGAACCTATGTCAACGGACGGAGGATTTTTGGGCCGATTCGGCTTGAATGTGGCGACAGGGTGGAACTGGCTGCGTTTTCTTTTCGATTTACGGGTGAGGCCTTGGAGCCACTCGGTTCCAGGGGCGGTATACGGGTGGAAGCGCGGGGATTGTCCAAACATGTTCGAGATCGTGCAAACGGTCAATCGCGTTACTTATTGGAAAACATAAACCTTGTCATTGATCCTGGAGAATTTGTTGCAATTTTTGGAACCAGCGGGTCCGGAAAATCCACGCTACTTGATGCTTTGAATGGTCGCAGACCAGCCACCTCAGGCCAGGTGCTTTACAATGGGGCCGATTTTTATTCGGCATTCGGCATGTTCCGGGCCGCCATCGGTTATGTTCCGCAACAGGACATCGTGCATCGCAAAATCTATGTGCGAGATGCTCTCCGATATACCGCACGTCTGCGTCTTCCTTCCGACACATCTGATGAGGAAATCGATCTTCATGTTACTCGTGTGTTGAAACAGGTTGGATTGAGCGACAAAGCGCTAATGCCCATTGATACTCCGTCTCCTTTGAGCGGTGGGCAGCTAAAGAGAGTAAGTTTAGCGGTTGAGTTGATTGCAAATCCGAACATCCTCTTTCTCGATGAGGTCACCAGTGGACTCGATGCCGGCACGGATAAGAAAATGATGCAATTATTCGCCGAGTTGGGCGCAGAAGAAAAAACCATCATTTGTATTACTCATACGCTGGAAAACATTGACGTCTGTGATCTAATGCTGCTTCTCCATCATGGAAAGATGCTTTATTTTGGACCGCCTAAAGGCGTATGCCCCCATTTCGGCGTTTCCAGACTTTCGGATGTATATGAATTGATTGAAGCTCGTCCTGCAGATTACTGGTCACAAAAATTCCTTGAATCTTCATACTATGCCGATTATATAAAAGACCGCTCCTCAACACTCGAGACGGATTATTCCTCGCAAGAGAATCAACAAATTAATATCTCCGGCAGCAGGCAACCCTGGTTCCACCTCCCCCAGTTGATAACGTTGATGCGACGCTACACCAATCTACTTCTTGTCGATCGACGAAATCTTGCCATATTGTTCCTACAGGCCCCCCTTGTGGCCATTCTCGTCGGGCTTGTATTCGAAATCTCCGGTCCACCGCAGGCCCGCGCCATTTCCGAGAGCCAGATAGGTTTTATCCTGGTTTTGTCAGCCATTTGGTGCGGTTGTTTGAACTCGACTCGGGAAGTAGTCAAGGAACTGCCTATTTATCTGCGAGAGCGTTCTGTTAACTTGGGAATCGGACCCTACCTGGCGAGCAAATTGATTCCTCTGGGTGTCATAAGTATGCTGCAATGTCTTATGCTCCTTGCCATAGTGTCTGCTCTTACTTCATGGTCCGGGGATTTTTTCGGCAGGCTATGCACCTTATTCATGGCGTCAATGGCTGCCACTTGCATGGGGCTCGCAGTCAGCACTCTCGTCGACTCAAACGACAAAGCTGTGGCGCTCATCCCGATCCTACTGATACCTCAGGTAATTCTTTCTAACTTTATCGTTCATTTGGGAAAAGTAGGAGCGATAATCGGGCAGTCCGCAATAATTGCCTTTAGTTCGTTCGACGCCATGAAAGCAACACTATCTGGGGAGCTAACCTCCCTCGCGCCGACAGAGATGTCCTTCCTGGCAAACCTAGCCACTACTGCATGTTTAGCCGTGGTTTTTTTGATAGCTGCGCTTCTGGGGCTTAAGCTCAAGGACCTGAAGAATAGATAAAGAGGTGAATCATGGACATTGGTTTGCATGAAGCAACGCCCCCAAGGTTACACGCGTGCGGAAAGTGCAAGACAAAAAGTGATGAAAGCGCTTTGAGAGCTATGGAATACCGTTGTCCCACCTGCAACTTCGAGATGGCTTATCCGGATTTTGCTCCGAACGGATCAATTCGCGGCGTTTTTGGATATCTGAGATCGGTGGGAGATGTGATTCAGGACCGTTACCGTGTGGAAAATGTCCTGGGGAAAGGCGGTTTTGGGGCTACTTACCTGATCGAAGACATGAAGCTGAAAGGTAAGCGCAGAGCACTGAAGGAAGTACCCGAATTGCTCTTTGACGAGAATGAGGTGAACCTTCTAAGTCAGCTCAACCATCCCTCTATCCCCGATATTATCGATCGCTGCGTTTACGACGGCATGATTTATCTGCTGCTTGAATTCGGAGGAACGAGCACACTGGCGGACGAATGCCTGAGGATGGGAGGGCGTATACCTCTCCAGAAATTGCTGCCGTGGATGAAGCAGCTGTGTGATGTTCTTTCCTACCTGCATTCACAATCCCCTCCTATCATTCACCGTGATTTGAAGCCGGAGAACATCCTTTTGGACAATAATGAGCGCATAATGCTCATTGACTTCGGCATTGCAAAAGAATCAGCTCCCACCAACACCACACGGGTTACGGCTAGAGCTGTGTCCCACGGCTTCAGTCCTCCCGAGCAGGTGTTGGGAACCGGAACTGACGAGCGTTCGGATATTTATGCGCTGGGCGCCACCTTTTATTATCTGCTTTCCGGACAGGTTCCTCCACCAGCTCATGAGCGGGTAGTCGGCAAAGAGCTTCGTCCGGCATCGGAGATTACGCCTGGCCTTCCTCCCTTAGTTGACGAGCTTTTATCTGCGACCTTGAGCCTGAACCTCAATCATCGGCCGAGTAAAGTGGAGGATTGTAGACGTGTGCTGGATGCCTTGGATGTTTCTCCCGCTATCGAGCTCCCTCACTCCTACAAGACTGTGAGAGCCGATCCTCGTATGGGAAGCTCCACTGATCTTCCCCCTGGAACGATCATTACGGGAGTGAAGGTTAGCACCGGCGAGCCTATTATTTCTAAAATGTCTGGTGAAGCTGAGAAAAGTGAGGCGAAGTCCAGGCGGTTGTGGCCAGTGCTTTTTGCCTGTGTAATCGCTTTGGCGATGCTTTGTGCGGCGGGATATTCTTACTGGCGCAAGGAGAAGGAGTCGCCCGTCGAATCAATTGCTGAAAGGGGGACCGCACCGCAACCGAGCTTTACGCAGAATCCAAACCAGGATGATGCCCCACCCTCTCATGGACCCTCCGCTCCTGGTGGCTCTGGTTCAGGAGGGGGAGCTGAACACGTGATTCCTCTTTCAAATCTTTCTCCGTCGGAGGCTGAGACCGGGAAGTCTGTTACTGAAGGCGCTGTGGCTGCCCCAACGGGCGATATGCAAGCCGTGTCCGACAATGTGGAGGTGATGACCCCGCCGCCTGCCGTCTCCTATCCTCCACAACCCAGCGCCATGGATATCTTGCAACAAAGGCGTAATGGGGATCTGGCGGGAACGCCCGATGCCACTGCACAAACTTCTGCTCAGCAAAAACCGAAAAAGTCTGTTGCGTCACAATCCCAGAGGAGCGTTTCTACTCAAACACGAAGAGATAATGAGAAGTTTATAGAGCGTTTGGAGCCCTTGTTGGCGGAGCCGCCTCGCTCCAGACCGCGGCCTCGGGAATGGCTTCCCAGTTTTCCTTCTCCCGATCGTCTCGGCGGTCCGTGACAAAACAATTTAGAGCAAAATTATGAGGCCGTCTTTTAGCAGATTTACGATTTTGACAAACAAAGCTAACCTAACAGTTGAGAGGAGGTCATTCAAAAAATAGAGGCGGTGCATAAGCGTGCAAGCTTAAACTAAACAAAACCTTATGGAGGGAATTTTATGAATGCAATTTCGGGAAAGAGGGTGGGCTTTTACCGGAAAAACACAAAAAATTGCTTAAAGCTTCTCCTGATTGGATGTTGCCTTTTTGGATTTATTGCCTCTGCAGCATTGGTGGAGGCGCAGCCCGGCTTTGCGGCTCCAGGCGGCTATGGGCTTAAGATCTATCAGGTGAACTCAGCTCTCTACCCTTTCGTTCAGGTCTATTTCCGAACGTTTGACCAGGATATGCAGCCTCTTGTAAACCTCAATGAAAGAAATGTAGGTTTGATGGTTAAAGGACGAACCTATGATATTGCGAAGCTCCAATATATGGTGCAGTCGATTCGGCAAAGACAGGAGGCTACACGCTCTGTAATCGTGCTCGACGCTAGCAAGCGCATGGCTGGTCATCCTTTTGAGGCTTCACTCCGGGCGTGCGCCCGTTTTTTTGACAATAAGAGGCCGCAGGATGAAGTGGCCATTATCGCCTTGAGAAATACCAAGGATGGCTACGAAACGGTTTCAGGATTTGAGCGTGATCGCGGCGTGCTGGCAAACCGATTGGCAGATGTGAAGGCTGACGGCGCTAAGACCCGCCTTTATGACGGCATTGGCGCGGCTCTTCAGATGTGTGGATCCGCTTCACAGGGATCGGTGGATCCTTCTTCTACAAATTACATCGTATCATCGTGTATCGTAGTTTTGTCCAGCGGCTTGGATGACGGCAGCGCAATAAGCCGAGAGGAGCTCAATACCCGCATCTCCGGCATGTCTATCCCTATTCCGGTCTATTCTCTGGCTTATTCCAAAGTCGGCTCGAGTCATTTCAAAAATCTTGAGTCTATTTCAAAAAATTCGTTCGGGAAGTACTATCTGATCGCAGAAGCCTATGAAAAGATGCAAAGAGTAGTCGAAGAGATTCAAAATATAATCCAGAGCGATTATGTGCTCACCTTTCGATCTTACAACCCTGTGGATGGTGAATCGCATGCCTTCAAAGTTGGTGTGGAGTATCCTTCGGGCAGCGGCAAGTACACTTTTGAGGGTTCTCACTTTGAAGCCATAGAACTGCCGAGGCTGGAGTCCCTGGAAAGAACAAGAAAAGAGCTCTCACAGATGTTGAAGCCAGTGAATGAGGGAGATAGTCCCTTTATGAAATAATCCCCCATCAGAGACAGATACGGCTTTTACCTGTGAGCATGGCTTTTGAATCCAGTCCTGAAGAGCAATTTATATAAAGATTAGAGAGGAGAAGTCTTTGATTAACTCATTGATAGCCCTGGTTGCGGTTTTTAGCCTGCTAAGCATGTCCGGCTGTGTAACGACGACCGGCGGAGCATCCCAACAAGCAAATGAGCAGGCTGATAAGGAGGTCTACAAGCCCATTGAGTATGTAAACGCATCTATTCCAGGTCCAGATCTCGTGGTCCTGCCTGGTGAGATGAAGGCTGGCGATGCGGCTTTTGCTCAGAAAATCACCATGGACAACATAGCCGATTACGCTGAACTGGAGCTTGCAAAGGCTAATTTCAGAATCCTTGAGAGAAGCGATCTTGGGGGGCTGCTGAAAGAGATTCAGTTGGCTGCAAACCTTGGAGATCCGAATGCTTTGGCCAAATTCAAGGCAGGGAAGTTCAAATCCACCAAATGGTTTGTCAAATTCGACATTCTTAAGGCTGAACCCGTAGCTCGTACGGGACAGAGCTTCGATGGGCAAACTGCAGGAGCATTATTATCCTTAATCCCCGGAGTTGGCGGCGCGGTTGCATCGACCGCTGCGGCTTCGGCCAAAAGCTCTGATACCGCTGCCGTCTGGATTGTGGGAATGCGATATAAAATCATCGATGCATGCAGTTGTGAGCAGATAGCAACTGACTATATCGAGGAGAAAATGGAAATTGGATGCAAGGGAACCTCGTTTATGGGAATAACCCAAACCCAGCAAAACAATCTAACACTCGATACCATGGTCCAGCGGCTTACACAGTTGGCAGTGGCCGATATCGATGAGAAATGGAAAAGCTGGACACCCCCTGACTCGGAATCAAAAAAGGAAAGAAGGAGAAAGAGGGGCAAGAGTTGAAGTTGAGGAGAAGTTTGGCTGGATAAAAAACTATCGGGATCAGCTCAGAAAATGGAAAGAACTGTTGGAAGTTGTGTCCTGCACCGAGAGCTTTATGAGGAATCAAGGACTCTACAGGGGATGTAATGGTAAGCTCAAAAAACAGTTGGAGCCATTGGAGAAGGGGGAGCTGACAAAGAGGCTTTCCTCAGAGCTCCAGTCCTTTGTGCTGCTGGAATCCTTCAAGGCCAGACCAGGCGAGAGGCTTGTGGGAATCAGCGAAGTAATAGAATCTGTTTTCGGAAAACTCAAGGGAGATGGAACAGAATCAGTCCAACAGTGGTTTCACTGGCCTTGTGCTGAGCATTGCCGCCATGGTGTCCGAAACTACCACCGAGGTAATACGCAAAGCCATGGAGACTGTTCCAAGAAAAGAAGTTCTTGAATGGTGCTCAAAAAAGCTCGGCAAATCAGTCCAAGCAAAGAGGAAAAAGGCTTTCGCATTTCACAAAGAGGTGGAACAAAAACTGGATCAACTTGAAGCGATTGCTTGAGGCGCTCTTTCATCATCCCAGGATACACCTATTCGTTCGTTGTAGATAATTAGACAAATGGCAATTCATCTTATATTGTTTGAATTTTGATTAAATGGAGTGAGAAAATGAAAAGTATTGTATCAAGATTATTGATTTTTTCCGCAATCATTCTAGCGTTTTTTACTGTACAAATGGTAAGAGCAGCAGAAAAACCAAAGCTTCCACTCAAGCATGGCTACTATGTACCAGAAGAGGTTAATTGTCCAAGACCTGACCTAATAAAGCATGGAGGCTACGCCTTAGAAAAATATCCTGAAGAGACTGTCGCCTTTGATGGGACTAGCTTCTATGGTAACGCTAAGGATTCTAACAATTTTCCCAGCCATGTTGAAAACATTAAGAAAAATGGAAATATATACAATGTAAAAGGACATACATACACCAGTGTCGGCAGCCATAACATGGGTAGGTTTAGTGCGTTAATTACTATTGAGTCAGATGCTTCATTCACAATAAGCAAAGCGCCAGACATGACAGTGGCTGATGGCCACTACCGTTATTGCGGGAATCCAGATAATATTTAAACTTTAGACACATAGATAGAACGTATTAACATTTTCGTATTCCACTGCATGTCTATTGGTAATTGCAGTCATAAAGACCAGACATGGCTTAGCGGATTTCTCGTTACCCACAAACGCTAACGCCGGGTATCCACCGGACACCGAACCACGCGGTACAAATGCGGTGGTGTCACCTGTAGGGGAGCATTACCTGTTTGTTAATGACATGATCAGGAGTCAAACCGGCGACCACCCAGAAACCGTGCTTCAGTTTGGCCTGGTGAATGCTGGCCACAATCTGCCGGTCTTTCCATTAACAAACAGGTAATGCTCCCTCACCTGTAGTCTCTTGGCCGCGTGGTTGCTCGCCGCTCAAGCGTACGATGGGTTGCGACACGATGTCGCATAGCTGAGTGTAATCAGACACTTACATTACTGAGTGCCAGGAGTACCCGGCATGTTCCTGCCGGGCCCTACGCGGGCGTGCTTGCCACGTGCTGTGTGGTCGGTGCGAAGCCCCGCGGACAATGTACCGAATTGGGTTCGAATGGTGACAGGAGGACCCCTACGGAAGTCATCTCCCGTTAAAGGCTAGAGAGGGATAATACGGTGAACACAGGAGAACACCCGTAAGCGTCTTTAACAGCTACCGATCTCGAGGATAGTACCAGGTCGAAGGCCGCTTCCCAGTGTTTGCGGCAATGAGTCAGGATGCAGGTCTCCTAACTGCCTGCACGGAACCGTAGAACTCACGGCGTAGAGGGTTGCACCTAACTCATCCCTTGGGTCAACTGTGTGGGACGTGGAAACTCTCGTAGCTCCGCCTGGTTTTCCAGGCAGATGAACCGTAAGGCACACTGTCGGGGATGCGGGAATAAGATGCTGGAAGAAGCGAAAGCCATCCTATAACGGGGTGGATACGGGTTCAAAATTTGCCCGGCCCGAAAGGGAGCAGACGACCAGCGGGTGTCTCGTTGCGAGAAAACTGAGAGAACTGCATCAAGGAGGGAAAGCAAATGAACACGCAAGTGTGTGCGCCTTCCGCCGAAAGGCATTGTGGCTGTCAGCGTGTATCGCAAAGTTGATGAGGAACGACCCTTATCGGCGGGTGGCCCCACAAGGGCTCACTTTTGAGATGCTCGAGCCGTGGGAGGTGAAAGTCTCAAGCACGGTTCTTAGGGGGAAAGGGGCCGAGAGGC
Source organism: uncultured Syntrophobacteraceae bacterium (assembly GCA_964578835.1). Taxonomy (GTDB): domain Bacteria; phylum Desulfobacterota; class Syntrophobacteria; order Syntrophobacterales; family Syntrophobacteraceae; genus CAZOEL01. The sequence goes on along the minus strand of CAZOEL010000096.1, from coordinate 11,467 downwards.
CCCTGACCTACCTCGTCGTGAGAAGATTTGCGGCTTCTCTCTCCACATGGATTCGAGAGTAGATGCGATGATTCACTATAATCTTTACGCTCTCGGGACGGGAAGATCATAGGGCAATGTATAATGTTCGGTACACCGGCCAGGCCACTTTTCGCGAGTGGAGCATTCGGCTGTGAACTCGGACTAGCACCACCACACTGTGCGAAATTCCGGCGGTGTCAATTGACGATGAATGAGGGCGTAGTGCTGGCCACACATGCTCAGTGGTTAGGGACACAACAAATCAGAACTTCAGCAAGGAGCCTACAAAACATGAGTAACTTGTCTTTCCTATCTGGTACTGTAAGTCATGGAAGAAATGTATCATACAGTACGATATCACATGAAACAAAGTTCCGTATAGATGATAGATCTATATACTTTTGTAACGAAAGTAATCTGGCAATTGGTGATTGGGTTAGCGTTGTTGGCAGAGAAAAGAATAATAATGAATTTGAGGCGCTTGCGATACGTAATGATTCCACAGGCGCTGAGTACTCTATTTCAGCTGGAGATAATTTCTTCTTTGGCTGCCTTGCCCTAATAATAGGTATTGTTTTTGGCGCTCTCTGGTTATATCTATGCAGAGCAATGCAGGCTAACACTTTCGGATACATGATTGGCTTTGCAATAATATTAATAGCCTTAATGATAAGTTTACCTTTTATTCGTGAAGGGATTATGGTTAGGACAGCAATAATCCTTCTCCGTAAAAGCCCGACTTAGGGCCTATCCGAAAACTCCTGAAGCATTTAAGTACCAAGGCAGAAGTTTTGTAACTCGATCCCTGATTGACTGACAAAACTAAACTACACTCTTCGTCACGGACAGACTTGAGCCCTGATGACTGATAGGACTTGAGGCGTATTCCCAAGCGGTTTCCTTGAGTTTACATTCTTTTTGGGAAAAGGAATTATTCTCAAGGAGGATACGCATGGAGAACACGCCTCATCTGTATAATACCCTGATTGGAGTTCTGAGCCAACACAGGAACTGGTTGGATGTTCGCCACCTTAAAACCCTTGCATGGATGATGGTGGGTTTGATGGAATCGGGTCAGATCAGCCTCGCTGCCTGGGTTCCCAATGTGGTGAGCAGAGCCCAGTACGCGCAGAGCACGGTAAGAAGGTTTAGAAGATGGCTTGATAATGAAAATATAGAGGTATTCAGTCTCTATGGACCATTGATCCAGCAAGCCATATCGGAGTGGGGAAGGAATCTGATCTATTTGGCTTTGGATACATCCATGCTCTGGGATACCTACTGTATGATACGAATATCGATTGTCTACAGGGGAAGAGCCATTCCGCTTATCTGGGATGTCATAGAACATGCCAGTGCTCAGGTTGGCTATGAAGCCTATCGGGATCTTCTCGATAGAGCCCACACTCTTCTCCCTTTCGGGTGCAGAGTGGTGTTTCTTGCAGATAGAGGATTTGCCGACACGGATCTCATGAAGCATGTGAAAAGACTCGGATGGCATTATCGGATAAGGGCAAAGAAAAGCTTCGGGATCTATCGTAAAGGAAGACTCCATTGCAAGGCGGGAGCTGTCTCTGTTTCGCCTGGTGAGGCTATCTTCTGGCACAATGTTGAGATTACCGGAAAAAGGTTTGGTCCAGTGCACCTGGCCATGGGCAGGAGAAAAGAGAGCAAGGACTGCTGGTTTGTTATAAGCGATGAGCCTACCAGCCCTGAGACTTTCCGGGAGTATGGCCTCAGGTTCGATATCGAGGAGAACTTCCTTGATGATAAATCCAATGGCTTTCAACTGGAGTCCTCCCTTATCCGATCTGCCGATGCTCTTTCAAAACTCTGCTTTGTTCTGGCCATGACCACCCTCTACCTTGTCTCACAGGGAGTGGAGGTAGTGAGACAGGGCAAAAGACGATTTGTTGATCCCCATTGGTTTCGGGGAAGCAGCTATTTGCAGATCGGCTGGAAATGGATCAAACTTGCCATGAGCAGAGGCTATGAGATCATCACGAAAGTGCAACTTTCTAGCGAGTCTGATCCAGAACCTGCCATTGCTTCAAAAAAGCAACTCTACGCACAGTCTCGCTTCGATTTTGACGTTCAGGCCTGCGTCAATGGTTAGAATTATTCGGCTGAATAGTTTAGTTTTGTCAGTCAATCAGGTCTCCTGAGTCATTGAGCATCCGAGTTTCACCATCCACCAGCAATTCCAGATTTGGGAATCTTTCAGAAACTGTTTGAAAAATAAGTTAATCGCTCTTCGCATGCACCTTGTTTCGTCATTCCGGTTTAGAGACTGCCGGAATGACGAGCAAATGAATTTTCAGACAGTTTCTCAGGGTTAGATGGTTTGAATTGTAGCTATTGAAGCATGAAATCGATTAGATACCTCCAGTTGTCAAAGAATAGGAAAACGAAAGCCGGTTCCGAAGGGTTGCCTTCGATGGCTTAAAAGGCCTTCATGTCAGAAAAAGATGCTTACACTATACAATCTATTTGCATGGGTTGATAGCACTACACACCATGCTATCAAGTATTTATACCCATTGATTAATATCATCTTTATACTTAGTATAATTTCAGCTCGGATTAATGGTCGTCCAAGCGCTGCCATTAGCTGTACGGATTTGCAGAGGGAGCATCGCCGAGGACAAATCAACACCAACTCGTTTTACGCTGGCGGGCATGCTGTGATCTGCCCCTTGTGGACAAGGAGTAAGAAATATGTGGATTAAATCGAGATTAATCAATGCCCTTGCATTTGTCGGCTGCGTCCTGAGTGCAGGGACGGCTCTTGCTCAGATTCCAGTAGAACTGGAAGGGCCTATCAGCGCCATCGTAGACAATGGGGATGGAACTGCAAACATCACGGTTATGGGCGTGACGGTCAGCGTGCCTTCTACGGCCACCATACACACGCCGACTGCGAACCTGACGATTTCCCAGTTGGCTGATCAAACCCCTCTTCCAGGCCGCTCCGAGTCTGGGTTCATCGGTGGTACAGCCATAATCATAGGGGACACCAATACGGCCGGAACGCCGGTAGTAGCCCAGGATCTCTTCACGGAACCGGCAGAAAACGTCTTTGTGGGTGTAATAACCGCCGCCAACTGCACAACCCCTGACTGTGCGGGTCCAAACGACTCCCTGCAGATTCTGGGAACTCCCCTGGCTCGATTGACGGATTCAAGAATGCCGGCGAATCCGCCCACCAACGCTTTCGGCTTCGAAATCGACATGACGCAGGGAAGCCTTGTGGGAAGCCCGGCATCCGTTGAGGGATATTTTGGCAACACTGACCCTGCGCTGCATTATTTTATCCTTGAGATGGAAGGCGGCGTTCTGCGCAACCCGGGTACGCCCGAGGTGAGCATATTGCGCGCTCAATGTCGGCAAAGGGGCGACAGAGGGATTGAACTAGATGTGCAGGGTGGCGTCCACGACCCAGCAAATGTCACCGTTCAAATCTCGGATACCAACAACCCCGGTGTGGTCTTTGGCTCCGAGACTGCCGTACAAGACGCCGCCAATGCCGTATTCGGCCTCTACGACTTCAGGCTGAGAGGCGACGCAGCTTTTGCAACCTGCCCGACCAGTGTGACCGCCGGCTTTCCGGGGGCCACCCCGGCAGTGCTCGATGTGGATGTGAGAATCGATGTCGCTGGAGTCCCCGTGCCGCCTCCAGGCCCTGTGCCTCCTGTTGCCGTCAATGACACTGCCGCCTCGGCTGTAAACACTCCCGTAACCATTGCTGTACTGGCGAACGACACGGATGCAAACGGTGACGCGCTCACGGTGCAGTCGGTTGCCAGTCCGACCGCCAACAACGGGACCGCAAGCATCAATGGCTCCAATGTCGTATACACGCCGCCCGCAGACTTTACCGGGACCGACTCATTCACGTACACCATCTCTGACGGCAACGGGGGGACTGCTACGGCCACCGTAACCGTTACGGTCGGCGATACGACTCCACCCCCTGGAGAGGACATCACCCTCAATTCGGCCATATTCCGGGCCAACAAGGGGCGATGGATCATAAGGGGGCGATCCGCACCCAATGACGCACTCACGGCAGTCATCGAGCGCACGGGTGAAGTGATCGGTGTGGCTCAAGCCAACGCACGCGGCAGATGGCAGATCAGGGTGGCTAGGACTGCTGCGCAACCCGGGGACAACGTAGTGATAACCTCTCTGATAACCGGCAACACCTTGAATGCGGCTGTCACCGTTCGATAAAGCGCGCCCCAAGAGACCGATAAGGCGCCTGACATGTCTGCCGGATTCCCGTAAAACCTGGAATCCGGCAGCTTTGGAGATATCCCCGAAAGAAGTTATCTTTTGGCGACCGCAGGGGCCAGGTTGTCTCAGATGATGTGAAAAATGCGCTAAGTGTGAGTTAATTATTTTTCCAGGCTTATTATTGACTCCGGAATCACTCGTCGAATCGATCCATGTCCAGCTCATCGATTGGCGAGCTCGCGGAGCACGTCCCGATCCTCGCGCATGATAGCCTCGGCTGCCGCTATCTGCTCGGCAAACTCCGCATTCATGGGCGTGATCCGATACCCATCTGGGGCATCGGTCAGGTATATCGTGTCACCTTCCTCGACTTTGAGCCGCGCCAGGACTTCTTTAGGGAGAACCAACCCGAGTGAATTTCCAACTTTCCGAATTTTCAACGCCTGCATTGTATCCGTCTCAGTTTCGCAATGAATCCAATGTTGACACAGAAGTCATAACTATGTCGATAAGTGAGTGTTAAGTTTTAATGCCAATGAGTATTTTGTATTGGGCGAAATGACCCTGTCCCGATCCAAAACTCAACACTTCTTACCCTGAAGTTGCAGCCACTTCATTACACGGGCCGACTCGCCGCGAAAGTCATCATAGCTTGCCATAATCACGATATGAATGGTTGAATCCATTCGTTTAACAATCGATTATCATATCGATCTATCGGCAATGATATTCGGGAAATGCAATACAGGAGAGCTGTACGTAGTTAGTAAGTTCCTTACTATCCCAAACGGGTAACGGATTGGATTCAGACCTCGAATGAGCCTTAAGAAGAGTTCCACCCGCCTGCCGTGATGCAGAATCATTTCAAGATACGGTGAATGCACACCAAACTTCAATAGATTGTATGATTCATTAGGTGTTCCACTTGAACACAAGAATAGTTCGGGATTTCCATGGAGATCGTCGCTGATTCTTAACCTTTGCATAAGTACTTATACTTATTGATTAATATAATTATAATTCTTAGTTTGCCGGTAGGTGTTTGATAGTAGCTTTAAACGAATTAATCATTAGACATCATCGCGAATAGGATGATTTATGCGCCGCAAATCCTTCTGCAGTAAAACTTAGCATTGCCTAACTTTGGGAGAACGACAAAATTTGTAAGCCTTTGTAAGCAAAGGAATTAAGGGACCTAAGATCCTATTAGCGATGACGTCTATTGTTTGAACCGGAAGAGAATGTAAGTGACGGTTCATACCGGATTCCTATTCTGAGGATACGCTCTTAGGAGAATCCGTGTGAATCAAACAGACTGGAAATCCCTAGGCTTTGAGCGGGTAAGGAAGTGTGATATCTCAGTCAGTATTGCGCTGCTAAAGAGTTCCTACCCGCCCGAGTGATAAAATATACAAAGAAGATGGAGGCAACTGAAAATGCTGATTAGATATATATCCTATAAAAATATGAGCTTGCCCTGGCTAAATAAGAAAATGAACTATTTCTTTATTAAGGCAATGCTCGCTGGTTTACTCATCGGCTCTCAAACCGAGGCTGCGATACTCGACGACTTTGGCCCTCCGCCAGATGGAGACCCATCCGCATTCACCGATCCTTTCGCAGGTTCGGTTGATACGCTTGCTCCTTTCAATGAAGGGGCATTCCTTGGAAGTCCGGCCGGGCCTGGAACTCCCGAAGTGGTAGGCATAAACAATTCTGTATTAGAAGATCAACAGACCAGTTCCAATGTTCCAACCAACGGAAAACCGAGCCCGCTTTTCGGAGCCGAATCATTCACTCAGAAGATGCTTCGCTTCGAGGAGTTTGGACCCGAACCGCTTGGGCGCGCTGCTGCTTCGGCGCGAGGCAATCCCTTCCCGGCGCCTGCTCTCGGACCAGCCCCAGAGCAGGACCCAAACGAGGTTGCGGCAAGTGCGCCAACCGGCGCGGCTCTGGAGGCCTTCCTTGCCCAAGAAGGAGTGACGCCTTTTCCCACACAGCTTTCGAACGCTGTGGATGAAAACCCTTGGAAATCAGTAATTGAAGCCTTTCTCGAGCGCCCACTCGATACGCCTCCCGCGGAAGGGCGGCCGCCCGGAAAGGGTTGGTCTCACCAGAGGTGGAACGAATTCTTCCCCCAGATCTTCTTCAAGACCGCCCAGGCAGGAGCCCGGGTGAACGGAGGCCTTCGCGACAGCAAGCAGATGCACAGATACAGTGCTGGGGAGTTCGCTCCAGGCGGGCTCTATCACACAGTCTTTGAATCCTCTGCTCCCGGTTCTCCCTCCATCGAGGGAACAACCAAGGGGCTTTCGATCCAGTTCCACCCCAATATGCCCATTCAGGACCACAAAGCCCTCTGGACTTTCGATGGGACTCTCCCTCCAAAGCTCCTCATGGTGCGCTACGGGCAACCGGTTCTGATGCGCCACTACAACGCTCTCCCGATCGATCCCTCGGCCAACAAGGGCTTCGGATTGCATACCATCACCACGCACGAGCATAATGGTCACTCCCCGGCTGAAAGCGATGGCTACACAAACGCCTTCTTCTTTCCCGGGCAGTTTTATGACTACCGATGGCCGATACAGATCGCGGGCTATGATACCATAAACACCGAGGCGAGCGACCCCCGTGCGGCATTTCCCTGTTCACCCGGTGAAATCCTCTTTGTAAACGATACCGATGCAAAAACGAAGACATGCGAGAATGGCTCCATCAAGATTCGAGGCGATTGGCGCGAGACGATGAGCACTCATTGGTTCCATGACCACATGCTCGATTTCACGGCGCAAAACGTTTACAAAGGCAATGCCGCCATGATGAACTACTACAGTGCGCTGGATCGCGGAAAGGAAGACCTCGAAGATGGGGTGAACCTGCGCTTTCCAAGCGGCGCCGCCCTGCCCTGGGGAAACCGTGATTATGACGTTAATTTGCTCGTTGCAGACAAAGCATGGGATCAGGAAGGGCAGCTTTGGTTCAACATCTTCAACTTCGATGGTTTCATTGGAGACCATGTGCTTACAAACTGGCTCTACCACCCCTACTTTGATGTGCGCGCCCGCCGCTACCGGTTTCGCATCCTCAATGGCTCGGTATCGCGCTACTTCGCTATCGCCCTGGTGCGGCAGGTTACCGGTGATGGCGGAGAGATATCCGGTCCTCAAGGGTCCGGAGTGTCCTTTAACCGGGTGCCGTTTCACATGATTGCAAACGACGGCAACATCATGGAACATGCGGTTCCCTTTGATGGAAGCATGGATTTGGACGGTGACGAAGATCTCCTTGACCACAAGGGGCTGCTCCCAACCCAGGCAATCGCGGAGCGCTATGATATCATCGTTGACTTTAGCAAGCATGGCATCAAACCGGGCGATAAGCTCTACTTCGTAAACGTGCTCGAGCACCCCACCGGGAGGCGTCCGGGAAAGAGGATTCCACTGGAGGAGATTCTTTCAGAGAAACATAAACCCGAGGCGCGGGATGAGGATGGCGATGGCAGAGCGGATCGATGGGTCGATGGGGACCCGGGTGTTGGAAGGTTCCTGGAACTGCGGGTGCACGCCTATGAAGGCCAGGATCTCAGCATGGATCCAAACGATTTCATTGCCGGAAAGAAGAAGATGATTCCACTCACAATCGATCGCGATGACCCCACCGATCGAGCGAAGCTCGCCAGTGCGCGACATCGCACCTTCGAGTTCGTTCGTTCGGGCGGCACAGACGAAGCCCCTTGGACCATTAAAACGGATGGCGGTGAGGCCTTCACGATGCTCTCGGGAAGGGTTGCTGCAGCGCCTCAGCTTGCCAATGGCCCTACGGAAGCCGGCTTCAGCGGGGAAGGCACACTAGAGATATGGAGTATTGAAGGCAACGGCGGTTGGAGCCATCCGGTCCATGTCCATTTCGAAGAGGGGATCATCCTCACCCGTGGCGGGAAAGCGCCTCCGGAATGGGAGAAGTGGGCGCGCAAGGACGTCTATCGGGTTGGCCCGGAAGATGACAGTACCGAAAGTGTCGAGATGGCCATCAGATTCAGAGAATTTGCCGGGTCCTACATGGAACACTGCCATAACACCCAGCACGAGGACCATTCGATGCTGCTTCGCTGGGACATAGAACATCCCGGGCAGGTTCTGCTGATGCCGGCGCCGCTTCCGACATGGGATGGGGTTGAATATGTAGAATCTGTTGCCCTTCCCACAGCCAGAACCGGTGATGGAATCGGGCCCTCGTTTGATGCTGGAGGCAATAGTAGTGGCAGCGGAGGAAGGAATTAGCAACAGATGTTCCCATTGAATATCCGAGGGGGGTGTGACGACTGCCCCTCGGGATAAAAAGGCGCAGAACTTTAAAGTTTGCCAAAGTGGCGAATTTGATACGAGAGAAAAGGGTTGACACTAGAGCCTGTTATGCACTTTTGAAATAGAAAATCGGCTCCACATAAGGATTTTCAAATTTACCCCGCATAGTAACTCTTCATTGGTCGGAGCAGACTCCAATACTGTTGATCGCGGGAGATGCGGAAGACCCATTTGTCAGTCCAAGAGTAAGCCGAAAAAGTGCATAACAGGCTCTAGATATCATGTCTTGAACGTCAGCACGGCGTATAGGAAATGTGACATAGGAGAGATATTGACAATCAAGTTCTGTTTCGATGCCGTAAGGAAGAGACTGCTGCTATATTAATCCAATATTACTGCACCTAGCCGTCTAAAATACTGTCATTCCCCCATTCCTGTCTATCATCATGTTAGTATAACTTAAATCCTGCAGGTGAAGCTCGAAGAACTCACTGAAAAAGGAGAAATGGGAATGGCGATTTATCGATTCAAGATGTCTCGAAGAATGTACCGTTTGATATTCCTAATGGCAGTGACCCTCTGTTACATTTTTGGGGGAGGCGAATCCAGCTTCGCTAAGCCTTCTCGGATCAGTCGTGCCGAGCTAAAGGCTCTGCAGCAAACCTTCGATGAAGGAAGGAATATCTTCAGGTTCGACACGTTCGGCGATGAGGCCTTTTGGGGAGACACCCTGCAGCTCCACCAAGCTATCGCGGGCCAGACTCTCGGAGGGGTTGGGCCAGGAGTGAGCCCCCGCACCGCGTTGGCAGTTGGACTCAAAGTGGACGTTCAGGCATTGCCGGCAAGAGTTCGCGCTGGCCTGAAACGCGGGACGCTTAACCTGGATGACCCGTCGGTTACGGTTCAACTCTTAAAATCGAATGCCTTGCTCGGAGTCAAGGGCATTTTTAACGCTGCGGGCGCCTTAACCTCCATGGGGATTACATGCGCCTTTTGTCATTCTACGGTGGATGATTCTTTGGCTCCAGGCATAGGTCGGCGGCTGGATGGCTGGGCCAACCGTGACCTCAACGTGGGGGCTATCATTTCTCTTGCCCCAAACCTGGGGTCTTTCGAGACATTGCTGGGAGTGAACAGAGATGTGGTGGTCGCCGTTCTCGGAGCTTGGGGTCCAGGGAAATTCGATGCTCAATTGATACTGGATGGCAAGACGTCCACACCCACTGGTGGTCCTGCAGCAACACTGATCCCACCTGCCTTTGGTCTTTCGGGAATGCACCTTCACACCTCGACTGGATGGGGTTCCGTGCCCTATTGGAACGCTTTTGTGGCTGTTCTTGAAATGGGCGGCAAAGGGATCTTTTTCGATTCACGTCTGAACAACGGGGTTCAGTTTCCCATTGCGGCAGCCAATGGTTTCGGGAATGTACGCAACGATCCGGACCTGGTGACATCGAAGCTTCCCGCACTTCACCTGTATCAATTAAGCCTTTCAGCACCAAAGCCTTCTGCTGGAAGCTTCGATCCCGTTGCAGCGGGACGCGGAGAGTCCATCTTCAGAGGGAAAGCCGACTGTGCACGGTGCCATGTGCCGCCGCTTTTCACCGAGCCCGGCCGGAACCTGCACACCCCTGATGAAATTGGCATAGACGATTTCCAGGCCAACCGCTCGCCTGAGTTAGGCTATCGAACAGCTCCCCTCAAAGGGCTTTGGACTCATGTGGAAGGTGGTTTTTACCATGATGGTCGCTTTGCCACCCTTCAAGATGTGATCAATCACTACGACACATTGTTTACTCTAGGCCTCACCGCACAGGAGAAGATCGATCTGGCTGAATACCTGAAGTCGCTCTAAGCCGCACTCTAGGAGTTTCTGTTTTCGCTCACCGTCTTTATGTACCAGGGAGAAAGGGTGAGAGATTGGGATCCTTTCACCTCCGTTGACGAAATCCTCCGGCAAGCTGAGCTGTCTTGCCTCAAATGGCAGCTATGCCGGAACCTTCGATTTGGCATTCTTATTCTTCATGAGCCTTTACTGAACCATCATCCGATGGAAGAGGCAGTACAGCTAAGCATAAATTTCCCGATTCTGTTAATCGCCAAAGACTTGGCTTCTTCAACCTTCCTTGCCAGAAGGGCGATATGTAGGGTTGAATCCTTTCGTTTAACAATCGATTATCATATCGATCTATCGGCGAGGATATTCGGGAAACGCGATACAGGAGAGATACTGGTCGCTCTCCTCCGGAAGGTTCTATACGCTCTTCTAAGGATCGTCAAATGCTCCCTTTTTCCCATCCACGGAAAGCAGGACCTTTTCCATAGAACCCCCTCTCAGTTACTCAGGGAATGTTTGCGGAGAAAGCGTACAATCTCAGCAGACGCATCGGGTCCTTGGGGGCTGGTAAAAGAGCCATTGGAACTCCCTCCCGACCAGGCATGGCCTGCCTTATGGATGATCCACTCCTCCAAGAGGACTTGACCGTCTGTGTCATAGTAGGTGAAACGGGTGTAGGCGTGACCTCCGACCATTCCTCGTTCCAGCGTCGGACCTCCTGCCGGTCTTTCTCTTTTTTCAAACGCCTGAAGCCACTGGTCGCGCATATGATCAGCGTTGACCTTTGAAACGGTTCTATCGTGATCCCCGTGGAACATGATCAAAGGAACTGCCCTTCTCAGTTGTCGCCTGTGTCGAGATGTTCCCGTTTGCATTGCTTTGAACCCGGAAGGAAGATCGTGCGCGGACCCGTAGGGGAGTCCCGAGTGAACGCCCACCGCGGCATACAGCTCGGGGTAAGTGGCGGCCATGATCGCAGCCATAGCACCTCCCGCCGACATTCCCACAACATAGACCTTCTCGGCACTAACGCGATACTTGCTCATGATCTTGCGGGTGAGTCCAG
>CAZOEL010000095.1:0-22352 GCA_964578835.1 uncultured Syntrophobacteraceae bacterium | reverse complement strand
GGGGAGATCCTCTTTAAAAGAAAACTTCCCTCAATTTCTAAAGAATACTTCCCTCACCCTGCCCTATCCCTCAGAGGATCTCATTTCATTATAATGGAGATACTTCCCAGCCGCCTCCGAGAGCTTTGAAGAGCGCAACCAGATTGGTAGACACCAGGCCGTCGCTTACCGCCAGCGCATCCTGCGCCTGGTAAAGGGCGCGTTGGTTCAGGAGCACGTTCAGAAAATCGACCAGCCCCTTTGAATACAGCTCATTGGAAATATCGACAGCCTTTCGGCTCGAGTCAACCGTTGAAACAAGGGATTTACGTCTGTCCAGCTCCTTTGAGTAGGCAACCAGAGTATTTTCGACATCTTCGAGCGAAGTGAGCACAGCCTGTTCGTAAACGGCAAGCGCCTGTTCCTGCTGTGCATTCTGCACACGAATATTGGCGCGAATTCTCCCAGCGTCAAGAACGGGCCATTGGACGGAAGGACCTATGCTCCACAGCCGGCTTTGCGGGGTGATCAAATCGCCGGCGTTTATGCTCCGCCAGTCCAATATCCCGGTAAGCGAAAATCTAGGAAAAAGATCGGCGGTTGCAACGCCGATGAGCGCCGTTGCCGCTGCAAGCTCCCGTTCCGCTTGACGCACATCGGGTCGACGCCGCAGGAGATCGGAGGGAAGTCCGACCGGAACCTCGGGAGGCGCAATGGGAATGGGAGCTTCCGCGGAAAGCTCGTCAAGCAGAGTCGCCGGCTCCTGTCCGAGCAGCACGCCGATCCGGTGCGCGCCCTGCTTGATTGCAGCCTCGAGGGTCGGAACCTGGGATTCTGTCGATGAGAGCTGAGCTTCGGCCTGGGCTACTTCCAATTCGTTCCCGAGCCCCGCTTCGAAACGCGCTTTGGTCAGCTCATAGGTTTGTCTCTGAGCTTCGATGTTCTGTCTGGTGATGACAAGCCTGAGCTGATTGCTCCTCACTTCAATATAATTCCGCGCGATGTCCGACAGCAAAATAACCAATATATCTCTGCGCGTTTCTTCGGTAGCCTGCTCCAGAGCGGTGGAAGCCTCAACGGAACGCCGCACTCCGCCAAATACGTCCAATTCCCAGCTTGCATCGAAACCTGCCTGGTAAATATCCAGCTCTTTTGGCGCCCCACCCCTCGGACGATTCCGCGAGTAGGCCGCCGAAGCATTGACCGTTGGGAAAGCGCCGGCGCGCGCAATGCTTCTCTGCGCTCTCGCCTCGCGAATTCTCGCATCAGCGAGCTTGAGATCCTTGTTTGTCCGCACGGCCCGATCTATGAGTGAATTGAGCTCCTCATCCTGAAAAACAGTCCACCACCGGGTAAGCTCGAGGGGTATCCTCTCGTCGGTTGTAACGCCTTGAGCGAGAGCGTTAAACTTATCGGGGACAACGGTATTCGGAGCATGATAGTTGGGTCCCACACTGCATCCAGCCACTCCTATCGAAATCAATCCGACAAATAATCCCACGGCAACGAAGTCAGACGGTACGGATCGAAAAATCATCTATATGCGCTCCAATCAGCGAGGGGCTGGACGCATCCAGCGTCTATTGAAAAAAGCAAAAGATTCCGCCGGGCAATTGCAGCCCGGTTGCTTCAACAATCTTTGCTTCGAAGCTCCTTCAGTCCGGCAATAGAAAAACGCATGATATGATCGGCTAAAACATCCACATCTTCAGGACCGAAACGACGTTGATGCAATCTCATGATAATGGGCCGGCAATGGTAGTAAAAAACACACTGTCCAACGATGCTCATAGTACAAAGGCGCGCCCGTTCTTCATCCACCTCTCCTCCCAGTATCTCCTGCACAATTCTTTTCAATCTTTCGTGGAGCGGCCTCACGGCGTCTTCTACGAGCTCGTCGAAGGCGGCGGTCGGCTCGCTGAACTCCCTCGCCATGAGCTTTCCATGCCACGCAGGCCGTCCCTCATCGAGTATGCGCAGGAGCAGAGATCTTATAAAAGCCCAAAGCTCTTCTTCCGGCGTGGGATTTTCCTTGAGTCCCATGTCTGGAGGGTACATCCGAACGGCAGTAATGAGGGCGCCTTTCAGGACAGCGGCATAGAGCGATTCTTTGTCCCCGAAATGATAGTTGACCGCGGCGACATTCGCATTTGCTCGTTTTGAAATCTCCCGGATTGTAGCGGCCCGGAATCCGTGTTCAGCAAATACTTCCCCCGCTGCTTGGATCAGTCTTTCACGAGTGTTGCTTTTCGAGTCGCTCTCGTTCATCCGGCCTGTCTCCTGAAGATCCGAATTCTTGCATGAAATATAAAACATGAGTTTAAAATTTTCGTTTGATATAAGCAAGAACTATGCTTTGCGAAGGAGAGTCGGCTTTCCCGGGGAAACAGCGCTCAAGAGCCCTTTCGTCATTGGAGCCGGGAGATGCTATGCGGAAGGAAGTCATCGCTGCAAAGAACGCGGGATGAGGCAGGGTAAGACCTATATCTAAAAGCTCGAGGTTATTTTTCTAACGACACCAGGTACCCATGTTTTACCGGCAGATTCACGTCGATAAGCGCTGTAGAATCGTTATCGAGAATTTCCCCGGCTTTGATGTTCCCAAGCACTACGCCGTCTTCATCCATCAGCAGCAAGCTCATTCCCGGCTCGACTCCCTGCCTGCTTCCCAGCCCAAAAGCAATTTCATTGCCTCCATCGACCTTGAATACTCGATAGACTTCGGCCATACCCCGTTCTGCAAGCAAATTCGCTCTCTTCTGGGACAACAGAAAGACCGCGCCGAAAGCTGCAGCGGTAAGGGGTAAAAAACAGGCCATCATCCACCAGGGCGACACTCCGATATGACGTCTGAAGAGGGATTTGGAATCCTTGTTCAAGCTCTGATCATCGCTATACACTTTGATCGAGAATATCGCGAGAGGCTTTTGGGAAAAATCGTCCTTTGGAGCGACCCTCAGTGAGTATTCGCCGGGCTGGGCGTGAGAGCTCACTTTAAGAGATCCCCGCCACATATTGCCGCCGAGCCAAAAACCGGTTTGCAGCTCTTCAAAGGAGAGCTCGATGAGCTTGGAACTGCCGGCGTATGTCAAAGCGCTAAGGTCCCGGCTGTCTTCTTTCATGGGGCCGTTCACTTCAACGGTTTGGCCGGGCAACAGCTGGAAGAAGTTGTGCGGATGTCTGAAGCGCTGCATCAACCCGTCAACGGCGGCGACAAGAAAGATCGCGCAGAACAGCGCTCCGGCTTTCCCAAGTATATTCCTCCAGCGAGTCGCATCATGCAGATTCATATTGTGCTAGCTCTGTCTCCTTGGAACGAAGCCTCTTCACTGCAATTCTTGCAATGATGAGGGTTGGGATAAGCATCGAAAAGAAGTACTTGAAAAATATCGGGTTGAAATTTTCAACGTCCTGATTAGCGAAAATTATGCTGATGCAAAGCTCGGCGATTATCATAACATCCATTGCGATCACGGCGACTTTTTGGCGAAAGTTCATAGCGCCTTATTCTCCCTTCTCAAGACACAGCATCCAATCTATCACAACAACAATCCGTCCGTCATCTTCTTTAGGCTCTCTCCAAACGAGAGAATCGCCCCCGGTCTTTTTCAGGCCCAGGGGCGAT
Organism: uncultured Syntrophobacteraceae bacterium; assembly: GCA_964578835.1. Lineage (GTDB taxonomy): Bacteria > Desulfobacterota > Syntrophobacteria > Syntrophobacterales > Syntrophobacteraceae > CAZOEL01. The sequence continues at coordinate 18,748 of CAZOEL010000095.1, read as the reverse complement.
TCTCGACTTTTTCGAGAGTTTCGGAAGGAACCTCTCCTACTTCTTGAAAATATCGGTCTTGCTTATGTTCATGAATCTACGCGCTTTGCCTTCCTCTCTGTAGTAGATCCGCACTTCATCGCCGGCGTCCCAGGTGCTGTCGGGCAGTGCGAAGTACTCCTCGGGCAGAGAGAAAGTAACAAACAGCTTCTGCCTGCTGGAATAGATGGAGATGGTTTTCTTTTCCTTGTCGATGGCAGGGAATTTCTTGGCCTTTCCTGCGTCCTTGTCGTATACGAGCGGATCTTCTCTGCCGACATTTTCCTTTTGCTCTATCAGGGTGTAGTTGATTGTCTTGAAGCCTTGAGCCGCATTATCGAAGACCACCATCTGTCTGTTCTTGGCGTCAAGTTTTATGCGGTATCCAGCCTTCGGTTCGGCCCCCATCTCGTGAGGGTCTTTCGGGACTTCGTAGACAACCGGAGGCAGATGATCATAATCGGGATTCTGGGGATCAGCTTTGAAATCTCTAATCAAAGTGACCAGTCCCTTTTCTTTGTCGAACTTGATTACCCTTCCCTGATCCACCTTGCCGTATTCCCCGCAACCCACCATGAGAGCCAATGGCAGGATGAGCATCACAGCGTAAAGCCAGTTTCGTTTCCTTGACATGTCAGCCTCCCTCTTGCTTTTGTATGAGCATCCGTTTGAGATTTGCGCGATCAGCTGTCTTCTCATGCGCCCTGACGCGCCATCGCCGCTTTCTTGGCCGCGACTTCCTGCTTCGCCCCCTGTAACATTTTCATGAAGATATAAAGGGAGAGTACGGCTACAACGCCAAGTACGACAACCGTCGCCGCGACATCACAGAAAACCTTGCTCTGCGGAACGTAGGTCGGGATCAGTTTAAGAATTACGGAAACCATGCAGCCGATTACCGCACACCCGAAAGCGACGCGAATGCCGTATCCCTTGATATATTTCGTCGCAACCGTACCCACCTGGGCTCCGATTGAAGCGCCGACGAGCATGATGATTGCCGCAACTAGCTCGGTGCGTCCCTTGTAGGTGTATGTAGCCGCGCCGTACAGACCTGAAATCATGACTTCAAAAAGGTCGGTGCCAACGGCGACATAGGTCGGACAGCCGAGGATATAGATGAGAGAAGGCATACGGATTAAGCCGCCGCCAATGCCCAGGATGCCCGCGAGCCAACCGGTGAGGAAGCTGACCGTGATGGGAAGCCATGCCGAGCAGTAGATGCCGGCGACCTCGAGATGGACCATCGGGGGGATCTTGATCTTGTGGAACGTTTTATGCCACTCAAGGCCGGTGGCAAGCTTATCGACTTCCCTGCCCGCGGCGATCGCGTCCCTTTCTTTCTTTTTACGCTTGGCCACATCGCTGAAGACCATCCAGGTAATCAAGATAAGCAAGATAACATAAAGCCAGCGAACGACCTTTTCGACGCTGCCGATGCGCTCGAGCCACATGATCATCTGCGCCCCGACTTCAAAGCCGACCACGGTTCCAACCAGCATGATCAGGCCCAACTTGTAATCGACATTGCCGAACTTGCCATGCCTCATGGTCGAAATGAGAGACTTGCCCGCCATGTGCGCGATGTCGGTTCCGATGGCGAAAGCCATGGGGAAGCCGAGAATATTGAGGCCGGGAGTAACCATCCAGGCGCCGCCCATTCCAAAGAAGCCGCCGATTACGCCGACGCCTATTCCAAGAATGATCAAACCGGGCCAGAAAATTTTTACTCCAGCGATGGGCATCAGAATGTATAACCAATCCATGATATTCCTCCTCTTGCGTTCAGAGTTGAATTAGACAAGCATCGATTAGTGCTCGGCAAGCTCGCGCGATTTCAGGTCGATGCCGATATGCGTCATGATGATATCGGCCAGCACGCCAAAGATGACCCCAATGATGGGAATGATAGCGACGGTAAGCATAGTAAACTGGAGATGACTCTCATTATACAGATTGGCCCACCAAGCCATCAGCCCATCCAGCTTGCGCGTATCCGCAACGATGACCATCGGGGCGACATCCCCCCCACCAGCGGCAAAAGAAATACCGGGGAAAAGCAGCAACGCCAGAAATCCCAAGCCAATCAGTTTTGTCCAAAGCTTTTTCATTGTTTCTTACCTCCTCATTGATGTCGGGCTACTAAGACAATGATCTTGAAAAAATTAGAACTGCCACCTTGCTTCTTCGATACCGACAAAATTAAAAATACCACCTCCTCATTCGATATTTATTCCCAAAGCATGAAACCCTTTCATACTGTTCTCATCCTTGATCTCACCATTCGCACCGTTCCCGTTCCTTATCCATCTCGAGCTCGATTCACCGAGCATGCCTTCTTCAAAGGCAATAGCTGTGCCATAAATGAAGAACATAATTTTTATCAATTGTTATTGGCGCTTAGCTTTGAAGAGAGGATGTCTTGATGGCGTAGAGCTGTACTGAGAGGGGCTATAGTGAAACTATTAGGAGACACATGTGTCACTTGGATGCGTCGGTCTAAACAATGCCGGTGGCCCTGGTTGGAGTGAGCTCATCGATCTTCTGGCGCAGAAGCTCAACCTTGATGGGCTTGATAATATAGCCGCTTGCGCCCAGAGTCATGGCTCGATTGACCGATTGCTTCTGGTGCAGGTAGGCGCTGACGATGATCAGAGCGTCAGGAGAGAGTCGTCTAAGCCTTTTAAGAAGACTGAAGTCTCCCGCCATGGCTGCTCCCATGTCGACGAGCATCACTCCGAAAGGAATGTCTTTCAGCAGGTCTATCGCCTCATCTTCTCCGGAAGCGAAATAGCATTTGCAGTTCTTCCTGCTTTCGAGAGCTCTGGTAAAAAGCTCGCCCACATCGCGTTCAGGATCCAGAATAAGTATGTTCTTTCTTGCAGTTGCATTCATGATGAGGTCTTCTTTTCATCTTTACTATAAAAGGGAAGTCCGGCAATGCGCATCAGCAAATTCCACATGAGCAGGCATCCAGTGTAGAACAAGAAGAAAAATGTACAACGAAGGAAGCTTTCAAGTACTGTGCCATTATATCTCTGCAAAATCCCCGCACGGACTTGGGACACACTTATACTCAGCAACTCTGACTTTCTATCCCGCAGGCTCAATGAAAAAGGCTGGAGCTTCCAAATCAACCGGGCTCAACTGCCTCTAAGCTTTCGGTGGAATGTTCCGGAAGCTCCTTTTTTGCCTGCATGACAATGGTAAATGTAGTTCCACAGCGGCCGGGCGCCTCTTCCTCCGATTGGCTTTCACACAAGATGCTCCCACCACAATTCGCAATAATTCCATAGCTTACAGATAACCCAAGCCCGGTGCCCTCACCAACTTTCTTGGTGGTGAAAAAGGGGTCGAAAATCTTTTGCATGAACTCCTTCTTTATGCCGCAACCCGTATCGGATATGGCGATTTCTACAAATCCCGGCTTCTTGCTTCTTTCGGTCGTTACATTGAGAGAACCTTGGCGACCATTCATGGCATGGATTGCATTGCTGACGAAATTGAGCAGCACTTGCTGCAATCCTCTCGAATCGCCCTTCACCAAAGGCAGATCTTCGGCAAGAGAGGAAGAAAGCTGAATGTCATTCATGCCGAGCGTATGCTTCACCACCGAAAGAATCGATTCCACATTCGCATTGACGTCGCAATAGTCTTCCGTTTCCTCATTGATTCGCGCAAAGCTCAGCAACCGCTCGACAATGCTCTTGCAGTGAAGGCCATGTCGTTCAATGGTCTTGAGATCATTGTACTCCATAGTGCCGGGCTCCATCTTTTCCATCAGGAGGTCGCAGAAGCCCAGCATTATTCCCAGAGGATTATTTATTTCGTGGGCGACGCCGGCGGCAAGAGTGCCGAGAGAAGCCAGCTTCTCCGTGTTTATCAACTGCTTCTCGAGACTTTTTCTCTCCGTTATGTCCCGGGCGATGCCCAGTATGAGCTCATATTCACCGCTATCCCCCCGAACGGGTATGTATTGAATATTGAACCAAAAGTCCTCTTCCTGAATCCTGAAGACCGTCTCGGTTCGCTGTCCTTTCTTGTATCTCAGAACTTCCCGGATGAGCGCCAATTGATCATCCGCCTGTTTTCGCGGCAAAAATCGATACAGGCTCTGCCCTGTCAGCTCGAGGCTGCTGATTCCAAACATCCTCGACATGTGATGATTGGCGGTCTTGATAATGCCATCTCCATCAAGAGTGAAGATCAAGTCTTCAGCGCTTTCAACCAGAGAGCGGTATTTCGATTCGGACCTCTCCAACTCGGCTGCATACCTTCGAATATCCTCTGTCTTTTCATCCACTTCATGCTCGAGAATGGTCGACCAGCGCAACTCGTAAAGGATAACCACAACGCTTCCGAGAAAGATCAGAAAGACAAAAATGCCTTGGATCACAATCTGCCGACTGTAAACCGCATTGATTATTCCTTCGATCTCGTGGAGAGGCGCTACGACAGCCACCGACCAGACATAATTCACATAGGGTCCCTCAATGCGCACGGGCGCGTAGGCAATGAGCTTCTCCATGGACTCGACGACGTCCCTGTGCCACCCTGAAAGATATGTGCCCGTACCTTCCTTGCCCCGCAGCATTTCTTCACGTTGTATTTGATTGATCTTCGCAAAGGAAATCCCCGGATTTCTGTTGCTTCTGATCTCAAAAGCGTTTTCCCCGAGAAAAGCGCTCTCCGGATGGTGCAGAAAATTTCCGGAAGAATCGAGCACCCAGGAGTATCCGGTTTTGCCGGATCTTATGTGAGGGACGATCTCTTGGAGCAGGCGGCTGATATTGACAGTGACCTTGAGGTAGCCGGCAAATCGGCGCGAAGGCCTCGGATGAGCGGCGTTGATCCCGTCCTCGTAGGTAGGCGTCATGAGATCGATAACCATGATTTTTTTGTCTTTAATCGGCTCTTTCGAGCGCACGCCCGTACCCATCGTCTTCCCGCGGTTGCCCATATCGGAAGCCCATGAAAGATAGGCTCCGGCTTCCTGCTGCTCCAGCCCGTAATGCCTCATGCCTATCCCCTGGTCATTGGCCACGAAAAGAGTATTTCCCTCCCGGTCGACGCGGCGCACTTCGATAATGTCGTCTCTGTTCAACACGGGAAAGGTGGAGAGCAGAAGCACCTCATAAGAATCGTCGTCGCAATACTGGATGGCGGGTAAAGAATTCAGAAGCACAATGTCTGCAATGGCGTTTCGGATATTGGTTTCAATCCTTGACGCTGTCACTCGCGCAAGGCTCAACTGCTGCTCGTTAAACTGATCCCTTATCACTTCCTTCATGTATTTGGCCGTTGAAAAGCCGAGATAAGATGCGGAGGCCGCCAGGAGGAAGCTAATGAAAAGAACTGTTTTCAATATCTTGTGCAGTTTGATTCTTTCTCTGACTTCCATTGTCTTCAAATTCCTCAAGCCTGTTTCTCCGTTCATTGACAAGGTGAAACAAATAGGTGACATTCCAGTTGACGGCGCGATTGGATCGAAGGCAAAATGCCGTGTACGCTAAGCGTTAATGTTCAGCGCCGGCTAAGACCATCCCAAAATCGGTCGAAAGATCTCATCCGGCGCCCGAAATCCAGCACCAGGCATCCGGCCTGCTTTCAACCATATCGCCAAGGAGACACATATGGCGGCAAAAATCCTCATCGTCGATGATGAAAAAGATATGCTCTCCCTTTTGCAGAGGATTATAACGGATAAGACCCCTCACGAAGTCGCCGTAACCGATGATCCCCTCGAGACAACCGAGTTATTGAAGAAGAACGACTACGATGTGGTGATCACCGATCTCAAGATGCCAAACCGAGACGGCATTCAAATCCTGGAGCTCGTAAAGAAAAAGGATGAAAGCATCGCCGTCGTCATCATGACCGCTTATGGAGCAATCGACTCGGCCATCGAAGCCACTCGCAAGGGAGCTTTTGATTATATCACCAAGCCCTTTCGAAAAGAAAGAATCCTGCATGTCGTGGAGCAGGCCCTGAGCTGGCGACAGTTGCGCAGAGAGAATACCTTCCTGCGGGAGAAGCTCGAGGGCAGATCTCTCTTTCCCAATTTGATCGGCACAAGCGCCGCGATGCAGAATCTGCAAAGCCACATCGACAGGGTCGCCAAAACTTCGGCGACGGTTCTCATCACGGGCGAGAGCGGTACGGGGAAAGAGCTCGTGGCGAGAGCCATTCATTCCCATAGCCTCAGGAAAGATAAGCCGTTTATTCCACTAAACTGCAGCGCCATTCCCGAAAGCATCATCGAAAGCGAGCTCTTTGGGCACGTGCGCGGGGCCTTCACCGGCGCGGTAAGGGACAAGAAGGGACTGGTTGAGGAGGCGGACCACGGGAGCCTGTTTCTTGACGAGATCGGAGATCTCAGCCTCACGATGCAAGTGAAGCTTTTGCGCCTCATTCAGGAGGGAGAGTTCAAGGCGGTCGGCTCAAACGCTATTCGGAAGGTGGACATACGCTTCGTTGCGGCTACGAACCAGATTCTGCCCGAAAGAATCAAGAAAGGAGAATTTCGGGAAGATCTATTTTATCGATTGAACGTGATCAATATCCATCTGCCTCCTCTTCGAGAGAGGATTGAAGACATCTGGCTTCTCGCCAATCATTTTCTTCAAAAATACAACGTAATACATGGGAAGAGCGTGACAAAAATATCAAAGGAGGCGATGGAGCTTCTCACGCACAGAGAGTGGCCGGGCAACATCAGGGAGCTCGAGAATGTCATGGAAAGGGGCATTATAATGGCGATGGGAGACGCCGTGCAGGTAAGCGACATCAGCGCCCAGGACCAGATATGCGTCGATGCGTCCAGCGCCCTCGCTACTTCCGAAGAGATTTTTTCCATGCCGTTCAAGGAAGCCAAGGATAAGCTCATTGAAGATTTTCAAACACAATACATCAACAAGGTTCTCGCCAAGCATTCGGGAAATGTATCTCAGGCGGCGAGGGAATCGGGCCTGAAGAGACAATATCTTCACCGCCTCATGAAGGATTCCAAGCTCGATTCCAAAGCCTTCAAGAAGTACGACCAGGAAGATTGATCAGCGGTCCGGAACGATCTCCGTTCCTGCCTCTCCTTCCACGGCCCGTTCGATACTTTCCAGGGACGTAATCACCGCTCTGCCGCCTCCCCTGCTCACAAAGCGGGAGGCCGCGCGGACTTTGGGCTCCATGGAGCCTGAATCGAACTCTCCCGCCCCGAGATAGCTCTCGGCATCGGAGAGGGTTAGTTTTCGCAAGAGCCTCTCTTGGGGCTGTCCATACGAGAGGAATGCCCCTTCGACATCCGTGGCGACGATGAATATCTCGGCCCCCACCTCGCACGCCAGAACGGCGCTTGCAAGGTCTTTGTCGATCACGGCGTCAACGCCGACAAAGCTCCGGCTTTCTTTCACCACGGGAATCCCGCCTCCACCGCAGGCAATGACGATGAAGCCAAGCTCCAGGAGCTCTCGAATTTCGCACTTCTCTACAATCGTGACTGGCTCGGGGGAGGCGACAACCCGGCGATATCCCTTTGAAGTCTTGACTGTCTTGAAGGGAAGCCCTGCTGCGACTTCCTTGGAATAGGCAGGTCCAATAGGCTTTGAAGGGTTTTCGAAAGCCGGGTCCCTTTCATCCACAACGACGTAACTAAGCAGCGCCACAAAGCGCTGTTCCCGATCGAGCCCGAGATCCATGAGCTCACTGTCGAGGGTCGACTCAATCATATAGCCGATCTGACCCTGGGTTTGCGCGACCAAAATCTCGAGTGGAAGACGGGGCGCGGAGCTGCAACACTCCTGCTGCAGCAGGAGGTTTCCCACCTGAGGCCCGTTGCCGTGGGTAATGAGAATCCTATATCGGGTTGACAGCCTGGCAATTTGCCTCAGCGGAGCCCTGAGATTTTCGAGCTGCTCCTCGATTGTTCCCTGCTGCCCCTTGCGAATAAGCGCGTTGCCGCCGAGAGCAACGAGCAAAATCGGCTTCTTGTTCTTCCTCGATCTGTCCATTCGCAATGATCACTTCTTCTTCCATTGAGCCATCTTCTTCAGCAAAATCTGCTCGAGAGTCGGATCATTATGATCCTTGTAGTCGTAGCGAACTCTCACCACGGGCTTGTCGATCTCGAGAAGGCAGGAAAGATTCATGGGCGTGGCGATTAACACCAAATCACACTCCGCAGCATTGATCGTCGCTTCGAGATCTTTTCTCTGTTCAACGCTGTAGCCCATCGCGGGCAGGGAATATTCCAGGTGCGGATAGCTTCGATAAGTTTCCCGGATGGTCCCGACAGCGTAACGACGGGCGTCAACGATCTCGGCAGCGCCGAAGGTTCTCGCCGCAATGACCGCCGCCCCGAAAGGCATCCCGCCATGCGTCACGGTAGGACCGTCTTCAACCGCCAATACTCTTTTCCCCCGAATTAGCTCGGGATTCTCGACCAGAGGCGGCGATTCGGCGTATACCACTTCCGCCTTCGGGGCAAATTTCTCGATGTTTCTTCTGACAGTTTCTATATCAGCGGGCTGCGCGGTATCAACCTTGTTGATCACGGCTACATCCGCCATGAGCATGTTCGTTTCCCCGGGATAATAGAGCAGCTCATGGCCCGCGCGGTGAGGATCAAAGAGAACGATGTGGATATCGGGCTGATAGAAAGGGGTGTCGTTGTTTCCCCCGTCCCAGACGATGACGTCCGCCTCCTCCTCCGCTTGCGCCAATATCAGGCTGTAGTCGATGCCGGCGTAAACGACGGTTCCCTGGTAAAGCAAAGGCTCATACTCTTCACGCTCTTCGATCGTGCAGCCGTGAAGATCGATGTCCTCAAGGGATGAAAAACGTTGAACCACCTGCTTTCTCAAATCGCCGTAAGGCATCGGATGCCTGACCGCAACGGCCTTCATGCCCTTGTCTTTCAAGATTCCAGTCACTTTCCGCGTCGTCTGAGACTTCCCACAGCCAGTCCTGACGGCGCAGACCGCAATAACCGGCTTATTCGACTGGAGCATCGTATAGGTCGCGCCAAGAAGTATGAAATCCGCCCCTTCCGACATGGCTATGGACGCTCGGTGCATCACTTCCACGTGCGAGACGTCGCTATAGGAGAAGGCCACAAGGTCTATTCTATTCTCTTTGATGAGCTTCGCCAGCATGTTTTCAGGGTATATCGGAATACCTTCAGGGTACAACTGCCCGGCGAGCTCGGGTGGATAGAGGCGCCCTTCGATCCGAGGGATCTGGGCTGCCGTAAAGCCTATCACCCGGTATCTGGGATTGCCTTTGAAGTATATGTTGAAATTGTGAAAATCACGGCCCGCCGCCCCAGCTATGAGCACCTTTTCAGCCATGCGCTCCCCTTATGAATATGGAATGGCCTCGACCATTCCGCGTACGCAAAATCGATCTTAACGAAAGCTCCAGGCCCCCCCTGGAGAATGGCTCTCCAGAGCCCTTTTCAAGAGAAGGAGAAAATCTTTTCTCGGTATTTCTCTAGCCCCGAAGCGTTGGAGATGATCCGTAGTGACCTGGCAGTCTATGAGCGCGAAGTCCCACTGCCGAAGCATGCTCACAAGATGCGCGAAAGCTGTTTTCGAAGCGTCGCTTTCCAGAGCGAACATGGATTCGCCAAAGAAGACCTGTCCTATAGCGACGCCGTAGAGCCCCCCAACGAGCCTCCCTTCGCGCCAGCTTTCAACAGAATGGGCGAATCCCGCCTTATGGAGCGCGCAATAGGCTTCTATCATCTCCGGCACTATCCATGTTCCTTCTCCGCTCTTCCTGGGCGTCGAAGCGCAATGCTCCATGACAGCTCTGAAGGCGCAATCGGCCGTGATTTGAAAAACGCCCTTCCTGATCACGCGATGAAGGCTCGTAGAGATCTTCAGCTCACCAGGGAACAGCACCAGCCGCGGGTCCGGAGACCACCACAATATCGGCGTATTATGCGAATACCAGGGGAATATGCCGAGCTGATAGGCTAACAGGAGGCGCTCAATGGAAAGATCGCCCCCGATGGCCAACAGGCCATCGGGTTCAGCATAATGGGCAGGAGGAAAAACAAGCGATTTTGTGAGGCGAAAGATCGGCATGTAAGCTTCTTATACTCACGCCATGGCCGGTTCCTTGTCAGGAACCGCTTCATTGGCTTCCACAAACCCAAAAGCAAGCTTCTCCGTTCTCAGCACCTCGAAATCCGCATCCGCGAGCTCCTCAGAGCTCCCAATCCGCAGACGACCGCCGTTCTTGAGACGTCCGAAGAGGATTTCGTCCGCCAGAACGTCCTTGATTTCCGTCTGGATCAAACGAGCCAGGGGGCGAGCCCCAAAAGTCGGGTCGTACCCGTTTTCGGCAAGCCACAGACGGGCGGAGGGGCTGAGATCCAAGCGAACTTTCTTCTCACTCAACTGCCCTTCAAGCTCTTTTATGAACTTATCGACAATTCTCTCCATTATGTCGATGGTCAGGCCACTGAAGGAGACGATTCCATCCAGACGATTCCGGAATTCGGGGCTGAACAGATTCTCCACAGCTTTAAGACCCTTGGCGGCCTTGGCTTCGGCTTCTATTCCGCCAAAGCCGATGGAAGAGCTGCTCATCTCTCTTGCGCCGGCATTGGAAGTCATGAGCAGGACAACATTGCGAAAATCCGCTTTCTTTCCGTTGTTGTCCGTCAAGGTCGCATGATCCATGACCTGGAGCAAGATACTAAAAATATCCGGATGCGCCTTCTCGATCTCATCCAGGAGCAAAACGCTGTACGGCTGCTTTCGAATGGCGTCGGTAAGCAGGCCGCCCTGATCGAAGCCAATGTAGCCGGGAGGCGCTCCTATCAGTCTGGCGACGGTATGCTTTTCCATATACTCGCTCATATCGAAGCGGAGGAAATTCACGCCGAGAACCTGAGCCAGCTGTTTTGCGACTTCCGTTTTTCCCACGCCCGTGGGCCCGATGAGCAGGAATGATCCAATCGGCTTTTCGGGTATGCGCAGACCGGCTCTGGAACGTTTGATCGCTTTGCACAGCGCCTCGATCGCCTTGTTTTGCCCGAAAACCTGTCCCTTGAGCTCATCTTCGAGGTTATGGAGCCGCAACTGATCGGATGCCGACACGCTGCGAGGCGGAATCTTGGCAATGCGGGCGACCACCTGCTCGATGTCCTTGGGACTCACGACCCTTCGCACGCGACGATCCTTCTTCAGCCGCAAGCTCGCTCCCGTTTCGTCGATGACGTCTATTGCCTTGTCCGGCAGGTAGCGGTCGTTGATATGCCGTGCGGCCAACTCGGCCGCCGCCCGCAGAGAGGCGTCAGTATAGCGAAGGCTATGGTGCTTTTCGTAATAAGGCCTCAAGCCCAAAAGTATTTGATAACTCTCCTCCACAGTCGGCTCATGGACTTCAATCTTCTGAAACCTTCTGCTCAGAGCCCTGTCCTTTTCAAAAAAGTTCTTGTACTCCTCATAGGTGGTGGAGCCGATACAGCGCATGCCGCCCGTAACCAGCACCGGCTTGAGAATGTTGGAAGCATCCATCGATCCCCCGCTGGTGGCGCCGGCTCCGACAACCGTATGAATCTCATCTATGAATAGAATTGCGCCGGGCTTCTTTTTTATCTCCTGTATAACCGCTTTCAGCCTTGCTTCAAAGTCGCCGCGAAATTTGGTTCCCGCGAGCAGAGCGCCCATGTCGAGCGCGAAAATCTCCACATCATAAAACGATTCCGGCACCTGCTTGAGGAAAATCCTGAGGGCGAGTCCTTCAGCGATGGCGGTCTTGCCCACGCCCGGATCGCCTACATATATGGGATTGTTCTTGTTGCGGCGGCCCAGGATCTGCAAAGTCCTGAGTATCTCCGCCTCGCGACCGATGAGTGGATCTATGAGTCCATCGGACGCTTTTTGAATCAAGTTTATCGTGAATGATTCGAGAGCCGTCGCTTTCTTCGTATCTTTGCGCGAATCCGGAGACGGCGCAAGAGGCGACCGTCCGGGAGGCTCGTCCATTTCAGGATCTTCGCCTATTTTTGAAATGCCGTGAGCTATGTAGCTCAGCACATCGAGGCGTGTGACGCCCTGGGATTTCAAAAAATAGACGGCATAGGAGTTCTCTTCAAAAAACATGGCCGCCAGGATGTCTCCCGCGTCCACTTCTCTCTTCTCCGCTCCGTGCACATGCATGATGGCCCGTTGCAGCACGCGCTGTACGCTCATGGTCTGGATAGGGTCCTGATCGGCTCCATCGGGCAGGCTCTCCACCTGCTCTTTGAGGAAATTCTCGAGCCTGATCTTCAGGTCGTCCAGATCGGCGCCACAGTGATACAGAATGCGTTTGCCCGTGACGTCGTGAAGCATGGCGTAAAGGATGTGCTCCAGGGTGAAGAACTCGTGGCGCCTGGCTTTGGCCTCCTTAATAGCCGCTGCGAATGTGACTTCCAGTTCTCTATTGATCATCTATGTTTCTTCCATGCTGCATTGAAGTGGAAAACCACTTTCCCGCGCTAGATGGTGTACCATTTCAACTTTTGTTTCGGCCACTTCAGCCGTATACACACCACAAACTCCGCTCCCGCTTTTATGAACAAGCAGCATTATACGAGTGGCCTCAGCGGGGGACTTGTGAAACACTTTTTGAAGGATTTCTACGACAAACTCCATGGTTGTATAATCGTCATTATGGAGTAGCACTCTATACATCGGGGGCTCCTCAAGAACCTCTTCGACGCCGCTCTCGATTTCCTCCCGAAAATCCGGGTGATGCTCTGCCATCCCCGCTCCCTCCCTCTTGAAATGCTGCTGCTACCCTGTCGCATGCTACGACTGCTTGATCTTTTCATAATTCTAGAATAACTTCTTCTCTAAAACTGTCAAGCAACCACAGCTGGTGCATTAACAAGGAGTTTATAATAATTGCGCTCCGAACGTAACTGATGATGTCGACTATGCATTATAGCAGAAACTGAGCGCATTCGACACCGGCTTTGCTCGATTAATTGATGCGGTTACGCCAGGCTCCCCGGGGGTGAATTTCATTTCGAAGCTATCGGTTTATGCTCCCGTTATGTCCCAACCGGCCTTTTCGGTTACGGCGCCCCAAATTCTGAGTATGATAAATCTTTCATTTAGAGGAGAGGAGACGCAAGATGTCCGGGAACAGCTTCGGACGACTTTTCAGAATCACTACTTGGGGAGAATCCCACGGCCCAGCCTTGGGAGTCGTTATCGACGGATGTCCTCCCGGGATTTCGCTCTCAGAGCAAGACATTCAAGCCGACCTCGAGAAACGGAAGCCCGGCAAGGCGCTCACAACCCCGCGTCGCGAACCGGACCGCGTCGAGATTCTTTCGGGAGTTTTCAACGGGGTTACCACCGGAACGCCGATAAGCCTCGTCATATTCAACCGTGATGTCAGGAGCCGCGATTACGATGAAATCGCCCGTCTTTACCGTCCCGGGCACGCTGACCGCACCTACGATCAGAAATACGGATTAAGGGACTGGAGAGGAGGCGGCAGAAGCTCGGGCCGGGAGACGGCAGCTCGAGTTGCTGCCGGGGCCGTAGCCCGAAAGTTTCTAAAGGAGCGCAATATTTCTGTCCAGGCTTATACCGTCGCCCTTGGCGGGGTCTGTTGCCGAAGTTTGGATTTTGAAGAGATTGAGCGAAACCCCCTCTTCTGCCCCGACGCGGAAGCCGCAGTCGCAATGGAAGAACGCATCAAGGAGGTGCGAAGCATGGGCGACACTCTAGGTGGAATCGTCGAAGTCCGCGCGCAGGGCTGCCCGCCGGGCCTCGGCGAACCGGTATTCGACAAGCTGGACGCTCGGCTGGCGGGAGCGCTCATGTCCATCGGGGCGGTCAAAGGCGTCGAGATAGGCGCCGGCTTTGCCGCCGCTTCGATGCTGGGGAGCGAAAACAACGATCCGATTACGCCCGAGGGTTATTCGAGCAACCATGCGGGAGGAACCCTGGGAGGGATTTCAACCGGCATGGAAATCGTTGCGAGAGCGGCCGTCAAGCCCATTCCGTCCATCTCGAAGCCACAGCAGACCATTACCGCGGAAGGAACGCCTACGACCATTCAGATCAAAGGCCGGCACGACATATCCGCAATCCCGAGGATAGTGCCGGTCTGTGAAGCCATGACGCTTCTGGTTCTGGCAGATTTCATGCTGCACCCATTTCCCGAAAGGAAGCTCTAGAATCCACTCTCTGGACAAAGCCGCCGAATCGCGAAATCCGATCGGCGGCTTCTCCTACAAGCTTATATCGAGCTGACTCAACATATTGTCGGCAAAGGCCAAGATGAATTCCCGCTGCTTGGGGGTGGCGTACCCTATGCAACTGCAGCGAATTATCTGGCGACTCCGAATAAGCAGTTCAAACGCAACATGCCTGAGCGTAAGATTTACAGCAAAGTAGAAAGGATGGCATTGAGCATGTTCGCTTTGGATGACAGTGTAGAGATCCTGAGGAAGGTTCACCCAGTAGATTCCCTCTAGAATCGTTTTTTCCGCATTCTTGTCGAGATAATCCGCTATCTGCTCGTAGTCGACCTCACGCAGTTGATCGATGACATATTGTTTCATTTCAAGCATCTACCCTTTTGCTATGTGTGATTATCCACAATGCTTGATCGAAATTCGCTTCAAGTCATTGCATTCCCATATAAAATAAGCCGCTGGACGTTCGCGGTCTCAGCAATGCCAACCCGCCTCCTCGCCAAGTCTTTATCAGACGCCGTCATCAGCGTCAATTCCGTAAAGCCGCCTCCCTGAAGCGGGCAGAATAGCTTTCTCCTTTTATCCATGCGGAACATGAATCGTATGGTGGTGTAAATATAAGCTATATGCTAATAAGATAATATCCGCTGTATTGACATGCTTTGAGCTAATGGTGAGTATATAGGGGATTTTTTTGAGCGAGATCAATAGAAGAGCAGCGTTTGAGCTCAGCGATGCGGCTAAGGGGGAGATCGAGCGCATTCATATCAGCATGCCGTGGGAGCGCTTTCCTATTTACGACGAGCAGGTTTCGGGGTTGCGGACAAATGTTGGAATCCGATTCAGCGGTGACCAGCTGGATTCAGTTCTGCGCTCCTTCACATTGAAGGCTGCTGCCGAGCAACTGCAAGAAGCCGAATGCCGCATAACGCTTCATAGCCCTTTGGGGGATTTCACACCGGGCGGCATGGATCCCGCCATTTGTCAGATATTGAAGCATGCAAGGCGCAAATGCTCATAGAAGAGGATGTCGCAAAAACGCTGGAAGGACTCTCCCGATGTATCCCGCGCGGGCGGTCCCGACAAGGAGACAAATAATGGCAGTCGTACAGATTAGCGTAGTTCCCATTGGCGTTGAGGGAACAAGTCTCAGCGGATATGTCGCTCAGGCTATCCGCGTTCTCAAGGAGAGCTCTCTCGAATACGAGCTCACCGCAATGGGCGCCATCGTTTCCGGAGATCTGGACGAAATATGGAAGGTATTGAGAAAGATGCACGAGAGCTGCTTCAGCTCGGGCGTCAAACGCGTGCTGACAAGCATTAAGATCGATGATCGTCGAGACAAAGTGGGAACACCCGAGCAGAAAGTACGCTCGGTTCTGCAAAAACTGCAGGAAGAAAAGAAATAGAGAAAGGATGGGAGACGGAAATGAGAGAGCTTGTGGAATACCTCGTCAAATCTCTGGCTGCTCATCCGGAGGAAGTCTTTCTGGACGAACAGGAAAATGAAGACACAATCTTCATGGAATTGAAGATAGCCTCTGATGATGTTGGCAGAATAATCGGTAAGAACGGCAATACGATCAATGCTATCCGCACAGTTGTCCAGGCGGCCGCTTCCAGTCACAGGAAACGGGCCAAGCTGGACGTAACGAGCGGAGACAAAATACCCGGCGCCTGACGCAGGAACAATCGATCCGCCTCTTTTCGAGGCCATCGCCTTATGGAATAGCCATTGAACAAGGAGGGAAAGAAATTATGACCAAAGCACATCCGGAGCTGCCCGTCAGCGAATTGCGCGCCAGAATTGACCCAGACACGCTGCCTTTTGTGGATACGTCTTCTCTTGAAGAGCCGCAGGAGAAGATCGTAGGGCAGGAACGAGCCATAGACGCCATCAAGTTCGGCATGGGAATGAAGGAGAGGGGCTACAACATCTTTGTTGCGGGTCCCGCCAAAGCCGGTCTCACATATACCGCCAGGACCTTCATAGAGGAGCAGGCGCTAAAGGAGCCCACGCCTCCCGACTGGTGCTATGTTTATAACTTCAAGGAAACGGACAAGCCCAAGAGCCTGAATATTTCCGCCGGACGCGGCAAAGTGCTGAAAAAGGATATGCAGGAGTTCATACAAACGCTTTTGTCCAAGATTCCAGAAGTCTTCGACAGCGACGATTACCGCGCCAAGGAAAGCGAAGTGCATCAATCCTTTGAAAAGCGCCGCCGCGAGATCATCGACGCGCTCTCCGTGCTGGCGAAGGAGGAAGGCTTTATCCTTCAGTTCTCACAGGTCGGCATGGTCATCATTCCCGCCAACAAAGAAGGCGAGCCGATGACTCAAGAGGATCTCCGCCACCTGGAAGAAGAAGAAAGAAAAGTTCTGAGAGAGAAAAGCGACGAGCTTCATGAAAAGATGAAGGACGCCATAAAGCACATCCGTGAAGCCGAAGAGGAATTTAAAGAAAAGCACAGCAAGCTCGATAATGAAATCGCCCTTTTCGTGGTGGGCCAGCTCATGGACACCTACGAAGACAAATATAAGGAAGAAGAGCATGTTCTCGAGTATCTAAAAATGGTCCAGGAAGACATCCTGGAAAACATAGACGATTTCAAGAAAAAACCGGACGCGCAGCAACAACAGCAACAACAGGGGGCGCCCTTCCCGATGCCTCCCCGAGAAGCCACGTTTCGCAAATACGAAGTCAACGTCCTCATCGACAATTCGGAGACGCAGGGCGCGCCGGTTGTAATAGAATCGAACCCGGCTTACCCCAATATCTTCGGGTCGATCGAAAGGCAGGCATGGTTTGGAGCCTTGTTCACGGATCACACCATGATCAAGCCCGGCGCGCTTCATAAGGCAAACGGCGGATATCTTGTCATGAAGGCTCTCGATCTGCTCAGATGGTACGTCTCTTATGAAGCCTTGAAAAGAGCCTTGCGCGACAAAGAGATCAAGATCGAGGATTTAGGAGAGCTGTACGGCATTTTCAGCACCCGCACCATCCGTCCTGAGCCCATTCCGCTCGATGTGAAGATCGTCCTCACGGGGGACCACTATATTTATCAGCTCCTCTACAGCTATGACGACCGATTCCAGAAGCTCTTCAAAGTGAAGGCTCACATGGACAACCAGACGGATCGAAAGGAAGATTCCGTGATCCAGCTGGCCCGGATGATGAGTCGTTACTGCACTGAAAATAAGTTGAGGCATCTGGATAAAACAGGGGTGGCGAGGATTATCGAATACAGCATGGAAGTCACTGACGATCGGGAAAAGCTCACCCTGGAGCTCGGCGATATCGGTTCTCTCCTCAAGGAATCCAACTACTTCGCCGGCCTCGACGCCTCGGATCTCATTCAGGATAAGCATGTGGAGGAAGCCATTCAGAAGCGCATCTATCGCTCGAACCTCATTGAGGAGCGGGTGAAGGAGATGACCGAGAAAGACATCTTCTGGGTCGAGACGGATGGCTACAAGGTGGGGCAGGTCAACGGGCTTTCCGTGCTGATGGTGGGAGACCATGAATTTGGAAAGCCCAGCAGAATCACGGCAATCGTATCCGTGGGGCGCGAAGGCGCAGTTTCCATCGATCGCGAATCCAAGATGAGCGGCAATATCCATACGAAGGGACTTCTCACCCTTCAAAGCTTCCTCAAGGAGCGCTTCGCGCACAACAAGCCGATTTCTCTCAGCGCATCCCTTTCTTTTGAGCAAAGCTATGGGATGGTTGAGGGCGACAGCGCATCCAGCACCGAGCTTTACGTTCTTCTCAGCGCCATTTCCAAGACGCCTATTTTCCAGGGAATTGCTGTGACGGGGTCGGTGAGCCAGAAAGGTGAGATTCAACCCATTGGCGGCGTCAATCACAAGATCAAAGGCTTCTTTGATATCTGCAAATATAAAGGGCTCACGGGAAAACAGGGAGTGATGATCCCGACCAAAAACGTGCGCAACCTCATGCTGGATAAAGAAGTGGTTGAGGCTGTAAAGGATGGAAAATTCCATATCTGGGCGGTGTCGACCATCGAAGAAGGCATCGAGATCCTGACTGGAGTTGAGGCGGGCGAGCTTCAGCCCGATGGAACGTATCCCGAGGGCTCCATTTTCCGCAAAGTCGACGATCGGTTGCGCGAGATTTCGGACATTGTTCGAGAGTACGGCAAGGGAATGGAAAACGGCAAGAAAGCTTCGGATGATGAGCCGGCCGGCGGGTGTGGCTGCGGGCGCTAGAAGAGCCGACGGCGCGACATAGCTCAGCGCTTGAGCCGCCGGCTCTGAGTGTGAACATGAGATAAAGCTCCCGCTTTGGGAGCTTTATCTTTCGAGTCGTCATAGACTGGACGGTATATAAGGTTCCGTACGAGACAGCATCACCTCATCTCTCGTTCACTATAAACCTTCCATTTCAGGCGTGCGCTTGCACATTCATTGACTGCCATTAGATTAGCAACTAATCTTTTACTAAGACTCGATGTTCAAGTTTTTCTACCCCGAAGGGGTTTGATAAATCAGCCCGGGGTA
>CAZOEL010000094.1:0-23280 GCA_964578835.1 uncultured Syntrophobacteraceae bacterium | reverse complement strand
CGGAAGGACGATAAGTGGCTGGCCCAACAACATCCCGCACCTTGGGGGCATGTGTATATCATTGTCAGCCCTGAGGGAGAGGGTCGGGATGAGGGACGTATTTTTTAGAAATTGAGGGAAGTCTTCTTTTAAAAGAGGATCTCCCCTGCCCTATGCGCCCTACGATCTAGAAATTGAAAACTTTTCCATCAGCTGCGAGATCGATGAGATGAGGGCCGCCATCAAGCAGCATGTTGGAGAAGAATTTGGACTCGTCTACCTGACGAGCCTTGGCGCAGGGAATTCAGACCCCAATCGGGACTTCTTTCTCAACGAGATAAGGCAAATAATCGTTCGGACAGTCGCCGGTCACCGTTTTTAGGCTCAAATCCCTCGTATTATCCGCCCACATCACTCCGCCATCTATAAGGAAGAGGTTTACCCGGTGTCCCTTCGAATGGGCAATTTTTGCAAATTGAAAACACCTCGTAGCCGGTTCGTTGTCATCTTTGCTCAAAACGAACAAAAAATTCGCCATCGTTCCCTCCTTACAAGCATTGATTATGGATTACTCACGCACCTCAGACGGAGCCATTAGGCTGGCTGACGCCGCGACATCAAGCTGAAAGCAAAACGACATTCGATGTCGATTCTTCTCCACGGCCAGCCTAATGCAACAAAGCCCTGTCAAATTACATTACATTCCGTCTTCCCGAATCACAAGCAAAAGATTGAGCTTTCCTATTCAACGCCTCACGATGGATTGGATTATGCTATCGCACGATCTCCCGGTTCAAAAGATGAAGCCATGAAAGCTGACGCTTCAAGGCTCTATCTTCGTTCCCAGCACCTGGAGAAATTTGGCGAGCCAATCGGGATGAGCAGGCCAGGCGGGGGCAGTAACGAGCTTGCCGTCAACGTGGGCCTTGTCCACTGCGATGTCCACATACTTGCCGCCCGCGCGAGTCACATCCGGCCCAACCGCTGGATAAGCAGAACAGCTCTTGCCTTCAAGAACGCCGGCTGCGGCAAGCAATTGCGCGCCGTGGCAAATGGCTGCAATTGGTTTGTTTTCCAGAGAAAAATGCCGCACTATTTTCAGCGCGTTCTCGTTTAAACGAATGTATTCCGGGGCGCGCCCGCCGGGAATGACCAGCGCATCATAGTCTTCAGCCCTTATCTCCGCAAAAGTCGCATTGAGCGTAAAGTTATGTCCCGGCTTTTCGCTGTAGGTCTGGTCTCCCTCGAAATCGTGCACGGCTGTGCGCACTTTTTCCCCCGCTTTCTTATCGGGGCAAACGGCATGGACAGTGTGTCCCACCATCGAGAGCGCCTGGAACGGCACCATTGCCTCATAGTCTTCCACATAGTCGCCAACGAGCATTAAGATCTTTTTTGCACTCATTTTTAGCTCCTTTCCTTCAAGTCTTGTCATTTGCAACCGCCATCATGGTTCCTTAGCGTTTGTCCTCGTCTGAATTTGGAACCGCCTCCATCATGCTATGCTTACTCCAACTTCTATGCTAGATTGCTACAGTGGATGTTGGTTAAGGAATATAATCACGACAGAGAAGGCAATAAGGGCAATGTCTGAAAAACAGCAATCCCAAGGCATTTCAGGAAGAGACAGCGATTTTCTCTATGACAGCCTCGCAGAGATTCTCTCGGCTAACCGGCCCATCGAAGGAGTCGAAGAAGCTTTCAACTGCGCCTCAACACTGAGCAATGTCCTTCATTTCATAGGCAAGGTGGTGGGGACCATGGATCTGACCGAGCGGGACAGAAGCGCAATTTCGGAGATAGTGAAGGCTTTGGACCTCATATCGAGAAGGCTCGCCGAATGGGAAAGCCGGGCCATAGGCCTTGGCGCCATCGACAGCGCCGATGTGAAATTCGTTCAAGAGAGATCCAATAAGAAAAAGTAAGAAGCGCTTGCCGGCGTTAGACGCCCAGAGCTTTCAGCACGCTTGCCGCTTCCTCAGCAAAAGTCTCCTGCCGAACCATAACCAGAGGAGCTTCGCCTGCTCTTCGGCTATATTCAGGAACTGAAGGCTACAGCGTCTGACCCTGATGGTAATGTAAGGGTTGCTGTTTTCCACAGGGACATTTTGATTGACCTTGCACTGTAGGCCTTGGAGATCGAGTTTTCGACCAAGAGAGAAGATATCGACCGAAACAAAATCGGGATGCGGAACGTCGTCATCAATATAGTCGTAGGTCACGCCCACAACGCTTATGTTCGCAACCTCGCCAACCACAGAAAAACCGGGTCCCGACGCGTGAACAAATAGATCGTTCCTGGAACCTTCCTTAAAACGATAGAGCCCTCTCATAAGCTGGCATCCTATCTCCACATCGAGGGGTTTGGATAGAATGTAACGGGATGTGAATCATTATTATCAATGGATGTTACATGAAAACGTCAAAGATGTGAAGTAGGTATTTACGTTTTTTTAGAAAGGTCCTGCCGTCCTGATCTACCGCCGCTTCGCGCCGCGCTACCAGCCAAAGAGCCACTCCAGCTCGCTCTCGAGCTCGGGAAGACTCTCCTCGGGTATTTCCACCCAGCACTGAGCATCCCCCGCACATGTCTCGGGATAGGGCTCTGCGCCTCCTTGGAGGGCCTGCTCTACGTACGGCGACTCAACAACAAGAGGCCGGCCATTCTTTCTGAGCACTACGCATTCGTTTTCCCCACAACGAAAACGTGACGCAAACCGAAACATATCAGAAGCATTCCCTTCCAGACAGAGCGATTCATCCAAGATGCCTGGAAATAAAGCTAATCATGGACAGGAAAACTGTCAGCGTTCGCGGTTTACGCCCCTTATTGACCGAGCCCCAGATCCAGAAGACTATCGGACTCATCTCTGAAGGGAAGAATTGCGCACTCTGTATCGAAGCAGGATTTGCCCTTGTTCAGGGTCTTTGCCAGAACGGACACGGTGAGAGCGCTCGCCGAGATGGCGCCGCTGCCCATGTGACTCTGAGCTATGAGCTCATCGGTGTGCAGCGGATTGTCGCTGCCCCAATAGCCAATGCAAAACAAGATATCCTTGCACAGAAGCCCTATCTTTTCCGCCCTCCTCACTGCGCGCAGATAGGGTACGCCTTCCATCTCCAGTCCCTCTATCTTGTATTTGCGCATCAGGTATCTCAGCACTGTTTCATTTTGAATGGCGATGCCCGGCACCGTAAGCATCGGTCCTCCCGTGTGCACACGGGCGATCAGCAGCCTTTCGAAGTCCTCTACGGTCAGCTGATTGCCGTTGGGAAAATCGTGCACGCCGGTTTCAATTTCCTGCGGGATGAGGTAGGTCGGCAGCATGATGTCAAACCTCTCGCCACAGACGATCCCCGCCTTTCCAATAATGGAAATGCTTTCTATCCTCTTGGAAAAAGCCTCCGTCAACTCGCGCATGATCTCGGTCGCTTGATAGCCAAAGGCGTAATGAATATTGATGATATATGGCGCTCTCTCCTTCACGGCCGCCCAGCTTTCAATTTTGATCCTCTTGTCCACTTTGCTCGGATCAAGCTTGAAGGTGTCAATGACCTGAACGTCGATCCCCGTATTGTGGATATCGGGAATGAAGCGAATCCCCAGACTCTCTTCATATTCGAGCTTTTCTTTGAAGAGCTCCGGGTGCAAAAGGCATAGCTTATACAGAACGTAGTGCAAATTGCCGGGCTGAGCGAGATCCAATTCTAGAAGCTCTTCGTGCTTTTCAGCCATCTTGGCGATTCTATCCCTGCAGATCTCGGCGAAATCTGTCAGGCAACTGACAACGTTATGCAAATCGCTCGAGATAATGATTATGGGTCTGCTTCGGTGCACCTGGCCGCATATTTCCAGATTGCGACGCCACAAGTTGGCCTTCAGGGAGTAATTCGTTTCGGCGAATTCGCTTGCGAACTCGATCTCCAGCCGATCGAGATCGTTTTTCATTATATTTACAAGGAGATCGAAAAGGCCGTATCGCAAGAAAGCATCGAGGCTCATCAACTCTCTATATTCAACGCTGAACTTGCTCGCCAGCCTGCAAAGAATCTGATTCTTTTCGGATGACTCCCTACTATCCCTCAACTCCTCTATATCCTTGAGTAGAGGGTCTCCTGAGAGCAGCTTCTTGATCTTCCCGGACTCGATTCCGTACATAATAAAAGAGGTAATGATGTCAAAAATATCTGTCTTGCCTTCAAGGGCAATGCACTTGAAATAGCCTTCTCCCATCTCATAGACGGTTCGCACTCGAGCCCCTTTGACGCCGCTTTCCAGCAGGCTAAGGCCTTTGACGGACGCAAGATTTTCAGGCTTATTTTGTATGTAGAAGTACCTGGCTCTCGAAATCTCATAGGGCAATCTCTGCAAAGCGCACATCAGCGCATTGATGTCGATGCGTCTGCTTTCATTACAGTAGGCATGGATGCAGGGCTCCATGCGCCTGTAGCGCTCATAAAGCGTTCCGAGAACGATCCTTCCCGAAATGATTCCGTGACTCACAGAGATGCAAAAGTTGGAGAGCGCCTGCAATATCCTGTGAGCCCTGAAGTCTTCACTTTCCCATATGTTATCCGTCTTGCCACCGTCCATGACCTTCTCCTCAAATCGCCTCGAAGCTCAATGGCTCGAGTCTATCGCGTATATATTTGGCCGTTTTGAAAGGCGAGGCATATACTATATCAAATGCGGAGGTCGGCAGAGTATGAAAAAGAGCATCGTTCTGAACAACCATCAGAGAATGAAGGCATCGAACGACCTCTCTCGGATACTCATCTGGCAGCCATCTTGATGATATTCCATAAAGCGATGAGCGCACCGAGAGCGCATCCCATTGCGATGCCGATATCGGCCACATTGAAGATGCCTGTGCGCAAACCGCCCCATCCAATATTGAGGAAGTCCACGACATCGCCGCCAAACGCAATGCGGTCGAGAAGATTGCTCAGAGCTCCACCGCAGAACAGGGACAGGGCGACTATGGAAATGGAGCGAAGGCCGGGAGCAAACATCATAAAGGCGAGTATTGCCGCCAGGAGCGCAAATACAACAAGGGTAAAACTGCGCCCCCTCCACGGCTCGGGAAGATTGTGCTCAAACGTAAGCACTGCGCCTTCATTTACATGGTAATCGAGCCTGAAAGTGTCTCCTGCAAAGGAGAACATCTTGTTATACGGCAAGTGCGACTTGACCATACACTTCGTGATTTGATCGGCGCCTATGCAAAAGAAGATGGTCAGTAGAATCAATAAAGCGCGTTTTCGCTTTGTCATAAATCGAGTTCCAAGGCTTTCGATAGCTTGTGGACATTGGACGATATAGCAAGCTTATATCCGCATGGAGGGCCCCCCTGTACGCCCCGCCGATGGGTAGGCATATAGCAGAGGTCCGCCTTTGTCAATCATAAGAGATTCTTACTCGGCCTTCTCGAGACTTCGCGCAAGAAAGCCGAATACTTTCAGACTATAAACGCACTAAGATACGAGAAATGCGATACGGATGGCGTTGCGGAGTCGCCCCTCTCTTTCTGGAAAAGAGATAAAACTGCCCATTCAACTTCGAATAGAATACTTCGCCCTGGAATGTAAAACGATCAATAGTCTCCACTCGCGCCCTTTTCTTGTCTGTAAGCGTCTTCGAGCACGATTATTCGCTGCTCGAGAAGCTCGACTCTGGCCCTCAGGTCTTGAAATTCCTTTCTCCTGACAAAATCCAGACTATCCATTCCACGCTTCACCGAATCGTTTAGTTTTCCGCTGATTTCGTCCCACTGCCTTTCCCCGCTCTTGACAAGCTCGTCGGCAAGCCTTTCCGCTTCCTCTGTCGATAACTTTCCCTCCTCCACGAGGCGCTTTGTGGCGTCCTGGACCTTTTCAGCCGTCACGACAACGGCCCCAATGCCAGCCAGAATACTTTTCTTAATCAATTCGAGCATATCGATTCCTCCTTGTGCCCTTGCTTGTTTAAAGCTAGAATGTTTTGACTGAATCGAAAGGGAGCAGTCTATTGACAGCCGCAATATTGCTCTCAAATCATTCAGATACTGCATATACATGAAAATAGCAATAAAAGCCCTATAGCGCAACGCACTGCCTGTTTGCCTCCACTCGCTCCATTATCGGAAATGTATCGGTAATGTAGCAACCCAGTGACTGTTCATGTATGGGCTCATCGGGATAACAGTTTTTGGCTTGGCCGCTGTGCGACTTGAAACGGGAGCTTCGCAAAAGGAATGTCCAGAGTTATTGTACGCAAAGCCGAGTATGAATATCAGAGTCTAAAACAAACCCTCTACGACATCTTGGATTCTTTGGGCGGGAAGCATATCGAGAATAATAGCCTCGTACTTCTGAAGCCCAACCTCCTTTCTCCGGCATCGCCCGATACCGCCATGCTAACCCATCCTCTGATAGTGCGAATCATCTCTGAATATGCGCTTGAAAAAGGCGCAAGGGTTCGGCTCTCAGATAGCCCGGCGATGGGCTCTTTCGAGAAAGTGCTGAAGGAAAGCGGAATCAAGGACGCCTTAAAGGGTCTGGACGTTGAATTCAAGGAGTTCAAAACCTCGAGAACCATCGACATGGGGGAGCCGTTCAAAAAGATCGAAATCGCCGAAGACGCGCTGAATGCGGACACCTTCATCAATCTCCCCAAGCTCAAGACTCACGGACAGATGCTGCTCACACTGGGCGTGAAGAATCTTTTCGGTTGCATCGTCGGGCTCAGGAAGCCCGAATGGCATTTCCGGACAGGCATCGACCGGGAGATGTTTGCAAGCCTTTTAGCCGGCATTCACGAAATTCTAAGACCAGACATCACTATCTTGGACGGCATTCTCGCCATGGAGGGACAGGGTCCGGGGAAAAGCGGGACCCCGAGACATGTCGGAGTCGTCATGGGCTCAAATGACGCCGTGGCCATGGACATGGCTGTAAGCGGCATGTTGGGCCTTGGCAAAGACCAACTGCTCACTGTCGCAGCTGCTGGAAAGCTTGGCTCTGCGCCGGAATCTCTCGAAATCGATGGGGACCTCCCACTCATCAAAGATTTCAAGATGCCCGAAATCACCCCTCTTGTCTTCGGTCCGCAGTGGTCACACTCGTTATTGCGTAGACACCTCGTTCAAAGACCGGTCGCGGTCGAAAAACTGTGCAAATCTTGCGGCGATTGCCTCCGGTATTGCCCAGCCAACGCAATAACCCGGGAAAAAAGCAATATTTCTTTCGACTACAACCGATGCATCCGATGCTACTGCTGCCTCGAAGTGTGCCCTCACGGAGCGCTCAGAGCGGAAGAGCCGTTTCTTGGAAAGATATTTTCTAAAATCAAGAAGCGCATGCAGTAGAAGGCTTCAAGGGTGAACTTGCAGGACATGGCTGAGCCATGGAGAGGATAATCCGGACGGGCCAAAATCGGATCGGTTCAACAGCCCTTCAAGACTAGCTCCTTGATCAAAGTCTCGAGCCCTTCTTTCTGCCTCGTATCTTGAAGCTTGGATTGGTATGGCACACCTGCAGCTTGAGTTTCGAGAAAGAAACGAAGTAGACCAACGCCATACAGGCATTATAGTCTTCATGCCATTCTGATTGATCGAGATGCTTTGCTTCGTAGGATGGGCATCTCTCGCACGAAAACCCATTCCAATTTCTTTTGATGGCCTCATCCAGGCAGGATTCATAGTGTCGGCAGAAAACCTGCCGTTTCACCTCTTTGGAGCTATTGGCCGATGGGCTCGGGATAGGTACAGTTTTCATCGCAATTCCACCTTTTCTGGCTTCTCCAACCAAATGGCTTGCCTCATGGAAGGAATCAATACCCAAGACATTCTTCGCAGAAGCTAATCCGCTCTTTGTGGAAATGAAATTGGGGAGACAAGGTATTTTGCCTCTGGCGCAACTGTATTTTCTCTTATCTTTTCAACCTCATCTCCATGAGCCCAACCAGAAACTGGAGGTCTCGCCATCCGTTCAATCCTTGATATAAGCGCTCCTTCCCAAGACGCCCGCGACTACTGTCCCCCAAGCCCCACATACTGCATTCACCCCGTGTCAACAACTCGTCACGGAACCCATATTCTTCTCTTCATGGCGATCCTATAAGTTGAAATTATTATGCTATCTGAAATCAGCTTCAAGATATCTTGAACTCACCAGCGACTGATCTTACGTTGAATTGTATATTGTTAAACATTCATTCTCCTAAAGACGTTGGAGGAATAGAGATGAGCAAAAAAGAGCTCCTGTTCTTTAAAGATATGCTTCTAGCGGGAAGAGCAGAAATCCTCGACCGGATCCAAATGTTGACCTCCGCTCTTCGCAACCTGAACGAGCACGAGATTGAAGTCGAAGAGGGCGTGCAGAAGTCGATTATCTCAAATCCTTACGACCGGATGGGAAATGACGGACGGCAGAGAATCGAGCTGATCGATCTGGCTCTCTGGAAAATGGCGGTGGGTGAATACGGCGTCTGCGAGTCATGCGGCGACGATATAGCAGTGAAGAGGTTGGAAGCCGTTCCCTGGACCCGTCAATGCATTGATTGCGCGCGAGAAAACGAGAAAAGACACGACGGATTGTCTCCGCCCGCTGGTGTGATCAGTTCAGCAAGACTGCCCGATGAGTATCGTGGGTTGAGTGGCGAAGAACTGATCAAGGTGATCAAAGCAAGCCTCGGGAGACATTTTGAAGCCGAAGAGCTCTCGGTCAAGATTACGGCGCTCAACGGAGTGATATACCTGGAAGGCTCCATCGGCTCCGAAACGGACCGGCAGTTGATTCTCCAAACAGTCACTGACGATATGGGATTCGAAGCGGTCGTGGATCTGATGGAAGTCGAAGCGTTTCCGCTTGATGGAAGCAGCCATATCCCCACTTCCATCCCTTTTCCGCAGACCGCTGATTATGTTCCAATGAACTAAGCGCCGGCGTCAGGATCAGGCATTTTGAATGGAGAAGTCATACAATCCCACGGATTGTGCGACTCAGGAGTGGAATATGAAGAAAGTCGAATCGGGAAGCGTTGTTAAACTATGCTATAAGGGCAGACTGGAAGAGGCGGATACAACAGGTCGGCCCGGAGAGTGCCAGGAGGTGGAGATCGAAGTCGGCTCGGGCAAAATCATGAAAGGGTTTGAAGAGGCTATAATGGGCATGTCGCCCAACGAGACAAAGACCTTCACGTTGAGCCCGGAGGAAGCCTATGGTGAAAGGGACGATCGTCTGGAGCAGAGCTTTGCGCGCTCGGAGCTCCCGAAGGATTTCGACGTGAAGCCCGGAGAAGTGGTGGCGCTGCAGACAAGCAGAGGCGATCAGATTCTTGCGTCCGTCAAAAGTCTGGATGGAGATGAAATCATACTTGACTTCAATCATCCCCTTGCAGGCCAGGAATTGACTTTCGACGTGGAAATACAGGAAGTCCTCTGAATCACAAGGAATGGGAACCCACAAGAATCGGCTCTCCACATCTTCTTTTCCGTAACGACCATTTTCTTGAAAAAGAGACAGCCGGCCCTTCAGCCGGCTTTTTTTTTCGCACCGCTAAAGCGGGCCCGGCTTCACCTTGTTTTCTTTTGCTTCTGCTGACCGACCCGCACCTTTTGCTCAGTCTCTTTTACCGCCGCCTTCACATGAGTGGCCGAGGGGCACACTCCGATTCTCCATTTGGCGGCCGGCGAAGCCCAGATGCGGCATTTATCGTCCTCAATGTTTTCACATCCAACGCATTTATCCACTATGGGCTTTTTTTCAACATCACTCATCATTCCACCTCCATGGTTGATTTCAAATGCCGTCTGGGGGTTAGGCCTTTCGCCTCTCTCAAACAGCTGCTTCAAACTTCCTCGAGACAACATCCTGACAAAAGCTCGCGACGTCAACGCAGGAATCAAGCTTTGTCCAGCACGGGCTTCATCTGAAAATCCAAGCCATGCTGCGCGGCGTCAGGCTTCACTCTCTTCACCACGGGCTCATCAACGGAGAAAATAAGGCCCATCGTCTGCAGATCTTCCAGCGCCTTCTCCAACTTGATAGATGCGTCTATACCCGTCAACTCCAACAATTTATTGGTTTGATCTCGCATTCCAGCGACTTTGCCATAGATCGCAAGGATTAGATACACTTTGAAGGCATCGGGAGGGATCTTGGCAAAAGTCCCCGTTATCATCAACTCCGTAAGATTCAGGAAAAGTGGGGAGACATCCTCTTCCAACATCGGAATCTGGTGCGAGTAGCCTTGGATCTTATTAACCAGCAAAGTCTTGAAGGCATCTCCCGACATTCGCGCCATACACCCGCTTTCAATTAAATTTAGCACTTTTGCGACAAAAGAGTCTGTAACCATAGAAGGTAGTCCATAATCTCCAATTTTGTAAGCGATAGCCGCCATGCTCCGCCGAATCTCCCTGCTCATTTTAATCACTGGCTCACAAATACAAAATAAGATGAGTATCGTATCTTTGGGAAGGGTTAGAAATAGTGCGATCCTCCGGTCAGGAGAAAAATTCTTCATACCTTTTGTTTGAGGATCGACAAAACCATCGGTAGAAGAGATCTCGAGCATCGCGCGAAGAAGCTAATGGGAGAAGAGCCCGGTGGACATTCCCACCAAGCTCTTCATATTATCGGAGGTTGGTGTTTTCTGCAAATAAGATAATGATTGGCTGAGCATATGCAAAAACCGCTACGATCTTTCATGTAGTCTTTCCTCGTTTCTCCAGGTTGAGCAGGCTCTCTATCCCTGAGGAAGAAGGGGAAGGGGAGAAGCTCCAGCTTCCCTACCCTGGCCTCTAATGGGAGAGTAAGCCTGTTCGACCCGAACAAACGATGTGGGGAAAACCCTCTAGACTGGGATGGCATATGAAAAGAGTAACGCGCTACGAACTGACGTTGATTTTGACCGGACTCATAATAGCTGCCGGCCTCTGGGGCTTTATCGAACTGGCTGACGAAGTGACGGAGAGAAGAACCATGTCTCTCGATAACCGGCTCGTACAAATCATGAGAGATCCCGCCGACCCCAAAACATATCGGGGACCGTACTGGCTGCCTCATGCAGCCAGGGACATCACCGCGCTGGGAAGCTATTCCGTTCTGGCGATCATCACCTTTGTAGCCTCGGGCTTTCTGCTGCTACAAAGAAAACGCGGCGCAACGCTCCTCGTGCTCGTCTCGACAACCGGTGGAATGCTGCTGAGCACGTGGCTGAAGAGCGTCTACGCCAGAGAGAGGCCGGATATTCCATGCGAGCTTCTCATCACCTCGTGGAGCTTTCCAAGCGGTCACGCCATGGTTTCCGCCGTCGTATACCTCTCACTTTCGGCTCTCCTGGCAAGGGTCGAGCCCAAGCGTTTGATGAAGGCGTACTTTTTTGGCACGGGACTGCTTCTGACACTTCTTGTGGGAATCAGTCGAATCTATTTGGGCGCCCATTATCCGACGGATGTGCTGGCGGGTTGGATGGCGGGTTTCATATGGGCTCTGCTCTGCTGGACGACGGCCTGGCTGCTGCAAAGAGAGGGGAAGATGTAAAGCAGCGGCGCCGTTTCGCTTTTCTACAACAATTCGGTCTGTGACGAGATCGCTGATCGCAGGATTATGCGAGATGACGAAGAGGTTATCAACCTGAGAAGAAAATTCTTTACAGATCTCCACGGCTCGCTCCGCACTGTATTCATCGAGAGACTCGAAAGGCTCATCCATCCAGAGAAAGTTCACCGGTCTTCTTATCAATGTCCTGCAAAGACTGTTAAAAGCCAATGCAATAGCGAGATTTATGAGCTGTTTTTCGCCATCCGAGCTCCCCTCATAAGATGCAGCGCCGTTGAGGCTCCATACGTTGACGGCGAACTTCTCACGAAAACGCTCCCTTTTGCCTTTCAACCGAGTAACCGTTGAGATTTCAACGTTTATATCCGGGCTGAGGTAGGATAGATAACCGTTTATGAGCCGATTCAGCTCCGGGGTGACGGAATCGAATATATAAGACTTCATCCCGGTGTTGCTGAAAATCTCCTCGATCAACGAATAGGCCTCCATTTCATCTTCAATTTCCTTTTGTTCTTTTTGAAGCGTATCGAGACGAACGGCGGCTGCCTCGATACGGCTCAAGCACCTTTCACGCTCTCTTCGATACACTTCCGTACTCGCCTGCAAGCTGAGCGCCTCCAGGGCGCTCCCGAGCCTGGCGATTCTGGAGGATGAGAGCTCGACTAGCTTTCGGAAACCTTCCGTCTTAACCTTTTGGGCATCGGGATTGATCTTAGCGAGGATCTCCTCTTTGGCTCGCAATTTCTCGTGAAGCCCTTTTTCGCCCTCTATTATCCCAACCAGCCTATCCTGAACAGCCAGCCTTTCAAGAATCCTGTTCTCCATCTCGCGTTCAATGCGCTCCGCCTTTAAGCGCAGACCGTTACGCAACTGAGCAAGATCCGCCTCGGTGAAGATCCTCCCACATTCCCCGCATGGCTGCCCTTCCTTGGAGGACGCTCCATCCGCTTCGCTCAGCGTCCTGGCCAATCTTATTCGATCCATCTCTTCCAAGGCTTCAACTCTGGCAAGCTCCGCCACGACGGATTCCTTCTCAACGGCCATAGTCACGCCACTCTTTTTCAGCTCGGCAAGCTCTTCCTGCACCTGAGCAAAGCGCTCGGCAAGCGAGTCGAATGTAGTCTGAGCCTCTCGCAAATTCTCCTTCAATCGGATCAACGTCGACTCTTCCTGCTCTATTTCCTCCCAGGTTCTTCTCTTTTCGAGCTCCGACCTGCTATCCAGGTCGGCAAGCGTAGCGGCGAGCACATCCGCCTTTTCCGCCTCAGCCTTCTGTTCCCAAATCTGACGTTCCATATCGTGGCGCAATGCATCCAATTGCCGCTTGCTTGTTTCGATCTCGGACTTTGCCGCCGAGTGGTAGTCGGAGATGAAGCTCAAATTCAGAGCCTGTTCGAAAACCTGCTTCAATTCGGCATCCGATAGAGAGGCAAAGGGCTTGAGATCGCCTTGCCCGAAATAGCAAACCTTGTTGAAAGTGAGATCCGACATTCCAACGCTCTTTTCGAGAACGTCCTGTGTGTCTTTCATCGTTCCTTTTGTTATATCGCTCCAACCTCCGTCCTTCGCCTGAAAAAGCTTCAAGGCTGTGCCATACTCCTCGTCCTTTCGCGCGCGAGCCACCAGGTAGTCATCGAATTCAAGCTCCACGCGGCAGTTGCGCCCGGCGCTCTGATTGATTACCTCATCGCCCGAAACTCCCCGTTTCGTCTTGCCGTAGAGCGCATAATAGATGGCCTCATAGATGGAGCTTTTTCCAGATCCGTTGCTGCTTGCGACAGGGCTGTCGTGATTTACGCCGCCAATCAGCACCAAACCTTTTCTATCAAAGCTTAGATCGGCTTCGGCAATTCCGAGGAAGTTCCTTATTTTCAATCGCCTTAGCTTCATGCTTCACGCTCTGAGATCCTGAGCTTGTCGAAAGCTCTTAGAATGGCATCCTGCCTCGATCTGTACTTTTCAAACATGCCAGTAAAATTCTTCAGCATGCTCCGTGGACTCTCAATCTGAACGGTTTCGGACTTGTTCGCCTGATAAATCCTCTCGACGTATGCCTGCACGCTTGCCGCGCCGCGACGCAGCGCCTCCTCCCGTCCCTCTCGAGCAGCCTCCAGGCTGGTAGCCTTGATGTGAATGAAATTGCCTTCCACATCCTCACTGCTATCAAAGCCGTCCTTCATATCGATTGATACGAAACGAGGCGCATCGAGGGCATGAAATCGCACCTCGCCGCCGGCGCTGACAATCCAACAGCCCCTATCCTGTCCCCGATCGCTCACTCTGTGCTGCAAAGGCGCTCCGACATTGATCACACGATCTCTCCGCCCGGGCTTGTGATAATGCCCAGAGGCAATGAGACCACCACTCTCCTCGAGCAGGAAGCCGGCGGATAATCCCGTGGAGGGAGCCCCTTCGAAATCGAAATCGTCGATTCCTTGATGAATGAGCGCAATGTCCGGTTCATGTCTCATGGAAAGCTCGGAGAACGAAGCTTTGAATTTTTCATGATCGTAAGTATATGGAATCCCAATCACTTTCATACCGCTTCGAGTGCGCAGCAAAGGCTTTTCGTCCGTAAGAACGGCAACGTTTCGTCTACGGCCGGTCTTCCTCACGTTTCCGGCAATATATGCAAGAGAGTGAACTGAGCTCGCCCCGTTACGAAACGATTCCATGTCGTGATTTCCAGAGATGAGGGCAACGTCGATCCCAGCCTCCAACACATTGTGAAGCCAATCAGCCGCCATATTGAAGATGGACGGTTTGATCTGTCCCCTGACATGGAAAATATCGCCTGCAATCAGCATAAGCTCGACCCCGTTGCGCAAAGCCGCATCAAGAGCCTGGTTGCAGACCGAAAGCACATCGAAAAGCCTTGAATTAACCCCATCGACAAGCTTGCTGTGGGCCTTGAACGCGTGAAAATGGGGGTCCGATAAAAGCATGAAAGGAGCTGAAATCACCCTAATCCTCCAATTATCCCATGGTCCCCGAGGTCTCCCTTACAACCATCTTGTATTCGAAAAGAAAGACCGGCTGCGCCTGCAGTTCTCATGCATAACCGCGCCTGAAGAAAGTCCAGGGGAGTAGCCACAGGGAAATGAACAGAAGATACCGATATCGATAATAAATAACCTATTTTGAAGGGATTGGGAACCGGAGGGCGCCGATAGCATGGAGGCTGTAAAGGATAGTGTGAGCTTTCATTGAGTTTGGCTATACAAAGGCCGTAAACATATCGAATTAACCGATTTGACTTAGCTTCTAAAGCCGACCATTCTATCTCCGTTTCTTCAAGCCGTAATCATGCCGCTCCATCCAGCGATTGCGAAGAATTCCAAAGGGAGTTTACCATGTCTGCTCTGAAGCGCTTTTTCCTTCATTCTCCTCACTTATACCGAGCGGCGCAAGTATTTCTCGGGGGAATTTTCCTGTGGGCTGGTGGAGCAAAGCTGCTCGCCCCACGAGCCTTCGCTCGTACAATCTCCGGCTGGGATCTCGTCCCGGAGCCTTTGCTGGTCCCAGTGGCCCTAGGACTCCCCGCCCTTGAATTTGTGGCGGGACTTGGACTTGCATTCAACATCAAGGGAAGCCTCAAGCTCATCTCGGGGCTTCTGGCAATATTCCTTGTCCTCCTCGGCTACGCTATTCTCAGCAACATGGATGTGGACTGTGGTTGCTTTTCGAGCGAAGAGATTCACGCCCGCGACAGCCTGAGAATTGCTTTCTACCGAGATCTCGGGCTGATGGGAATAGTTGCGTACCTTTTTGTATGGCGTCGGCTTCAGAGACGGTCTGAAGTGAAATATGACATTCCAGGTTGAATCGGACATGAAGAAAGGGAGAAAATTAGAGATGATGGGAAGTGCAAAGCGAAGGTCGTTGTGGGTATTGGCGTCGATTTTAACTTTTTGTTTTTGTAGCAGCGCCTTTGGCCTCGAGTGGGGCACAAAGGAGCTCGATACGGAGAAGCTCGCAGTTTCCTTTGCCGATCAGATCTCAAAGGGCGGATACAAGATAGTGATGACCGAACAGCTCAAGGAATCGATCGACAAAAAAGAGCCCATGATTATCGTCGACACCATGCCTCTTGAGGACAGCTATAAGAAGAATCATATTCCGGGCGCTTTACAGATGGAATTCCCCATCGAAGAAATGAAGGAATTGGACAACGCCGTCAAAGAAAAGCTCGAAAAGCTCCTGGGCTCGGATAAAAATCAAAAAGTCGTCTTCTATTGCGGCTTCACCAAATGCACCCGAAGCCACAACGGAGCGATGTGGGCCATGAAGCTTGGCTACACCAACGTCTACCGCCATCCCGGCGGAATCAAGGCATGGATGGAAGCTGATTATCCCGTGGAGAAGAATCAGTAGCAAGACAACAAGGGAGATAACAGCGCCGTTGAACGCAACGGCGCTCATTATCTCAAAGCCTGCCGAAGCAGCCTCCCACACTCTTCTCTACTCCTCGAAAATCTCGGGATGCCCTTCCACGATATTCTCGATTGCATCCATAACATCATCCCATGAATCCCGCTCTTGGGCAGCTTCGATTTCCTGAAAGCGCATAAGAGCGCCGGTCCAATCAAACCCTTCCTTCACACACTGTTCGATAACCGAAATCGGCAAACTCTTGAGGGAGACGCTGTCCCACACCACATGAATCCTGGGCTCTCCATCCTCTGTGAGAACAATGTCGGAAGTCCTGCCGCGCCAGCCCGACAGATCGATCCCAAAATCCTTGTCAACGGCGCCATCTTTTACGACAACAGAGTTGTCGTATTGGAACGGCGACATGGCAATAAGGCTGTCGTCAACATCGAAGAGCCCTTCCTGCTTGCCCTTCACAGGAAACGGAACAACGAGGCGCACGTCCTCGATCACCCACGAATAAGATTCGGGATCGATTTCCTCGAGAAGCGCGTCATCCTCATCGCCCGGCTTCATGAGCCGGACGTCCGCAAGACGCACAACACAAAGAGCGTGTCCGTAGAGGAAAGAGCATCCATATTCCTCTTCTATATCCTCCATATCCTCGGGTGAAAATGCAGGCTTTGACGACGAACAGAGGAGAAGGTCTCCTCTATGAAGGGAATCCCACGTCTTGACTTCAATAGTCTTCTGGCCGCTCATGATCTCAAACGCAAACGGCTGTTGAACGCTTATTGCTTTCATAGGTATCCTTTCCTAAACAGTCTCAGTAAAAGCGGCTTTCTGCAATCGCTATCCAAACGCTATTCTTCAGGCTCGGCGCCGTCCACGAGTAATCCATGCTGAACCCGGAAATGGTATGCCTACCATACATTGAGTTTAATTCCGAGGATCTTCTTTTCAACTCGAATAAAACAAGACGGACTTTCTTCAATCGTCATTTGACAACCTCCTTGAACTAGGATAGGGACTTTTCGATATGGAGCGGTTATAAGACCTGGGAACGCGGAAGCAGCGGTCAGCGCCGGGCGAATTTGCAGAAAAGGGGCAAGGCATCTCAATAAGGCAACTCACAACAAATAACCTACCAGGAAGAGGGGTTCTGTCATTCCGGCATGGTTTTGGCCGGAATCCAGCCCCGCGAAAGAACGGGATTCCGGCTTGAAGACTGCCGGAATGACGGTGGGTGTTTCTGAACCAATTTTGGTAGGTTATTTGTTGTGAGCTGCCTAAAGTGGTAATGCCTCAGCCCCGAAGGGGCGCAACATCATAGCCCAGGGCAACGCCCTGGGTAAGGAACGATCACCCTCATTTCAGAGCCCTGAAGGGGCGACATAAAGAGGATAGGGATATGCCGCCCTTTCAGGGCTTGGAGAATATGGCTGGATCTCTATACCCAGGGCGATGTCCTGGGCTATGATGTTGCGCCCCTTCGGGGCTTCTCAGCTATCTCTCTACCCCCGTTCAGCCAATGAGCCCGTCAGCATCTGCATGCCGGGCTGAGGCCAAAATAGCAGAGAAAGACCTAGCATGAGTGCTGATTATCACAATTAGGTCATCATTTGCTTGGTATATTTTTCGTAGGCGCGGCATCTGCCGCGACAAAGGCATGCGGTCGTTTCCGCGGTCGCGGCTGGAAGCCGCCCCTACCATAATCGGTTGCAGAATTGCGATCATGAACGCCAAGGATCTCAGCAGACCGTTTTAATCGCGTCATTTTATGGAACATGGAATGAGGACTAAGCGTGAGCAGCACTACAAAGATATTTGTCGCCGACATTGAGCCCAATCAGAAGATAGAAAGCTCCTTTGTCGTTGTGGACAAACAGGTTAAGGTAGCACGCAACGGCGCCCGATTCCTTACTCTCAAACTGGTGGACAAAACGGGGCAAATTGTCGGCCGATTGTGGGATAGAGCCGACGAGACGGCAAGCGTCATCGCATCCAATGGAGCTGTATTTCTTCGCGGAACCAGCGAGAGGTTTCGAGACGAGATCCAGCTTCAGATCCAGGAAATTTACCCTCTGTCCCGCTGCGACATTGCGCCTTCCGATTATCTTCCCGTATGTCCGAACGATTTGGACTCACTTGTCGACAAATTGAAAAAACTTGTCTCCGGCATCAAAAGACGTCCTTTACAGCAACTGATGAAGGCCATGGCGAACGACCGCGAGCTCATGAGCCGCTTCAAGCTTGCTCCCGCAGCCAAAGCCATGCACCACGCCTACCTCGGGGGACTGCTCGAGCATACGGTTTCCGTAGCGGGGCTGGCCTCTCAGATATGCAAGCATTATCCTGAGCTCGACCGGGATATTTTAATAACGGGCGCGGTGCTGCACGATATCGGCAAAATAGATGAATTTGTCTACGATCTTTGCATCGATTATTCCCATGAAGGACGCCTCCTGGGACACATGATGCTGGGAGTCCCGATTCTCGAGAGCAAAGTCGCCGCAATCAGAGGCTTTCCCATGGAAGACCGCCTGCTCTTGAAGCACATGATCCTCAGTCACCACGGACAGGTTGAATTCGGAGCGGTGAAGCTGCCAATGACCCGGGAAGCTTTCGTGCTTCATTACGCCGACGATCTGGATGCAAAAATGAACACTTTGACGCGCATCCTCACGGATTCCAAGAACGGAAACGATCCCTGGACCGCTTACCAGCCGGTTTTTGAGCGCTTTTTCTTTCGCGGACTGCCGCCCGAGGCGGAACCGGAAATGCCTCCCGAAAGCCAGGCTCCAGAGGAGCAGGGAATACAGCTGAGCATCTGGCAGTTGAGCAAGAAAGGCGCAGAGTCCTGATGGAAGCCAAATCAGCTGCTAAATTCATAAGCTTTGAAGGAATAGACGGATGCGGGAAGAGCACGATGCTGGCCCTGGTCAGCCAGTGGCTCGATGGCGCCGGGATTACCCACATCAAAACGCGCGAACCGGGGGGAAGCCCTCTGGGGGAGGCGATCCGAGCCATTCTTCTGGATTCATCCCACACCGATATGGATTCGATGACGGAAGTCCTTTTGTACGGCGCAAGCAGGGCTCAGCATGTAAAGGAAGTCATCCGTCCGGCGCTCGACCGGGGATTATGGGTGCTGACGGACCGGTACGCGGATGCGACCCTGGCCTACCAGGGGTATGGAAGAGGCCTCAATCTCGAGCGCCTGCGCCGGCTGCACGAATGGAGCACGGATGATTTTTGGCCGGATGTCACTCTCCTCTTCGACTGTGACGTCGAAACCGCGGCCCGGCGCAGGGACAAACGAGCCGATACTCCCGATCGCCTGGAATTACTGGATAGAGCGTTTCACCAAAAGGTGCGCGACGGATACCTCGCTCTGGCGGCTTGCGAGCCGAAGCGCTTTCTTACGGTTGACTCAGGCGCGTCTCTCGATGAGGTGACGCAAACGCTGCGCTCGCTCTTTCAGGAACGCCTACTCCACACTTGCGATTCATCGCGAGAAAGCTGCAAATAGATACATCCTATGTCTCTTGAAAACACACCAGGGCAAACACGAGCAAAACGGTTTCTGAAACAGCTTATGCATACCGGCAATATGCCTCACGCGCTGCTGTTCAGCGGCATGCCCGGAATAGGGAAGGCCGTCGTCGCTCGCGAGCTTGCCAAGCTCTTGAACTGTCTCGATCCCCATGAGGGCGACTGCTGCGACCGCTGCTCATCCTGCCGCAAAATAGACGCTTCGATCCATCCCGACTTCCTCTGGATCACCAATGAAGGGACTTTCATCAAGATAGACCAGATCCGCGAGCTCCGCAGCCGCCTGAAGTACAGGCCATTCGAAGGAAAGTGGCGCTCGGTGGTGATCGAAGGGGCGCAAAACCTGAAGGAGGAAGCGAGCAACGCTCTTCTCAAGCTTCTCGAAGAGCCTCCCGGGCAGAATATTTTCATGCTCCTCGTCCTCGAGCCGCAGATGCTCCTTCCCACGATCGTATCACGCTGCTGCCATATCCGTTTTCAACCGCTGGACATCAACTGGATCGAACGACACTTGATCGATTGCGACAACATTCCGATGGACAGAGCCCGCACGGCGGCTCGGTTGGCGGACGGGAGCCTCGATCGAGCCCGCGCTCTCGCGCAGGGAGCGCTTCTGGACCACTGGAGGGAAACGATTGAAAAGATGCGCAGGATCAAAGAGCTTTCCATGATCGACTTCTTCTCCTTTGTGGCGCAGTGGGTTCAGAAGAGCGAGGACTTGGAGCAAGACCTCGAATGTATTAAACTTTGGGTGCGGGATCTTGTATTTTCCCGTTTGATGTTGGATTATCGGCCCGCACTCGAGACGGAGAGCCAACTTGCGGGCGACGCCCGCTCATCCTCCGTCGAATCCTTATTCACGCTGTATGACCAGATCGAGCACAGCATGCAGCGCCTTCGTCTGAACGCCAACAAGCAGATGACGTTGGAGAGCTTGTGCCTGGCAATAAAGGAAGGTTTGTGATGGACAAGATAATCGGAATCCGCTTTCGCAAGGGAGGGAAGGTTTACTACTTCAATCCCGGAGATCACGCGGTAAAAAAATGCGATTTCGTCATAGTGCACACGGAGCAGGGAATCGGGCTCGGGCAAGTCGTTGAAAACACCTACCCCAAAGATTGCTGTCAGGTTCGTGTCTCAGAGATAAAAAAGATCGACCGCCTGGCGACGGAAGAAGAGATCAAAAAGCATGAGGCCAATCTAGATTTCGAACAGGACGCCAAGAACTACTGCCTCGAGCGGATCAAAACCCATGAGCTTCCCATGAACCTTGTCGATGTGGAATTTTTCTTCGATGGGAGCAAGATCATCTTCTATTTCACCGCAGATGGACGGGTAGATTTTCGCGAACTGCTGAAAGATCTCGTGAGAAGACTCAGGACCCGCGTCGAGCTCAGGCAAATCGGAATTCGCAATCAGGCCAAGATGGTCGGAGGGCTTGGAAGCTGCGGCCGCCCCTTGTGCTGTGCGACTTTCCTAAAGAACTTCCACGCCGTATCCATCAAGATGGCCAAAGAGCAAAATCTGAGCCTCAACCCGACGAAGATTTCCGGGGCATGCGGACGTTTGATGTGCTGCCTGCAATACGAATACGAAACTTACCGTGAGCTGAAAAAGGATATGCCGAAGCTTGGCAAGAAAATAGAGATCCCTGAAGGTCGTGGTAAAGTGATCCGTCAGAGCGTAATGGACCGCACGGTCACCATTCTTATGGAAGATGGAAGAGAAATCGAGAAGCGCCTGGACCAGGAGTAAGATCTGGATGTGAGGCGCTTGAAGCGAGGGGATAATTTCATGGCAAAGACTTTTTACATCACCACCCCGATCTATTACGTCAATGCAGAGCCCCATATCGGGCATGCCTACACGACCATTGTAGCAGACGTGATGAATCGTTTTCACAAGCTTACGGGCTGTAAGACCTATTTCCTCACGGGAACCGACGAGCACGGCGACAAGATCGTCCAGGCGGCTCGGGATGCGGGAGTCGAGCCCAAGGAATATGTGGACAGGATCAGCGGCATTTTCCGCAATACATGGCCCGTGCTCAATATCAGCTACGACCGCTTCATCCGCACGACCGACCCCGAGCATATGAAGGTCGTGCAGTACATTCTGCAGAAGGTGTATGAATCCGGGGACATCTATTTCAGCGCCTACAAAGGGCTTTATTGCGTCGGCTGCGAGCGGTTCTACACCGAAAAAGAGCTCGTGGACGGCAAATGCCCGGATCACGACAAAGAGCCCATCGAACGAGAGGAAGCAAACTACTTTTTCAGGATGAGCAAGTACCAGAACTGGCTTATCAAGCACATCGAAGCCAATCCGGGCTTCATCCGCCCCGAGCGCTACCGGAACGAAGTTCTGTCGTTTCTCCGCGAGCCGCTGGAGGATCTGTGCATCTCGAGGCCCAAGGAGCGTCTCTCCTGGGGAATCCCCCTTCCCTTCGACGATCGTTATGTAACCTACGTCTGGTTCGACGCTCTCATCAATTACGTCTCCGCCATAGGATACCCGGACGGGGAGCTCTTTGCTGAATACTGGCCGTCGGCGCAGCACCTGATCGCAAAGGATATTCTGAAGCCCCACGGCATCTACTGGCCGACCATGATCAAGGCCGCAGGCCTTCAACCTTATCAAAATCTCAATGTCCACGGCTATTGGAAGATCAATGAAGGCAAGATGAGCAAGAGCCGCGGGACGGTAGTGCGTCCTCTGGATCTGGTCTCCGATTACGGCCTGGACGCTTTCCGCTACTTTCTGCTCCGCGAGATGGTCTTCGGACTCGATTCCAATTTCAGCGAAGACGCCTTGGTGCAACGGCTCAACGCCGATCTGGCGAACGATCTCGGCAATCTTTTCAGCCGGACTCTCGCCATGACGGCGAAGTTCTTCGACGGCAAGGTTCCCCCGTTCGGCTCCGAGCCAGACGACCTTGATCGAAGCCTCACCGGGAAAATGGAGGAAGCCGTAAAACAGCTGTTGGAAGAAGCTCCCAAGTTCGGCTTCCATAAAGCGCTCATGGCTATCTGGGAATGCCTCAATGAGGCGAACAGATACATCGACCACGTCGCGCCGTGGGCGCTCGCCAAAGACCCCGCCAAGCACGACCGGCTAAAGACCGTCATTCGCAATCTTCTCGAGATCAACAAAGTCGCGGCGGTGCTCATCTCTCCCTTCATGCCCGAAACGGCCGAGAAGATATTGGAGCGGCTGGGCAAGTCCAAGCCCGCTCTCGACTTGCGTCTGGAAGAAGACGCCCGCTGGGGAACACTGGAAGAAGGGTCCGAAGTATTGAAAGGGGAAGCCCTATTCCCGAGAATCGATATAAAAGAGCATAAGGAAGCTCCCAAGAAGCCCACAGCCCCCTCCCCGCCCGTCAAGCCCGAGGAAGAGAAGATGGAGCTGATCTCGTTTGAAGACTTCAAGAAAGTGGATCTCAGGATTGGGCTCGTGAAGCACGCCGAAAAAGTCCCCAAATCCAAGAAGCTCCTCAAGCTCCTGGTCGACATCGGAGAAGAGCGCCAGATTGTGGCCGGAATCGCCCTTTCCCATGCGCCCGAAGACATCATCGGGAAACAGGTGGTGATCGTGGCGAACCTTCAGCCGGCAAAGCTCATGGGAATCGAATCCCACGGGATGGTGCTTGCGGTGCGCGATGGGGATGATCTGAGGCTTCTAGGTCCCGAAAAGAACGTTACGCCCGGGCAGAGGGTTTCATGATCCTCTTGCGCTGAAGTTCTTAGTGGGTCGTCAACATCATTTCTTCGGCTTGAGCAGGCCCCCTCTCCCTCAGCTGACAATGATACACACATGCCCCCAAGGTGCGGG
>CAZOEL010000093.1:0-23803 GCA_964578835.1 uncultured Syntrophobacteraceae bacterium | reverse complement strand
GAGCTCCATGGCTTCCTGTTTTGAAAGTGCCGTACGTGACTCCTTTGAGAAAAAATTTGCTGTCTCCCTCAAAGAAGAATTTTCCCTTCACTGTGATTGCCTCACCGCGGCATAGAGGAGCAGAAGGGCGATTGTAGTCGGTCAGGACAGGCTTCTCCACAGGGGCATGTTCTCCTTAGAATGCATCAAATCCGCGACGATGTAACGAAACATATCGATTCCCTTTGGCGCAACGTGCGATATCTAGCCCA
Organism: uncultured Syntrophobacteraceae bacterium; assembly: GCA_964578835.1. GTDB lineage: Bacteria > Desulfobacterota > Syntrophobacteria > Syntrophobacterales > Syntrophobacteraceae > CAZOEL01. The sequence goes on along the minus strand of CAZOEL010000093.1, from coordinate 23,552 downwards.
TTAGTATTGGGGAATCAACAAAAAATGTGGAATCTCCGATTCCTATTAAATGATTGTCAAAGCTCGGAGATGGGATTAAATTACCACGGTTTGCGGTTATTGACCCCGGGGGAGCGAGGCGTGAGGGTGCTGTTTTGCGGCTCTTGCTTTTCTGAGGGGGCGGGTGATGGAATTTGGACGCTATCTGAAAGGAATATTTATGCATCTTCGTAAGCGATGCGCCGTGACCGGCGGCGCCGGTTTTCTGGGCTCTCACCTTTGCGAGCGTCTTCTCAAAGACGGCCATGATGTGCTGTGCGTGGACAACTTCTACACGGGAAGCAAGAGAAACATCTTGCATCTCCTGGATAACTCATATTTTGAGCTGTACCGGCATGACATTACCTATCCTCTCTACGTGGAGGTGGACGAAATCTTCAATCTGGCGTGTCCCGCTTCTCCCATACACTACCAGACCGACCCGGTGCAAACGACCAAAGTAAATGTGCACGGCTCGATCAATATGCTTGGCCTGGCGAAGAGGGTCAGGGCGAAGATCATGCAGGCGTCGACTTCTGAAGTCTATGGCGATCCGAAAGTCCATCCCCAGCAGGAGTCGTATTGGGGACATGTGAACCCCATCGGGCCCCGTTCATGCTATGATGAAGGGAAGCGCTGCGCGGAAACGCTCTTCTTCGACTACCACAGGCAGCACCGGTTGAGAATAAAGGTGGCCCGGATTTTCAATACCTATGGCCCCAGAATGCATCCAAATGATGGGCGCGTCGTATCCAATTTTATCGTCCAGGCCCTGAACGGAGATCCCATCACGATCTACGGCAGCGGCAATCAGACGCGCTCTTTTTGCTATGTTGACGACCTTATCGAAGGCTTCATCCGGCTCATGAACTCTCCGGACGGATTCACCGGACCTGTGAACTTGGGCAACCCCGGCGAATTCACCATCCTGGAGCTGGCCGAGAAGATTATCAACCTCACCGGATCCAAATCTGAGCTGGTGTTCAAGCCGCTGCCTCAAGACGACCCCATTATGCGTAAGCCCGATATTAGCGTGGCCAAGAGCAATTTGGACTGGGAGCCCAAAATTCCTCTCGATGAGGGGTTGCGGAAGACGGTAGACTATTTTGACGATCTTCTCCGATCCGGCAACATGGAATACTCCAATGCCTTGTGATGGCTCATGAGCCTGGAGGTTGCGGCGTTTCTCATGCAAAATGAGAAGCTTCGGGGGAATTGCGCATCTCGGCGCGATGAGTATATAAAAGGCGAGAACTGCTGGTTATGGGGTCTCGCCTTTTTTTGGCTTATCATACACTCCAGGATTGTGGATTGGATCGGGCGGCCTGCTTGGCCGACTCTGCCGCGTGATCTCCGCGGTCACTGCGTACCAAAAAGGCGATGTAGGTAAAATTGAATGGCGTCTGAAGCCACAGGAGACAATTATGAGAGATGAACATCGAGAGAAGCTCGATAACCGCCTTACCCCGATACAGCTCTACAACCTCACTCCAAAGACGAACTGCGGCGAATGCGGCCTGGCGTCGTGTCTTGCCTTTGCGACTCAAGCAATAGTCGGGCAGGTCGACCTCGATGCATGCCCTTATCTGGATAGCGACGCGATCCAGCCTTTCCGTCTCCGCCTCTCCGAACAGCACAAGTCGGGCATTGGCGTGAAGCGGGAAGGCTTTGAGAAAGCATTGCAGTTCCTTCGCCAGGAAGTGAAAAAGTGGGATTTTCGGAGTATCGCATCGAGCCTCGGCGCGGTTTTGGATGAGTCTCGAGGAGAGCCGACTCTTGTTTTCCCATATCTGGACGGTGAAGTCAGAGTAACGGTTGAAGACGTTGTGAAAAGCTCCGGCGAGGAGATCAGTCCATACGAAAAGATCTTTATATACAATTACGTCATCGGAGGCGCAGGCAATCCTTCGGGCATGTGGGTGGGCATGGAGAGCCTTCCAAACTCGGTATCCAAGATAAAAAGCCTTCAGGCCCATTGCGAGGCGCCTTTGTCCCGGGCTTTTTCCGGCAAGATCGATCGATTGCCGATAGCTGTTTCGGGGATTGGCCAGGAGGTTTCCCGGCAAGACAAGCATGTCGATTATGCGGCGCATTTCCAGATTCTGCCCAAGCTCCCCATCCGCGTGCTCTGGTGGGATGCAGATCCTGCCGAGGGATTTGAGGCCAGGGCAAAATTCCTTTTCGATGAAAAGGTCTTGGATACTCTGGACCTGGAATCGTTGATCTTTGCCTGTGAGCAGGTTGCCGATCGATTGTTGGCGGCGGTAAAAGGACGCGACTAGCAAGCTTTCCGGCCGTGTCTTCTTTGGGGATTTGGAAAAAGAAAGAGCCAGGTTTGGAGGGGTACCTGGCTCATTGGAGTGGGGGAGGCTTTTATTTGCGCCTCAATATCTACTACAATCCGGGTTTCTAAAAAGTCACATTATTTTTTCGGCAGGGTCGGATAAAAATCGGAGAAAGCCGAATTTTCATTGCATCTTTGGCGTGAGAAGGCGAAAAGCCCTGGTTTGTGTGGGGCTTTCCGGGGATGGGACTGGTTGAAGAAGATGTTGAAGGAGCCCCGTCCCTCAGGCCGGAGCCCTTTCGCGCGCAGCTATTTGAAGCGCTCCAATCTGTCATTTTCCTCTATTATTTTTTTCCCAAGCTCCACATCCACCTTCTGCCCCGGCTTCAAATCGAGCATCTTCATCACATCGGGATGAACTGCCAATTTGAGTCCGTCTTCCAGAAAAACCTCATCCAGCTTCTTTACTTGTGCGCCATACGGCATGATTCAGTCCTCCTCTTTTGGGCGTAAACGGGATCGTCCAGTTACTTCGTGACATATACCACATGGAGGAGACCCCATCCAAGAGGAAATGGGGACTGCCCGAATGCATATTACGCCTGTTCAGGAGTGATTTGCGATCAGCTGTTTTCGCCTGTTCCCTTTCGGTAGCTGCCCAGGATTTTGAGAAATTCGGTCTTGTTTCTTAGCTCATCCAGCAGAGCTCGATGATCTTCATCCATCAAATCTACCTCAACGTCGGTATAGAAAAGGTATTCCCATGGCTTGTTGTGGATGGGTCTGGATTCCAGCTTCACAAGGTTTATATTGTTGTCGGCAAAAATCTTCAGCGCTCCGTATAGCGCTCCCGGCTTATCGCTTACCGAGAAGATCAAAGAGGATTTGTTCTTCGGGCCTGTCAGGAACCCGCCGCCCTTGGATACGACAACGAAGCGCGTGAAGTTTCTTGGATTGGTTTCAATGCCCTCCTTCAGAACGCTCATCTGAAATACCTCGGCGGCTTCTTGACTCGCTATGGAGGCTTCTCTCGGATTTCCGGATTCTTTTACTCGTTGAACGCAGCTTGCAGTGTCTTTGCAGGTCACAAGATCCCAGTTCGGATGTTTTTCCAGGTACTCTCTGCACTGTTGGAATGCCTGCGGGTGAGAATAGATCCGTTCGATTTCATCGACTGAGACGCCTGGAAGCCCAATGAGGTTGTGCATGATTCGCAGGGTCACTTCTCCCTCTATCTTCAGGTCGAATTCGAGCAGAAGGTCATAGTTTTCATGGATGCTGCCCGTCAGGCTGTTTTCAACCGGAACGACTCCGAGCGAGGCTTCTCCGTTTTGTATGGCTGTGAAGACTTCTCTGAATGATGCGCAGCTGCGGAGCTTGGCTTCTGGCCCGAAGAACTGGGTACATGCCTTATGGCTGAAGGAGCCCGGGACTCCATTATAGACAACCAGATCCTCGGCCGCGCCGGAATCAACAGGCTTCCGCAAGACGGCCGCCTTTTCGAGATAGCTGTAATCAACCTGCTTTCCCACCACCGGCGCTATGACATACAGATCTCGCATCAGTTGCTGGAATTGCTCCGGATACAGGCTTTGCGGACCATCCGAGAGCGCTTTGTCGGGCTCCGTGTGCACCTCGATGATCAGCCCGTCGGCCCCCGCGGCAATAGCGGCGCGAGCCATTGGGCTAACCTTTTCGCGGATGCCCGTGGCGTGGCTGGGGTCTATTATGATGGGCAAATGCGTCAAACCCTTGATTACCGGCACCGCCGTCAGATCCAGCGTGTTCCTGGTGAAGCGCTCGAAGGTCCTTATTCCTCGCTCGCACAAGATCACCTGGTCGTTGCCTTCCGATAATACGTATTCGGCGGACATGAGCCATTCCTCGATGGTTGCCGAGAGCCCCCTTTTGAGAAGCACGGGCTTTCCGATGCGGCCCACGCACTTGAGGAGCTCGAAGTTTTGCATGTTCCGAGCGCCTATCTGTACGACATCGACATATTTCACCATCAGATCGACCTGGCTCGTCGAAGTCATCTCCGTTACGATTCCAAGACCGGTCTCTTCCCTGACTTCCTGGAGAATTTTCAATCCCTCCTCGCCAAGTCCCTGGAAGGAATAGGGAGAGGTTCTGGGCTTGAATGCTCCGCCTCGGAAGAGAACCGCTCCACATCTACGCACCATGCGAGCGATTTCCAAGGTGCGTTTTCTGTCCTCCACTCCACACGGCCCCGCTATCACTACCAGCCGGTCTCCTCCTACTGCGACGTCGCCCACTTTGATCACTGAAGGTTGCGGGTGTATCTCCCGGCTTACGAGCTTATAAGGTTTGGAAATGGGAAATGCCTTGGAAACTCCGGGAAGCGCTTCAAAATACCCCACATCCTTGGTGATCTTCCCAACAACCCCGAGGATGGTCTCCTCCACTCCCTCAATCTGTCTAATGATGTAATTGTCAGCTCGAAGCGCTTCTTTCAATCGATCTTCTTCTTCCGGCGTAATACCTTTTTTCAAAACTAAAATCATGACGCTCTCCCGGTCTTCCTTGTTTGGAATAAAAAAACCCCGAGGAATCCTCCTCGGGGTTTAAGAAAGTTTTTACGCCCGGGGGATTTCCTCTCCACCCAGGGCTTTTTTAGCAATAAAGTCAATGTCCAGGGTGGGCTGGCCAAAAAAAGCTAAAAAAGAAAAAGAAACCGTTCATGCGATCGCTAAGCGATGCGCAGACAGCATTTTTGCCGGCTCCCGGAACAAAGAATTTTGGAAACATATTCATATCCATTCTATTCTATCCTTTAATCAGTCGAGCTACTATAGCCGCCCCTTGGCTCCATGTCAAACTTTAAAGTCGCAGACGGATTTGCAAAAGTTGCGATCCCTGTGACCGAAAAAGAGTAACTGAAGTAATTCTATTGAATGCGGTTGGTTGTGAGCTGAGCCATTCTCGCCTTCAATTCTGACAGTTGAATTCGAGGTCGATCTTTGATAGTGAATGCTTGCTGGATTTTGAGCGCTCCTCTGTTGTATCGTTTCCCGTTTAGGCGATGTAGTTGATTTTCCGGGAGCTGATCTCGGGAGGAGGGCATTTTCGGAGAAGGTGTTGCAATTGTATAGCTGGACTTTGTGGAAATGGCCCTGGCTTCTTCTTTTCTGCTTTTTGCTGAGCGGATGTGCTCTGAGGCATGTCGATATGGGACAGGTCGAGTATTTGCATCCGCCCGAGGACGAGGCGGGCGATCAAAAGCTCGGGGGCAATCCCTTTTTGAAGAAGCCTGATCCGAGGCTCGCCTGGACGCAGCGAGTGCTGACGGAAAAAGAGGTGCTGAAGCTCTCTGAGAAAGATCCTGCGCTCACGTACCCCGCATGCCAGGAAATTCTCGCTCGCCTGAATATAAAGGACCGCGAATATATTCGGGATGATATTAAAAAGAAGCGTCGGCTCAAGGCGCCGAAGGATTTTTCCGCCTACAAGACCTGGAGCCCTCTTCCAAAGAATCTCGGCGCCTGGGTGCGTATTAACAAGTTTGTGCTCGTGGTCAAAGACATCCCTTTTATCGGATGGTACGAAAAGGGAAAGCTCAAAGGCGATGCCCAGATATGCATAGGAAAGAAATGGGGATGGACTCAGAAGGGGCTTTACAAGGTTTTGGAGAAGGATCCATACCACATTTCGCGGAGCTACAACAATGCATACGGGACTCCCGCCTTGATGCCTTCCGCCTTGCGAATATACGGTCGAGTGTGGATACATGGGGGAGATATAATCGGGCCCTATGGCTCTCATGGTTGCGTCAATCTGCCGCTGGAGCCGGCGGAGAAGCTTTTTGCCTGGGCGGAGATGGGAACGATAGTGTTGATTACGGATTCGCTCAAAGATTTGGATAAGGATTTGAAGTTCTACGGGAGCTTGGGTAAACCGGAAGTGAAGGCCTCTGGGGGAGGTCTTCCGACCAGGGAAGGCGAGAAGCCAAAAGCCGCGATGCAAAAGGCTCGTTGATTGGAAGCTTCCGCCCGGGTGAAATTGTTGTGGAAGTGAAGTGGGTGGCTTTTAGTAACAAAACGGGATAGCGCCAAAAAAGAGGAGGGATTCCCCGTGATGAGCTTCAGTAGGTTGCTTCGAGGAAGGAGTCTTGTTTTTATTGCGCTCTGCGCATCAGTTCTGGTCATTTTGCCTTCTTGCTCTCTATTCAATTCGAAGCCGATTGTTCCGAAACCGGCGCCGCAGGTGGCGGAGGCTCCCAAGCCTCCGGAGCCGGAGCCCATTTATTGCGACGTGAACCTTGATTTTCCCCTCTCAGGGGTCTGCAATCCAAGATTGTATGTCTTCAAGACAGATAGGAGGATGCTGCTCGTGCAGGACAAAACTCTCGTGCGGGATTATCGGATCGCTCTCGGCCCAAGTCCGTCCGGCGACAAATACTTCCGTGGAGATGGGAGAACGCCTGAGGGTGAGTATTTTATCTGTATGAAGAATCCGGCGAGCAAGTATTATAAGTCGCTTGGCTTGAATTATCCAACATCGAAGCATGCTGAGGAAGCTCTCGAGACAGGTATGATCTCGCTCGAAGAGTACAAGAAAATTCTGAACGCAAACGAAGATAGACGGCTTCCTCCGCCAAACACCTCGCTTGGAGGGGCCATTTTCATTCATGGCGGAGGGACGTATGAAGATTGGACTCTCGGATGCGTTGCGGTAAGCAATAGCGCAATGGATGAGCTCTTTCAGATAATAACGGTGGGTACGCCGGTGAAGATTCTACCCTAGAAAACCATATGGGGTAAAGTGTGGGGGCTGTCGAAAAAGAAGCCCCCTGTGTAGCGGGATTGGTGATGGATAGACCGGTTTCTTGCCTGAAGCCGGTCTATTTCGATGAGGAAAATAAATGCCAGATAGCGACTAGCAGAAAAACCACTGCAAAAATCGCTGTGATGTAGCTCCGTTCCCACCTCGTTGATTTGGCCTTTTTCGGGTTTCGCATATAGGTTATCTTGTAACGCTCTACTCGGGAATCTTGGTTCTCAATTGGCTTTTCATGCATGTCCTTGGGGCGTTTTGCATCTCTTGGCTTTCTTTTTATGCTCATGAAATTACCTCAACTATCGAGTCTTTCCCATTCGTCTTAATGGATTATTTTTGGGGCTCATACTACGACGTCCAAATTGAATCCTTTTTGACCTTCAACCTTGGCGGATTCAATCAGGCGAATGGTCGCTTCGCCCTCTTGCTTCTGGACGTCCAGCGCTTCCTTAGCCATAAGAATGCTGACGCCCGAACCGGCATCGGACACTATAGCAGACACGCCCTCTATGCTCATTTTAAAACCTCCATTGGCTTGCTGATTACCATCTCCGCGATTCAACAATGTCTATTGTGCAAGTCATTGCATCAACCTCCTTAATCGGCAAACGCAAGCGTCTTCTTTATCGACTTTCTTTCTTCAAGCTAATTCCATACTCAAAATGAGGTGGGCTTCACTTGGTTCCAGCATTTGGGCAACTTCCGGATGAGCGCCGAATTCCAGACCGCAGGGAGAATTAGCGTGATGAGCTTGAGGCGGGCTGTCGCCTTTATCGGACTTCCTCAAGCCTTATCGGGCTTCCTCAAAAGTCGGAATCAGCTGGCTTTGACTGCCCAAGGCTGCCTGAAAAAGAAAAGCCGCTCTTTTGGAGCGGCTCAACCCGAGATATTGTTGGATGGAGATGAGGGGATTCGAACCCCTGGCCTCTGCCTTGCGAAGGCAGCGCTCTCCCAACTGAGCCACATCCCCGTTCGGTAGTTGCTATATAGCGTCTTAATATTTCCCTGTCAAGAAAATGGGTGAGCGAAAATATTCGATGCGCTATAGAGAAAGGCTCGTTACACAGTATGGAATGGGCCGAAGCTTGGCGGCCACTTGCGCAGAGCGTATTCAATTAACATATTAGAACGAATGAAGAGCGGCGCACAGAGGGTGCCGCAGGTCCGTCCTTTGCGCTCGGCTCATCGCTCGAAGGGCTCAATTTGTTGGATTGACAAAGGAGAACCGATTAGTTTATAGTTCACCCCTGATCTTTATTGAAGAAAAGATGGCGAGGCATATGTTGGGAGAATATGGGGCACGGATATGTCCTTAGCAGAGAGGAGTTATACTGATGGCCGGGAAGAACATTGTCGAGATCAGCGATACCACGTTCGAACAAGATGTGCTGCAGTCTGATGTGCCTGTATTGGTGGACTTTTGGGCGCCATGGTGCGGTCCGTGCCGGGCGATTGCTCCCGTTATTGAAGAGCTTTCTGCAGAGTACGCGGAGAAGTTGAAAGTCGCCAAATGCAATGTCGATGACAACCCCAAGACTCCATCGCGTTACGGGATACGCGCCATTCCAACCTTGATCATTTTCAAGGGCGGGAATGTAAGTGAGCAGATAACCGGGGCGGTTGCGAAATCGCAAATTGCGGCGGCCATCGATAAAGCCGTCAGCTAGCTCTCCCTTTTTGAGCCTGCAAACGGGGTTCCTTTTAATAGAATCCACAATGCTTGGTTTCCCCATCCGAGAGCCTTTTTAAAATTATGCTGGAAAATGATTTATATGATGTCGTGATTATCGGGGGCGGGCCTGCCGGGCTTACGGCGGGCCTGTACGCCGCCAGGGCTCGCCTGAAGGCCTTGCTCCTCGAGAAGATGGGTTTCGGAGGGCAGCTCCTTACCTACGAGAAAGTCGAGAACTATCCGGGCTTTCCCGAAGGAATCAGCGCCTTCGGACTCGGCGAGCTTATAAGCGCCCATGCCTTGAAATTTGGCCTGGAGACTAGGAATGCAGAAGTCACGGGCATGGATTTGGACGGTCCGGAAAAGACGATTGTGCTTGCCGACGGAATGGTGAAGGCGAAAACGGTCATTATCGCTTCAGGCGCTTCACCCAACAAATTAGGGGTGCGGGGTGAATCGGAGTATACGGGAAAAGGAGTGTCTTATTGCGCTGTCTGTGATGCGCCCTTTTTCCGCGAACAGGATGTGGCGGTCGTTGGCGGCGGCGATACGGCTATCGAGGAAGCCATGTATCTGACCAAATTCGCCAGGCGCGTTTATGTGATTCACAGGAGAGATAAGCTGCGCGCTACCCAGGTCATCCAAGAAACGGCTTCTCGCAACGAGAAAATATCGTTCATTTACAACACCTTTATTACCGATATAGCAGGGGACGCTCAGGGCGTGGAGCGTGTGGTTCTGCAGGACAAATCCAGTTCCGCGGTTTCGGATCTCTGCGTTTCCGGGGTTTTCGTGTTCGTCGGAATACAGCCCAACAGCGGCTTTCTCCCTGCAGTAGTCCAGCGGGATTCCCCAGGGTTTATCCACACCGATCAAGAAATGGCCACGTCGGTCCCCGGAGTCTTTGCCGCAGGAGATGTTCGAGTCAAAGAGCTCCGTCAAATCGTTACTGCGGTGGGAGACGGAGCAACTGCGGCGTTTAGCGCCGGTCGGTATATTGAATCCCACCACGCGCAACATGATTGATTTTTTTTGAGGTATCCTTTCATGCGATCTTCTTTTGAAACAAAGCGTTCTCCCCAACGAATCTGCTCGGCCTTGATCTTAGCTTCATTCTTATTGTTCGCCGCCGGTTGCGGCGTCAATCTCAAAGAGTTTTATTTTGGAGATCTCTTTGGCAAAGGGGGCTCCTCTACGATTGATAAGAATGCCGGCCAGCTCGCGGAAGAAGGCATGCAGAAGATGCGCGAAAAGGATTACGAGGATGCGCTCAAAGCTTTTCAAAAGATCAAGGAGCAATACCCATACAGCAAATATGCTCCATTGGCCGAATTGAAGATTGGCGACGCTCATTTCCACGAGAAGCAATACAGCGAAGCGGCTTTAGCTTATGAGGAGTTTTCTCGTCTTCATCCGCGAAACGAAGTGATTCCCTATGTCCTCTACCAGATAGGCATGTGCCGCTTTCTTTCCTTCAGCACCATAGATCGGGATCAGGGGGAAACGCAACAGGCCATCGAGGCCTTTCAGCGGGTTATTCAGGCCTTCCCGGACTCGGAATATGCGCAAAAAGCGAAAAAGCAGCTTCTTGAATGTCAAAAGCGCATCGTTGCTCATGAGTATTACGTCGGTGAATTTTATTTCAAGCAAAAGAAGTATGTGTCGGCTAAGGATCGGCTTGAGAGAATCAGTAGAGATTTCCCTCAGGCGATACAGGAGCTGGGATATCAGGAGCCCGTTGCAGTAATGCTCGCAGAATGTCAAAAGCATGCTGGCGAGGACAACCAGAAGCCGAGCGTTTGGACGCGAATAGGATTTTAGTTATTAACCAGTCAACCTTGCCTCCCATTTCCTTCTGCCCGGCGGAGCCTCCCGAATCCAAGGGAGCGCCTCCGAAAAAGCTGCAGGAGCTTGATAAATTTGAGATGGAGAGGTTATTCTTTGCAGAGTTGATATTATCTTAGAGGAAGCACTCAGACCTGCCTCATGAGAAACCCCGTCAGCAATCCAGGTGAAAAGCCCAATGGAAATGGGTTTTAGATCGCTTTCTCCAACCTGCTAGTGGATGTGAACGATTTTTGTTCCCCGGCTTTTCCCTTGAAGTCGCTGCCTCATGTCGTGGTTTTGATCATCAATTCGTAAGACAATCCGATTTTAGGATGGTGTGCAAGGCGCGAGAATGGTCTTGATCCGCAATGGATCTTTTGAAAGCAAATGGTAGATTGCTCTATGAGAGGAGAAGAACTGTTATGACCGATACGACTCAAAGTATGCCGGAGGTTGCCTATAAGGGAGGAAAAGAGCCGGAATCCCGTGGTGAGGCTGCCCGCGAAATGAACCTGGTGGAGTTGAAGAGTAAAAACATCAGAGAGCTTCTGGCGATGGCGAAAGCTCTCAATATCGAAGGCGCAAGCTCCATGAGAAAGCAGGAGCTGATTTTCGCGGTTCTGCAGGCGCAGGCGGAAATGAGCGGCCTCATCTACGGCGAGGGCGTGCTGGAGATACTTCCCGATGGCTTCGGCTTTTTGAGAAGCCAAAACTACAATTACCTTCCTGGTCCCGATGATATTTACGTTTCTCCTTCTCAGATTCGGCGCTTCAATTTGCGGACCGGCGACAGCGTTTCCGGTCAGATCCGTCCTCCCAAAGACAATGAGCGCTACTTCGCTCTTTTGAAGGTCGAAGCCGTCAACTATGAAGATCCCGACGTGGCGAGGGATAAGATTCTCTTCGACAATCTCACGCCTCTCTACCCCGACCGCAGGGTCAAACTGGAGTTGCTCGCCGACAATTATTCCACAAGGGTGATGGATCTGCTGACGCCTATCGGGTTCGGACAGCGTGGACTCATCGTTGCTCAGCCGCGCACCGGCAAGACCATGCTGCTTCAGAATATCGCAAACGCTATAACGCTCAACCATCGAGATGCTTATCTGATCGTGCTTCTCATCGATGAACGGCCCGAAGAAGTTACCGACATGCAGCGAAACGTGCGCGCGGAAGTGGTCAGCTCCACGTTCGACGAGCCGCCTCAACGGCATGTCCAGGTGGCTGAAATGGTGAGCGAGAAGGCGAAACGTTTGGTCGAGCACAAGCGCGATGTGGTTATTCTTCTCGATAGCATCACGCGTCTTGCCCGGGCGTATAACACCGTTGTTCCGCCGAGCGGCAAGATTCTTTCGGGTGGTCTCGATTCAAACGCTCTACACCGGCCGAAGCGCTTTTTTGGCGCAGCCCGCAACGTGGAGCAGGGCGGGAGCCTCACCATCATCGCCACCGCTCTCATCGATACCGGCAGCCGCATGGACGAAGTAATTTTTGAAGAATTCAAAGGCACCGGCAACATGGAAATAGCGCTCGACCGCAAGCTTGCGGACCGCAGAATCTTTCCGGCTATCGATATCAACAAGTCGGGCACCCGTAAAGAAGAGCTGCTGTTGCCTTCTGATGACCTCAATCGCATTTGGATTCTAAGAAAGCTGCTTTCCCCTCTCAATCCTATCGATGCAATGGAGTTTTTGCTCGACAAGATGCAAGGGACCAAAAACAATGCGGACTTTCTTGCTTCCATGAATCGATAATTGGTTCAAAGGACGTAGTGGGAGTATTCGTTATTTCAAATTTTCTTGAAGAAGCTTTCATTTAGAGATATGATTAGCAGTTTACAAAATCATGATATGAAAAAGGAGGATAACGAGCTATGAAGGACAATCTTCATCCAGAGTACCATGAGTCGATTATAAGGTGCGCCTGTGGCAGTGAAATCGTGACCGGTTCCACTAAGAAGGAAATTCGAGTGGAAATTTGTTCGAAATGCCACCCTTTCTACACCGGAAAGCAGAAACTGGTGGATACGGCCGGACGCATCGAGCGCTTCCGGAAAAAGTATGAGAAGTTTCAGCAGGCGAAGGATGCCGAAAAGAAAGCTTAGTCTTTTTGTCATTCAAACGAAGGCTATGAAGTGATCGTGCGCCTTGGCTCTCCGTGTGGCTCATGCGGCGGGGGCATTACTGAAATGGTCGAGTTGGAATCATATGTTTGATCGTCTTGAAAGTGTAGTGGAGAGATTCCGCGATTTGGAGCAACTCCTCAGTAAACCTGAGGTTTTGGCAAATCAGAAGGAATACCAGCAGATAACCAGGGAGCACTCCGAGCTTGCTCCGGTTGTTGAGGCCTATCGAAGCTACAAAAGAATAAAAGAGCAAATTCAGGAAAATCAGGAGCTGCTTGAAAAAGAAGAAGACCAGGAGATGCGGGAGCTCATCCGACAGGATATCCTTGACCTGAAAAAGGAGCTCGAGACCACGGAGCTGGACATGAAGCTCATGCTGGTTCCCAAAGATCCCAACGATGACAAGAACGTAATCCTGGAGATTCGCGCCGGCACGGGCGGCGACGAGGCTGCGCTGTTTGTGGCGGATCTTTTTCGAATGTATTCCCGATACGCTGAATTGCGGAAATGGAAGGTGGAGATCCTCGAAAGCCACTCGACCGGCATCGGAGGTTTCAAGGAAATCATCGCCGCTGTAAATGGGAGAGGCGCCTTCAGCCGCCTGAAATTTGAGCGGGGGGTCCACAGGGTCCAGCGAGTGCCGGTAACGGAAAGCCAGGGGAGAATTCACACCTCGGCGGTTACGGTGGCGGTTCTTCCCGAGGCGGAGGAAGTGGATGTATACATCGATCCCAATGATTTGAGGGTCGATGTGTTCCGTTCATCCGGGCCGGGGGGGCAGAGCGTCAATACGACCGATTCGGCTGTGCGCATCACTCACATTCCTTCAGGTCTGGTGGTTATCTGCCAGGATGAGAAGAGTCAGCATAAAAACAAGGCCAAAGCTCTTAAAGTGCTTCGGGCGCGCCTGCTCGACCAGATGCAGACCGAACAGGAAGCGAAAATTGCTCTGGATAGGAAGACCCAGGTCGGATCCGGGGATAGAAGCGAACGGATCAGAACATACAATTTTCCTCAAAATCGAATCACGGATCATCGCATCAACTTGACTCTCTACAAGCTCGATATCGTTCTTGGCGGTCCCCTTGATGAAGTAATCGATCCGCTGATTACGCACTTTCAGGCTGAAGCTCTGAAATCCGGAGAATAGAACGATTCTGTGAAAAGACGCCAAGCGGTGGAGGCGCGGTCCGGTCCGATGGGGGAAGAGAGGCATCAGGGAGTCAAGGATGGATGAAGTTTGGACCATCCTTAAGGTACTTCAATGGACGACGGGGTACTTCAACCGCAAAGGCGTCGAGCAGCCAAGAGCCAACGCGGAAGTGCTCCTTGCCCATGTTTTGGATATGGAGCGCATCCAGCTCTATCTTCACTACGACAAGCCCCTCTCGCCCGCAGAGCTCTCCAGGTATCGCGAGGCCGTAAAACGCCGGGCTGCTCGTGAGCCGACTCAATACATTACCGGAAAGCAGGAATTTTGGTCTCTGGACTTTCTTGTTTCTCCTTCGGTTCTGATTCCAAGACCGGAGACTGAGCTGCTTGTTGAAAAGGCTCTGGAAATTGTCGGAACTGGCCCGAGCTGGGTGCTGGATCTTGGCGTGGGCTCCGGCGCCATTGCCGTTGCGCTTGCTCATGAAAGGCCGAACGCTCGACTTATCGCGACCGACAAATCAATTGAAGCGCTTGAGGTAGCCAAACGGAACGCCGCCCGCCATGGCGTGCAGGACCGAATCCTTTTTGCCGCTATGGATTTGTTTGCCGGTTTTTCAAGCTTTCTCCCACCATTTGATCTCATTATCAGCAATCCTCCGTACGTGAGCGAAGAGGAGTTTTTCGAGCTCGCGCAGGAAGTGTCGAAGAACGAGCCCGAGCTTGCCCTTCGAGGTGGAGACCCTCGCGGATTGGGCGTAATTTTCGATATCCTGAAATCTTTCGCTGATTATCTCAAACCCGGAGGCGTCCTTTTAATGGAAATCGGAAAAGGCCAGGAGGGCATTTTAGGTGAAGAGCTTGCAACCGTGCAATTGGTGGAAGAGTTCGATTTCATAAAAGATTATTCGGGAATTTTTAGAGTCCTCTATCTACGCAAAGTGAACAGGTGAAGGATGGATAAGCTTGTTATCGAAGGCGGCGTTCCGCTGGAAGGCGATATTTTCATCAGCGGGGCCAAGAACGCCGCGCTTCCGCTCATGGCCGCATCGCTTATTGCAAACGGGAAGCATGAGTTTGCAAATGTGCCCAGGCTTCGGGATATCCGCACAATGCAAACGCTTTTGTCCTACATGGGCGCGGAGTGTGCGCATGGGAGCAATTCTCTCGAAATCGATACAAGCGACATCGACGTTCTCGAGGCGCCTTACGATCTGGTAAAGACCATGCGGGCCTCGGTAGTCGTGCTTGGCCCGCTTGTAGCTCGCTATAAACAGGCTCGTGTGTCATTGCCCGGCGGGTGCGCCATTGGCGCCCGTCCAATCAACCTTCACCTGAGCGCGCTCGAAAAGATGGGAGCGCATGTGGAGCTCGAGCATGGTTATGTGCTTGTGAAGGCGTCGCGGCTTCGAGGCGCATCGATAACTTTTGACCAAGTCACAGTAACCGGCACGGAGAACATTTTGATGGCGGCGACGCTGGCTGATGGAGTGACCGTGCTTCAGAATGCGGCTCGTGAGCCCGAAGTGGTCGCCCTGGCGGAGTATCTGCGAAAAATGGGCGCTCGCATCGAAGGGGAGGGGACTGCCCAGATCGTTATCGAGGGCGTGGATGAGTTGAAACCGAGCCGCTTCACTGTCATTCCGGACCGGATAGAGGCTGGAACTTATCTTGTCGCCGCCGGCATCACGGGTGGGAGGCTCAAACTGAGGTCTTGCCGCACGGACCATCTGGAATCAGTTATCCAGAAGCTCGAATCCGCGGGGTTATCCATTAGGGCCGAGAATGATTCTATTGAGGTTTTCGGCAATGGCGAAATACGAAGCGTTGATGTGAAGACCTGGCCTTTCCCGGGCTTTCCGACCGACATGCAGGCGCAGTTCATGGCGCTCATGGCTCTGGGAAACGGCGTGAGCATCATCACGGAGCAAATCTTTGAGAATCGATTCATGCACGTTCTGGAACTGAAGCGCTTGGGAGCCAATATTGAGCTGGAAGGACGCAGCGCCGTGGTGCGCGGAGTTAAAGCTCTATCCGGAGCCCCTGTGATGGCGACAGACCTCAGGGCTTCCGCTTCTTTGGTGCTGGCGGGTCTAGCCGCTCATGGCGTTACTGAAGTGAACCGGATCTATCATCTGGATCGAGGCTATGAGACTTTAGAAAAGAAGCTTGGGGCTGTAGGCGCGCGGATTATACGAAAAAAAGAGTAGAAATTCCGGCATGGCTTATTAAACTGAGCCGGTTGTGATAAATCGGAGTCGGGCATGGATAATGGGGGAGAGGAGAGGGTCGACCGGAGCCCTCCGCCAGGCAACCAAAGCTCCGCCTGCTTTGCTCGGCCTCTGCTCCTGGCCGCTATTTCCTTTATTATTGGAATATGTTTGTCCTACTTGCGCTCCTGGACAAACCCCGGCGCCATCGGGTGCATGGTCGCAGCTCTGCTTGCAGCCTCTCTGTCGCTTGGACGCCTTCGGCTCCGCAAATTCAGCAGCCTCCCCATCTTTCTTCTCTCATTGACCTTCTTCGGTCTCGGAGCCCTCGCATCGGCTCTGTCGACGCCCGAGCTGCCTGCTCCTCCGACTCTTACGCCTTTTTTTGAACGTCCCCAAACGCTCTTTCTGGCCGAGGTCATCTCTCCCCCGGAGTTTTATCCCGACAAGACAAGAATCACCATCCGACTGCGCGAAGCGTTCACCGCAGATAAGACAATTCCGGTTGAAGGCGGCGTCTTGCTGACGGTGGGCAAAGCCCGGAACGAGCCCGGGTTATGGCTGCTTGGGGATAAGCTGCTCGCGCGCCTGACGCTCAAGCGCCTTCACGGCTTCAACAATCCGGGAGGCTATGACTATGCGCGGAGGCAAGCCGAAAAGGGCATACACGCAAGAGCCTTTGTTGAAGACGATCGCATGCTGGTAAAGATCTCGCCTTCTTCCGAATCTTCTCTACGATTATCGATTGGCGGGAAAGTGGAGACGTTTCGGCAACGCGCCATCTTTTGGATCAAGAGTCAACTGGACCCTGACAGCGCTGGATTCTATGGGGCGTTGCTTCTCGGATATAAAATTCCAAAAGAATGGATGGAGCATTTGAGTCGAGCCGGCGTTACCCATCTGGTTTGCATATCCGGTCTGCATCTCGCCCTGGTGAGTATGAGCGTTTTCTGGATCTCTTGCCGGCTGGCTCGCCTGCTTGCGCCGACTGTTCTCCTCGTGCGTACGAGCGACAGACATATTGGCTTGTGGGCTGCCTTTGGCGCGGCTGCGCTTTACTCGCTCGTGAGCGGCCTTACTCTTCCCACTTGGCGGTCTCTCATAATGCTCGGGCTCTCTTTCGGAGCTTTGCATCTGTACCGCCGCTCAGACGCCCTTTCAGCCTTAGCCGCTGCGGCAGTGAGCATTCTACTTATTTCCCCAAACAGCCTGTGGGAAGTCACTTTCCAGCTCTCTTTCGGCGCAATGTTCGGCCTCTTTATCATTTACCCTCGATTCAGGAAGCTACAGGACCGGTTGTGGCGGAAGACGCCGGAACGAGTTCAATCTGCGCGATTCCTGCTCCGGCCATTTGACGATGCTTTCTGGGTCTCAGTGGCTGCCAACGTGGCTGTTCTTCCGCTTATCGCGCACCATTTTCACGGCATTTCCGTCGCGGGCTTTTTCGCCAATACGGTGTTGGTGCCGGCCATCGGGTTTCTCGTTCTCCCCCTTGGATTGCTAAGCATTGCCCTTTATGCGGTAAACGAGCCCCTTGCGCTTCCTTTTTTGAAGATTGGCGCATGGTTTCTCGGGTATTGCGAAGATGCCATCGTTTGGTTTAGCGAGCTTTCCTGGGCGTTCTTCTGGGTAGGGGCCATTTCTGCGCCGTGGCTTGCGGCGTTTTATGCAAGCCTCGGATTGCTTTTGAGCCGGTGTCGACTTTCCATAAAAGCCGCATCCATCGGCGCCCTTATCCTCGTTTGCTCGGCAGTCGCATATTTTGATGCCGTTCTTTCCTTTGATAACGATGCTCGGAAGAATCTCGAGGTTGTAGCGATCGACGTGGGGCAGGGAAGCTCAACTTTGGTGCGCTTCCCAACCGGTGAGACCATGTTGATCGATGGAGGAGGTTTTTACGATGATTCCTTCGATATCGGCCGTTCCGTGCTGGCGCCTTTCCTCTGGCATTCCGGCATACGAAAATTAGATTACGTGGTGTTGTCTCACGATCATCCGGACCACAGAAACGGGCTTCGCTTCATCTTGTCTTATTTTGACGTGGGCTGCTTCTGGGAGAGTGGGATAGTTGACCGATTGAGCGGCAAGAATGAGCTCGCCCTTATCGCGGCCAGACGCGGCATACCTGTGCTGAAGCTTTCAGATCTTGTCGGAGATCGCATTATCGCCGGCTGCCGTATAAGCGTGCTTCACCCGAGCCTTTCCTATATCGAAAAAGAATGGGATGGCGAGGATCTGAACAATGTCTCGCTCGTTTTGAAAATCGATTTTGGAGCTACCCGGCTCATCGTTCCCGGGGACATAGACCAGTCGGTCGAGCGGCGGCTTTTTTCCGACGATGCCGTCTGCGATCAGACGCTTCTCATTGCGCCTCATCATGGAAGCAAACGATCCAACAGCTCCCTCCTCTTGGATCGCCTTCAACCCGGAGGCGTTATCTTTTCATGCGGGTACGACAATCTGTTCGGGTTCCCATCTCCGACGGTGCTGGCCGAATACCGGAAACGGAATATCCCTTGCTTTCGAACGGATCTGCAAGGGGCCGTGTATGCGTTTTCAGACGGCGCAAAATGGATTGAGATTCGCGGCGTTACAGGGCTGCAACCCACCAACGATAGATGAAGCACAATGAAGTGCGGCGGCTCATCCCGTCACTCGTCTCGAGCATTTATCGATCGTTACTCCATGCTTTTTCATCCGCTTCCATACGGCTATTCTGCTTATGCCCAGTAGCTTAGCCGCTTCCGTCTGATTTCCGCCGGTCGATCTCAAAGCTTCTATGAGTCTTTCTTTCTCCGATATAAAAAGGGGTGAGCCATCATTCCTGGCGACTTTTGAATCTGAGCAGATCGTTTGGTTGCGAGCGCCTTCCAGCATGATTCGCGGCGCCAGATTCTCGCGCCCGATGAGGGGGGCGTTGCACAGTACGAAGGCATATTCAATGGCGTTCCTCAATTCTCGCACATTCCCGGGCCAGTCGTAAGACATCATGAGCTCCAGCGCCTCGCATGTCATCCCGTCTATCCTTTTTCCGCTCCTTCCCGCTATTTTCTCTATGAATCCCTGCGCGAGAATGGGGATGTCTTCCTTTCTCTCTCGCAAAGGCGGCACATGAATCGGGACCACGTTGATTCGATAGAATAGATCGGCTCTGAATAAACCTCTGGATACGAGGTCTTCCAGGTCTCTGTTTGTGGCTGTTATGATTTTGGCGTCCACCGGGATAGGTCTGTGATCGCCTACTCTTTCTATTTCTCTCGATTCCAGGACTCTGAGCAGCTTTACCTGAATTGCAGGTGAAACATCGCCTATCTCGTCAAGGAAGATGCTGCCGCCCGAAGCAGCTTCGAATCTTCCTATTCTTGTTCTTGCCGCGCCCGTAAAGGCGCCCCTCACATGGCCGAAAAGCTCGCTTTCAAGAAGATTTTCATTGAGAGAAGCACAGTTTACTTTGATGAAGCTGCCCTCAGCCCGTGCTCCGGACTCGTGTATGGCGCGCGCCACAAGCTCTTTTCCGACTCCGGACTCTCCATAAATCAACACCGGAGCATCCGACCTGGCGACGTTTCGGATCAGCTCGAGGAGCTTTCGAATAGGCTCGCTGCAGCCCATGATCCCAAACAAACCGGGCTGATGATAAAGACTGGACTTGAGAGATTGGATCTTCTCTTCCTGCTTTACCATCTCAGTGACATCCGTAATGGTCTCGACCGCTCCCGTCGTTTTCCCCTCTTTATCGTGAAGCACCGTCGCGGATTTGAGAACGTAGATCGTTCGTCCGTCTTTGCCTGCAATCTCGCATCTCCTGCGGCGAACCTCTTCCATCAAGAACAAGTTGCACCATGCGGAGCCGGGGCCTTTCCCGATGATCTTGCAGCCGGTGCAATTCAATATAGTGCATGGCTTGCCTATGAGCTCATTGCAGGAATAGCCTGTCATCGCGCAGAAGGCGGGATTGACCGCCTTGATGCTTCCTTCTGTATCCACCACCAGAAGACCGTCCTGCATCGTTTTAACAAGGGCCGAATAGAGAATTTCATCCATAATGTTACCTCAGGTTAACACAACATGGGATCATGTTAACCTACTTGTTAACCGATGGGCGATGGACAAGGAAAGAGCAAAATAGGCTTAGCCGATGAAAAAGGGATAATTGGCATCTCGGTGTTAACTGAATGTTAACACTGAGAGAGCAATCGAAATTTGGTTTTGTGCGTTATTGGCAATAATACCAATATCTTAAAAATGATGAAAAGGTTGTGTGCTGTTCTGGCGCCTTGATTGCTGAGGCTTAGGTGTAATGGAATTCCAGATGAAGCGTCATTGTTGCATGAATTATCAAGCAAAAGGATCGAGGGGCAATGCCATGAAAAATCAAAGTGTTGTGGTTCTGTGGCTCGCTCTGACGCTGGCGGTCGGCTGCCTCAATGCCGCATCGGCCAATGTCGAGCAGAAGAATGGCGCGGCGAGCGAGCCTTTTGGCAAGGTGCGCTCTCCCAACAATACCGCGGATCATACGAAATTCAAAGAGCTGCAGGTTGAATTCAAATCCGGTCCTGACGTGACGAAGGCCTGTCTTGGCTGTCATACGGAAGCCGCGAGTCAGTTCCACAAGACCATTCACTGGACTTGGCTGGCGCCGGATGGAAAGCCTGAGGACAGGTTGGGAAAGAGCGGAAACATCGTCAATAACTTCTGCATCAGCCTTGCGTCCAATGAGCCGCGTTGCACTTCCTGTCATGCCGGATACGGGTGGAAAGATAAGAGCTTTGATTTTGCGTCTCAAGAAAAAGTTGATTGCCTTGTCTGCCACGAGCAAACGGGAACGTATGAAAAATTCCCAGCGGGAGCGGGTCACCCGGCAGATGAACCGAAGAAGATGGGGGAGAAGACATTCAACCCTCCGGATTGGACGAAGGTTGCCCAGTCGGTTGCGCTGCCGAGCCGAAAGAATTGCGGAACATGCCATTTCTTTGGAGGAGGAGGGGAAGGCGTCAAACATGGAGACCTCGACTCGAGCATGTTTCGGCCCGATAAGGCGCTTGATGTGCATATGGACGCCAATGGGCTGAATTTCAGTTGTACCCGGTGTCATACGACCGAGCAGCATGTGATCTCCGGCCGTTCCTATAAGCTGACCGAGCAGACCGATCGCAGAAGCCTTCTCGATAACGATGAAATAAAGCGTATTACTTGCTATGCGTGTCATTCAGAAAAACCTCATAAGGCGGGATCGAAGGAAAACGACCATACAGATAAGGTGGCTTGTCAAACCTGCCATATTCCCGCCTTTGCGCGTAAGAATTCAACCAAGATGTCGTGGGATTGGTCGGTTGCCGGGAGGCGTGATGAAAGTGGAAAGCCAGTCGTTGAAATGAAGGATGGCAGAGCGGTCTATGACGGGATGAAGGGAGCGTTCAGATGGGAGAAGAATGTCTCGCCGGAATACTTTTGGTATAACGGAAAAATGAATTATGTGACTCTTCCTGACAAGATCGACCCATCCAAGACGGTGAAGATCAATTATGCGACAGGCGCGCCCGACGATCCCAATTCTCGCATCTACCCGTTCAAGGTTCACCGAGGCAAACAGCCCTACGACAGCAAAAACAAGACCTTTGTAGCTCCTCATCTATTTGGCAAAGACGACAATGCTTACTGGAAAACCTTCGATTGGTCGAAGGCGATCGAGGCGGGTATGGAATACGCGGGATATCCATACAGCGGCGAGATGGGATTTGTCGAAACCGAGTACCTGTTCCAGACCAATCACATGGTTGCTCCCAAAGAGAATGCCCTTTCCTGCGCCGAATGTCATAGCAGAAAAGGACGACTGGATAGTGTGGCTGGAGTCTACCTGCCAGGCCGCGATCGAAGCTCCACTCTGGACGGATTTGGCTGGGGAGGCGTCTTTGTCGCCTCTCTGGGTGTGGTCGGCCATGGCGCGGCGCGCTACATCCGCCGCAAAAAATAGGAAGGAGAATGCAATATGGACGCAATGACGTGCGAAATGGAACGGATCTACCTTTACACTCGGTTTGAGAGATTCTGGCATTGGGCTCAGGCTGCATTGATCATCTTCCTGGCGGTGACCGGATTTGAGATCCACGGTACGTTTTCACTTCTGGGCTTCGAGAGGGCGAGCCGGCTGCACGAGATTTCGGGCATCGGTTGGTTTGTGCTCTATATTTTCATCATCTTTTGGAAGCTTACGACTGGCGAGTGGAAGCAGTATGTGCCTACGACCAGGAAGCTCCTGGCCGTCGCAACATACTACGCGTACGGAATCTTCAAGGGTGAGCCGCATCCTGTTCCAAAAAGCGAGAGGAACAAGCATAACCCTTTGCAGCGTCTGGTCTACCTGTCTATTGCCGTCGCTCTCATACCGGTGCAGGTTTCAAGCGGGATACTATATTACACGTACAATTCGTGGCCGGCGTGGGGATTGAATCTTGACCTGATCTCAGTGGCCATGATTCATATGGCTGGGGCCTTTGCTTTGACGGCGTTCTTGATTGGACACGTTTACATGATTACAACTGGACATAGCCTTACCTGTCATGTCAAGGCCATGTGCACGGGCTGGGAAGAGGTGGCGAAGGAGAAGGCGCAGGAGCGACTCGGAGAAGCTGCATGAGCCTGCAAATCCGTTAGCTTAGCAGATGGGTGAGTCGCTTGTGAATCCTTTTGCGACCCCTTTACAACGAGACGAGGATCAGCTATAGAAGGGCTCGAAGGAGAAGATATATGGTGAATATTTCTGAGAAGGCGGAACAAGTATTAAAAGAGTATTTCAAAGGTAAAGAGATTACTCCAATTAGGATTTTCCTCCAATCCGGAGGATGAGGCGGGCCGTCGCTGGCAATGGTTCTGGACGAGCCAAAAGAATCGGATGACGTGTTCTCTTTGAACGGCTTCACCATGCTTATTGATAAGGATCTTCATAAGCAGACAAAAGATGTGAGCGTGGATTACGTATCTTACGCAATGGGCTCCGGGTTTCGAGTAACCTCCGAGGCGCCGATGGGCGGATCCGGCGGCTGCTCCCCCTCCTGCAGTTGCTGACAGTGGTTGCAGGTCCGTTCTGATTGAAGCCAAGTCTGCAGTTTAACAATGCAAAAAGCGGGAGGTGTTATAAGCCTCCCGCTTTTGATTTTTTCTGAAATAAATGTGTTGACTTTGAAAAACTTTGGATCTATATTTATTGAGTTCACGGCGACTCCCCCAGATAAAACGCTTTTCGACAATCCAGTTGGAAGCTAGTTTGATGAAGGAAGGGTTAAGTGCCCGGGAAGAATGTAAGGGCGGTGGAAAGCTTCGCTCTTTTGCTTGACGGGCAGGCCTTTGTTGAAGCATTTGGGGTGTTGTTCTTTGAAAACTAAACAGTAAGACGAATGTCGGGCCAAATTTATAGCAAGTCAAACTGGAGAGTTTGATCCTGGCTCAGAATGAACGCTGGCGGCGTGCTTA
>CAZOEL010000092.1:23091-24066 GCA_964578835.1 uncultured Syntrophobacteraceae bacterium | reverse complement strand
AAGATCTCGATTGCAGCTTTTGGCTGTGATATTTGTAGGTGGATCTTCAGCGCTGCTCGATCGGGCGATCATCCGTGAGCCGACCGGAGGATCACCCGCCGGAAGATTGGAATATTGGCTGCATGGCTAATGTAGCATAGATCAAAGTGCATAACACGCTCTAGTCCAACGGCTCAAAAGGAATGAATAAAGTCTAGCCTGACAAAGAAAACTTTAAGTGGAGAGCAGTCACGCACTACAAACCAGTGATTCTATTTCGAGATTCAGTAGCCGAGTATAGCTCGGTCCCCTCAAGCTTATGTTCAAGTCAACTGGTGCAGTCAAAGCATGTACAGCTCTCTTGAATCTCATTTCCTGCATACCCTCATTGATGGATCAGATATGATCTTCATATTGCAACTGTAAATACCTATCACTAGACAGCAGATCTATTGGCGAGACAAAATATTCTTTTTAGACAACTAAATTGTTCCACGAAGGATTGGTACATTCGAGGCTCCTGGCGCCATGGGGCGATTTTGGGCCTCTTGCACCATGAGGCCATTGATGGTATGGCGGGTGCCGATACTCCCCCCCCTACCAGAGTGTACCAATCACGTGTGGAGCGATTTAGTTCTCGATTCTCACGACTCTACACATTGAAGAGCTTCCACGGTTCAGTTCAGACGAGCAGTAACACGGGAAGAATTATAGTATTCCTCGATTTTCTCCGAGTGAGAGAGCACAATCGCCTCAGGGAAGGAAATGGTATTGCTCCTTTAATTTTGCTTCTTCGGCAGACCTGCCCAAATATCTTAAGACACGAGCATAAAAAATAACAGCTGTGTTCACCTTTGGGTGGTCTTTTCCAAGCTCTTTCACCAAGAGGGCGATGCCGCGCTGTAATAAAGGCTCCGCCTCATCGAATCTTCCTTGGGCACAGATGGCCACAACCAGATTCATAAGAGAATCAGCCAAACGGGGGTCGTCTTCTCC
>CAZOEL010000092.1:0-22991 GCA_964578835.1 uncultured Syntrophobacteraceae bacterium | reverse complement strand
AAACGCCTTTTCACGAATGGCAAGGGTGCGCTGGAAGAAAGGTTCCGCCTCATCGAATCTTTCCTGGGGAATGTATATAAGCATAGCAAGATTCATAAGAGAATCAGCCAAACGGGGGTCGTCTTCTCCAAACGCCTTTTCACGAATGGCAAGGGTGCGCTGGAAGAAAGGTTCCGCCTCATCGTACCTTACCTGAGTATAATAGAGATTTCCCATATTCTCCAGAGTCATGGCCACTTTTAGATCCTCTTTTCCGTACGCCTTTTCCAGGATGGGAAGACCGCGCTGGAAGAGATGTTCCGCCTCTTCAAACCTTTTCTGAGAATAGTAGACCAGCGCAAGATTGTTGAGGGATTGGGCCAACTTCGGATCGTCTTCTGCAAGCGTCTTTTCCCGAATAGCAAGAACTCGCTCGCATAGGGGCATCGCCTCCTCTTCCCTTCCTGAGTTGTACAATGCGCCAGCAACCTGGTTCATTAAGCTAAGATCATCTGGTCGCAGTGCCAAAGCTTTCTGATACCAGCCCAACGCCTCGCTATAGCGGGCAGCATATTCTTCCGTGTGTCCTCTGGCTTCATAGATCTTCGATAACTCCACTTCTTTGCTCTCTTGAGCTCTTACTAGTAGCTCTCTCGCATCATCGAATCGGCTTTCGGCCATGGCTTTTAAAGCCAAAGTGTACGGATCGGCATTATCGGGGATATGTCTTGCCAAATCTTGAGCCTGAATAGATGGCTTTATTGCTTGAAGCTGAAGCACTTGACCCTGGAGAAAGGCTATCTGCATGTCCTTTTCACCGAGTTGCTTTCGGAACTCTTGTTCCAAAAGGTGTTTGATTTCTCCAAGCTCTATTCCTATTTCCTCCGTTTGTATAGGTGCAAGTGGGCTGATCCACCAGCCCAACACTAGAACAAAAAGGGCTAAGCCTCCTGTTGCCTTTACACCCACATCTCCAAAGCGCGATTTGATGGATCTGATTTCAATACCCAAATCGCCTGTTAAGAAATAGCCAAGTAGGCCAGAAAGTAAAGCGCAGGAGATAGCGAGCATCCGCTGTTTGAAATCCGGTAGTTTATCTGGGGCAAAAACGAATACACCCACAAAGAAGATGAACAGAAAAGTTCCAAAAAACCAGGTTCCCCATGAGCGGTGCTGAGCTTTTGGCATTGCCTCTACCTCTTCTGAGAAGAAAGGACATAAGCCCTATGAGAACATTGTTTGGATATTTCTTCTTATCACACCTCCGAGGAAAAATCGAAGACAATCTACAATAGAGAAGTATCTGGCAATTGGTCAGAGATGATATCATGAATTAATATTTTCAATACCTTATGGAGCCTTCTTCTTAAGAGTCTTGGAGCATTGTGGAATTGTGTCAACGCTTGCAGAGATCGATTCAGATGTTATTTGTATTCGATCTGGATTTATATCGAAAAGCTTATCGCCAAACGATACTTCATCCTCTGTTACTGAAAACACAAAGAGAGCAGACTAGGTTCACCAACGGAATCTAGCTAAATGCTACACAGCCTTCCTTTATCTCGTTTCCTGAACCGAGCTTTGAGACATTACCTTCTCAAATCATATTTGGAACTTTAGCTGCTGACACCGATTGTATCCCTGTCTCTTTCCGAGATCGAGTGTCACAAAGACAGTATGCGCGATGGCGATGACATCGGAGCCCTTCTTTTCGCTTTCAACAGGAATCGCTCTGCTCACTAATTGCGCCCCATAAACTTGCGAAGGAGAAGACGAGCAAGCGAGCTTCCCCGGTCTTCAAGGCAATCGAACCGTCCGCCCCTGGGCAGCTTCAGTTCCTTTAGAGCTTCCCGCACCTCATCGGGCTTGATGGGCTCACAGCTAAGCATGGTCTTAAGCTTGCCTTCCAGCAGGCCATCCAAAGGCCGATCATCGAAGTCCGTCATCCCTCTACCTACGTAGTTGTGAAGCGCGGCCGCGTTCCAGATCACGGCAATCAGGTGATGGACGTTCGTGTCCGGGTCGACCTCTTCGCCAAGCCACCACTTCCAGGCGTGGCGCATCATGGCGGCGAAGCATCTCCCATACTTCATGCCTCTTTCCCAGTTCCGGTCGTTGTATTTACGAGCACCTACGGTATAGAGCTGTGCCAGTTCCATGAGCATCTTCCCTGGGATGAGGTCGAATCGCCCCTTGTCTCCGTCCCATTTCACGCCTCCCGCCTCAAGGGCCGCTCTCTTCTCGTCTGCCGACGCCAACTCGCTCGGCCGCATGTCCATCACAGTCATGAATCGCTCTCCTCAGAATAATATGGTGCCATGCTATGCCATGGGACCAGACGGCATAGCATGGAATTGGATTAATGGCTGAGTATCCCTTCCTCGAAGATCGGGAGATGGTCTTGTGGAATCTTCTCATAGACGGCCTGGGCGAGTGATCGTATCTCGAAGTGAGCACGCTTTGAGAGCCTGAGTTTTAGGAAGTTTCTTAAAGCTCTTGCGTTCACCGTCCAGTCGAGCGTCGTCTTCCAGGCTTCAACCAGGCCATACTTCAGGACGTCGTTTTTAAGCGATTTGGCGCGTCCAAGCGCTGCTACCTTCATCATGTGCTCGATATTGAGTCTATCGAGATCCTCGTCGCCGGATGATACGAGAAGCGATCTCAGCGTCGTTTTGTCTGCGCCTCTTAAAAGTCGTTTCAATGTGTACCTACTGGATTCGACCGAAAGAGACGCTATTCTGTGTCGCGCCAGCTCCTGAAGGCAGCCTCTACTCAATTCACTAAGCTCGAAGCTATACTTAAGATGCTCGACCGTGCTCTCGTGACCGTGCCGGACGACCTTCTTAAGGAGCGCAAGGTCACGTTCGCCAAGGATGAACGGAGCATTTGTAGTCTGTGCAAGATGATAGGCACCGAGTCCATAGCGCGTGCCCGAACTCCTCTCGAAGTAACTGTCCGACTCTCCCTCGCTCTTCCAGCATTTTCTTATCGCATGGACTGCCACCCACAGGGGCGATGCGTCCATTAGTCTCGCTTTCGGGTCGATACGCATTATTGTTTGTCCTTTTACATGGATTCGGGTCAGTTTTGGGCCTAGAGATACTGTGCAAGGCGGGCTAGTCTTCCGCGCTCGTTCTTGCACATGGTTAAAACCCCTGCCCCTTCGTGCCCCGAAAGCCCCTTGATGCCGTGGGCCAAGGCGCAGTTTTCGGAGGAGAGGTGCGGGTTATCGATCTGTCCCAGGTCTCCCAGGAGCACGAGCTTTGAGCCGTCGACCGGGCGCGAGACAATCGTCTTCAAGTGCTTCGCGGGCAAATTCTGAATCTCGTCAACTATGATGAAGCGATTCATGATCGAGCGGCCCCTGAAGAAGGTCACGGCGTCTATCTCGATCAATTTCTTCTCCAAGTGCATGGCGAGGTACTGATCGTCCATGAGGAGCTCCAGGTTATCGAAAAAGGGGCGCGTCCAGGGCGCGAGCTTCTCGTTAAGATCGCCAGGGAGCGCACCAACCTCTTTCCCGATGTCCTCCATGATCTTTGCAATCAGCATGCGCCGCTTGCACCTCTTTTGCCCCATCCACTCAAGGCCCGCAGCAAGGCTGATCAAAGTCTTCCCGCTCCCCGCGCACCCGTTTACGATCACGCAGTTTATGTCCGGATCCAGGAGAAGGTCTGCAAAGAATCGTTGCTCCGCGTTCCTGGGCGAGATCCCGGAGACATCTTTCTTTACGGCCACCTTTCTAAGCTTCCCTCTCTTCACCCGGAGCAGCACGGAGGGCGTCCCGCCCGGCTCTGTTCCGATCACGCAGGCGTTCTCGCAGAGGGGCATGCCGAAGCCGTCTGCCTCGATCCCGAGCTCGGGGTCCGCATGGAACATCTGCACGTCGCCGGGGGCGAGATCGATCTTCACGATCTCGCCAGGGATCGGCCCCTCGATCCTCTCGTTCAGGTAGTCCTGGGCGGTCACCCCGAGGCAGTCGGCCTTGATCCTAAGGTTGATATCTTTGGTGACGAAGACAGCCTCCCGGCCCTCGCCCTCGAGCTTTTCGGCAACCCTGCGGGCCGTGCCCAGCAGGTAGTTGTCGTTTGAGGCGGCGAGGTGCTTGAAGCCGTAGGTGATGTTTTCCGACTCGACCCAGAGTCTTCCGTGACCTGGGGCAATCTCGACACCTTCTGAGAGCGAGCCAAGCTCTCGAAGGGCATCTATCTGCCGGATGATCGATCGGGCGTTTCGACCCTCGATGTCCTGGCGCGTTTTGTGGCGGTCGAGCTCCTCCAGGACCGTTATGGGTAGACATATGTCGTGCTCCTCAAAGGCCCCCAGAGCCTCTCTGTCATGAAGCAGAACGCAGGTGTCCAAAACAAATACTTTTCTCATTGACTGTCCGTGTATTTAGGGGTCTAATTCGGTCTGGTTCCAACTTTCGTTTCGAGTATCGTTTGGCTCGATTCGTTCGTTGTTACCCAACCGTGAGGCCCGGGCGTTCCGGGCCTCGTTTCGTTTATGCCTCCGGAGCGTCCAGAAACTTCACCCACCTTCTTGCGCGCGCTGCCTCTTCCTTGAGAGCCTCTTGAGCCTGCTCAAGCTTTATCGCTTGCTCTGCGTTGCGCCGCATCTGCTCGGCAACGAGCGCGTGACCGTCCATGAGATCGCGCTTGATCGTCTCAAAGCCTTGAATGTTCTTGGTGATCCGTCTCACGCCTCGGCCACCGGGGGTGACGAGGGATGCAAAAAATCCAATAGTTTTTGTGACCAAATTCATTGCTCGTGTGTATCCTTTCTTTTTAGGCTATATCGCAGCCACCACCGGCCGCACTGCATGCATACTCTTTCGCGCCAGTTGTATTGTCTTCCTGCTCAAAGTGTGAGAGCCGGCTAAAGTCGATCTCCGGCGTGCATGCCACAAGCTCCTGGTAGCGATCCTCGTCCACCTGCTCATAAGGGGCTAACTGGTAAACCCCGCCGTCGGTCGGCAAAAAGGTGAGCCCGCCTATCACGTCCCAGTTGCGATAGACCCAGTTTCCGACCTCGACCCACTCGTTTGGCCGTACGTAGACGGTTGCCGAGGGGTTGTGATCGCACCATGCGGTCTTGAGCATCTTCCAGTATTCGAGCTGCTCTATGGCTGTCACCTCGTCTTTAAAGACGGATGTCTCGGGAGAGGCCTGCGGGAAGTCGAAGACGACGGTGGTTAAGTTCTCGTGGGTCTCCGAGACCTCCGGGCACCAGGGGAAGCCCTGATCCATCATCATCTTCGCAAGCGGATCGTTGCTCGACACTCGAACCCTTCGGATGTAGTGCGGGGCATACCTCGGGTGAATGCCGGATGCGGACCCCACCAAGGAGCTCACTGTTCCGCTAGGCTTAACGCAGGTGCAGGCGGCGGGTACGTTGATTTCAAGAGCTGCCGCCCACTCTCTCGCCGTATCCCAAACGATCTGTCGCATCTCGCGAAGCCACTTCTCGGATTGCCTGGTCTTGTGGCCGAGCACGTCGTGGTCTCGAAGGCCGGTTAGAGAGACACCAAGCAAGCGCTCGCGCTCGGCGTTGATCTTCCACTGGCGGCCCACGAAGTTGAAGCGTGTGAAGGTCGTCTGGATGACGCCAAGTATTGCCGCCTGCTTCACCTTGTTCTTCAGGGTCTCAAGAGAGTCCCCGGATCTCACGACGGCCTCCGAGAGGTTACAAAGCCCTGAGTCGGTTAGGAATATCTCACCGCAATTTCCACTGTGAAACGTCGGGAGATCAAAAGAAGCCGTGGTCGGAACGCCAAAACAGTACACGGGCTCACGATGCTCTGGGTCCGGGCCGTGAATGCTCTCGATGCTCACCGATCTCTGCTTCGCGTAAGCCCCGCGCTTCACGCGCTCTGGGTACAAGTCGGCAAATAGCTTGAGCGATTTGCTCACTGTGAGTCGCCAGGACTCCTGGCACCAGTATTCTTTCAGGCCTCCATGCCCATCCGGCATCATTCGATAACCGGCCTCACGCGAGAGCGCTATCTTGCCGTGCACCCCGAAGAGCCTCAGAAGAGCCTGCACCTCCTGGAGAAATTTGCGGTGAGTGCTGTTGAACTGAACCACCCATCCGTTGGCGGTATGGGAACAGGTCCCGTCGGATTCGAGCGACCCCTTGATAAAGGCCAACACGGTCTCGCGGTCACCCTGCAAGACGTATGGTGGGACATGTCCCCTGCTCCAGGGCTTGTTGAGGAAAACGGCCGTGATGCGGCCCTGATCGTCGGGTTCTCCAAAGCTTGCCCCGACTCTCTCAAGAGCCTCCCTGTGGTCGAACTTGGGCGGATAGAGATAGAGCTTGCTTGCGTCCTTGACATTGTAGTAAGTCCCGTCAGCTATCAGCCATGCATCCAGGTACGCTTCGTCCGGGTTATGGTGCGTACCGAAGCAGCCCTCGATATCGGATGTCTTGAGACGGTCGCCTAGCGCGAGGTGCTGCGCTTCGCGGCGCTCGCCGTTCTCAAGGACGAAAACATGCCATGGCGTCACCCGGTAGAGAGAGCCGTCCGAAAGCTCAACGCGCATTACCGGAGCCTCATCCGAGGTCTTCCTAACCGGGCTCATCACCCAGTCGCCCTCGCCATCCCTTACGAGGTGACTCTCGCCAGCGAGATCGGCAATCCTGCAAAGCCCTCTGCCGCGAATAGGGACCAAGGTATCACCAGTAAGACAGGGATTTGTCGAGACAGTGGGCCAAAGCTCTTCGGGGATTCTGTCGAGTCTTCCCAGACGTTTCATTGAGGCCAAGGCCGACTCGCGATTGAAGATCCCGCGCTCACCCGAACCCGAGCGCATGAGGTTTAGCCACTCGGCAAGAAAGCTGGCGCAGTCGGGCTTTTCCGTGTACGCGACCGAGTTGTTTGCAAGCCGCCGCTGAGGGTTGTGCTCCCAGAAGGCCCCGTCTTTTGCGTGGGCCATCCTCTGGTCGGAGAGGTTGCTAAACGAGATACTCGATGAGCGGCGCACACCCCCCACGACAACGATGTTGGCTATGAAGCAGCAGATGTCGTGGCACTCAAGAGAGTTGAGTTGCCGCCCCTTCGCCCCCTGGAAAATTCGAAGCGTGAACTCCATGAGCTGCTTTAGAGGGCCGGGGCCTGAAGCGCGGCCGCCGAACGTCTTTAGCCTTGTCCCACGAGGTCGGATCTTCGAGTAGTTCATCTTGTGGATCTTTGCCTGGTAGAGCCCAAGCATGAACTTGTAGAACCCTTCGGCCCAGCCGAGCTTCGAGTCTGCGACAACTATCTCGACGTTCGACTCGACAAGCTTTTCCGGAACCCTCGGGAGCTGGTTTATGAACTGGCGCTCAACCGAGAAGCCAAAGCCCGTCCCGTTCATGAGAACGTAGAGCATCTCGGCAAAAGCCTTCGGGTGGTTTATGACTCGGAAGGCGCAGTTCCCCGTGAGCAGCCCATCGTCCAGAGTGAAGTCGTGCGTACCTGGAACGATGGCGCAATAAACCTCTTCTTCACGCTCGGAGCCTTCGACTATGCCGCGAAAAGCCCATTCGACCTCGAGCTCTTGAAAGCGGTCACGCTTTCTGGCAACAAGAAAATCATCTTTCGTGAGGCTATACCTTGCAACCGACAGTGTGCGGGATTCTTTGTTTCTGCGGCCGTAATTCGTCTCTCGCCCAAGCGGCTGTGAAGCTTGAAAGTAGTAGCCGAATCGAGGCATAACGCGCCTGAGCCACTCCTCTTCCCTGGGCCCAACGCACATCCTGGTCTGAGTGCCCACGCTCAAAGATCCATCCGTTGCCATCCAGCCGCGAAAGAACCCGACGAGATAATCCTCGGTCTCTTCTTCCGACGGCAACTCCTTCAGGGCATGGGTCTTGGCAAAGTCGCCATAAAGCATTACGACGGGCTCTCCTCCAAAAGACGGCGGATAAGTCGTTTTCCCGCCTACGCTCTCCAGCCACGGCAAGAGCTCTGTCTTTTCGCCGCAGAGGCGAATGTTATAGCCCATCAGGCGCTCCTGGGCGAATGTGGATGTCCCGTCGCCATAGATCAGTCCGTGAACTACTCCGAGAGCATAGTCTATTGAATCGTATTCTCGGCGCTTGCGGCCAAGGCATGGAACCAGATCGCCCTTGACCAGATCCTTCGTCTTTACACGGCAACCATCCTTGAGCACCCAGTCATGATCGAGGGTTGCTCGAACCTTTTTGCAGTGCGCATTGTTGTATCCAAACTTCACCTCGACTGTCCTCTGAACACCAAAGGAGCGCACCTCGGCATCAACCCATTCGCGCCTGGAGTTGAGCACCACAACCTCTCCAACAACATCCTTGATCTCATTGACCCCATCGGATGTTACAATTCTGGTGTCGCCAGCCAGGCAGTTAAAGAGCGCCATGTTGTCGCTATCGAGGGCCTTCCCTGCGGCCCAGAGCGCTCGCATCGAGGGCATTACCTCGAAGGGGTAGATGTGCGCGCAAGCTTCTCTGAATTCGTCTCGTCTCGATGCCGGGACTCTTGGGAGCATGTAGTCGATGTAGCGCTCGATGGTCTCTGGCCAGGTCTCCCTTCGTTTCTGCTCCTCAAGCCAACGGGAGTAGCTGCGGACGTATACGAACTCGTTGAAGGGGTCTGTAAAGTCAGTGCTCCTCATTGGTCTCCCCCTTCCCGCTATCCATGTTCCAGAGCATCGCCGCGAAGTTTGCAACACTCACCCATTTGCCGCGGGTGGCGGCCTTGAGGAGGGCGCTCTCAATGCTGGCGTAGAGATCGGGGTTGTCCCACCCGCGTCTCCCCTCCGCGCACTTGATCGCGAGCTTTCTAACCATCTCGATTGAGAAGTCCGAGACCAGGTGCTCGAGGGCCATCACCTCGGCCTCAAGCTCCCTCTTCTCGGGGGGCAAGCCCGCAATGCGGACGTCCCCGGTGTAGTCTTCGGTTCGAATCATAGGTGTTCCTTTAGCTTGCCATGGTGAGCAGGAAATCGAAGGCCGCGCCCATGTCCTCGAACTTGATGGCACTCATCTCTATGAACGGGTGCCCGAGGACGTGCTCATCAGGGCTTACGGCAACGAGGAGCTTGCCCAATGCGGAGGCAAAGCCCATCTCGAAAAACGTCCCCTTGCCGCCACGGTTCACAAATGTGAGGTTGACTAAGACGATGTTGGCCTTGCGCACGCAGAAAAGGTCCCGGTGGTAGACGGAGTCCGACGAGCAAAGATGCCGGAGAGCCGGGTTGTAGTCTTTCTTTAGAATCACCTGCCCAGACGGCACGATGCGGTACTTACCCTTCATGGGATCTAAAATCCTGAAGTGGTCTCCCAGAATCGCGTCGGCCTCTCTTCGCCAGGCGCATGCCTCCTCAAGCGTGCAGTTTTCTATGGGGCCTGCTAGATAGACGCTGAGCATCACGCGCACCCTCCCGCGAGCCCCGTTGACCCAAAGCCGCACGCGCCGCGCTTCGTGTCATCGAGCTCCTCGACTTCGAAGAAGCGGGCCTGATGGACTGGGGCCACGACGCCCTGGGCGATGCGATCTCCTGTTTTGATGGGAAGAGGGACTGCTCCAAGATTGTGGACGATCACGCAAACCTCGCCCCGGTAGTCGGAGTCGATGGTCCCTGGACTGTTTTTCACCATATAGCTTGTCTTTAGCGCCATTCCCGAGCGCGGTCGGATCTGAAGCTCGAAGCCTTCTGGAATCGCCATGGCAAGCCCCGTATGAACGAGCGCCGTGGCGCCTGCCGGGATCTCGATATCTTCCCTGCTCGCAATGTCGAACCCGGCTGCGCCGGGTGTTGCGTAGAAGGGGACCTGCGCTCTTCTGTTCAAGCGCTTAACGAATACGCGAACCATCTATGCTGCCTCCTTCATTTCATTTATGAGCGCTACGGCTCTTTCGATGTCTTCAGGTGTTGTAGCCCTTGGCATATCGCGTGTCTTGGTCGCTGGCGGCGTGGGCTCTGGTTTCTGGAGATCCTCTGCGAAGAGTTCGCGAAGCGGCCTGTTGTCGCCGCGTCTTATAGCTTCGTAATAGGCGTGCTTCAGTGCGAGGTAGATCCCACGAACTCCCATGTTTTCGCGCGTGTAGCCTGTGACCTCGAATGTGCGCTTTACCCGCTTTCCTTCCACCTCGTCGAAGATGAGCCGGGTCCTGTTGTCCAGAGCGTCAATCTTTTTGGTGAACGGCCCGTGGTGCTTGTAGACGAGTCCGTTTTTGATGCCTTCCCGTGCTGCGATCTCCTGGGCGATGCGTCGCAGCTCCTTTGTTTTCTTCCCGTTCATGATCACTCCAATAAGATAAGAACTTACTTATGTAAAAAGTTCATAAAAAAGCCCCTTAGAGAGGCTCGTCCTCTACCTCTACATACTGCAAGCGCTGTGCTGGAAAGCTCTCCTTAAGAGAGCAGCCGCTTGATATTTCCGTTTTTCTGCGCAATGTAGGCTCCGATGGCGTCGGCCTGGTGCTCGAACTCGGCCTTCGCCTTTGGGAATGCGATAAGAGAGCCGTAAAGCCTTCGCGCCTCTGCCATCATTTCCTCTTTCGAGGCTTGAGAGTTCCCGCAAAGCGCCGTCTTCCCCTCGGAGGGCGTGCTCCACTCGTTGGGGAGACGCTTTAGCGCGATCACGGCCGAGACGACGGCTGTTGCCGCTGCCATCATGGTTGCCGCACTGTGCGACTTCGATCCTCCGGAGGGAAGTTCACCCACGACCCCCTTTACGTTGAACTGTTCTATGACCTCCTCAAGCTCAAGCGCCATCTCTTGAGCGCGCCTGGAGTTGTCGTCGGCTTTTCGCACCTGGAGCTTCTTTGCCGAGGGCTTTGTCCGAACCGTTTTGCAGGCGATTGGCTGATCGGTTACGGGGTCGAAGATCACAACGCCCGTATTGCGAAAGCCGACATCGAGGGCCATGATGGTAGCTCTGGGAATCGCCACGATTGCAATTGCCGTCGCTGTCTTTGTACTTCTCATTTTTCCCATTCTTCCTTCTTCCCGAGGCGTGCTATGCAGAGGCCGCCGATGACGATCATCATGGCCCCTGCCGGCGGCGCAACAATGAGCATGATAGGCCCGAGGAAGACGAGAAAGATCCCGATAATCCCGAGAAGAAGCATGACGGCGCAATGAATAAGCCCGTAGACGGCCCCAAGGATAAACCCCAAGAAGTCCATCATCTCTCTTTCTCCCCGTCTCCCCTAAAAAACCCCAATACCGCAACCCTCGGGATGCGCTTAATTCGCCTTGCGTTCGGGTCGCCCTGCCAAATCTCCCAGGCTCTTTGCGTCCTGTAGAGGATCTGGCCGGGGCTCAGCTCGATTTGTTTCGTTGCAAGACGGATCGCTCTAACACCTTTCATCTGTTCTTTTGACATGAGTTCAAACCTCTCAAATACTTATACTCGCGCGAGGGGTATTTTTCGGGAGTAAGAAAAATGATCTTTTTTCAAAAATCGAACAAATCGTAGTGATCCGGGCAGACAAAGGGCGCGAAACTCAGCGCCCTCACTACCATCCAAAGATATCCGAGCCAGTGGATCTCCCGCCGATTCTTGCAGCCGGGGACGTAGCACTTAATCTTCAAGAGACCACTCCGTTGCTTCGTCTATGACCGCCTTGATGACGGTCTTGAGTTCACCCCAATCGGGCGTCTCGGTGGGCTGGTAGATGAAAGCCTGATCGTAGTCTTTCATTGCCGTCTCAAGCCGCTCCAAAAGCCTGTCCGCCACTTTAGCCATCTCTTCTCCTATTGTATTCGCCTCTGATGACATTGACCCTGCTGCACGCGGGGCAGTGCATCCAGTGCCCTGCGTTCCAGATGTAGCCACGCTTTCCATAGTAGAAGCAGCACGGGCACAGGGGCTCCCGTATTATGGGCTTGCGCTTGCCCGGATCGCCGGTGAACGCATGGGCGTACCACCACTTCTCCAGGCGCTCGTCTTCGCCCACGTCCTTTATTTCGTGGGGAAAGTCGCGCATGATGTGAGGGGCGTCGGGGTCGACCGTCTTCACAATGATAAACTTGGGGAAGAGCGCGATTCGCTCGCGCTTTACCGGCCCCCGGTCGCCTGTTCCCGTTCGATCATACGTCCAGCGCTCCAGGTGGTAGCCCTCCGGGATGCCGGGAAGCTCTCCCGGGTTCATGCGCATCTGAAGCCAGTGGTCTGGATCAGAGTCGCCCACTATTACGTAGGTTGACCACAAACCCATTTTCACGCTCATCTGAGTCTCTTCCCCCCATATGTGTACTTTGCCCCGCACCCGGCACACTCATTCTCTTCTCGATCCGGCCACACTTCCTCGTCGCACTCATCACAGAAGAAGTAATCAAAGCAGGTATCCTCACCATGTTTAAGATCAGCCATCTCTAAGTCTCCTTCCACCAGATGTTGTCGTAGCCCTTGGGGCGTGTGCATTTCTGCATGCAATGCTCCCCTGGGTGTCCGTCTTCCCGGTTGCAGCGCGTGCCGCTCATGTGCGGGTGCCTGGCTCCGCAAGCTGGAGTGAGCCTGAGGGTTCTCGCGCGTGCCTTGAGGAGGCGAACCGCCGTCGATCTGTTTTCCCGCTCAAGGCAATAGAGGGTCTCATCAATCGTGAGCTTTGCGAGCGCACTCTTCCAATTCACGTCGTTCGCCGCGCAGTTCAAGATCCAGTTCGCGTTCGGATGATCTATCAGAAATTGTTCTTTCATCACTCGTCGTCCTCGCTTTCCGTAAAGAGCTTTAACCGCTCCTTGTAGAGTTCCCCTTCCGAGATACTCTCAACCAGCGCGAGCGCCGACCGCGCCGCCACAAACGCATCATCCAAGTCTTCCCACTTCACCCTCTGCTCCGCCTCTCCCCCTGGCGTAGGCATCGACGAGAAGCGTAGCGGCCCTCTTCAGGACCTCCAGATGGGCCGCAGCCCTCACCTTTTCCATTGCATCGTCTTTAATCCTCATGACTTCTCACCTCTCCTCTCTGCAAGCATCCGTATTTCGGACCAGCTATAGCCTTGCTCGACAAGCTCCGGGTAGTCGCGAACCATTTCCCTGATGGCAAGATGCACCTCGTGTTGCTCGCTCTCATGCACCGTGCGCTCGATCCACTTGTGAAGATGATTTTCCGTGAATGCGTCCACCGCTCTCTCCTCTACTTGTTCATCCAAAAGATTCTGCCCTGGAGAAAGACGGCCGGGCCGTCTTCCCCCGAATCGCCGATCCAGGCGACCTTGATGCCAGCCTCGTGGTGTGAGAGCACTCTTCCTCTTCTCTGGATGAGACTTCCCGATGTCACTTGCACCCAGGTAATCTCTTCTCCTACCGCTGGTAGTTCGACCTCTATCTTCATGCTGCCTTCTCCTCCGTATACTCTCTCATGTTCATTGCGTTGTGGATGTTTAGCTCCTCTCTTCCTATGTGCTCGTAGCCTGGGATGAGCTTTGCCGGAGCTTCCTGGAGGTGCCCGTTTTTCGTGTGGCGAAATATGACTCGTCTATATCTTCCGCCAGCCCATGCCTTCGATGTGTCGGCCGAGTAGACGAGGTCTTTCATGTGCTCGATGCATTTCACCCAGTTCATGCCAAGGATGTGAAAGCGGCCCGGATAAGCTCTGCAAAGATCCATGAGGTCCCGGTACATTGTTTCGTCTTTCTCTCGCATGAGGGGAACAAGGCCGCCTATGGCAACGAGTTTCGATTCGTCTAGGTACTGGCTGAGATGATCTCGCGGGGCTCTCCACTGGTAGACGGGCACGAAATGAACCATGTCGAGCCGAACGGCTCTGGGCGAGAAGTGGCGCTCCCAGTTTGCAAGCGTTGCGAAGGGGTCGCCTATGACATCCTGCTGGATTGCAAAATCTAAGGGAAGAGAGTCTACGAGCCGGTGATAGTCTTCGGCCGGCATCATGGGCTTTCCGGACTTAAAGGCGCGATAGGCCCCGGAGTCGAGGGCAAGGCGCCCTTTGTACTCGGGGCCGACGTGCTTTAAGTCTGAGGGATCGACCAGGATGTGATCGACCTTTGCTTCCGTGAGATACTCGAATTCTCTGCTGCCTGATACGCCTGAAAAGTAGAGCTTCATGACGTGTTCCTCGCGCCTGAGTATTAATGTCTTCAACATCTATACTCGCGCGAGCACTATTTTCCAGGAGTCGAACAGGCGAAAATTGTATCCATGTTGTCAATTGCGGTGATCTGCAATCATCGAATGCGAAAACTTCAATGACGTCGAATCAGATACTATGGAGTTTGTAGCTGGCTGAGGAGTGAAGATAGATCTCTTTGAGCAAAGACTAGCAGTTTTCTTGGTGATTGGGAGTTACAGGCCTTGAGACGATATCATGTGGAGGTATGCAATTGAGCGCAGCTACTTCCCTGAACCACGAAAATTAACATATTCCAAGGATGTCCTTTATGTTCATCGGCCAGCACCGCATTAAACATACTGGCAAGCTGTGTTGACTCGCCCAAAAGCTGAGAGGCAGGTCATCCGAGGCTTTATTACGTACACAGACAAGCTATGTCGGGCCTGCAATGAGCCGTCGTTGGCATCTGAGAATATCAAATCCGGACGGTTATCATTTTACGATGTTAGAAGTGATTCGACGGCTTCTTAACTCGTGGAGCATTGACCAAAACACCTTTATGGTCTTTGAATCTATACTGCAATAGCTGCTAATGGCATCCGTTGCCACTTGG
Organism: uncultured Syntrophobacteraceae bacterium; assembly: GCA_964578835.1. Classification (GTDB taxonomy): domain Bacteria; phylum Desulfobacterota; class Syntrophobacteria; order Syntrophobacterales; family Syntrophobacteraceae; genus CAZOEL01. Next base: position 8,359 of record CAZOEL010000092.1, on the reverse strand, counting down.
CAAGCGGCATCCCGGTTGTTCTTTTGTAGTAAGATATCAATTGTATTATAAACTTCTTCAGGTATAGGTTCGATCCCGGTCGTCACAAGTGCACTTCCAAGTGCGCTAGGCTCGATCTTGAGCACACCAGAACCATAAATTTTTGCGTTCGCTTCTAATGACAACTGCCCTGGTGCTGATAGAAGGGAAACCTGTACCCATTTTATCTGCCTCTCAACCAACTTACGCCAATTAATAGCATGAACGGAGTTGGTGCAGAGATTTCCTGGCGTATTGAGAACTAAGTAAGGGGTATGGCTTGTACGATAGGGGAAAAATGCATCCGGGGGAGCAACTTTTGGTATCATATACCATTGGTTGCGACGAAGGCAATGGGCTCTCAGGTGAAGATTCTGGCTTTTCCCACTCTCGAGATACTTCACGAGAATAGAAGTCTTGGGCTCCTCAGGAAAGTGCATAAGCACTTTGTCAGGACAATTCCCATTCAGATGGAAGCCATTTAGGTCTCTCAGTGTTTTAATGATAGGGCGATAATTCTCTTCATTTAAACCTAGTTCTATCGCAAACTGTCTCTCTACTATAAAGAAGGAATCAGCGCCTGTCACGGTACCGATTCGGGTGTCGGCTACCTCCCGAAAAGGAACAAATCCCTTGTCTAAAAACGATACAAGAAGATCATCAATAGACCCTTCATGACTGACAATAACGCGCGATCGAATCCACTCAGACCATGATAAATGTTGCTGTGTCGTATCTTCAGAAGGGCAACTAACATTGCGTATTGTGATACTCTGAGCTGATCGCCCCTTGTTTCGCAGCCAGATGAGCACAATACGCTCTTCGGCATCCTCAAATTGCTGGGATGATATAGCAGTAACATCAATGGCAGCGAACCGATCTGCAACCCAAGCTCTTAGGCCACGAGCATAGTCTGCTTGCAGGAAAGACCATGGGAGTATGGCCGCAAGAGTACCACCGGTACTGACGGCTTCAACCGACTTTACCAGGAAGTAAGCCCATAAATCGGCGACTTTCGGGAGAGCACAAATACTCCGTAAGCCAGCATTATAAGCATTCTTGTTTTTAGGTTGAATTCCGTGATGCCTGACGAATGGCGGGTTCATCAAAACAAGATCAAACATCTGATTTAATGGTAGTTCGAGAAAATCGCCCTGCCAAATATGTTTAGGTAGAAGGTGATGCAGATTATTGTAGTCTGGTGACAAATCACACCCGAAGAGATCGGGTTTATAAGCACAGCCGTTTCGGCAGAAGACTTCTTGAGCAGCAGAAAGGAGTGAGCCGTTCCCGCACGCGGGATCCAGAATGCTTGTAGGTGCTCTCCCTTTCGATAAAGGTTCAACGAGGCGAATAGCCAGATCGTGGGGGGTGTAGAAAACTCCGTTCTGACGCTTTGATTGAATGTCAACTTTGGCCATACACAAAATCCTGTGAGAACAATTGGCTATGGTTTTTAGCTTGCCGGTCGTCAAAGAATTGGCTACAGGCATTGAAGTAGGGCTTAAGCACTAAGTCCTCATTTTTCTTTATCAAGCTCCTCCAATAACGTTCCTTCGTAATCTTTGTGAGAGGCGAGCTATGATCACCACCGAACTCTCTCAGCAAAAAATCCGTGAGTAATGCAAGCGAAGTAGGTGCACAGTAAAGCCTTGGCTCTGATATAGACGGATCCAGATGAGCATCGTTTATACCATAAGCCTGGAGTATGGGGCTCAGTTTACCAGGAGATTGAAGATGAAATATGGGGTGTAGAGGCGGCCTCCCTGTATCTGAAGAATAGGTGAAATCAATATGAAATCTCTTTACAAGACAATCTTTTCTCTCATCGTCAAGCTTGAAAAGACTGAAAGAGTACGTAAGCATTTCATATACATTGGATTGTTGAGGGTTGGAGATTATAAGGCACTCTAAAAGAGCTTTGGTAACCTTATTGCGTTTAGTAATAGGAAAGTATATCCATGGACTGAAAGAGAAACTATTGTTGCTTCGATATTCGCCTTTCAAGCATTCTTGCTCAGCCAAACGAGCCAACTCAGGCTGCTCTTGGCGTATACCCGGCCTGTTCATTATTACTTCGAGAGTATGCAACTCATTTTTTATGAGGTCCTCGGGCGGGATCGCTATCATCTTCACTCTTCCCCCTCATTTATTATGCGTATTGTCTCGAAGAAAAGGAGTGCCTGGAACCCAGGATGTTCATCGGTCAGCTGCAAGCACACCTGTTTGCGGTTCAGGTTAGTAGTATCTGTATACGCCACCGTTTCTGCAGGATCCTTGCCGCTTATTTCGCATTTACTGAATTCTTCCTCCGGAATCTGGAGGTAGGCTCTCCCGAGCAAACGCGGATCATCTTGTTCGCTTGTAGGACTGTTCTTGTACAAAATCTCCTGTATCTTGCTTGCCCACCATCTCGGACAGACATCATTTGCGAAGATCCCACTGTATCTGGCAGCCTGTAGCTTCTCTTGTACTTTAATAAAACTACTCTCTTTTGCGCCTACAAGGGTTGCTGACCAGAGTGAGTCGTAAAGGAAGCCAGGGCGTGCAAAAAGTACCTCATCAATCCAGCGCCACAGCATAGAGGCAAACCCTTTTTGCCCAAATCCGGTCTTGAGATTGCTCGGCAAGACCTGCATGAGTCTAATTTGGTCCACATCGGGACAACCAAGGAGCTGGAGAAGATCTTCCTCGTTTTTTGGCGGTTCATTATTAATTCCCCGAAAGCCCTTTGCAAGCGCAACAAGAATTTGACGTTCATCTGTCAGGTGTGCTGCATCAATAACGGCATCGTAGGCCGATCTCTGCGCAAATGTGATGTCCCTATTGAGGTCAACTTTTGTTATGCAAACAACCGGTAGTTGCGGATTAGACTCCTTAATCACCTCAGAAACTGTTGCCCCAGTAGTTTTTCGCAGTCCGCAAAACCCTGTTGTTTTGTTCAGTTTATGATCGACGATGACCAGATTAGGTGCATGCTTCTCCACAAGGGACTCAATCTTTGCAAGATCGTCGTTCGTGAGATCATAGAAGTAAACTTTGGCACGTGTATTTTCCTCCAGATTTTCTGCAGCTGTTTTCATTGAAGATTCATCGTCTATCCAAAGAAAAACTAAGCCCTCGCTCATGGCAACAATACCTCCAATTGAGCCTTCCAAGGTTTTTCAGGTTCAATGAACTGAACCGAACCGCCACGGATGGTTACTATCTCTTTGACTATGCTGAGACCAAGACCGCTGCCTGTACCCACAATGTACTTATCTGCAGGGTTTAAATTATCTTCAAGGTGCGTGTACAGCTTACCCTCTGGATCAGCGATAAAGGGAACAAATACTTCTTGGAATTTTGAACTATCGAGCCCAAGTCCCGTGTCTGAAATAAGAATTCTTGTCTTATTAGCAACTCTGTTCGCAGAGATCATTATTTTCTTGGTACTGCCAGCAGCGATTACTGACTTCAGGGCATTAGATAAAGCGTTGAGCAAGATCCCGTAGAGTTCCGCCTCCATCATTGGGCCAACCATGGAGTTGGGTGCTACTTGGCTGTGGTCAACTTTTACATTGTAACTGTTTATTACAAGGGAGAAGCATGATAAAGCCCTTTCTACTCGGTCCCGCAGGGCCAACCGCACGGGCTTGGACTTCCTGGCATCAGCACCCACTAATGCCGTCATTTCCAGTAGTTGTTCAAACCTTGTTTTTGATTCTGAAAGTTGCGTTTTCAACTTATGAAAATACTGGTTGGGGGCGCCGGCAGAGGATCTCAGTATGCCTTCAAGAATACCTTCTGTTGTATCTATGTCGGAGAGAAATGACTTGACCTCATGGGAGAATATTAATAGCAACATGGTACTCGAAGCAATTAGGCGAAGATGACGGAGTTCCTCTTCATTGGCCTGATCATTCGCGAGGATCGCACTAATAGCAGGGGCGATTTCACGTGCCGCAGCCTGCCTTTGACTCACAGCAGGCGCAGTTACAATCTGATCAAGCTGGCTCTTTATATGTATTGCTGCGGCTTTGATAACGTCTGAACGGGGGGTTTCGGTCCCTGTGGATTTCTCGAATTCTTTTCGGGCTTTCTCCGCCTCGATTTTTCTTCGTTCCCTGATCCAATAATCACGATAAATGGTTGCCCAATCAATGCAGAACCGCGCAAATTCTCGGAGCTCACGAACGGCTCGAGTCGCCATGAATCCTTCACGGTTCGCCTTGGGTTGGAAACCTTCATCTTTGGAATTGATAGAAACTGTGCCAAGATAGCTTTTATGAGAAACCAGAGAAAGCAGTGCTCGCGCAGGATCGACCCCTCCTAGCTTTCCTGCAAATAGCTGCAATTCTTCGCTTGGGGCTCCAAGTCGCCTTGCTCTATCTGCATCTATCCTTAGCCAGTCGTCATCACCATACGGATATATTCTGACACCGTTATGCTTGACCTGTATGCCACCCCACTCGTCTAGAATTGAGGCCATTGTCCCCTTTGACAAGACTGACTTGTTTCGAATTTGGTCGGCATCAGACACGAATATTCCAACTTCAAGCGACACCCCGGTTAGATGTTCGTACACTTTTTGTCCAACTATGTTTCGCTTGCCCAAATCCATTGCTACTAACGTGCAGTTGGCCCTGCCATCCTCTTGAATGTGAGCATTAATTGTGCCCCAGCCGGCATTGATGAGATCCTCTCGCAAATCTTTTGGCTTTTCTAAATAATGTGGTGCCTCAAGTGTGATGTTAAAACCAGGGTCCTCTTCGAAACCCTCTCTTTTTATTCCTCGGTTAGCCACAAGGACTGCAAGCTGCCGTTTTAAAAAGTTATAGCCTCTCAGGCCCCACTCCCACATATCGCCGCCGGTGATGAGCAAAGTGGTGCCCGTTTTGGCTCTTTTTAAAGATTCCCTACTACCTTGACATGTTATCTCGGTTACATCGGTGCCAGGCTTGAAATTGTTCCAATCAAAAGTGACTTCCGTCTTTTCGTAGGTCATACCTTTCGTGAGTGCTACTGTCAAAAGTTCCAGCCTTGTTCCAAGTCGCCGGCAGCTAAATCGTCCGATGCCCTTCGATCCAGATTTCGGCCGGCCGTAGGTTGCAGAAACTGAATCGGCAAGTTTGTTTGTTGTCGCGATCCGCATCCAATATCGTTGAACCTCGCGGAAGGTCATCCCCCTGCCATTATCTTTAACCACTATACGAAACTCGTCTAAATCTTGATCGCTGAACGTGATGTTAACCTCAGTTGCATCAGCATCGTATGAGTTTTTCACCAGCTCAAGAAGTGCGAGATGTACCGACTCCACAAGCCGTTCTCCAAGCTCGTTCAACAACGCACTATCAACGGTAAACGTTAGTTGTTCCAAACATCAGCTCCTCTGGGTGTGCTGGCGTTAATCAGAAACAATGCTTCTCACGGCAATTGGTAGCGATGTAGTCTGGAGAGGACAGATCTTCCCTTTGATGAACAGGTATGCACTGCCCCTTCATCCATCTCGGCCTGATTCGTCCAGTCGATCCAACATAGACCAAACTTACCAGCCGTACAACCAAAACAAAGCCTGCTATGCGTTGCAAACCTTTAGTCCCGTCAATTGCGTTACGAGTACCAGCAGAACTCGGAGGCTCTCTCGACCAGCCTTGTCGTTGGTTTTCCGTGCATTGTTGTTGACCTTGTGAGAGGATTTTGTCGGATAAGCGGGGGCCGTTGTCGGCATAAAGGGCTGTCACCAGTTACCAGCCCACATGCTCTCCTTGTTCTCGTTTTTTGAAAAGAACTCTGAGGTTTTTCTTTCCCAAATCATATCTGGATCTTTAGTTAATGACGCGATTATAACTGGTGCCCGAACTCAGCGTTGCTTGGGTTCCAGCTTCGGTTGTAGATAATATGGTTAGAATCGTGCATGTGGCTTAGAAACCCACATGATTGCAGTTCTTGCGTCCCATGATTGCATGCCGCTACAGCTAATGAAGCGTCGCGATTCCGCCGCGCTTCTCGACCTTGATGGCGTCCGGGATCAAGTCCTTGATTTCTCCACGGTGCGTGATGAGGAAGATGTTCGGGGCATCAACCGACTTGATAAGCTCGGTCACGGCCTCGCTCGACCCTTCGTCCAGGTTCTCGAACGCTTCGTCTAGGAATATACAATTGATGGGCTTTTCCGCCATAGAGCGCACCAATCTATTTATGCCAAGAGAGATGGCGAGGTTCACCTTCTGCTGCTCGCCTCCGGAATTACCGTGAAAGACCTCGGCACCATGCTTATTGTTCACCTCGATTGAGAACTTCTCCCGGAACTCTCCGCTCTTTAGCTTTTTGACCGTCTGGATCTCTATGTCGATATCATCGAGGGCCTTGATGTTGCGGTCAACGAGCTTGTTTAGCTCGGGCGTCACAGAGTCGAAAACATAGCTCTTGAGCTCCGATGCGAGGATCGTCTCCAGAGCCTTCGCCGTCTCGATAGCCTCTTCCAGGTCGTCTATCGCTTTTTGTGCTGCCAGGATGCTCGATTCTGCGCTTAAACGCTCGCTCTCTGCAACCTTAAGGTCGTCTTCCGCACTCGATCCATTTGATTTGAGCTTCTTTATGCGCTCTTCTGTCTGCTTTCTTCTCCACTCGATATCTGCAATCCGGCTCTTCGCATTGCGCTTTACCTCTTCAATGTGACGTTTGAGAGCGGCTATGCGCTCGCGGACCCCCGCGTACTCTTTAATGCGCTCTGCGAGCTGTTTTCCAAGGTCCGCTATCTTGTTAAGCTCGGGGCCAAGCTCGGACGCTCTTTTCTTGCTATCCTCAAGCTCCTTTAGCTTTGATGCGATCCTGGCGTCCGTCGCCTCTCTGGCCCCCTCAAGGTCTTCTTCGGCATAAGTCTTTCCGCACTCGCCGCAAGGGGTGCCGACCTTGGCCTCGATCTTCTCAAGCTCCTCTCTCAGAGCGTCAAGCTCGCACGCTTTGAGCTTCCAGATGGTTGAAGCCTCGCTCAACTGATGGCTCAGCATGCGGTCCTTTTCCTCAAGCTTCTTTTGAAGAGTCTCAAGCTCATCGAGCTTTGCCGCTTTGGCGTCGAGGGTCGCTATCTCGCCCATGGCGGTCTTCACCTCGGCCGTGGCGGAGGTCACGATCCCGTCCCGCTCGACCACGATGCGCTCGATCTCGCTCTCTGCGTCGCGCACCGCCTGGTCCGTGCTCTCCTTGTGCTCGTCGATGGACTTCTTTAAGTAGGCAATCTTCTCTTCTGCAAATCTCTTCTGCCCCTCGGCCGACCCAAGGTCTGCTCTGGCCGAAATGAGGGACGTCTCGAGCCGAACCCTCTCACCCTTCACCTTGGCATGGTCTTCGGAGAAGAAGGTGAGCCCCAGGGCTTGCTCGAAGACCTTCTTTAGCTCGGCATCGGTTAAGCCCGCAAAGCCCTTGATATCGCCCTGCCCGAAGCACGCTACTTTAGAGAAGGTAAGCTCGGAGAGATTGATCGTCTTCTCAATGAGAGCCTGAGTGTCCTTCATGGTCCCAAGGGTGATATCGAGCCAGGCTCCGAGACCCTCGGGGCGTCTGTCCATTTGGAAGAACTTGAGCGATGTCCCGAGGAGCTCGTCTTTGCGGGTTCGAATGATGAGGTAGTCGTCGAATTCAAGCTCGACCCGGCAATCTTTCCCCGCTTTGCGGTTTATGACCTCATCGCCTTTCAAGCCGCGGCGGGTGGTTCCATAGATAGCCCACTGGAGACCCTCGGGGATACTAGATTTTCCACTGCCGTTGCTAGTAGACGTGGGGCTATCGAAGTTCTTTCCCTCGATAAGCCGAACTCCCCTTCCGTCAAAGCGAAGCTCGCCCGCCCCTATTGCCATGAAGTTCTGCAGTCTAAGCATCTTTAGGTTCATTGCCGCTCCCTTTTCCCCTTACGAAAATCTTTGTCCCCGTCCATATCTCTTCAAAACGCTCTGCGAGCAGCTCGCGGTCCACACAAACGGTAAACTTCCCGTTTCGCAGCACGACGACATCACAGCCCTTGGGCCGCGAGGAGAGCACGAACTCTTCTCCAGCCTGGAAGTGTCTGTTGTAGGGCTCAAGCTCGTTGAACTCGTTTGTGACCGTGAGGTATGAGTCTTCGAGAAGCACGTAATAGATCATGTGCCCTCCTCTCTAAAAAAGCCTAAAGCCTGCGAAAGCTCTTGCTCTCGCAGGCTCCAAAAAGATGTTCATGCCGCGTTGCAAGCACTCTTCATGACAAGGTCATCGCATGTGGCGCACTGCTCTTTCGTGCACCCGGGCCCCACCATGTGAGGCTCGTCTATTGTAACCGTTCAGAGGGGTATGAAATCCTGTTACAGGCTCTTGCATTTTGACCCCA
>CAZOEL010000091.1:0-24137 GCA_964578835.1 uncultured Syntrophobacteraceae bacterium | reverse complement strand
TAATGACTACCTTCTAAAGGTCATCTCAGCTTGAGTCAAGATGCGTTTGCCCTGGATGACGCCTTTCTAATCCTTGACGACCTCCCCCTCAATGTGTATACATCACCACTTTTTGATAACACTCTGTCCTTCGGGACATCTATCTTTTTGAAGCGCGTCCGGCAAGAGTATCGGATGGCGCTTTGCCGAAAGAGGATTCTTTATGCAAACATGTCATAATTTGAGGAACTTGGCCATTATCGCCCATGTCGATCATGGCAAAACGACTCTCGTGGACGCCATGCTCTGGCAGAGCGGCATATTCCGGGATAACGAACAGGTTGCTGAACGGGTGATGGACAGCCTCGATCTCGAAAGAGAGAAGGGCATAACCATCATGGCCAAGAATACAGCCATAATCTACAAGGGAACAAAAATAAACATCGTCGATACTCCCGGACATGCCGATTTTGGCGGCGAAGTGGAACGCACCCTCAATATGGTGGATGGGGTCATGCTTTTGGTGGATGCGACCGAAGGACCTCTCCCCCAGACGCGCTTCGTGCTCGGCAAAGCGCTCGCCCGAAAGCTTCCGCCCATCGTGGTGGTCAACAAGATCGATCGGCCGGACAGGCGAATCGGCGAAGTCCTCGATGAGATTTACGATCTTTTCATCGACTTGGACGCCACTGAAGAACAACTGAACTTCCCCGTTCTCTACACAAACGCCAAAGCGGGCATCGCCATGACGGAGCAGGAAGGCGAAGGCCGCGATCTGTCGCCGCTTTTCGATGCGATCCTTTCCTCGATTCCGGCGCCTACTTTTGATCCCGAGGCTCCTCTCCAATTTCTTGTCACCACTCTTCAGTACAGCGACTATGTCGGGAGAATCGCAGTGGGAAAAGTCGTCAACGGAGCCTTGCGCTATGGCCAGGAAGTGGCGCTCATCAAGGGCGGAGAGGCTCCGCGCAGAGCATCGCTCAGCGTTGTCTATTCCTATGAAGGGCTCAACCGCGTGGAGCGCGACGTTATCGAAGCAGGCGATATTGCGGCTGTTGCCGGGGTAGACGATGTTTTCATCGGGGATACCCTGGGAGACCTCGCCGATCCACGTCCTCTTCCCGCCATAACCGTTGAGGAGCCGACCATATCGATGGTCTTCTCGGTCAATTCGTCTCCACTTGCCGGAAAGGATGGGAAGTTCCTGACATCCAGGCACATCAAGGAGAGGCTGGACAAGGAGTTGCTCTATAACGTGAGCCTCCGGGTGGAGCAGGCGGAAAACAGGGACTCCTTCCGAGTGAGCGCGCGTGGAGAGCTCCAGCTTGCCGTGCTTGTGGAGACCATGCGCCGGGAAGGCTTCGAGCTTTCCCTTTCCAAGCCGAAGATCATCACCAAGGTCATCGACGGAGTGCTTTCCGAGCCGATGGAGTTGGCGGTCGTGGACGTTCCGGAGAAGTTTGTGGGCATTGTCACGGAAATGATGGGAACTCGCCGCGGCCAGATGCTCAAGATGGTGAACAACGGATTCGGACGCGTGCGCCTCGAATTCGAGGTTCCGTCCAGAGGGCTCATCGGGTTTAGGAACCAGTTTCTTACTGACACTCGAGGCGCCGGCATCATCAATACTCTTGTTGTGGGATACACGCCGCATGCCGGAGATATCACGGGAAGGCCAAATGGCGCGCTCGTGTCGGATCGAGGCGGCAAAGCGGTGGCGTACGCCATCTTCCATCTGCAGCCTCGAGGAACTATCTTTGTAAATCCGGGAGATCCGGTCTATTCGGGAATGGTCGTTGGAGAGAATTCTCGTTCTGAAGACATCTGGGTCAATATCACCAAGGAAAAGAAGCTCACCAACATCAGGGCTTCCGGCTCGGACGAAGCCTTGCGCCTGGTGCCTCCGAGGCAGTTCACTCTGGAGCAGGCCATGGAGTACATCAGCGATGATGAATTGGTTGAGGTGACTCCAAACTCGATAAGGCTGCGAAAGATGAAGATGGTGAAGGGATAAGAACGCCATTCCCCTGATGGCGGACCAGCCATTTGCCGGATTGATATTCCTTGATCGGATTCGTGCGAAAATCACGCGGAGTAACGGAGAAGGCGGGAAAGCTCAAGCAAAGCCTCCGCTTCTCCGCGTGATGCAAAGCGTTTTATCCTCAGCCGCTCGCAGCGTGAGACACACTGCTCACGCTCAACGATAGCGCCGCATGATTCTTGCTTCCTGGTACGCTAACTGCGGCGTAGGAAGCATTGAGCGGCAGAATTTATCAAAAAACATAGTAAGGCGCCACGCCCTCAGAAGAGGCGCGCTGCTCCCACATCTCCAGACCTTCATAAAAAACCGCATTCTGCTGATCATCTTTTCCCTCCCGATCTATGATTGAGTATTTAAACCTACCATCGGTCACTTCTCTCTTTTGCTTAACGCTTTTCTGACATTTCATATGCATGACTTTGAAATGCGATGGCAGTTCTCAATCTGCGCGGTCTGACTCTTCGGAGAATCAGGATTCCATTAATTTCGGCTCACCTTCGGGCTGTCTTCCAGCCCTTCAAAATCGTGCGATAGGAGGGGAAAAGAAAGCTAACAACATGAAAATTCCATACGGAAACCGGATCGTTTTGATCCGGCATCTTTATAAAACAGTCTTGAGCTCCCCGTATGCATTGTTAGCCATTGAAAAGGGATGCGCCTGCAGACTTCAGATCGTTTGCGGCCTGCTTGACTCTTTCCGCCATGGCGGCTTCTCCCATGGTCAGGTACGTGCGGGGATCGTAGAATTTCTTGTTGCCCACTTCTCCGTCCACTTTCAAAACTCCATCGTAATTTTTGAGCATATGGTGAGCGATGGGACGAGTGAAAGCGTACTGGGTATCCGTATCGATATTCATCTTCACGACGCCGTAGCTGATGGCTTCGTGAATTTGGCTGATCTCGGAGCCTGAGCCCCCATGGAAAACCAGGTAGAAGCGAGATTCAGCGCCATACTCTTTCGCTACAGCCTCCTGGCAGTCCTTGAGGATGGAAGGCCTTAGCTTGACGTGTCCAGGCTTGTAAACGCCATGCACATTTCCAAACGTTGCCGCGAGCAGGTATCTGGCGCCCTTGACGGCGTTGAGCCGCTTCGCCACCTCCAGAGTGTCTTCAGGCGTGGTGTAGAGCTTTGCCGAAGCTTCCGCCTTCACGCCATCTTCTTCTCCACCGACTACGCCCGCTTCGATCTCGAGAATGAGCTCATTGCTGTGAAACATTTCGAGAAGCTTGACCGAAATGTCCAGATTCTCTTTGAGCGGCAGGGCGCTTCCGTCGAACATGTGGCTGTTGAAGAGGTTGGGCTTGCCTTCGGCCCGGCGTTTCGCCGTTTCCTCCACAAGAGGCATTACAAACTGGTCGAGCTTATCGGCCTGGCAGTGATCAGTGTGAAGGGCGACGTAGATGGGATACCGCTCTGCAGCTCGGCGCACATGCTCGGCAATGGAGATGGCTCCCAGCGCCATGTCTTTAACGGACGAGCCGGAGGCGAAAGCTGCGCCGCCTGTGGATACCTGTATGATTCCATCGCTCTTACTTTCAGCAAGCCCCTTCAATACGGCGTTGGCTGTTGTGAGTGAGGTGACGTTTATGGCCGGGTAGGCAAACCCTTTTTCCCGCGCCCGGTCCAACATGCTGCAGTAGATTGTGTAGTCGGCTACAGGCATATCTGTATGCTCCCCTTGATTGGCGTGTTAGCTCTGCGTTGGCCCGAGCCAGGGAAAGAAGCGGGCTCGAGATCCTCTCCTCGGGAGAGTAGTGGTCAGTTCTTTGCGATTCAAGAATCAACATAATACGATTCTTCGGTTCTGCAATCTCGCAAAAAATGATTGAAGAGCACTTATTGGACAAAAGCGGTTTGGGCGTTATTCGCCCGATGTCGACTCTTGCGGAGAGTCGATCTTGTCCCTGCTGGAGAGTCCGTAAAGGAATACGGAAAAGATGCGCCTTACCAATTGATCCGGCTTCACCTCTCCCGACGGGTTGTACCACTGCTGCACCCAAATGCAGGCGCCCATCAGAGTGTGAGCATCCACCGCAACGTGATCGCACGAGAGGCCTTTCTGCTCGCAATACTTCCTGACAGCTTCTCTCCAGTAAGAGAAGTACTGCTGCTGTTTTTCTTTCAGTTGCTTGTGGAGTTTTCCACTCAGACAATTCTCGTCGTGCGCGATGAGCTTTGAGCGGTGCTTGTCGCGGCAATATCTTTGCACCTGCAAATTGATGATGGCCTGAATCAGCTCGGCGGGATCCGTTATGCGAGCGTGCAGATCACGCATCTCGGCGAGAAGATCGTCCATGAAACTGTCGAGGATCTGGTACAAGAGCTCTTCTTTGGTGTCGAAGTAATAGTATAGCCCCGCCTTTGTGATTCCCGTGGCTTCGGCGATATCCCTTATGGACGCCTTCTCGTAACCCAGATTGCACAATATTCTAGCTGCGGTTCGGTGAATGACCTCTATCTTGCGCTCTTTTTCTTTCTGACGGCCGTACTTCATGACAACACTCATCTTAATTGTCTCTTCGTGTGCTATGGTGAGTTAATGTATGTCCTGCAAGCTGGAAACCAACAGTCAATGGGTTGATCCATCAGGGATCAAAGACCGACTTTTTCAAGATACCGAGCTTTGGATTCTGTAGAGCGGTCTTGAGAAAATAGCTTATTTTTCGTGTAAACTCAAAGAGAAGTTGCGCTTTCCGAAAAAGATTGTGGCGTTGCTCCTTGTTATCTCGTTTGGGGCTTGACCCGATAATGCGCATCTATTCCTTTTCCGGCGATATGACTTCGTTCAAGATCTCCACCTCAAGCGCAAAAGCGCCGGCTCGGATCGCGTTGAGACAGCCGTAGTTCTGATCGATCTCGAAGAGGGAGTCCATGGGTTTACCCATGATCTGGCAGAGTAGGATGCGATTCACCCCGGCATGACTCACTATCAATATATCCCCCGAGGTGGATTGGAGCGCTTCGTAGAAAGCGGGGAGGACCCTGAGCGCGCAGTCGTGGAAGCTCTCTCCCCCTGGAGGGCGGAAATGGACAAGATTGCGGCCGCGCTCCTCAAATTCCTTGGGATGCAGTCTCCGGATCTCACTGAAGGAAGCTCCTTCCCATGCGCCCAGGGCAATCTCTCGAAGCTCCCGTTTCGCGATGGGCGTGAGTCCGTGAGGTTCGCCGATGGTATCGGCTGTTTCCATGCATCGCTTCAAATCGCTGCAATAGATGGCGGTAAGGGGCGCTTCCCTCAACCTCTCGCGCAGGAGCTCCGCCTGCCGAGCGCCTTCGACGCTCAAAGGCAAATCGAGCTGCCCGATATAGCGCTTCTCTTTAGCCGGATTATCGAGCGCTCCGTGCCTAATCAGATAGATCCTTTTTTCCGCGCCATTGGCGGCCCAGCCCATGCCCCTTTCGAGCTTCTGAATGATCTCTTCTATGGCGGCTCCCAACGCTTCTTCAATTCGCTCCTTGATGATCCGAGCATTCTTGAATCGTTGCGCTACGGCATGAAGGATCTCCTGTTTATCATCGAATTTTTTCGAGGATTTTTCGAATCTCTCCTCGATCGAGACAATTCGGCTGCCCTCAACGTATTTGTCCGCCAAATAGACGATGTCCGCTTCGTCAACAGACCGCTCTTTGAGCTTGATATCCATATGAGAAGCGACAATTCCGGCGATGTGTTCGTAACCCAGATCCCGGAGGAGGGCTGCGCCTTCCTTTGCATGATCGGGCTTCGCCCTGGCAATGTCATGAAGATATCCCGCAGCCGTAACCAATCTGGAATCAAGGCGAAATCCAGCGGCGTTCAAACGCATGATGAGCGCGCCCGCAAGCTCAGCCACCACGCGCGAATGAGAGATGACGCTCTCCGGGGTCTGGAGCTGTTTCCATATCGCCATGCATTCACGCTCTGTCGGAATATGCGCTCTCGATCCGTATGCCTTTAATCTGCCATAATCTTCAGGCGTGTCGCAGTCCATGAGGATCGCTTCATCAACCACCTCCAGGTCCAGCGCCTCTTGATCGCGCCTGCTCAAGAAAGCTCTGAGCCCGCCTTCCCATTGCTCTGGAAGATCCGCGACCGAGGAAATGGAGATAAGGGGTGGATGCCCCCGCGTTCCATCGAAGCATGGATAGACTATCTTTGCGCCGCTGTTGCGATATGCCCGAACAATCTCGGTAATGGTTCTCGGCTTCACAAGGGGAATATCCGCAGGGAGCATGAAAAAAGCCTCTATAGATGGCTCCATGTTTTTCAATCCGGCCATGACCGAGGAAAACATGCCTTTTTCATATTCGGGATTGAAAATCTTCCTGACTTCGAGTCTATCAAGGATCGGAACGATCTCTTCGGATCTATGGCCAAGGACGACCCGTATGTCGCGGATTTCAGCCTCCAGAAAACGTCTGATCGTCTCTTCAATTGCCGTGGAGCGCCCGAGCGGGAGCAACGGCTTGAAAGACCCCATTCGGGATGAAAGCCCGGCTGCGAGGATCAGGGCTGCTAAGCCGGTCCGGTTTGTCATTGCGTCTTCTTTGCTCTCGCCTCGATGAGCTCCGCCACGATGCTCACCGCAATCTCTTCCGGGGTCTCGGCTTTGATATTTATGCCGATGGGGGAGCGCACCCGTTCAAACTCTTCGCGTGAGAAGCCTTCTTCCAGCAGCGCCTCGTATACGGCGTCTCTTTTCTTGCGGCTTCCGATCATTCCGATGTAACCGGCATTCGTTCGAAGCGCCAGCCCCAGAACCGTCTTATCGTGGGCGTGGCCCCGGGTCACCAGCACAAGGTAGCTCTCTTCGTCGATATCGAGCCCTTCCATCGCCCGCTCGTATGAATCCAGCACAATGATCCCGTCAGCGGAATCAAACCGCTCCCGGTTGGCGAACTCGCGCCGATCGTCCAGAACGATGGTCTCAAATCCCACAAGCTTTGCCAAAGGCGCGAGCTGCTGAGAGACATGCCCGGCGCCGAAAATATACACGGTTCCATCCATGGACAGAGGCTCAATAAAAAATCGGCTCTCGCGGTGCGCGATCAATTCATAACCATTCATTCCGATTTTTGGGGCCAATTCTTCAACGACTTCGTTGGCAAGCATGCCGATTTTGAATCCGTTTTTTGTCGAGAGATGCTGCAATCCGGAGCCTTTGTTTTCGGAAGGGATTTGTGTGATCAACCAGCCCCGTTTTCTCTCCTCTATTGCGGAGGCAATCTCGTGGTACAGCTCCCGTACGGATGCGTTCGACGCATCCAGGTAGAGGTGGAGAACCTCCACCTGACCGCCGCAGACCATGCCCAGCCGACCGGCGTCTTCATTAGTGAGCAAAAACTCTTTCAACACCGGTTCTTGGATGTTGAAGACCTTCTTTGCCAGACTCTGAGCCTGCGCTTCGAGCATGCCTCCCCCGATGGTTCCGAGAATAGAGCCGTCCTTTCGGATCGCCATTCTCGAGCCCACGGCGCGTGGCGCCGATCCCGAACGACTGACGATCACCGCGGTCACCAAGCTCTCCCCGCATCTCAGTAATTCTGAAATGTTCTTGAACAGATTCATTGGGAATTCCTCCTTCGAAATAATCGCATCGGAAGCCTCCGCCTATAGTTCCAACAGGCCGAAAGAAGCTCTGAGGCTGCATTCTACTGCAAGAAGGCTGAATATTCGACTCTTTAAGCAACGGCGGATCGAATCATTGGGCTCCCATGCGAGGGGAGTCCGTTTTTTCTCACACTGCGGTAAGCCTTTTGTTGCTCATCCCGCGAAGCAAAAGGCTTTTCTTTGGGTTAATTTACTTGACGGCCGGTAAAAAACTCTGCTATCTTAACACAACATTATTGAAAAGTGTACCATCAACTTGGCAATAATGTCGCATCCGCGCCTTCAATAGGTGTGGGCAGGAAAAAGGCGCCGCGATTCGCGTCGGCGAGCTTGGCGATGGCCCCTGTCTCATGAAAAAAATACCGAATCATTATGAACATGGAAACTTTAGGCTTCCCACTACTGAGTTATTGGAGTATTTTCCTGAATCGAAATCAAAAGGGACGGGGTTGTTCCTTTTGTGGGGCGGGAAGCGGTCTGGGGTACTGAATGCCGTCTGTCCGGGCGGGTGTGCGCGCCCGTTCGCAATAGCCCGGCAAGCAGCGATGCAGCTCTTTTTGGATAATTGAAAAATTCAATCACATTTCCAGGACTGGAGGGTTTGTTATGAGTATTAAAACTGTTGGAGTAGTTGGCGCGGGCGCAATGGGAACAGGAATCGCTCATGTTGCGGCCCAGGCGGGTTACAATGTCATTTTGCGCGATATCGACATGGCTTACGTCGATAAGTCCATCAAGTACATGGACGGATTCATGCGTAAATCGGTCGAGAAGGGCAAGATGACCGAAGACGAGCGCCAAGCCGTATTGGGCCGCATCAAAGGCACGCTCAATCTCGAAGATTTCGCCGAAGCGGATTTCGTGATCGAAGCCGTTCTCGAGAAGATGGACCTCAAGAAAGAAGTCTTTCAGGCTCTGGACAAGATATGCCGCCCGGATGTCTGCCTCACCACCAACACTTCTTCTATGTCGATCACCGAAATCGCCGCCTGCACCAACAGGCCTGACAAGGTTTGCGGCGTGCACTTCTTCAACCCGGTTCCCCTCATGCGCTTGGTCGAGCTGATCAGAGGCCTTCTGACCTCCGATGAGACCATCGCCACCGCCAGGACCTTGTCCGAGTCCTTCGGCAAGAAGACCATCGAAGTCAAGAAAGACTCCCCCGGCTTTGTCGTGAACGTCATCATGACCGCCAGTTTCGTGGTGGCTATGCGCCTGCTCGAAGAAGGCATCGCCTCGGTCGAAGATATCGATACGGCTGTCAAGCTCGGTTTGAACTACCCGATGGGCCCCTTCGAGTTGATGGATTTCACCGGCCTCGATATCAATGTTCACGTTATGGAATATCTGGCCAACGAGCTTCGCAACAATCAGTTCGCGCCTCCTCTGGTGCTCAGGCAACTGGTGAAAGCCGGCAAGCTGGGCAAGAAGACCGGCTCGGGCTTCCATAAGTGGTAGGTCTATACGAAGAGATAATGCACAGAAGGGAGCTCGTTCGATGGGTTACGAGGTGATTCAGTTAAGCAGAGATAACGGTGTTGCAACCATAACCTTGAATCGTCCCCCGATGAATCCTTTAAGCAGCAAGGTCTTTCAAGAATTGGATTTAGCGGTGGATGAGCTGGCGGCGGACCGGACGGTCAAGGCCGTTATTCTTACGGGCTCGGGAGAAAAAGCTTTCGCCGCCGGCGTCGACATTAAAGAGATGGCCGATCTCACTCCGGTTGAAGTGTATTCTTTTTGCCAGGCTTCTCGCGTGACATTCTCCAAAATCGAGAATCTGGGCAAGCCCGTGATAGCGGTGCTTAACGGCATCGCTCTTGGGGGCGGCGTCGAGCTCTCGCTCGCCTGCGATTTTCGTTTGGCTTCCGATACGGTGAAGTTGGGACAACCGGAGATCAACCTCGGCATCATACCGGGAGGAGGCGCCACCCAGCGTTTGACGCGCCTCGTCGGAATGGCGAAGGCCAAAGAGCTCATCTTCTTTGGCGATATCATAGATGCCGCTACGGCTGAAAAGATCGGACTAGTCAATAAAGTCTTTCCCGCAGCTTCTCTTATGGAAGAGGCGAGGAAATTCGCCGCCAAGCTCGCGGCCAAGCCCGGGGTGGCGATGGCGATGGCCAAAGAAGCGATGAATGTCGGGATCAATCTGGATATCAACTCAGGACTGATCCTCGAAGTTCAGAACTTTGTAACCGCTTTTGCCAGCGACGACCGCAAAGAGGGCATCGGGGCTTTTGTGGAAAAGCGCAAACCGAATTTCACGGATAAATAAAGGGAAATGCTGTTTTTGCAGCAAGAGGTTGAAGCGATGTCTGATTTACCCAAAGGGGGGAGTTTTCTCCTACAATCGTCATCCCCCCAAAGCGTGTTCACGCCTGAAGATTTTGTTGAAGAACATCGGATGATCGCCCGCACTGTCTCGCAGTTCGTTACGGACAGGATACTAGCGAGAATCGATGACCTGGAATCGCAGAAAGAAGGAATGATTGAAGAGCTCCTGTTGGAAGCCGGAGAATTGGGGCTGTTGGGGGCTGAAATCCCCGAAGCCTACGGCGGCATGGAGCTCGATAAGATCAGCTCCACAATCATAGCGGAAGGATTTGGAAGGTCCGGCTCGTTCGCCATGACCCAGGGCGGTCAGACGGGCATCGGCAGCCAGCCCATCGCCTTTTTCGGCAATGAGGAGCAGAAGCAGAAGTATTTGCCCGGGATCGTGACCGGCGAGAAGATCGGAGCTTACGCGCTGACTGAGCCAGGTTCGGGATCGGACGCTCTTTCGGCTAAAACCAAAGCGGTGCTCAGCCCGGATGGCAAATATTACATATTGAACGGCACCAAGCAGTTCATCACCAATGCCGGAATGGCGGACGTGTTCATCGTCTACGCCAAAATCGACGGGGACAAGTTCAGCGCGTTCATTGTCGATGGCGATTCCGAGGGCTTGTCTACCGGCTTGGAAGAAAAGAAAATGGGCATCAAAGGCTCTTCGACCCGGATGCTCTTCCTTGAGGATCTCAAGGTTCCGGTCGAGAACCTGCTCTTTGAAATAGGCCGCGGGCATGTTGTCGCTTTCAATATTTTGAATATGGGAAGGCAAAAGCTTGCAGCCAATTCGATTGGGCATGCAAAGTTTGCGTTGGAGCTGTCCGCCGGTTACGCCAACGAACGCAGGCAATTCAACGTTCCGATCGCCGAATTCGGATTGATCAAAGAAAAGCTGGCGGAGATGGCCATACGCATCTACGCCGCGGAAAGCATGGTTTACCGGACCGGCGGTTTGATCGACAACATCATGCATACCCTGGATACTTCCGGTCCTGATGGCGGGCGGGTTGTCGCTAAGGGCATCGAAGAGTACGCCATGGAATGCTCCATCAACAAGGTGTTTGCAACCGAGGTGGTGGCGTACGTGGTCGATGAAGGCGTTCAGGTGCATGGCGGCTACGGGGTCATTTCCGAGTATCCCATCGAGCGGCTTTACAGAGACGCTCGCGTATACAGGATCTTCGAGGGAACGAACGAGATCAACAGAGCCCTCATTCCCACGATGCTGATGCGCAGGAAAGCCGATCTGCCGCTGGCGGAGCTTTCTGAGAGCTTGAAAGCGAAAATAGCCGCCGGCATGCCCGTTCGAGAGAATGCCGAAGGCGTGGTGCAGGCTGCTAAAGATGTCTTTCTGTATACCTTTGGCGCAGCGTTGCGCAAATACGGCGACGGCCTGCTCAAGCAGCAGGAAATTTTAGGCCGTCTTGCCGATTTGGCCATTGGGGTCTTCGGAATGGAGAGCTCCTGGCTGAGGGCGCAAAAAGCTGCGGAAGCAGAAGATGAAAAAGGCGCAAGACGCAAGCTGAATTTGGCTAAAGCGTTCATTTACAGCACGATGCCCAAGCTCGGAGTGATCGCTCGCGAAGCTTTGGCGGCTTTGGCTTCCGACGGCGATGCGGAATCACTGCAAACGGATTTGACAAAGCTTATGCAGTATGTTCCCATCAATGTGATTGCGCTTAGACAGGAAATAGCATCGGAAGTTTCGTCTGCGGGCAAATATATCGCATAGATTTTTCGATGTGCGTGCGCGGGGGCGCCCCGCGAAAAATCATTTCGCTGGGCGCCCCCGGAAGTATTAAGAAAAACTGGGCAAGCTCCCTTTTGGGGAGAAAACAGTACAAACTACAGGAGCACAAGCATGTTGACGAAGGCTTACATTCCTTACAAGGGCTACTATTCTTCTCCTTTCTCCCGCTGGCAGGGAAGCATGGCGAACGAGAACTCCATAGTTCTGGCGGCTGACACTTCCAGAAGATGGCTCGAGTCCAAGCAATGGGACCCGAAGATGTTCGATTATCTCTTCCTCGGCATCACGATCGGCCAACAGCGCTGGTTCTATGGAAGCACGTGGGCTGCGGCTCTGATGGGCGCTGTTAATACCCCTGGAATGACCATAAGCCAGGCCTGCACCACCTCCACCACCTGTATTTGCCAGGCGGCGGTGGGCATCGAGACCGGACTCTATCAGAATCCCTTCTGCCTCATGACCGACAGATGCTCCAACGGTCCTCACACCGTGTGGCCCAACCCCATGGGACCCGGAGCGGAAGTGATCTCGGAAAATTGGATGATGGACAACTTCGGCTACGATCCCTGGGCCAAGAACGCCATGATTCAAACCGCAGAAAACGTAGCCAAGGAAGCGGGACTCAAGAGAGAGCAGGCCGATGAAGTGACGATGCGCCGCTACGAGCAGTACTTGATGGCTCTCGCCAACGACCGTGAATTCCAGAAGGGCTATATGTTCCCGGTGGAAGTGAAGGTTTCCAAGAAGAAGAGCCTGTTCATCGAGGCCGATGAGGGCATCATGCCGACCACGAAAGAGGGTCTGGCGGGTCTCAAGCCCGTGCTGCCCCCCGACGGAATCCATACCTTCGGCTCCCAGACCCACCCCGCCGATGGAAACTGCGGCGTGATCGTGACCTCGAAAGAAAAAGCCAAAGAGCTGAGCGCGAATCCCGCAGTTGAAATCCAGGTGGTTTCCTACGGCTTCCACAGAACCAAGAAGGGCTTCATGGCCATGGCTGTTGTTCCCGCCGTGCAGATGGCTCTCGACAAAGCCGGCATCACGGTAAAAGACGTGAAGGCCATCAAGACTCACAACCCCTTTGTGGCCAATGACCTCTATATGGCTGAGCAGTTGGGCATCGACCCGATGACCTTCAATAACTACGGCTCCTCCTTGATCTTCGGGCATCCGCAAGGACCTACCGCTGGAAGATTGATCATCGAAGGCATCGAGGAAGTGGTGAAGCTCGGCGGCGGGTACATGCTCTGGGGCGGATGCGCTGCAGGCGACACCGGCGCTGGTCTGGTTCTGAAGATTACCTGCTAGTTTTTTCAAGCGACAATCTGTAGATAGTCATGGGGGCGCAGCAAATCGCGCCCCTTTTTTGTTGGCGCGCATAAGGTTTGGGTTGTTCCGTTCGCCCTCAGCCGCTAGAGCTCGAACCTCCCCTCAACTCAGACCTTGAATAAGCAAAAATGAAAACGGGAGTAAGAATTATCGGGAAAGCCCTAAATCATCACTCATAATATTTGAAGATGACTAATGATTTAGGACTGATTGAGGCGCGCGGCAAAGGCGGGAGGAAATCCCCGAAGGATTCAAGGCGTGGCGAGCAGCACCCGCGCGTCAAGCGCCGCAACGGATCCTCCATCATCCTCGATGCTCAGCGGGTTGATGTCAAGCTCTGCAATTTGAGGAAAGCGGTCCATTAGTGATGAAATCCGCGCCGCGACTTCTGCTATGGCGTCTATGGGCGCTTCGCTCATGCCCCGGAATGGGCCAAGAATCTTCGATCCCGAAAGCTCTTTGAGCATCTCCACGGCCGTATCGTTTCCAATCGGGGCAAGCCGCATGCTGACATCTTTGAGCGCTTCGACCATTATTCCGCCAAGACCGACCATGACAACGGGACCGAAGGAAGCATCGCGCTTCGCGCCTAGGATCAGCTCGCGGGATGCGAAAACCATCTTCTGCACCAGTACGCCGGCCAGATCGTCAGCGAGGCCGGAGATCCTGCGCCATTCTTTTTCGAGAGCGGTTGGGCTTTCGACATTGATGGCGATGGCGCCTTTGTCGGACTTATGGAGAAGTGAAGGAGCAACGCCTTTGAGCGCAACGGGGTAGCCCATTGCTTCCGCAGCGCTGAGGGCGTCGGAAAGATTCAGGGAGAGCTTCCATGGCGCGGTCGGAATATCGACGACCCGCAGTAGCTCCAAGGCTTCATGGAGAAGAGGCTGTCGTTTTCCAGCTTCGATATTCCGTAACCATTCCTCGATCTTTCCAGGGCTTGGAATAAAATTCTCGGGCGCTTTTCTCTTCATTCGCGCCTCTGCCGATTTGCCATGCTCCCACTGGCAGGCAAGAGCTTCAATGGCCTCGGCCGATTCGTGGAACATGGGGAGGGAAACCGTCTCATGAAGGTAATGCTGTTGCTTGTAAGGCGCCTCCAGAGCTACAGCCACCGGCTTGTCGTATTTCACTGCGAGGCTTCGGAGATGCTCCATGAGTTGTCTCGATGGCTCCATATCTTCAATGGCGTGATCGACATGGATGAAGACCATGCCGTGAATGTGCTCCTGCTGCAAAACAGCTTCAGCAAGATACTTGTAATAGGGCAGGTCCCACACGTCGCCGAGGTCCAGAGGATTGCCAAGGCGTATTACCTTTGCCCGGCTTCGGCTTCGAACCTGCTCGATTAGCTTTTCCTCAAAAGGAGGCAGGTCAAATCCATATTTTGCGCAGTTATCCGCGGCCACAACCGAATGTCCCCCAGACCGGGAAATAACGGCGAGATTCTTACCGCGCAGCCGTTGCATGGAAAGGCCGCGGATGCAATTCACCAACTGTGCGCCGGTGCGGACTCGGATAATCCCCGCTTCCCTGCAAACCGCGTCGACGACCGCGTCATCTCCAGCGAGCGCAGCTGTATGGGATTGAGCGATGTTGTTGCTGAGCGAGCTGGTATTGGACTTGTGCACCACGATCGGCTTGGAGCTTGCGGCGGCTGTCTCGACAAAAACGCGGCCCCGTTTGAAGTCTTCGAGATAGAAAGAAATGATGGAAGTATCGGGGTCGCCTATCAGGTATTTCAGGTAATCGGCCTCGTCAAGGCGCAGCTTGTTCCCCACGCTGACAAGCTTGTTGATCCCAACGCCGGAGCTGCTGATCCTTTCAGCCATGGCGATGCCGACGCCGCCGCTTTGAGCGATGACGCTCACTTTGCCTGTCCGGAATTTGGGCAAAGGAACAAAGGGAGTGCAAATTCCCATGGCGCTGCTGACAATTCCGACGCAGTTGGGCCCGACGAAGCTGATTCCGTAGCGATTGCAAATCGCGGTCACTTCATCCTCGAGAGACTTGCCTTCATGCCCCATTTCGCGAAATCCGCCGGATTCGATCACGACCCAGCGAATGCCTTTTTCGCCGCATTGAGTGAGAATCTCTGGAACAGACCGAGCGGGAGTCAAGATGACAGCTACATCGGCGGCTTGAGGCAGCTCCGCAACAGATCGAAAAATGGAAATTCCCAGCACCTCGTTCCCGCGAGGACCTACGGCGAAGATTTTACCCTGGTACCCATGGCTCAAGAGGTTATTCAGAATATTTCTCCCGAGATTGTCTTCGGATTCGGAAACTCCAATAACCGCAATCGACTGAGCATAGAAAAGTTGACGCATTTTCGGCACTCCCTTGAGGCTCTTGAAAAGAACGGCGCGCATATCAGAGTTGAGAACAGGAAACGACGATTATGATCCAGTTCCGGCATCGTTTTGCATGAAGCGCGAAATGCGGCGCCCGTTGCCGGTGAGCATGAAGAAGTCTTCTCAATCGCACACAAAAGCAGTTGGCTCCCCATCAGAGAAGCTCATGCGCATCAAAGAATCCCAGGAGGAAATCTCCACTGACTTCATCGCTTAAAATATGACGTCTCAATATATGAGAAAACCCTTGAATACCTTTTTTCAGGATTATTCCTCAGGCTCTTCACTTTTGCCCGGGGATATCCATTCACCCAACTGAACGTAGTCCTGAGCGACCGCCTTGAGCTCCTGTCGGCGGGCGAGAAATTGGTCCTTCATTCCGCGCAGCCACTCGGAGTGATCCCGCGCATCATTATAGGTAAGAAAAAGATGATGATGGCCTGGCTTCGTCTGAAAACAAAGGCGTCCGCTTTCCACAGTGTAGGAGCCGGCGCTGCTGCAAAGCATGCAGCGCACCTTTCCGTCGGGAAGGAATCGGAATGTGTCGCCGCCGCAGGTAGGACAAAGAGGCAAGGAATCGGGCTCTTGCAGCTTGTCATGGCGCAGGGCGTGAGCAAGCTCCTTTGCCGCCTCTTTTCCGCCTCTCTCGAGGAAGATCTCGCCGGGAAGCGCTCCGTACAGAACCCGGGAACCCCTTAGATCTCCCATGGTCAATTTGATGAAGCTATCCACATTAAGCTTCGTATATCCTTCCATCCCCTCGATTCCGGCAATGGCGACGCCGACGGCGGGCTTTCCCCAAAGTCGATCGAGCTTTCCGTAGAAGCTCAAGCCCCTGTCCAGGAAGCGCTTGAGGGCGGCGTTGGCGCCCAACAGATAGGTCGGCGTAGCCACCACATAGGCGTCGCATTCGGCCAGGGCCTCCAGCACCGTTTGAAAATCATCTTTTTGCGGGCATTTCATATCGCCGAATATGCATTGATAGCAGGCCTTGCACGGGAGAAGGCGCATTTCCGGAAGGCGAACGAGCTTGAGCCGCCAGTCGTCGGAGAGATGCCTGAAGATCTCTTTGATGAAAAGCTCGGAGTTGCCGGCCTTGCGCGGGGATCCAACTATGCCAAGCAGGGTCTTTGTCATAAGAGGCTTTCTCCTTCGATCTCGAGTGAATTCATGGAGCTTTCAGCAACATCGCCACCTATAGCACAAAGGGGTGTGCAACGCTACAACGACATGAAGTTAATAGCTATAAAGAAGATACAATGTAGCCATAATTGCCTTGACCTCAACTGCCGCAAATGATAATCAATTTAGTATGCGGTTTGGTGTTGCTGTGGTATCTTGCGATCGAGTTGGCCGCGTTCAAGAGGACATTGATCTTTCCCGCAAGATTCGGATGTGATTCAAAGCAGCCGAAAATACTGATGAAGGGAATTTCATTTAATCACAAGGCTGAGTAGAAGCGCCTATGGTAAAGAATACAACCGAAGCAGAACTTACAGTCGAGACTAATCAGGAAGACGAGAACTCTATCGAGGCTGTCCGGGATAAGGTTAAGTTCGAGGTCTTTGGCGAGGAAATGCTCGAAAAGCGGGTCAAGCTCAGTGGCAATAGCGGGAGGGTTTATCTGCCTCCGGATTGGGTCGGACATCGAGTAAAAATCATTAGAATAGACTGAAAATGCCCGGAAAAATAATGGAAAAAACTGTTGGAAGCGCTTCCATAAGGATGCTGAAAACGGAAGATGTTGATGAAATCTGCAAGATATACGATGAGGTTACGAAAGGCACTGTTGACGCTGATTTCAAGCAACTGATTCTGGAAAATGCTGAGAGGAAAGAGAATTCCGCCAGTATCGTCGCAGAGCTCGACGGCAAAATTGTCGGATTTATGATCAGCTATATTCTCCCTTTGGGGTTCGGGATCGAGAAAAGCGCGTGGGTGGCGACAATGGCTGTGCATCCGAGGTTCATGGGACAAGGCATTGGGGCGCAGATGGCCGAGGAGATGTTCAGATGCTATAAATCCAGGGGCATCCTGAGCGTCTATACGTCCGTTCGATGGGACTCTACCGATATGCTTTCCTTTTTCAAGACCTTGGGCTTTGACAGGAGCGACCTCATCAATTTGCATAAGTCTTTGAAGTAGCTCTTCGCCCGTTCAGCATAGTGGACCGATTTTTGCGGTCGTACGGGAGATGTATGGCCAAGCGCGGCGCCACCGCCTGCTTTTTGCTTGACTGCCTATTTCCCTATCGCTTAAGATAGCCCGCAGATTTGGCTTCGTCGTCGGATTTTCCGTCGATGGGCATCCATGGCCAACGGCGCGGGGGCATCGTTCCTTTCCGTGTCGCTGGGATACAGTATGCACTTGCCTGCTGATTCGATATGCTCATGGGCGAGCGGAATACGAACCGATTTTTCTTGACTGATGCTTTTATTTTAGCTATAAGGTAGCTGCATTTTAGCTAATGATCGTGTCCATTGCTTGAAGCTCGATGTGGGCAACTCCCCTTGGGCGTAGACAGTACGCCTGTCGTATCCATTGGGAGAGCAGCGTGCAGCAACTGCCGGGCTACTCATTTTCTTGTTCTTGTTGATGCTTATTCCAGCGCTGTTTGAGAGGTGAATCAACAGCGCTCTTGAAGCTCCCAGCTCCCAATGTTCTCTTGATCCCGTTCGATTTAGAGCGCCTTTCCCTGTCTTGATGCTCATTGATTTCGCGGCATATCGTTTTCCATTCTCCTAAGATTATACAAGCTCTCGCATTCTTTGCATGATGCGGGTGCGCATCAGCTGTGCGGCTTAAGGATGTCGAGCTCGTTCCTGAGCGAGCTGTCAAGCGTGTGGTGGGTTGCCGGAGCTGTCCTGTCGGAACCGGCGGAGTCGTTTGTCAAACATGGTGTGATCCTTAGGAAAGGAGTGTGTCTATGAGGAGGTGGAAGTCTCTGGCGTCCATGGTTGTTGCGGTTGGCTTGGTGATGATGGTTGGGGTCTCTTTCGCACAACAGAAAAAAGATCCCCGGGAAGCTTGGAAGCCCTCGTTCGATTCCTCTGGAGCCAAGTACGTTATGAAGGTTTCAAGCGTATCGACTCCCGCCTTGGAAGGCTTCGCGGTGGGCTTTCGGATCAGGGACGAGCTGTGGAAGCGGACCAATGGACAGGTTTTCTATGACTACTATCCCCTTTCCATGCTCGGAGGCGAAATAGAGGTGCTCAACCAGTTGACGATGGGCGCGGTTCAGGGCATGCTCTGTTCCTCCGTTGTTGCTCCGAAGATTGGTCCGCGCTTTGGCGTCGTCAATTTGCCCTTCCTTGTAAATTCTTTCGACAAGCTGGACAAGTTTGTCGGCGATAAAGAGGTCTTCGACCAGTTCCTGTCATCGGGCGAATCGAACGGCGTTATGGCTGTCGAAATCAGCGGCTATGGCAATTATGGCTGGGCTTCCGTAAAGCCTGTCCGCTCCATTGCCGACGCCAAGCCGTTGAAGTTCCGGATAGCCGAGGCGGATGTGAACCAGAGCATCTACAAGGCCTGGGGTCTGAACATCGTTCCCATGCCCTGGCCCGAGGTGCAGATAGCCCTGAAGAATGGCGTCATCGATGCTCTCGATCAGACATCCATGGTGTGCAACATCACCAAAAAGTTTGAGGTGGCCAAGTACTGGATTCCCGTCAACTATGCTCAGGGTCTCCTCATCCACATGATGAACAAGAAATGGTTCGATACTCTTCCCGCCGATCTGCAAAAGACTGTAGTCGAGGTCATCCGTGAGGAGTGTGCGAAGACTCGCGACCTTACTCGCAAGCAGGAAGAGACGGAGATCGAGAAAGCCAAAGCTGCCGGCATCGAGTTTATTCCACTGCCGCAGGCGGACATGGACGCTATGAAAAAGCAGGGGCAGGCGGTATTTACAGAGTGGGAGCCCAAAATCGGCGCCGACTACCTCAATAAGGTTAAAGCTTTGCTCGAATACGACAAATAAGCTCATTTTCCGGTCTGGACCGTGGCAATTCAAGCATGGTCCAGATACAAGAATGCTTCAACGCCTGACGATTGATCTTGTGAATGCTGCGCTGCATGCCTCCCGCACCGGCAATGCTATTGAATCAAGGTTCAAGATTACCTCTCTCGCCCAACCCTTTCTCTGAGGGGGAGGGACCCTTGTTTCAACAGCGTTGCCCCGCCGGGGGTAAGGAGGGGGTCCGGAATGTTACGAAGCGTTTTACGCCGTGTGGACAAAGTTCTTTCCTTTATTGAAAACTGGATACTGTTTCTCACGGTTTTTACCGCTATGATTACCTTGTTTCTAAATGTCGCGACAAGATACCTCATGACCTACACATTGACATGGCCCGAGGAGTATGTCCGACAGGTGATCATGATCACTACTTTCATTGGCTGCGCGGCGGCGGTGCGCAATCGCATGCACATCCGAATCGACGCTTTGCCCAATCTCTTCCAAAAACTTGATAAGCCGCTTAATTACTTAAACAACGCATCCGTTCTTATTTTTTCTCTTTTCCTCATTTATTTTGGATTCAAGCTCGTAAACCTTCAGGCGATGACCGGCCAAGTCACTACGGTTCTCAAGATCCCCACGGTCATTCTATACAGCGTTCTACCTCTAATGGGACTTCTGATGTTCCTGCGCGTAATTCAGGTCGTCACGGAAGACGTCACGGGAAAGAAGATTCACGAGTAACCCGCGCCCCGAGCGCGTGGAAAAGGATCCGACTACATGGACAACTCCATTCTCTACGTCATATTGCTCTTCTTGGGAGCTTTGGGCATCACCATCCCCGTTTTCCTGAGCCTGTTCATTGCCGGCATCATCGGAATGGCGTTCTTTGCCGAGACCGTGATGCCCTTGGAAATACAGTCCATGCTGCTGCTGGAGGGATTCTACAAAAGCATGGACAACTTCTCGCTCGTAGCCGTTCTTTTTTTTGTTCTCTGCGGGAACATCATGACTGCCGGGTCGATCGTCGAGAAGCTTCTCCGCTTCGCCAAGTCCATAGTGGGATTCTTTCCCGGAGGCCTCGGCATGGCGGGAATTCTCGCCTGCGCTCTCTTCGGGGCTATCTCCGGCTCCACGGTCGCCACGGTCGTCGCCATAGGCGGGTTCATGATCCCGGCCCTCATAGCGGAAGGCTATGATGAGCACTATAGCATAGGCATTATGACCACCGCTCCGATTCTGGGGATCATCATTCCTCCCAGTGTTTCAATGATCCTCTATTCGGCAGTTACGAACGATTCTCTTGCGGCTCTTTTTATGACGGGGTATGCGCCCGGCTTATTAATTATTGTAAGCTTCAGTATTTATAGTGTTTACGTAGCAAAAAAGGGCGGCATGGTCATGCAGAAGCCACCCTCCTTCGCCGAGTTCATTTCAACTCTCAAGGATGGAATCTGGGCCATTCTCCTTCCCGTCGTCATCTTTGTCGGCATTTACTCGGGGGTCTTCACCGCCAATGAAGCTGCGGTGGTGGCCTGTATGTACGCGTTCGCGGTGGAGCTTTTCATCCACAAGAACATGACTTTCGCACAGGCGAAGAAGATCATCATCTCCTCTGCCGTTACGTCCGCTTCTCTGCTGATCATCGTGGCCGGATCGAGCGTCTTCGGCAAATATCTGACTGTGGAGAGGCTCCCCGAGATCATTGCCGAGGCGGTGACCTCGAGCATCACGACCTCCTGGGTTTTTCTGCTTGTCGTGAATGTTTTTCTGCTCGTTATCGGCATGTTCATGGATATCGTTTCCGCAACGATCATCATAACCCCTATACTTCTGCCCATGCTGGCCAAATTCGAAATCAACTCCCTCCATTTCGGTCTCCTCATGACTGTGAACCTCGGCATTGGATACATAACTCCGCCGGTGGGGGTAAGCCTCTATATTGCATCCGCCATTTCCAACAGAAACCTGATGTATGTTGTGAGGGCAGTGCTTCCTTTCATTGTCCTTCAATTTATCGTATTGGGCATTCTGACCTATGTGCCCGATCTGAGCCTTTACCTGCCGAGGGTTTTCTATCCGGATGCGGTCGAGGCGGGGTTCGGAGCGGGGCTCGATGAGAGCGGAGGGATCTGATCCCATGCTTTAACGGGATTTTGGAATAAGGGGAAAGCTATTAGCCGGCCTTCCCATTCCCGAGCCTGTAGTATGCGCGACAATGTAGACTGTAAACGGGTCTGGTTTGCATTTCCATATGACGTTTTGGGAGCGCGGGCGGGACGCCCGCGGATGGAGGCTGCCAGGATGGCCGCGCTCCCGGGAAAAGTTCAGTTTTCATGCGTCCGCAGTATAGTAATCGTGAGCATAAGAGTGATTCACATGATAATCGCGAGAGCTCGCCTGCCGAGATAATCCACTCAGTCAGCCGGGAGCATTCTTCCGGCTGGCCACAGTCCCTTGCCGCACGCGCGAAGGATAATCCACCCCCCTGATTGTAATATTTGTTGGCGCGCATAAGGGTTGGGATACGCCACCCGATCGTGCTGAGGTATCGAAGCATGATCGGGGCTGTTCGCCCTTCGATACCTCAGGGCCAACGGGACACCCCAACCCTTATGCGCGCCAACTAATATTTCATTCTCAGACACAGAAGGAGGCTCTATACAGGATAGGCCCGTGATCCCCTCTCTCTCATGGACGATCCGGGCGTTGATGACGATCGGAATCGGCGTCTTTTGCTTAGCTGGAACATGGCTGATCTCGAGGATGTAGGAAGAATGAGCGGATATTCCGCGAATATTCCAGCGTCGACAACCGGTATGGCGGCGAACTCAGTCATCGGAGGCGCTTGCCTGTCGGTCATTTTAGACTTGCGGGCTTGGGGGCTCTATTCAGGCGGGAAGCGGCGCCTGCGCGCAGGAGATGTCCCGGCAGCGCTCTTCCGGCCAACTCCTCCGCCAACGCCACGGAATCGAGGAGGCGGTCCATATCGATGCCCGTCTTCACCCCCATCTCTTCAAAAAGATGAGCCAGGTCTTCGGTCGGAATATTCCAAAACCCCATTCTCATTTCCGGATACCCGAAAGGCGTGTCGCTCAGTCCTCCTATGGCCGTATCGAACACGCGCACTCCCGCTTCATAGGCGGCCAGGCAGTTGACCAGACCCGTCCCCCGGGTGTTGTGGAAATGCACGGCGATTCTGGTCTCGGGATGGGCCCGGAGCAGCCATGAGGCAATCTCCTTAACCTCCTTGGGAGTAGCCATCCCGGTGCTGTCAACAAGCGAGATCTCCCCCGCGCCCATGAAGGCGAGTCTCGAGACGATCTCGTAGAGCTTTCCCGGAGGATGCTTTCCGCTGTACGGGCATCCGAAGGCCGCAAGAATATAGCCTCTTACGCTCTTCCCGCTCTGAGAGGCGGTTGCAAAGACGATGGGAAGAGTCCTGTTGAGCGTATCCTTGATGCTCAATCCCAGGACAGCTTGGTTGAGCTCATCGCTTACCGCCGCCATCGCCAGAATCTCATCGACCTCCGTAAGAACGGCTCTGCGACACCCGACTTCGCTAGGAGCAAGGCCTATATAGGTGACGCCGGGCTTCTTTTCTATGCGTTGCATCAATTCTTCTGCGTTAGAATGTCTTGGGATGAGTCTTGGGTGAGTAAAGGAGACGCAATCGATTTTGCTGATCCCGGCCTGGGCGAGGCTGTTTATCAAAAGCACGATGTCCGCGCTCGAGCTGTTTTCAGTTATTATGGGCAATCCCTCTCTGGGACCGCAATCAACAATGATGACTTCGCCTCTCTTGGTCTCTTCGGTATTCTTCATAACTAAAAAGTCTGCCTGTTTCTCAATGTATTGCTCATCAGTTTTGTTTAGCGCTGTCTCAACAGGATGATTGAAGCCAAATCGGAATTTCCATTTTTGATGAAGCTTCCACGGTCGGAAAGGAGTTGCTCCCGTTTGTGCACCCCCATCGCGTTGACCGAGGATCTCGGGCTTAAAGGGTCTTTCGAGCGCTCGTCCTTCGATGAGCATCGCATCCAATCGGGACTTCCATCATTCATTGCAAACAGCAAGCCAAAAAGAGGATTGCCGTATTGTCTTTGTAATGTATAGTAAAAATACAGAATATTGGCCGTGCTCCGAGAACTGCTCGAAATCTGGCTGCGTTGACTTCGTGCGCTTGATTATTGCCATATGGCTTCACATCTCGGTCGGCATCGCCGTCTCTTCCAAACAATCCCGCATCAAGAGCGCACGATGCTATACCGTGAACGGTTGAAACCTGGACTCCACTTGTAGGAGCGGCATCTGCCGCGATGTTCTTGGATCCCGCCGCCACTGCATCCCAAGGCTGTTGCATAAAGAAATCGGAAGGATCTGTAGGTTGGTTTGAGCGATGAGCGAAACCCAACATCGATCGGCAAGACCGTTGGGTATCGCTACCGCTCAACCCAACCTGCGCCTGCATAGGCTCTTTAATTCAACAGCATCGTCACTGCCTTCCGCAGCTACAAAACAGAAAAGGTCCCAGAAGGCCATCCATTGGCATTGTCTGAGCCATGACGCAGAGAATGGGGCGCGTTCCCTCTTGTATATTAATTATACTGTAGACCTTTCGATATTCAAGATCGCTCTTTTATCGCAAAAGCGAAAAACTCACCCTTTTCGTTTGCCCAAAGAGGCATTAGCGGTCTCCTCTCCCAGAGGGCTGACAATGATACACACATACCCCCAGGGGCTAGTGCAACTGTGTCACAAATCAGCATGATGCTGTTGGAATGCGATTCTATTGAGAGCACAG
>CAZOEL010000090.1:0-24200 GCA_964578835.1 uncultured Syntrophobacteraceae bacterium | reverse complement strand
CCTCTCCCTGAGGGAGAGGGGGCCCGCTTCCACGGGAAGAAACAATATTGACGACACACCGGATGCAAAGTCCCAAAGGGACGCAACACCATAGCCTGGGGCGTTGCCCCAATGCTGTTGAATCAAGAAATCGGAAGGATCTGTAGAAAATGTGACTTTTGCGTTATTGCCAAAAAACTTGTTGGCGCGCATAAGGCTTGGGGTGTCCCGTTCGCCCTGAGCGAAGTAAGCCCCGCTTTCGGCGTAGCAAGGTGTTCGATAAGAAACCGCTGGAAGTCCATCGGAGCTGTTTGGCCTCTTGTCGATGGCTTCGAAATGCAGCATAAGTCATTGATTTTACTTATCCACAAAAGCTGTTTCTTGAGAGGTATCGAAGGGCGAACATCCCCGATCATGCTGAGGTATCGAAGCATGATCGGGTGGCGTATCCCAACCCTTATGCGCGCCAACAAAAACTTGAACACCGAGAACAAGCGCCTTCCGGACAACCAACAGATTAACGCCTAAATGATTATGAATCAACTTGTTCGTCATTCCAGACATCGCCCTGCAAGGTCTTTTCAGTCCTATCTTGAGGCGGTGATTTGCGCCGCTACACAGCGGCTTGAAGCCATGGCCTCCGGGCTATTGGGAAGATGTAGGCTCCGTCGAGAGAATTACGAATATGGTCAGCAGCGCTGTTGAAATACCGTCCCACATCGTTCGGCTTATGGCTGTCAGAGCACATGACCAGTTCTACCCCTCTTTCAACGGCCTCGCGGATAATCCATCTTGCGGGATAGGGCTCGCCCACAAAGTCATAGCCTGCCGTGTTTATTTCCAGCGCCACGTTCGAGCGCTCCATTTCGGCGAGCAGTTGCTTGATCGAAGCTTTGACCCTGGGGTCGTTGCTTCGATCCTCGATATGTTTTCTGATAACATCCAGGTGGCAGAGCATGTCGGGTTTGAGAATGCGGATGCTCTTCCGGAGCTCCTCGTAGTAATGGAGCGTAAGATCGAGGGAATCCAAAGCCTTGAGCATCAGAGCGCCGTCTCTGGAGCAGATGCTGTGATGGGCGTCGTCGCCATCGAGCAGATAATGATAGGAAAGACCGATTCGGTCCCAGGGATGGCGGCAAGAGATGTCCAGCAATTGCAGCAATGCCTCGGGATTGAGCCCCATTTCCAAACCGATGGATACCATGATGCAGTCTTTGTACTGGCATTGAAGACTTTTTCCCTCTTCCCAATACCGGTCGAGGTCTTCCTCCGTGAGCCAGCTTCTCTTGGATTTCCGAATTCCGGCTTCGGCGTGGGCAAGAAAGCCTATTTCGTCAAGCCCCTGATCGATCGCCTCGATGATGTACTCTTCCATCGAGCCTTCCGCGTGTTGACAGTAAATCGTATGAACGTGAAGATCTCTATTTTTGAGATGGTCGAAATTTGCGCAGTCGGTTTTCATATGATTGATATCCATTCATATTCGGTGTTTAAGAAATGGGTCTGTCTTTGCAGGAGGTTATTTGATCCTGCTTAGATCTGATCTATTTGCGAATTCTCTTTAAGAATATCACGTGAAAAAGAGTAGTTCATCGCGGGGATGTTAATTATTCATTACATCCTTGTGTCATTACGACAGGTTGCTGTCGCGCTGGAGCTGGGGAAGCTTGTGCGCCGATAAATTTCTCCGGCCGGAAGCGCATAAGAAAGCGGTGGTCATAACAAGCTCAGCATGCGATGGAGGCCTAATGAAATGCAATCCGCAGGACAAAATCGCGTCAAGGCGCCCACAGCTTCACAATCTTGTCGCTGCGCCGACACAGAGATGTAACAAGGTTCTGATAAGGTGTAACCTGCATACGTGAATTCTTTAGCCATACCCCATTATAGCAATTCCGTCATTGAGGAGAACAAGAGATGAGATCGATAAAGCGAGCAGCTGTTATCCCCCCTGTCATGATTATTTGCCTTCTTATCAGCGTTGTCGCCAGCGCGTATCCTTCGCCATCGGTAGATCTTCAGTTCAAGAAAACCGAGCTTAAGAGCGGGGGATGGGAATACGATTACACCATTTCGAATCTGTCCGAGGATAGCAGCATGGACCTGTTTCTCTTCACCCTCTTTCTCAGCCCGGACATGTCCGCCACAATTATAGAAAAGCCATCCGGGTGGGAAGTCCTAGTCCGGCCGTTCTTTGCCTCGTTTTTTCCGGTGTACGCTAACGCCGATATCGCGCCCGGAAGTGAAGCTCACTTTGTCTTACAGTCGATATATGAGGTCGATGAGCTTAGCTTTATGGCTGCGCTAACCAATCCTTACGATCCTCTGCATCCCCTGTTGGCGCAAGGGCTAAGCCATGAAAGCCCTCCAGTCGTTACTCCGGCGCCCCTCGCTCCGACTGCGCTCCTTTTCGGGTCGGGACTGATTACGTGTGCGGCGATGCGAAGAAAAGGCGGGCAGGGAAATTTCAGGGCAATTGGGTAGGCTGGAGAAACGGCCTGAGCCGACGGCTGTTTCACCTTCGCTCATCCCTCATCGCGAAAGACTCCGTATCGAGGGCTGTAATGCCTTTTGAGCCATCTGCTCAGGCCGTCCAGGCCTGGAAAAAGGACTCTTTCCGTTATGTTGGCCTGATCCAGCTTATCCCGGATCTCCCATTTCAGGGCGGCTGGGATGACGATCTTGCAGCCTATGGTCGGGTAGGCTTCGAGCCAGTCATCCAGAATGGCGGTGGGATCGGTCATTATGGAAAAGAAGGCGAACTGATTGACAATGCGGTCATCGATGGAAGGAGGCTCAAAGAAGATAACGATCTCATCGCGGGACATGGCCGCAAGCTCCCTCAAGGAGCCCACGGACTCGGAAAGCATTTCCACCGTGAAGACGTTGGCGCCTTCTTTCTCGAGGCGGTCCTTGAGCTCCTCGGGGAGCCGTTCGTGCGCCTTGACATAGTTGACTGCCCAGATCACTCCGTCCTTGTCGAACTTGGCGAGATTCGACGTAGCGAAATGCATGGCGAAAAAAGGGGAATATGTCCAGTCGAGAAGTCGCGTTGGAAGCCCCGAGTGCTGTGCTACGGAGAGCCAGTGCCACAAGGAGTCCCTCGCCACAACATTGCGATGAGCGTATTTCTTGAAATTGCGGAGGAGATGTCTTTCCAGTTCGGCATACTTGCCTCCGAGTCGCATGAGAGTGGTCTCGAGCCTGTAATCCGAGTCCGAGAGGCCCCTGAAGGCGTATCTCGAGCGAAAGCGTCCAAGATCGGAATCCCAGGAATCTGCAAACAGCTCATCCTGCAATTCATTCCAGCTCCCGATTCTTACTTCTCGCACTCTACCGCAGTTTCTCACGTTGGTCGTCATGACAAAGGCAATCTTTGGGGAATGATAAAAGCAACGTCAATGGTTTCTTGGATCGGTTTCCAGTGTAGAACGGCTCCAGGAGGAGATCAATACAAATAAACATCGCCGCGCGCAGTCATATGAGGATGCCTCGATTCAGCAACCCACAACGCCAGCAAAGACCGTCACGCCCGGAGAGAAAAGACCGCCTCTTACGTAACAGAAACGTAACCCAAAAGTAATGCCTTCGTCATAAAGACTTCGCCGCTTCTCGCCGATTCCACGGGAGTGATTCCGTGTTTGTGCAAAGGGAATGACTCCAGCAATCAAACTTTTCGAGCTGAAGAAGGTCAATCGACATGGGTATTGCGGATTTTGAAGAAGAGTTGCAGGTCGGCTCCATACCTATCAGGGTTCTAGCGCAGCCTGCGGAGTGTGTTTCACCGGACTTGAGCGTTCACGCGGTCAAAGAGATGATGCCCGAGGATGAGCCCATTGCGGCTGTCATCGTTGTGGAGGCGTCAAAGCCGGTCGGTCTCGTCATGAACCTTCACCTGGATAGAGCGCTGAGTCGGCGGTTCGGGCTGTCGGTATATTATACGAGGCCGATTTCGCTCTTGATGGATACCTCCTTTCTGGCCGCTGAGGGCGGCGCAGCGCTGGAAGACGTGGCGCAACTCGCAATGCGGAGGGAAAAGAACAAGGTTTTCGACCATATCGTCGTAACGGAGAATGGCGTGTTCTCGGGCGTGGTGCCGGTTCCAAAGATTCTGGAGACTCTGGCTCTCCTCGAGCGGCAGCGCACAGGGGCGCTAAAGACCATAAACGAGCGCCTGTGCGAGGAGATCAACCAGCGAAAGGTCGCCGTGGACGCCCTCCGCAGTTCACAGGATATGCTCCAATCGGTCATAGAAAGCTTCCCCTACTCCATCTTCTGGAAGAACGGAAAGTCCACGTATTTGGGATGCAACAGGAATTTTGCGCTCGAGGCCGGATGCCAAGATCCCGGGGATGTGATTGGCAAATCGGATTGCGAGTTAGCGTGGGAAGAAAGCGAGGCGCATCTATTCGGCAAGTGGGACCTGGAGGCGGTGGGGAGCGCGGGACCGCGCTGCGAGCTGCTGGAGCGGCTGGGAGAGGATGGTCGCCCGCAATATATCGAAGTGAGGAGAATCCCGCTTTCCGGCTCGGAGGGGAAGATAATCGGAATTCTGGGAAGCCATGAGAACATAACGGAGAAGCGCCTGGCGGCGCAAGCCGTAGAGGCGAATCGCGCAAAGTCCCAGTTCCTGGCCAATATGAGCCATGAGATCAGGACTCCCATGAATGGAGTGCTGGGCATGGCTGAGCTCCTGCTCTGCACGGATCTCGACAGTCATCAGAAGAGTCTCGCCGAAACGGTTTTCCACTCAGGAGAGGCCCTTTTGCGCGTGCTCAACGATATCCTCGACTTTTCCAAGATTGAAGCGGGCAAGCTCGAGCTTGAGCATATCAACTTCGATCTGCGGGAAAACGTGGAAGACATCGTCGATCTCATGGCTGAGCACGCACACAAAAAAGGCCTCGAAATAATGTGTCAGATCGATCCGCAGACGCCTACCGCGCTCGTTGGAGACTCTGGAAGGATGCGCCAGATCCTCTCCAATCTCATCGGCAATGCCGTCAAATTCACTCATGAGGGTGAGATCCTCGTTCGCGTCTTCGTCCTTGAGGAGGAAGAATGCGAAGTGCTGCTCGGCTTTGAGGTCAGAGACACCGGGATAGGGATTCCAGTCGAGATGCGGGAGAGGATATTCGATGCGTTCGCTCAATCGGATGTGTCGATGAGCAGGAGATTTGGAGGGACCGGCCTGGGGCTGAGCATTTGCAGACAGCTGTGCGAAATGATGCAGGGAAAGATCAATGTGGAAAGCGCGCCCGGGGAGGGCAGCGTCTTTAATTTCAGCGCTCGTTTCCAGAAGCAGCCCGAAGAAAAAGCTTCTTGCGGTTTCGTGCGGAGCAGCGGCAATACGCCTCGCGTGCTCATTGTCGACGATAACGAAACGAACCGGAGTCTTCTAGGCCACCAGTTGACTGCCTGGGGAATGCGCAGCGGCGTCGCGGAAAACGGGAGAAAGGGCCTGGAGCTGCTGCGTGAGGCGGCTCGCATGGGAAAGCCCTACGATATCGCTATACTCGATATGATGATGCCAGGCATGGATGGCCTGGAGCTGGCGATGAAAATAAAGGAAGAGCCTCTCATCTCGGATGTGGAATTGATCATGCTTACCTCCGCCGGTCAATATGGAGATATTCGAACGGCCCATGAGATTGGCGTGAGCGTCTACCTGACCAAGCCGGTCAGACAAAGTCAGCTCTATAGCGCACTCGTCCATTCGAACGGAAGAGAGAGCGGCATCCAGCCCGGCTGGCTCAAACCTTCTCTTCCGCTTCAACAACGCCCAAAACGCAAAGCAGACGAAGCGGCGGTTATTCTACTTGCAGAAGATCACCCGACCAATCAGAGGCTTTGCGCCGCCATGCTCAAGACCCTCGGCTATGAGCGGGTGGACGTAGTGCAAAACGGTCTTGAAGCTATCCAGGCGATCGAGCGCTCCTCCTACGGTTTGGTTCTGATGGATTGTCAAATGCCCGAGATGGACGGCTACGAAGCAACCAGGAAAATTAGGGAGATGGAGCAGCTCTCTTTGCGCCCCGCTCCCACCCGCGTTCCCATCGTAGCGCTTACGGCTCATGCGATAAAAGAAGAGCTTGACGCATGTATTGCAAGCGGCATGGACGACTATCTGAGCAAACCATACACTATGGACCAATTGGGCTTCATGGTGGAACGTTGGCTCCAAGGTTCTCCGGCGCCCGCTGTTGAAGGGTGCGAGCTGGAATCGGCCAAAGAAGACCGGCAAGCCGGCGACCGATACAGTCGAGACGAAATGTCCGATCGCTCAGACGAATGCGTTATTGACGCCAAGACTCTCGAGAGCATTCGCATGCTTCAGGACGATGAGGATGAGGATCTGCTCTCGGAAGTCTTGAGCTCCTTTCTGGACCACGCTCAGGGGCTTTTATCGACTCTCGTCTGCGCCCTGGAGCAAACGGATTACGAAAACATCAGGAAGTCAGCCCATAGCCTCAAATCATCGAGCGCAAACGTTGGAGCTGTTAAACTTGCAGAGATGTGCAAACAGTTGGAGGCAGCGGCATGCAGCAGTTCGAATGGATCTCTAAGGCTAGGGGTGCAGCATCTGGAAGTGGAGTATGGGAAAGTGCAGACAGCTTTGAGGGAGATCCTGGCCGAGGCGAGGAGGTGATGCCTCATTGCGCTTCGACCGTCATGGTGGTGGATGACGACCCGACCGCAAGGCGTCTTGTCTCAAAGGCGTTCCGGAAGTCCGGGCTTCTGGTCTTGGAAGCTTCGAACGGCTTGGAGGCCTTGGAGCTTTTCAAAGGATCCCACTGCGATATCGTGCTCCTCGATGTCGTCATGCCCGGGATGGACGGTTTCGAAACCTGTCGCTCGCTCAGGAACATGGCGAATGGCGGCGGCGCTGTTCCGATAGTCATGGTCACGGGCGCCGATGACGTGGAGTCGATTAGTCGAGCCTATGAGGCGGGAGCAACGGACTTCATCACGAAGCCCATCAATTGGCTGATTCTTGCTCAGAGGGTCCGCTACATACTGAGAGCAAGCGACACAATGGCTGAGCTTCACAAAAGCAAGGCGCTTCTCGCCAATGCCCAGCGCATTGCGGGTCTCGGAAGCTGGGTGCTCGATACGGCGAGCGGAAGACTTCAGTGCTCCAGGGAGACTTTCGGGATATTCGGTCTAGCGGAAGAAGCGCCGGTCCTGACATGTGAGGACCTTTTCAAGCATATTGCCGTTGAAGACCGAATTGCGCTCCAGTCCATGCTCAAACAGGCGATTTTTGTCGGCAAGCCATTCAAGCTGGACAACGGAATCGCTCCGCCCAATGCGCCCCGGCGTTTCATATCCCAACAAGTTGAGGTAGTGGCCAATCCGGCAACCCCCGGGGCTGTTCAGCTGATCGGCATCGTACAGGATATATCGGCCCGCAAGCAGGCGGAGCTCTTCGAGCTCGATCGCAATCGAGTGCTGGAGATGATTATACGGAATCATTCACTTCAGGAGATTCTCAAGGAGGTTACTCAGCTGATCAAGCGTCAAAAGCCTGAAACGGGCTGTGCGGTCTTTCTGCTCCGGCGCGGGCGGTTGCAGCTGGGCGCTTCAAGCGGCCTTCCAGAGGAGCTTGTCAATGCGATAGGCTCGCAGGATTTGGTCGCCGGGAATAGCTGCGCAGCTGCCGCGGCCTGCTATGAGCAAACGATTACCGTTGCGGACGTTGAATCCAGCCCCTTCTGGGAGACTCATCAACAAACCGCACTGGAGAGCGGAATCAAATCCGGGTGTTCCGTTCCCGTCTTCTCCGGTTTGGGCTCGGTTTTGGGCATTGTGAGTCTTTACTGCTCGAAGCCCTCTCACCCGAGCCAGGAAGATTTGAAGCTGCTCGATGCCGTCTGCAAGCTTGCTGCAATCGCCATCGAACAGCGTCAGCTCTCCGAGCAGCTGGCCCATCAGGCGCGTCATGACGCCCTTACCGGCCTCCCCAACAGGGCTTCTCTCAAGGAATTTGCTCAGCAACTCGTCGCCCCGTGCGCTGTGACGGAGAAGTCGGCCATCATGTTCATCGATCTCGACCGCTTCAAGCATGTGAACGACTCCCTGGGGCATGGCGCTGGGGATAAGCTCCTCAGGCAGGTTGCGGAAAGGTTGAAGGAATGCATCAGGTCGAACGATATCCTCGTCAGAATGGGCGGCGACGAATTCCTTATCATTCTAAACGGAGTTGAAGGCAGGGATGCCGCAGAGCGAATCGCTACACGGGTCTTGGAGCTACTGAAAAACCCCTTCGCGCTGGATGCCCGAGAGGTGCGCATCGGCGCGAGCATAGGGCTGAGCCTTTATCCCGACGACGGCGCCGACTTCGAGGCCCTTCAAAGAAGCGCTGATATAGCCATGTACCGGGCAAAGAATCGAGGCGGCAATCAGTTCCAGTTCTACTCGCCCGAGATGAACGCCATGCTGCTGGAGAGGCTGGAGATAGAAAATGAGCTGAGAAAGACCATGGAGAGAAACGAGCTCGAGCTCTACTATCAGCCATTGTTCACCATAGATGAAAGGACGGTTTGCGGAGTCGAAGCCCTGCTGCGATGGAATCATCCGGTCCTTGGCCGTATCCCTCCCATGAAATTCATACCCATTGCGGAAGAGAGCGGACTCATCGTCGCCATTGGGGAATGGGTGCTTCGGGAAGCATGTCGACAGAACGTAGTGTGGCAGCACATGGGGTATCCACCTTTTCCGGTCTCGGTGAACATTTCGGCTATCGAGCTTATGAAGCCGGATTTCATCGACTTGATCACCCGCGCGCTTGAAGAAAGCGGGCTCGAGCCCCGTTGGCTCCAAATAGAAATAACCGAAGGCGTTCTGCTCGATAATCTGGATAGCGCAGCCGAGCGCCTGAACGAGGTCCGCAAACTTGGCGTGAGCGTAGCCATCGATGACTTCGGCACCGGCTATTCCTCCATGACCTACTTACACCGTTTGCCCACGGACTGCTTGAAGATCGACAGGTCCTTCGTAAACGACCTCGAAGGCTCCGACGATCTCTCCTCCCGG
The DNA here is from genome assembly GCA_964578835.1 of uncultured Syntrophobacteraceae bacterium. Lineage (GTDB taxonomy): Bacteria > Desulfobacterota > Syntrophobacteria > Syntrophobacterales > Syntrophobacteraceae > CAZOEL01. Next base: position 15,185 of record CAZOEL010000090.1, on the reverse strand, counting down.
TCGCTGGCCTTGATCAAGGCGATTATCAGTCTGGCGCAGAACCTGGGGTTGAGGATCATTGCAGAAGGCATAGAGAACCAATGCCAGGAGACTACATTGAGAAGCCTGGGATGCAAAATAGGACAGGGTTACTTCTTCAAGGAGCCTGCGCCCGCATCCGAGATCTGCAAGCTTCTCAAGGGTTAAAGGGGGAGATGAGGCAAAGACGCCTAGGGCGGCTGATCCATGCAATCCATGCATAGCGAGCCTTCGACCTTGGACGCAGGAGTGCGGGGTATTTTCGTGAAAAAGTAATGAACGCGTAACTTCTATTTGACCTGCATCTGGTATTTCTCGAGGGAATTCGAGTTGGCAGCGATCGGCGCTTTTCAACCCGGAGAGTCACTTCCCAGACATGCCGGAGAAATCCCGATGAACCCGAACCCAATTGAAGCCTCAGAAGCAAATGCCCCCTCGGAAGTAAACAGGAATGTCCTTTGCCGTCATTACGATAGGTGTCTTGGCGTTGCGTTGAGGAGCAGATGGAGCGGCTTCCGCTGTTCCGAATGCAGGGCCTACAGCTTGCTCAGCCTGAGCCTCGAAGCCTGGATAGAAGATGCAAGGGCATGCAGGTCGCTTCTGCTTGCGGCCTATTTCTCTGACCTCTTTCTTTATCAGAGGCCGTCTACATTGAATGGAACAAGCCCATGAAATCAGCCGAGGATGCTCTTCAGACGCTCTTTAATTTCAGCGGCGAGCTCCGGCTTCTTCTTCAAGAGTCGCAAGTTCTCCCAAAAATCAAAAGAGAGCCTGCTTCTGTCATATTCGATCACTACCGAGCCGACTACCGCATTAACCCGTAAGCTGATTACTCCCGGAACACTGTCAAGAGAGCTCCGGATGTCGGTTTCTCGGAGCGCTTTCAGCGCCGAAGGCAGGACGCGCACCCTGATCCTGCCCGGGATATGGTGCACTACTTCCGTGTGACGGGCCAGGAGCAGCAAGTTTTCAACACTTACGCCATCCACTATTTCCATGTAGTTCATCCTTTCAGAAAGAGGTCGTTCATCGACGCACTGCAGCCCGGCGGCCTGTCAACATCGTTACTTCCGGTTGAGAAGGCGGAAGCTGGAGCTTCTCCCCCTTTCAACTTAATAGATGATTAGTGTTACAGTTTGATGACAAAATTGCGACGATTAAGCGAAAGAAAGGCGATTAGTCTTTCCCTGCAACACATCCTTGCCTTCACGCCTTGAGGATTCCGAAAATAATCACGGGAATTTAACCGGATTGTCAACTCTTTGTAACCAACTTTCTTACTTGATCGCGTAGAATTGCCTGAATATGGCGTCAATTGCAGGCGGGATTGCTGCGGTTGATTAACTTGTGCGAATAGGGGAGGCAAAATCAATGGATGCAGAATCGCCGGAGAGGGAAGTAAAGAAAGATTCGGATGAAGCGGAAGATATCCTGTCCCAAACGGGAGACTCCATGCAGCGCGCAATCAAGAGCGGCTTTAAAGCGTTGACCTTGGTCGAGAACAGCATTACGGATTTTGCTCGAATCACGGTCTCCGACACCATCAAGTCCGCGGGATCCGTTGCGGGAGAAGCCGTGGACGTAACGAGCGCTGTCATAAAGAACGCCATTTCGGCTGCGGAGGAAGTCGGATGCGGGCTCGTCATGAGCGCTAAGAGCGTCGCAAAAGGCGTAATAATGGGAGTGAACGATGTGGGAGGGGACATATTATCCGTTGCCGAGCATGCGGTGAAGAGCGCCGTAAATGGGGCGGCTGAAGTGGGGGCCGATGTCTCCATGGTGGCGAGAAGAAGCGTAGACGGCATTATCGAAGCCACTAAAGAGATAGGCGGCAACGTGGAAGAAGTGACGAAGGCTGCAGTCGGTGGGGCCATAGAGGCTGCGGGTTACATAGGCGATACGACTTTGAACGCCGTTAAAGGAATGCTCATAGGAGCTGTCGGTGGCATGAAAGAGGTCGCAAGAGCAGTCATGCCGAAGGATGGCGGCGATTTGGCGGTTCGTGAGGACTGCGGGCCGCGGGAGCCAGGCGAACACGATAAGGAAAACTAAGGCAACTCACAACAAATAACCTACCAGGAAGAGGGGTTCTGTCATTCCGGCATGGTTTTGGCCGGAATCCAGCCCCGCGAAAAAACGGGATTCCGGCTTGAAGACTGCCGGAATGACGGTGGGTGTTTCTGAACTAATTGTGGTAGGTTATTTGTTGTGAGCTGCCTAAGAAGGGCTGGAACAATAGCCCTGCGCGATTCATATTCCAGCTACATCTTCGTGACAGCTTGATGACTTGTCGCTTATGCGTAGGGAAGTAATGATTCCTCGTGTGGACAAACGCTCTGGGTCGGCGGATATATAGTTGCCTCATGAAAGCATCCCAGGAACTGTCTGAGAAAAGGGTTATTGGCTCCTTGTCTGAGCCAATTTCGTCATTCCGGCTTGAAGACTGCCGGAATGACGGGGAAAAGAAATCTTTAGACAGCTTCTCAAGAATTGCTGAGTCGAATATCCTTTGTATACGCCAAGAGCCGGAGGAAAGCCATGGTGAGGCCAGTCCATACTGCTGTTAAGGGAAGAGCGAGGTTCAAAGTTGAAGGGCTTCACGGCTGTCGTGCGCTTCAGGATCATCTCGAATCCAGGTTGTCCCGGAATGAGGCTGTAATCAAAGCCTCGTCCAGTACGGTCACGGGCTCTGTTCTGGTGCAGTTCAACTCGGGTAACGACTTCAAGGCCATAGCGTCTCTAATCGAGCGGCTGGTGGATGAGTTCGCAACCGGCAGGGCAGCTGAGCCGATCGATTCCTCCCTGGAATGCGCTCATTCTTCACCTGATTTCGACACAGTCGATGCCGTCTCGGCCAAGCCGGCGCGACAGGCGCTCGAGACTGCGAAGAAGATCTTATTCACAGGAAGCGGGCATAAAGAACAACCGGAGGAGGCATGGCACGTCATGACGGCCCAGGAGGCCCTGGCCCGTCTCAGGAGCTGTGAAACGGCCGGTTTGAGCCGCAGTGAAGCTGAGAAGAGACTCGCCGAATATGGCCCCAACGCTCTTCCCGAGACTTCCTCGAGATCGGGCTGGTCCATTTTCGCAGATCAGTTCAAATCCTTGCCCGTAGCGCTCCTTGGCGTTGCGGCGGGCCTCTCGGTCGTTACCGGCGGAATAGCCGACGCGCTGGTCATCTTGAGCGTCGTCGCCATAAACGGCGCGATCGGGTATGCAACGGAGAACGAAGCTGAAAAGACCATTAACTCCCTGAAGGATCTCGTGAAGCCCACGGCGGATGTATTGAGAGACGGGGCCGTTATCAGCGTATCCGCCGAACTGGTCGTTCCCGGAGACGTTCTGGTGCTGCGCCCCGGCGCCTACGTCGCCGCCGATGCGAGGCTTTTCGACGCCAATCACCTGAGCCTGGACGAATCGGTCCTGACGGGTGAATGCATGCCGGTCGTGAAAACGCTCGATCCCTTGGCGCGTCTGGAAATTCCTCTCGCCGATCGAACGAATATGGTCTACATGGGGACTCTGGTCACGGGCGGCCAGGGGCTGGCCCTTGTGGTGAGCACGGGACGGGCTACGGAAGTGGGGAGGCTTCAGGCTTTGGTCGGCGAGGCGACCTCTCCGGAAACCCCGATGGAGAGGCAGTTGAACAAGCTTGGGGATCAGCTCGTTCTCATATCGGGCGCGGCTTGCGGACTGGTCTTCGGGATAGGCATCCTGCGAGGATATGGCTTTCTGGTGATGCTCAAAACATCCATTTCGCTCGCCGTTGCGGCGGTTCCGGAAGGACTTCCCGCTGTCGCCACCACCACTCTTGCTCTCGGCATCCGCAACATGAAGCGGCATCGGGTCCTCATTCGCCACCTCGACGCCGTCGAGGCTCTGGGATGCATTCAGACCATTTGCTTCGATAAGACCGGCACCATCACTCAGAATCGGATGTCCGTCGTTCGCCTTTTCTCGGGAGGGAGAGACGTACGGGTGGCGAACGGGCGCTTTCTCTGCTGCGGCGACCCGATCGAGCCGCTTGATTTTGAAGAGATGACGAGTCTCATCGAGGCTTGCGTGCTCTGCAACGAAACGGGCATGGAAGGGGAAGCGGGACAGTTCGTTCTGCGCGGATCTCCAACCGAAATCTCCCTCATAAATCTCGCTATCCAGTGCGGTTTGGATGTGAGCGACATCAGGCTCAGATATCCTCTCCTCAAAGTGAACTACCGTTCGGAAAGTCGCCTTTTCATGGGCACGCTCCATGAATATGACGATGCTGCCGGCGGAACCCGTTTGCTGATCGCCCTGAAAGGAAGCCCCGTCGAGGTCCTTTCCATGTGCGACTCGCATATGATCGACGGTGAGCAGAGGCCTCTTACCGAAGAGGAGAGGTCCCGCATCGAGCTCGAAAACGAGCGCATGGCCGCAGACGCTCTGAGAGTTTTGGGCGTCGCCTACGCCCTTGTGGAAGGAGAAGAAGAATTCGGAGCGACGAGCGGGCTGGTGTGGCTCGGGCTGGTCGGAATGGCGGACCCGGTGCGGCCGGGTGTCTCGGGGCTCATCAAAGAATTCCATCACGCCGGGATCGATACGGTGATGATCACAGGAGACCAGAGCCCTACGGCCTACGCGATCGGAAAAGAGCTCGATCTGGGCCGCGGCGAACAGATAGAGATCCTCGACTCGACCCACCTGAGCCAGATGGACCCCGAAGCGCTAAAAGCGCTGTCGGACAGAGTGCATGTTTTCGCGCGGGTCAGTCCTGCTTCGAAGCTCGAGATCGTGCGGGCTCTTCAGAGCAGGGGCAGAGTCATAGCGATGACGGGAGACGGGATAAACGATGGCCCCGCGTTAAAGGCCGCGGATATCGGCATCGCTATGGGCGAAGGGGGAACGGACATTGCGCGGGAGGTAGCCGATGTGGTTCTGGAAGGAGACAATCTCGAAACCGTGATCATCGCCGTTCGAGACGGTCGCACCATTTACAACAATATCCGAAAGTCGCTGCGCTTTTTACTTGCGACGAACTTCAGCGAGATCATCGTGATGTTTCTGACCGTCGCTGCCGGTCTGCCTTCTCCAATGGGCGCAATGCAATTGCTCTGGATCAATCTCATCTCGGATATATTCCCCGGGCTGGCTCTCGCCATGGAATCGCCCGAACCGGATGTCCTGGAGCGCCCCCCGCGGTCCCCGGAAGAGCCCATAGTGAAGACGTCCGATTTCAAGAAGCTGGCATTCGAGTCTTCGATGCTCAGCCTTGGCGCCATGACCGCTTACGGCTACGGCATCATGCGATACGGTACGGGACCGGGCGCGGGAACGATGGCCTTCCAGAGCCTCACCATGGGACAACTCCTGCACGCCATAAGCTGCAGATCGGAGAAGCACAGCATTTTTGGCAGTGACAGGCTTCCCTCGAACCCCTATCTTGCCTTTGCTCTCGGGGGTTCTTTTGCGCTTCAGATCCTCACCATGCTCGTTCCAGGCCTTCGAGGCCTTCTTGGCTTGACCCCGATCGGCCTGCTGGATGGCGCCGTCATCGCAGGAACCGCTGCGCTTCCGCTCCTGGTGAATGAAGGCGCCAAGATGTTGCCGGCAGGCGAGCAGAGAGCCGCACAGTAGACGAGACTTTTCCTCCCAATCAAATGACGAAAGGATAGCGCCGATGCAGATGGACTTCATCTTCGCCTCCGAATCAGCGACGAGCGGACACCCCGACAAGCTTTGCGATCAGATAAGCGACGCCATAGTGGACCATTTCCTGGAGCAGGACGAGCAGTCGATAATCCGTGCTGAGTGCGCTGTCGCCACCGCAGTGCTTTTTGTGGCGGCGAGGTTCGCCTCCAAAGCGACGGTGGATATCGCTCGGATTGCGCGCAAAGTCATCAAGAAGGTTGGTTACGAGCAGGAAGATTTCAACAGCAAGACATGCAGCATTTTGACGAGCATCAAGGATCTTCCCCCCGATGATTCGGCCCGATTCGACCCCTATACTCTCTCCGATGAAGAGATGGACCGGATACATGTCAATCAGCAGGGAACTCTCTTTGGATACGCCTGCTCTCAGACGCCTGCGCTCATGCCCCTGCCCATATCGCTTGCTCACAAGATCGCAATGAGAATTGATTCGGTGAGACAGCAGAATGTCCTTCCCTACATCGCTCCGGACGCAAAAACACAGGTAGGGATAGAATACAAGGATCGCAAGCCCTGGAGAATTCACAGCGTGAGCATCGCCGTCAGCCAACTCTCGCACGCCGTGCAGACCCCCCGGAGGCTTTACGACGACATCCGGGAAGCGGTGATTGGACCCGCCTTCAAGGATGAGCCGGTGAGGCCGGATGAAAGGACCAAGATTTTCATCAATCCCGCGGGCGTTATGATGCTTGGAGGCCCTTCCGTGCACTCCGGGCTTACGGGAAGGAAAAATGCAACCGATACTTACGGCGAGTATTCGCGCTACAGCGGATCTGCGCTGAGCGGGAAGGACCCGCTGCGGATCGACCGGGTGGGCGCCTATGCCGCTCGCTATGCCGCCAAGAACGTAGTCGCGGCCGGCCTTGCAGAGGAATGCGAGGTCCAGTTGAGCTATTCCATCGGCTTATCGCATCCGGTCAGCATCCAGGTGGACACATTCAATACGGGCAGAATCCCCGACGGAGAAATATCGGCGTTGATCAAGAAGCACTTCAACTTTCGCCTGGCGGCTATCATTCGAGAGTTCGACCTGCGGAGGCTGCCGGCAAAAACGAAGGGGGGATTCTACAGGAGGCTGGCCGTTTACGGTCATGTAGGACGAACGGACATAGACCTTCCCTGGGAGAAAACCGATAAAGCCCCTATTTTGAAGGCGGGCTAAATATCCGGCATCCTCAATAACCACTGATAATCCAGGGGGTGGGAGGCTCTCGGACTTCTGCTTCGTCGCCTGTCGCCACTCTCGAAATCGCAGCAGTTTCGATCGAGGCGCTTCCTCCGGGGGCCTTTTCTCGCTCTGCTTTTGATAATGCTGATTCTATTGGAAGCGTCGTCATTTGGGAAGGCTGGGCTCGCGTTCTTCCCTGCGGCGCCGCCCGGCTCCTTCTCTATTTCCGCTCCAGTGTCAACGGTCCAGTCGTAAATTCTCATACCATTCTTGATGATCGACTTTGCAAGCGGTCTTATTATTCCGCCCGCAAAGGCGTAGAGCACCGGAGCAAGCGCCAACGCTCCAAGCTCTACGAATATGCTCGAGCCGAGTCTCGACTTCGCCGCTTCTTTGATGATCTCTTTGAAAAGCCCGTCTTCCAGGAACGCCATATTTTTTGTCTCCTCTTCTATCTGCTGAGCAGGCGATTGAGCCGGCTATCCGATTGCATGGTAGAAACCTTTATCGGTCCGAGGCTTGATGTCAGGGAACGTCACTTTCCTCCCAACTCAGAGCCTTCAGGCCTTCCACTTCATTGTAGACCCTTCCCAACAGCGTTTTCCATTGCAGAGGCTCTTTACACCTGAGCCGAAACCGGTAATTCGTCACTCCGGTCTCGAGATCGCGGGAGTAATTGATGAAAAGGACCTCTATTCCTTCGGATTCCGCCATAATTGTTTCGATGCTATCGGCATTGCGCTCCGAATGCCGACACGATATCGACAAGACCGTATAGACATCGTGCAGGAATCGCGATTTCACACGCCTCACGTTATAGAGGATCAGAAGGGTGATTGCGGTGGTAAGAACGGCGGGAAGATAGTATCCAGCGCCGACCGAAAGACCTATACCGGTTATAAGCCATAAGCCGGAAGCGGTCGTGAGCCCCCGCACGCTGCCTCTTCCTTTGATGATCGCCCCCGCGCCCAGAAAACCCATGCCCGCCACTGCGTAGGAGGCGATGCGTCCCGGGTCCACTCGGAGAGTAGAACTTGCGTCCATGCCATCAAAGATTTTGTGTAGATCCACTGAGAGCATCATGAGCAGGCAGGAGGCGAGCGATATCATCACGTTGGTTCGCAAACCGGCAGCCTGACCGTGCATCTCTCGCTCGAAGCCTACCGTAGCGCCCAGAACAGCAGCTATAAGCAGCTTTACGAGCCATGTAATCGATCCATCTATGTCCAATGCGATACGTATACTTTCCACAAACGCTTTCTGCTCCTCTGTGCGTGGTATATTTCCGGATGGATATAATCGAAGCAAATAACCTTACTTATAAAACTAATCCTCGGATGGCATAGTTGCAAAGAAACCATGGGATTATTGCGCCAGGCTCGGCGATAGGCAAGTAATGAACCGGTTAGTGGACAACTGAGATCCAAACACCTATAACCTGAAAGTGTTACGGTTCTGTGACAATCCAGAGGCGTTTTCGTGACATGCATGCTTAAGCTCTTCTTCCGAATCGGCAACCGGCATTCGGGATTCCGCCTCCGCGGCAAGCGTGAGCGCGCAGCATCTTGCTTTATACGCAATGGCGCAAAACTCAATCGGCTGAGCCCTTTTTGAACCACGAAAGACACGAAAGACACGAAAGACACGAAAAGTATGATGAACAATTGAAAGAGAGGCATTCCGCTTTATGAAATTTCGTGCCTTTCGTGTTTTTCGTGGTCTAAAGAAAAGGTGACTTTTGCGTTATTGCCTTTATACAATTTGTTCCGGAAGTATTGATGCGCTTGTCGCTCTGCATGTACCGGCATATTCGAAAGTTGATGGCGCTCTACGTCCAACCCTCATTCGAAAGAGGAGGTAAAAATGACAATCGATGAAACCGCGGGAGAGACCTCGGTAAGCGAGGACGGCAATACGACGGTGGGAAGAAAAAGAAGGAAAAGGAAAATGGAGGAACCCCCGGAGGTTTTAGAAACGGAGGCCACGATGATGGTCGAGCAGCAGGAAGTCGTAGAATTAGGAACCGAAGAATTCCCGAATGCGGAAGCCCTGGAGGTCGAGTTTGAAGCTCAAGACTCTCCAGGAGAAAAGAAGGAGGTTTGGATGGAAGTTGTAAACACGGCGAGAAACGCAATCGGCGATACGCTCAAGGCTACCGGCGCTGTGGCGGTAGACGCGGTCAACACGCTTCAGGTCGTAATCAAAGGGACGGTGACTGCCGCAGAGGAAGTGAGCCTTGGCATTGTGGGCAGCGCTTCACATGTAGCGAAGGGGGTTGTGGGCGGCGTCAATGAAGTGGGGGGCGAGATCCTGATTATTGCAAAGAGCGCTCTCACCGGAACCGTCCATGGTGTTTCGGATGTCGGAAAAGACGTTGCCGCGGTCGCGAAAAGAGCGATAAATGGCGGCGTCGACGCAGTGCGGGACATCACCCTGAATATCAATGGGGCTGCGAAAGACGCAGCCGGCGGCGTCATCGGCACGGTTGACGTTATCGGCGTCGGAATTGTTGGAACGGTCAGAAACATCCTTGTGGGCGCGGTAGGCGGCGTGAAGGATGTCATGAGCGCAGCTTTGCCAAAATCGTCGCAAACCTCGGAGATAACTCAGAATTGATATGCGGGCGAGAGCTGGGGAAGTCCAGGCGGTCGTTCCTTTTCCTCTCGCCGCATCGCAATTCTCGTTGGCGCGACTTCGAACGAAGAGTCGAGAATGAACGAAGAAGACCCCGGTAGTTTTTTTGACTGCCGATTTGTGAGACCTTTACAGTCCGATATCAACCTCTTCTTGCCAGCCGCTCTGGCGGCCGGAAAACTACTTCGAGCGTAAGACGCCAGCCTCGAAAATGGGGGGCGCAGGCTTCGCTTGCGGTCTTGTTTTTCGTCGGACGGAAGACAAGACGGGGAGGAGCCGCAGATGAGCGCTGTCTTTCACCCAGATCAACATGCCGAGGGCCCGTGCGCGCGCCCGGAAGTCCCCTGCAGAAACGATATAGATCTCGATTCGTTGAAGAGTCGACATCCCTCGGATATTGCGGAAATCCTGGAACAGGGGAGCTTCGACCCACAGGATATCGTCGATATTCTTTGCTGTATAGGCAATCATTCCTGCGTCGAAGCATTCCAGAAACTCTCCCTTGAAACCCAGCGCAGTTGCATCGAAAGCGGAGACCGTCGCACAATGCTGCGCTTCGTCGAGCGGATGGAGCCGGACGAGCGAGTGGACCTTCTGAAGGCGATGGACCCGGATATACGGGAGGAAATGATGCCGCTCATCGCCAAGGCTGAACGCAACGAGATCCGGCGGCTCTGGGACTATGCGGAGGGAACGGCCGGAGCAGTCATGACGACGGAATACGCCTCTCTGCCGGCAAACGTCACGGTAGGCGAAGGCCTTGCGCAACTGCGTCTGCAGGCGCCCGGCAAGGAAACCATCTATTACATCTATATCACCGATGCGGAACGGCATCTGATGGGAATGGTATCCCTTCGGAACCTCATTCTATGCAAGCCCATGGAGCGGCTCGATCATATTATGGAGCCCAAGGTAATCTCGGCCCATCACCGGGCGGATGTAGAAGAGGTCGCCGGCATAATTGCCAAGTTCGACTTCATCGCTGTTCCGGTCGTGGACGATGAAAATCGCCTCGTGGGGATCATCACCGTCGATGATGTCATCGATGTCATCGAGGCTGAGGGGACCGAGGATTTCCACAGGATTTCCGCGGTGGTCCCCTTCGAAGAAGAATATTTCAAACGTCCCCTGGTGAAGCTATTCTGGAACCGTTTTGTATGGCTCGCCATTTTGCTTTTCACCTCCCTGCTCTCCACCAGCATTATGGAATGGAATGCGGAGACGCTGAAGCGGATGGTGACGCTTTCTTTTTTTATTCCTCTCGTGATAGGCGCCTGCGGAAATGCCGGAACGCAATCCGCCACACTCATGGTGCGTTCGCTCGCCTTGGGTGACGTTGCGCCGAAGGATTACGTCCGGGTGTTCTGGCGCGAGCTTCTCATGGGAGCAACCCTGGGACTGTCTCTCGGCGTCATCGCCTTCTTCAGAGTCTTTCTTCAGGACCGCGACATGATTCTCGGGGCCATCGTCGGCTGCGCTCTTCTGACCACTCTTCTTGCAGCCAACCTTGCGGGCGCTCTCATCCCCCTGCTGCTAAAAAGACTCAAGCTAGACCCGGCTCTGACCGCTGGCCCTTTCATCGCCACGATCATCGACGCCCTTGGAATTACCATATACTTCCAGGTGGCTCTCTTGATCCTGCAAAGATTTTAATCGAACGGGTCGGCCATACTCTTTATATGCAACTTCATACCGCCCTTGAGAGCTCGTCCAGCGTAAGGTTATCATCAAAATTGAAAGGAGGAGCTGAGAGGAAACCGGCCATCTATGGACATGTAGACCGAACGGACATCGATATTCTCCGGGAAGAAACGGATAGGACCCCCATTTCAGAGTCGAGTAAAGACCGGCGCTTCCTCAATAGCCCCGCACAATCCAGGGAGTGGGACGCTCCGCAGCTTCGCCCTCTTCTGAAGTCTCTTCTCTCGAATGCTTCGATGGCTCGAAGTGGCCCGCCTTCCCTGAAGGTTGCTCTTGCGCCGCCTTCGGCGGAGAGGGCTCCGCCGCCGCTCCTTCTTTCCCGGAAAACCCCGTCCTGCTTTCCGTCACAACTTCATCCACTTTTTCAGCTACTTCCGATCCAACACGCTTGGACCAATCGTAAGCCATCAGACCGCTCTTGATGGCTGCCTTAGCAACAGGCCTTATGAGGCTGCCCGCGACGGAAAGGACCGCCGGAGCCAACACCAGCGCCCCAATCCCAAAAACGATGCCGGAGCTGAGTCCGGACTTGAGGCCATCTTTGAAAAGGCCCTCGAAAATTCCATCTTCTAAAAGAGCCATATTGGTCTCCTCTCTCATGAGCTGTCCACCGCAAACCGCGGGCGGAACAGGTTTTCTGCAAGTCTTCTTTCAGAGCGAAACGGCGTTCACGACGGGGAAAAGCCCCTGCTTCAATAATGATAAACGCCTGAGATAGGATGTCAAATTTTCACACAATCTTAACCAAGCGCGCATCAAGTTGTAACACGGACCTGTTTCAATTCTCTCCGTTGTGAACGCCTTCCATAAGTCTTGGAAGTTCTGGAAGCCAGAGCTTTTCATCCGACGAAATACCGGCTGGAGCGGGCCAGCGGGATTAAAGGAGCTCGGAGTCATGATCAAAACCTATGTGATAGACACCAATGTCCTGTTGCATGATCCGGAATCCATCTTCGCTTTCCACGATAATGAGGTGGTGATTCCTTTTTCTGTCATCGAGGAAATCGACAATCAGAAGAAGCGTCAGGACGAAGTCGGAAGAAACGCGCGCACGGCGTCGAGGACTCTCGACGGCCTCCGTTCCACGGGGCATCTGTCGGAAGGAGTGAGCCTGAAAAATGGAGGCAGTCTCAGAATTGAGTTGAATCACCAGACGATTATCAATGTTCCAAAGGGGCTGGATCCCGAAAAGCATGACAACCGCATTCTTGCCGTAGCTTATAATCTGGCGCAGGAAGAGACGAGGCCGGTGATCCTGGTCACCAAGGATTTGAACCTGCGCATCAAGGCCGACGTTCTGGGTATCCAAGTAGAAGATTATATTAATGATAAAGTCGACTACGATCAGCTCTACACCGGCACGGGCAAAATCAGCCTCGAAAAAGAAGCTCTCGACAGCTTTTTTGAAACCGGAAAACTCTGTCTTAATGGGGCCCTGCGAGCATACCCGAACCAGCTCTTCGTAATGAGAAACGATTCCAACGGATCTCAGTCGGCTCTCGGTTGTTATTCACAGGGCGTTCTTCGACAGCTTGTCCACTCGGATGCGGTATGCTGGGGACTAAAAGCCTTGAACAAGGAGCAGAAGTTCGCTCTGGAGCTTCTCCTCAATGATGATATCAAGGTGGTGACGCTGGTGGGGAGGGCCGGCACGGGAAAGACGCTCCTCGCGCTGGCGGTGGGGCTTGAGAAGGTCTTAGAACAGAATGTCTTCACAAAGCTCCTCATCACGCGTCCCATCATCCCTATGGGCGATGATCTCGGATATCTTCCAGGAAGCAAGGAAGAGAAGCTTCGTCCCTGGATGCAGCCCATATACGATAACCTCGAGTTTCTGCTCAGAGATAGCCTGGATCCCCCGGATATGCTCGGTGAGCTGATAGAGCGCGGAGTGCTGGAGATGGAGCCTCTGACCTATATTCGCGGAAGGAGCATCCCGAAACAGTTCATCATTTGCGATGAGGCGCAGAACCTGACGCCGCACATGATCAAGACCCTCATAACGCGAGTGGGCGAAGGCACGAAGATCGTCTTCACGGGAGATCCGGAACAGATCGACCACCCTTACCTCGACGCCAGCAGCAATGGCCTGACCCATATCGTGGAGAAGCTCAAAGGCGAGGAGATCGCCGGCCATGTCGTGCTGGTCAGGGGAGAGAGGTCCAAAGTTGCGGAGCTCGGCTCGATGCTTCTATGAATATGACCTCTCAACGAGGCTTATTCACTGTCGTCGCATCCTTGCAATCCCGCGCGCAGCCAGGGATGCGCGACTCCTGGAGAAATCCAGTCCGTTTTTCTCCTCGCTATGGGCAAAGATTCTGATGATCTACTGATTCATGCAGTTTGCCATTCTTCCGGAGTCGCCGATCGAGCTTCAATGCCGCGCGGCGTCTCCAATGTCCTTCCGCGTATGGGGAACAGAACGTTTGTCGGTTACCGACCTATCTTGCGCCCGCCTCTTCTCCTCTCCACCTTGCCAGCTTTTGAAATGCATGCTCCGCGGCATCGAGCAAGATCTTCATGGAGACGGGCTTGGTGAAATAGTCTTCAAATCCAGCCTCTCTGCACTCGAATACCTCAAAGATGGATGCGTAACCCGTGACCGCATAGGTGATTGTGAGCGGATTGTCGGAGCGGATATAGCGGCACAGCTCAAGCCCGTTCATACTCGGAAGGTTCAAATCCAGGAAGAAGACCTGGTATTTGTATGTCTTGATAAGATCCAGGGCTTCCTCCGCGCTTTCAGCGGTCTGAACTGAATAGCCCGCTTTCGTAAAGGCGCGAGTCATCATTTCTCTAATGGATCCTTCGTCATCAACAACCATGATTCTTTTTTCCATCATTATCCGTTCCTTTCATCCGCCCCTGATTCCATCATTCAAGCTACGCTCTTTTGGCCTCCGGCGCAGGCGTCTTTTCTGCATCATCCTTCATGGATGCTCTATCTATGTCCACTATGGTGCGACGCCCGCCAAGATAGCCTTTCGTGCGGTACTGCGTAACGCCCATTATCTTCCGGGTGAGCTCTCCGATTCGCTCCACTTCCCTTTTGATGATGCGAAGAGCGTCAGCGTGGGGATCGCCTTCAGAAAGGTCTGATAGCAGCATTTCGCAGTATCCCGACACCACATGGAGAGGCTGGTTCAATTCGTGGCAAACGGCGCCCGCCATTTCGAGCACCCCCTGCAGTTTTTTGCGCATCGACACTTCCTCGAGCAGTTCCAGAATCCTCCGTCCCACGCCGACGCGAGCGCGTAGTTCCTCGTTATCATAAGGCTTTGCAACATAATCATCGGCGCCCGCTTCCAGACCCTTCACCATGGCGTATGGTTCTTCCCTGGCCGTCAATAGAAGAATATAAAGCGGGTCGGCCCTGTTCTGAGCCCGAAGCTTCCTGCAAAGGGTCAGGCCGTCCATTCCCGGCATTATCCAATCCAGAATAATGAGCTGAGGCGCATCGGCTCTTTGAAGAATGCTCCACGCCTCTTCACCGTCGGAAGCAGTTGAAACCACGTAACCCCATTTGCTGAGCGCCGTCTGCAGTATAAGACGGGAGGTGATATCGTCTTCCGCAATCAGAACCTTCATGTCCGAGTCCTTGACATAGGCTTTATAAACAGCGCAATTCAGGGATCTTGGCATCTCTTTGCCGCCCATTCCTCGTTTCACACAAGTTACACGATTCCTCCACCCTCCCCTCTCCCCAACATCCTCACTAGTGCTACTGTGTCACAAATCAGCATGATGCTGTTGGAATGCGATTCTATTGAGAGCACAGCTCATCTCGTCATTCCGGCAATCTTTTGAGCCGGAATCCAGCCCGGCGCTCTCCCATGTGGCTGGATTCCGGCTTAAAACCTGCCGGAATGACGAAGAGGCGTCATGCCGGAATGACGAGTCGCGCCGCTTTTGTGACACAGTAGTACTAGTGGGCCGTCAACACCGTCTCTTGCGGTGGGGGCGGGCCCCCTCTCCC
>CAZOEL010000089.1:0-25171 GCA_964578835.1 uncultured Syntrophobacteraceae bacterium | reverse complement strand
AAATTCAGTTGGTTAGTCATTGTGCTTGGTGTTTTTCCTTAATTCAACAGCATTGTCCCTCAGGGAGAGGGCCGGGGTGAGGGAAGTATTCTCTTAAAAGAGGATTTCCCCTGCCCTCTCCCTCAGGGAGAGGGAAAAGACTGCTGCCTGAACATTCAAAGTTGACGGTCCACTAGCCCCTGGGGGGTATGTGTGTATCATTGTCAGCAGGGAGAGGGAGCCCGCTTCCGCCTTCTCGACCGGAAGAAACGATGTTGCCGGTCCATTCTAGCCTGCTTGCCCGGCGAGCTCGGCTTCGAGCTTCACGATGTTCTGCTGCGCAAATTCGATGCTCGGATCCAGCTCCAGTGCGATTTTGTACAGTCTTATGGCCTCTCGTTTGTGACCCAGCTCCCTCAGGTTGGAGCCGATGTTGGCGTAATCGATGGCCGATCCGGGATCGAGCTCGATCGCCTTTTCGAACGCCGAGATGGCTTCATCGTGCTTTTTTTGCCGGTAATAGCAAAAGCCGCGAAGATTATATATTTCTTTGAGCTCGGGATTATGCTCTTCCGCAGCTTTAAGGGCATCCAGCGCGGGGGCGAGCTCTTCCAATTCCTTGTGGCAGGATGCGATATGCACGTAGATGCTCGCAATCTCGCCGGGATCCGGATTCTGGCTCAACGCCTGCCTGAAAAGAGGCAACGCCGATTCCGGGTCTCCGTTCAGCTCCAGACTGTGTGCAAGGAAAAATGTCAAATCGTAGCGGGGTCCGAAAAAGTCGTGAAGTCGCTTCATTTGCGCCGCCGCCCTGTGGTCGGGGAGGCTCCTGAGCAGGGTTCGCGCCGCATGCTGCGGGAAGTCGGAGCCCCGCGTGCGGTCAAGGAAATGGGCTCCGGGGATGATCGTATAAACCGCGGGAATGCCGAGCTCGGGATGAGTAACGTCGATTACGAGAACTTCCATTCCGATTCTAGCAAGGGCGTCCACGCAACGCTCGATTTCGACTTTCAAATTGTCGTCGTCCAAATTGGGAAGCGATCCAATCGGCGCTTGCCCGTTGCGCTCCATAAGGTAGCGGGCCTCATCGAGCGTTGAATACTTGGGGAGAGTGGGCTTATAGGAGGTTCTCGACTCGAAGTCACCGGCAAGCTGTGCAATCTCGGTAATGGCGCGGCACAAAGATTTTTCGGGATTGGAAGTCGTTCCCGCCGTGAAGACGATCTCACTTTTCTCGGGAAATGTCGCAGGATCGTACGCCAGCGCTCCTACGGTTGGAATGCCGGTATCCAGGGAAAAATCGCGCAGGAACAGCTCTATTCCCTGATTCTGGAATTTTCGCACCAGCTCTATCGACGCCGGGTCCTGCAAGGACAGTGGGTCGATAGCGGGAGTAGCGCGCTTTTCGTAGCTTATGATGGAGCCCACATGCCTTTCGACCACTTCGCAGAGGCTCTGCAGAATAGCCTCCTCCAAGGTGTTGCCGGCAGCGGGACCGTTGTATTCGTTTATAATGAAAAACCAGTCTATCGGAACGAGCTGCTCCTCCTTGCGGGTCAAGTTGTAAGCCGCGGTCCAGCGAAGCGGAAAATCCTGAAGAAAAGCGCGGCACAAGTCTGTTGAGGAGTTTTGGTCATAGATGGATTTCTTGAGCGTTTCAGGAGAAACGGCTCGGGATTGCGCCTCACCGTAGCGATGAAAGGGAAAAGGCCGTTCATATATATAAGAAAAGAAGCTGAATCGCTCCGCCAGCTCCATGATGGCGCTTGTTTCCGATTGCTCCGGGCTGGCGCCTTTTCCCATTTGTTTCTTGGTCCCGGTAAGCCTCGTGGCGTCTTCTCCGCACAAGCTGATATAGACCGGTATATCGAGCCGCCCGGTATCTATTCGCATGGTCTTAGCCAGGATCTTGAGATCCAGCCTCGACAGTCGTTCGCGCGCCCAGTTCAAGGTCTCCTGCGGAGAGCGAACCTTGTCCTGGTCGTGACGGTATGCCTTATAACAGTCCTTTAGCGTGATATTTGACTTCATTATTGCTCCTGATTGCCTCGATGATAAAAAAGCAGCGGTCGTTTTGTTCGCGAATTCCATGCAGACGTCACGGATGGGGGCAAGCAAAGATCAACCCTTGGCGTTTCGCTCGTCTCCGAGATCCTCCGAATTGCGGATCAATTTCATCAGGTTGTGAGCTGCGCGGCTGTTGTGATAAGGGCGTGGCAAGCCTTTGACTTTATAGAATTCTTTCATATCTTTCGGAGGATTGTGGGCCAGCCTGAGGAGGGTGTCGTTTGAAAGAATCCTGAATGGGGCGCGGTTTCGCCTTCGGGCTTCATGCTCTCTGTAGAGATAAAGGGCTTTCAAAATGCGTTTCCCGGTCGGGTCGAGGGACTGGGCGCCATTGATTTGGATAAAGCTCTCGGGATGAAAAGTCCTCTCCTGGAATTCCTGCTCACATGCTTTCTCGAAAGCCTGAAGCGCATTCGCCCAGAGCTCCTGAGCCTGAAGATCGTCAGCCAGCCTGTGGCGCAGATCTATAAGGAAATGGGTATCGAATCGAGCATACTCCAGATGCTCCTTTTTTAGAGGGCGCTTTCCCCAATCGTATCTCTGCCATTTCTTGTTCAAAATTACTCCGAAATGCTCCTCCATGATCTTCGCCAGCCCGAGTTGCTTATATCCGAGCAGCTTGGAGGCGATAGCCGTGTCGAAAAGGTTGCGGACCTGAAAGTGAAAATCCCTTTTCAATCCCAGGACATCATTGGATGCGGCATGAAATATCTTTTCGATATTGGGGTTGAGGAGCACTTCTCCCAGGCGGCTGATGTTCGCGAGAGCAAGGGGGTCAACGATGAAATCAGCTTCGGAGGTGGATATCTGGATCAGGCATACCCGTTCAAAGTAAGCGTAAAAGCTATTCGATTCCGTATCGAGGGCAATATGTCGCTCAAGGAGCAGTCGTTCGATCAATTCGTTGAATTCAGAGGACTTCTCTATTACGGTTACTGGTTTCATTAAAAGGTTTCCCGTTGTATTTCCCTATGTTATGAATAACAGGAAAGCGAGATGGAATGATGCCCAAACGAAAAGCAAAAGTCGATCATCCCGAGCAACGCTCTCCAAAACGGGGGGCTTCCACACAGGGATTCTATACCCCTTTTAAGGGTTTAGATCAACACCCGGCGCATCGCTCTCGACAAAAATCTACCGCTCCATTACAGAACAAGCCCGTTGTTTCCGAAAAGCGTCCGATTGCGGAATCGCCAGAAGATGCCGAACGGCTGTTCCGCATGGCCATGGCCGATGTTGTCCCGCTTCCCGATCCGCGCTCCGAGCGTGTGCCTCCTCCGTCGCCCGCTATGGAGCCGGCGCGGTTTCTTGCTCGAGAGGAAATGGAAGTCTATTCCTATCTTCTCGACCTGGTGGAGGGGGAAGGAGAATTTGAGCTGACTTATTCCGACGAGTATGTAGATGGGGCTGTCTCGGGAATTTCTCCGCAGGTCTTGAAAAAACTGCGCAGGGGGGACTTCAGCTACCAGGCCCATAAGGATCTGCATGGTCTGAATCGGAAGGATGCATGCGATGCGGTTGTTCGATTCGTTCAACAGAGCTTTGCAAACAATTATCGGTGCATTTTGATCGTTCCAGGCCGTGGGCTCAACTCCGTCGACAAACAGCCGGTTTTGAAGAAAGGTCTGGTGAAATGGCTCACCAGAGCGCCTCTCAAACGCCTTGTACTGGCCTTCGCTTCGGCCCGTTCCTATGATGGCGGCGCCGGAGCGTTCTATGTTCTTCTGCGCAGGAATCCAGGGAAATCGACGTTCTTGAGCCCAGCAAGATAAGGTGGAGCGTGCATGATTGGCTTCTTTGGCGCAAATTTGAGGGAAGCCTTGAAATTCTGAGGTATGCTCTGTTTGCCTCCAAGACACTTAGGGAGTAATGCCGGCTGTAGTAAGTAGAAATAGCCCTGAGTGTCTTGGGGGCGAGAAGGGACGCCAGGTATTTGTTAATCCCAGGTGAGGATTTCGTCGTCGTATATGGTCTCAATACGGCGTTTGTGCTTCATCTCTTCTTGAGCTAAAATCTCGAACACTTTAGCCGTCTTCTCATGCATACATTTATTCTGCCAGGCCGCATAGAAAGCATGAGCCTTTTCCTCCCGCTTCATGGCCAGGGTGAGAGCTTCCTGATAGGTAATGTCCTCTTTGAATTTTACCTCAACCAAGTAATCGCTTATCTGAAGATCTTCGATTGTCTCTAACTTGACTGCGCCAAGATTGAGAGGGTTCAGATCCTTCAGCATATTCCGATGGCGCTCTTCTTCCTCGACCATCTCCTTGAAAAATTGCTTTATCCCAGGATTTTTTGCCCGGTCTGCGCACTTCTGGTAGAATTCCATCGCCTTTTCTTCTTTTTCGATGGCGAAGTTCACTACGTCGTCCATAGAGCTGCATGTAACAGTAGACATAATTTCCTCCTAAATTTGCCGTGCCGGGTATGGGGTTGACTGAAGCGAAGCACAAGCGCCTTCTTCTGAATGAGAATACAAGGGGTTCATATACTATTTCTTGTTGGATTTGAAAAGCGGGACAAGGGAAAAAGTGGAGACATCCACAAGGCCCGCATCCGTCAATTTAAGCTCGGGGATCACCGGAAGAGCGAGGAAAGATAGCGCCATGAAAGGGTTGTGAAGCGATGATCCCAGCTCCTTTGCTTTTTTCTTCAAAACTCCGAGTTGCTCGACAACATGCCTTATGGGCTGATCGGACATGAGGCCGGCTATGGGCAAAGGGAGCGCTTCCACTTCGCCGTTGTCGGAAACCGTAGCCATTCCTCCGCCTCTTCTGCGAAGTGCGTCCACGGCTTCCAGGATGGCCGCATCGGTTGCCCCGGCGGCTATCAGATTATGAGAGTCATGCGCTATGGTGCTTGCTATTGCCCCTCCTTTGAGCTCAAGTCCCTGGACGAAGCCGACCGCGGGAGGCCGGTCCGGAACATAGCGGTTATAGACGGCGATTTTGAGAATATCTCGCTCTACATCCTGTACGGCGTATCCGCGCTCGATCTTTGGCGGCAAAAGCAGCTTTCGCGTAAAAAGGGATCCCTCTACAATTCCGATTACATGAAGCAGTCCTTCTTGCGCCGGAACGAGCAGATCGTCTGCAGTGAGGCGGGTAATA
The DNA here is from genome assembly GCA_964578835.1 of uncultured Syntrophobacteraceae bacterium. GTDB lineage: Bacteria > Desulfobacterota > Syntrophobacteria > Syntrophobacterales > Syntrophobacteraceae > CAZOEL01. Next base: position 20,015 of record CAZOEL010000089.1, on the reverse strand, counting down.
GCCATAGGGCTCTTGGGAGATGGCGGCTGAGGCCAGGAATCGGGCGGAACGAGCAGCTTTCCCTCTCTTGCCGTTTCTCGTCCCTTCTTGAAAACGCGTGCTGGAGTCCATGGCCTGAGAGTGGGGCTTAGGCTGAAGTCCGCTTCGTAGCCGGGCGCAATTGCGCCTTTGCGAGCAAGCCCGAAGTATCTTGCCGGGGTCCATGTCGCCAGAGTCAGAGCCCGAACCGGCTCCAGGCCGAGATCCATTGCGCGGTTGACGACGGCGTTCATGTGGCCTTCTCGAAGAAGATCGTCTGGATGCAGGTCATCTCTAACCAACATGCAATGCGGCCACGTATAGTCGTCAATCACTGGGAGAAGCTCTGCAAGATCTTTCGACTGGCTTCCCTGGCGAAGCATGATGGTCATCCCTTTGGAGACTTTTTCACGCGCCTCCTCAAGCGTTGTGCATTCATGGTCGGAGCGGATCCCGGCCGCTATGTAAGCATTCAGAGCGCCGCCAGAGAGCCCGGGAGCATGTCCGTCTATGACGCTCCCCTGAAAAAGGAGCAGCTTTTCCATGACATCCGGAGAGCCCATGAGAACGCCCGGGAAGTTCATCATTTCCGCAAGTCCGGGAATCCTGGCGTGAGGAAGAAGTGACTGCAAGTCGGCGGCGTTCAGGCGCGCGCCGGAAGTTTCGAGCGGGGATGCGGGAACGCAGCTGGGCAGATTGAGATATACATCCAGTGGAATGGAGTCCGTCGCTTCCAAAAAGTAGCGGATGCCCTCCAGACCGGAAACGTTGGCAATTTCGTGTGGATCGGCTACGACGGCGGTGGTTCCCCAGGGAAGCGCGGCGGCGCAGAATTGGACAGGGCTGAGCAGAGTGCTCTCGATATGAATATGGCCGTCGATGAATCCGGGAGCGACGTACATCCCTTCAGCGTCTACGTACTCCTTGGCCTCATAAGAGCCCCACCCGACGATCACTCCTTCATGAACGGCGATATCGACTCTTTCGATTCGACCCGTCAGAACATTCACCAATCGACAGCCGCGCAGGCAGAGATCCACATGGCTCTTCCCCTGCGCGCTTTCGAGAAATTGCGCCAGGCCCAGACTGTCCCGCTTCATCGCATGTCCTCTTTCCTACATTTTGTACTTGCTGAAATCTTCCGGATCGAGCTTGTCCAGGATCTCCGCCCACTTCTCCTTGTTCTCCCTGTCGAAAAAAGGGCGACTCGATTCATCGGCTTTCTGAGATTTGGTCAGCACCTCTTCATTGACAAAGATCGGGGCCTTGGTGCGCAACGCGATTGCAATCGCGTCGCTTGGACGGGCGTCGATAGAAGAGCTCCTGCCATCGTCGTTTTTCAGGTAGATAAGAGCGTAGTAGGTGTTGTTGCGAAGGTCGCAAACCTCGATGCGCTCGACTTTGACCTTTAGGTGGTCGAAGCAGTTCCTGATGAGATCGTGTGTCATGGGGCGCGGAAACTGGATGTTTTCGAGCTCGGTGGCGATAGACGTCGCTTCGAGCAGGCCGATCCAGATCGGTAGCGAAGCCTTCTCTTCGAGATCTTTCAGGATAAGGATGGGAGTATTGGTCTGAGGATCCATGACCAAGCCGGATACTTTCATTTCAACAAACATGCTGCCTCCTTGTGGCCGGAATCCGCTCGCATCTCCGAAAAACCGGACTCTATCAGCTTACCTTTGAGAGAATGGGAACACGTCGACATGATTTCCGTTTGAACGAGCCTTCCGACGAGCTTCTCACAGCCTTCGAAGTTGACGATTCTATTCTGGGTCGTCCGCCCGGTGAGCTGCCCATTGGACGCTTTGCTCACGCCCTCAACGAGAACTTCTCGAACAGCTCCTTCTTCAGCCATGTTTTTGCGCATCGTTATTTCAGCCTGTAGAGCCTGGAGCTCGGCCAAACGTGCGGCCTTTGTCCGCTCGTCCACTTTGTCCGGGAAATTTGCCGATTTCGCATAGGGGCGGTCCGAGTATCGAAACGAAAAGAGCGTATCGAATTGGACGGCTTCAAGCATGCGCATGGTGTCCCGGAAATCGGCTTCGGTTTCTCCCGGAAATCCGACCATGACATCGGAGGATAGAGCCATCTCGGGGCACGCTTCCCGCAATCGATCTATTTTCTTCATATACTCGGCAGCGGTGTAGCCCCTGTTCATCCGCCTGAGCACACGGTCCGATCCCGCCTGGAAAGGCAGGTGGAGATGTTTGCAGAGAATCGGCATGTCGGCAAAGCATTGAATCAAGTCGTTGGTGAGATCCTTTGGATGAGAGGTCGTAAAACGAAGTCTGAGAATATCTGCTTCGGCCTCTATCCGCTTGAGAAGGTCCACGAAAGATGTCTTTTCGCTCAAGCCGCGGCCATACGAATTCACATTCTGCCCAAGCAACAGAACCTCTCGAGCGCCGCCTGAAGCGAGGAGGCGCATCTCGCGAATAATCTCATCGACCGGGCGACTCCGCTCGCGTCCTCTGACGTAAGGCACGATGCAATAGGTGCAAAAATTATCGCATCCCCGCATGATCGTAAGCGGCGCCGTCACACCGCTCGGAATTGCGTCTGAGGAAAAAAGGTCCGCCGTTACGGTCGCATCCTCGCTTTCCGGCAAATAGGCAACTTTCTTGTCCGTCTCCTCGATCCTTTCGAGAAGCTGGCCTACAGAATCGACGGCTCTCGTTCCAAGCACCAGGTCCAGGATGTCGAATCGCTCCAAAAGCTGATGCCCCAGTTGTTGCGCAACGCAGCCGCCCACAATGATCCGAAGCTTCGGGTTGCGCGCCTTCAAGCGCCTCAACCGCCCGATGAAGGAATGAACTTTTTGTTCCGCTTTTTCCCTGACCGAGCAGGTGTTGAGGAAAATGACGTCGGCAGCCGTGATATCCGAGGTCGTAACATAACCGTGGGCAGCGAGGATCCTTTGAACCCGCAACGAATCGTATTCGTTCATCTGGCAACCGATAGTCTGGACGTACAGACGCTTTGGCTCGCAGGCCGCCATTACAATTTGTTGTTCCATATGTCCTATGCTAACGCCCGGGAGGCTTCTGGCTGTTTTTGTCAAGACGATGGACAAGAGAGCGCATGATTTGGACCGCAATATCGGGGTAATCTTTAACGATCAAATCCAGGTCGTCAAGGTTGTACTCCTCCACCACGCTCTCGCCGATGCTGACTACGGTCTCTCGACGGGGGAGACGTAAAAGGCCGTCCATTTCGCCGAAAAATTCTCCAGGCTTGGAAAGCACGGAGACCTGTTGGCCGCCGCTGCTCACTCGGAGCCCTCCCTGGCTCGAAACAAGTCTGTAAAAGCTCGTTCCGGCAGTTCCTTCTTCGATCACGACCTCTCCGTCGTTGAAGAAATGGACCTGCACATCCTCCAAAGCAAAAGTATCGGAGCACTCGACCATGTTTTGGGATGTTTGCTCCAGTTGCTGAAGCAATGACAGCATGATGGTGTGGGTCATTCTCGGGTTTTCGCGAATGAAATAATCGAGCGCTTCAGGCCCGTAGGAGGCGATTCGAGATTTGGTCAGCGCTCTTGCCGTGCACTGGGACGGCTTCCTGAATATTGAGCTTTCTAAGCCGAAGACATCATGCGTTTCAAGAATGCGAATTTTCTTCCCGCCTTCGCTTATGCGGATCTGGCCGCTGAGGATCACAAAAAAACGATCGTTGAGCTCTCCCTCCCGTATTACTTCGTCGCCATACTTCAAGGAATGGATATCCAAAGGGCGGATGGGAGCGTTGTCGTTGCTCTCTTCGGTTTTATCAAAGACTTCTTCCATCTTCCGATTCCTGATGGTTCTATTGAATTAATAAGCCGGCCAAATCTAGCATGGCTGCTTTGCCTTGGGTTCGGATATGCTCTGAGTCTTGCAGATTTGAGCCAGTAGTCGATTCAGCAGAAAAAAGCATTTCTTACGACCCAATTCTTAGCCAATTCAAAAACACTTTGCAAGTGATTTGCTGGAATTGCCGGTCCACGCGAAAGGGAAAGCTCTATGACGGAAAGCCTTGAGCGGCCCGGATCAACCTGCTTGTTCTCCTTCAATGTGGCGGAGTTGCATGCTTGGGCCTTCAGCGGCGAGTATTCTCTCCACATCGTCCTCGCATCCCGGGGCAATGCTCAACTTCATCAGTCCAAGCTTGGAGTCGAGAGTCGAAACGACGGCTATGCCTTCATAAGCTTCCAGGATGAAACGCAGATAATGAATTTCCGAAGGACGTATGATGATGCGCCGGACACTGCAATATTCCGGATTATTCCCCACCGATTTCTCCTTTCGTTTCAAAAAAGACTATGATACCAAATAAAACAACGTAAGGAAAAGGGGGGTTTGGATGTGGCGTAAATGACTGACGATATGTTGATGTTGAGCGCCTCATTTATGGTTATTATCCTGTTAAAAGCCCATGCAAGTTAGCGATGGAGTTATCCGAAATGTCCCGTAAAGCTATTGCCATGTGGTGCCTGATCCCGATGGTTGCGGCCGCCTGGGTTGCCGACGGCTTCTGCCGGCAAACTCAGAGCAAGTCTGCTGTGTTCTTCAGCCAGGGCCAGACAGTCTATAATCCTCAAGCGCCGGCTAAAAGCAAAGATGATGCGATTCATGATTTTCTTGTTCAAGCCGTGACTCAGGCTGTAGCGAATTATCTTAGCCCGGCTGAAATGGGCAGTAAATTTGCTCCCATTCAGGAAAAGATTCTCAAACAGCCAAAACGCTACATCGAAACCTTTCAGCTTTTTTCGGAGGGACCTTCGGGCGGCCTCTATCGCGTCAGGGGGCAAGCGACCGTAGCGATGGAGACGTTGAGAAAAGATCTTACGAGCGCGGGCCTTGCCTCTGGTGAGCCTGGCCGATCCGGTGCGGCCCCGCCCAAAGAGGCTGAAAAAACCTTCTCCCCCGGCGCCGAGCAAAAACGCGAGCAACCGTTGTCGGCTTCCAGAGGAATGTCGATTGCAAAGCCGGAGGTCTTTTGGGCTGTAGCGGAAAAATGGGAAGGAAGCTGGTCTGTTCCCTACGATAGAAGCGAGTCCCAGTCTGTATTTGCAATGAGCATGGTCCAGGAGACGCCCGGTTATGGATGGTCCTTGCGCTTTCCGAATCGGGACGGAATAGCCGTCAGTTCGAACGGCGACATTTCCGTTGACGAAGTGCTTTCTTTGGCGAAGAAAATGGGCATACCCAAAGCGATTACGGGATCGGTCGCGATCGGGCGGACTATGGACCAACAGAGATCGCTTAAAGCAGCTCTCAAGATTCTCGATGTTTATTCCGGGAAGCCGGAGGGTGAAATTCATAAGGAATTACCGTTGAATAGTGCGGCCCCTCAGGAAGGCGCTATGGATCTTGCCGGCATCGTTGCTCCTCAGCTGGATCGACTGCTCCGTGAGTCTCCCGGGCGTGAGCCTTCTCTTGCCGCCGATTCTGCTGAAAGATCTCAATCGGCTGAGAGATCTCAACCAGCGCAAAACGTTGGAGAGTGGACGGTGACCGTGAAGGGCTCCAACCCCTACGCGTCCTGGGAAGCGGTTGCAAAGGCGCTTAAGGCGCGGTTTGAATCCATGAGGGTGCTGAAGCTCGATATGGGCGTTGACGCTGTCACTGCCCGCGTCGACGGCATCGATGGCGGCTTTTTTGAAAGCCTCCAGGAAACAGTGCTGGAGAACGGCTTCCGGGTTCAAGTGAATGGGCTTTCCCCGGAAAGTCGTTCTGTCACATTGACGCTTTCGCGTCCGTAAGTGAGCATGTTCGGAGATTGTCAATGACTATTCCCAATGTTCTTACCATCATTCGAATCCTATTGACTCCTTTGCTTGTGTGGCTGCTTCTCGATGGCGATTTGGGGATGGCGCTGGTCGTGTTTTTTCTGGCTGGCATGACCGACGGTTTGGATGGGCTCATTGCCCGCCTTTTCGATCAGAAATCCAAGCTGGGAGCTTATCTCGATCCTCTCGCGGATAAGCTGCTTCTGGTGAGCAGCTTCATCATGCTTGCAAAGATCGGATTGCTCCCCAGTTGGCTCGTAGTCATAACCGTTAGCCGCGACGCGATTATCGTTCTGGGGCTTCTTTCTCTCGCCTTTCATCAGGTTCCTGTAGAAATAAGGCCTACCTCTATAAGCAAGGCGACTACCCTGTTTCAGCTCATCACCGTGCTTTCCGCCATGGCCAAGCCGTTTCTCGCCATGCCGGGCTGGTTATACCTGCTGCTCAATTTCACTACGGCCGCCCTTTCTATAGCGAGCGGGTTCCATTACATTAAGGTCGGCATCTCTCTGTTTGACAAATATCGAAGTCAGAACGGGAGATAGCGGCTTTGACCAAAGCTCTGACGGCGCTGAAGGCGAAGGCGCCGCGCTGGAGGGATTGCCCTTTTTTTCTTGACAGGATTTCATGACACCGTTATAGAGACATCCAACATGTAGGCACGTAGCTCAGTGGGAGAGCGCTACCTTGACGCGGTAGAAGTCGGCGGTTCGAAACCGCCCGTGCCTACCATTTCTGCTCCGAAGTGCGGCATTGACGCTAGGGCGTTGAGACTAACTTGAGAAGGCTCCAGATTAGGGTTGTCAGGATCTGATAGACTGCAAAAAGAAGAGCTGCTCTTGGAGCAAATGAAAGTGGCGGGTAAGTGTGGGCATCTTCCTTCTTCGTGAGGCAGGGTGCCTTTTTTATTTCGAGCGCGCGCCCTCCGGCATTCCCGTTTGGAAACCCTCCTTCTGTAAAGATTGTAATGGATGTTGGGTTTGTAATTTGCCGCATTGGTGATTATAATTATCTGGCTTATTTAAGAAAGATCGCCAGGCGCATTGGTCTGTTCAGCTATGAAATGTCCACTCTTGAGGTCTGATCGAAAGTGTTTTTTACTCGCAGTCCCGCGGGGTTTCCATCTTTCCTCGAGGTCCGTTTTTCAGCGCAGGAAGGGATATGAGCTCTCAACATATTGAAGTGACGTTTAAGGACGGAAGCCGGAAAAGCTTCCCCAAAGGCATGGCGATAGCCGATATTTTCAAAGAATCCGGCGAGCCAAGGGATGGTTTGATTGCGGCCTCGCTCAACGGGCGCATCGTAGACCTTACGAGATCCGTTGATGAAGACGGACGGTTGGAGGGCATCGCGGCCGACTCTCCGGAAGGAACCGAGGTCTTGAGACATAGCGCCGCCCACATAATGGCGCAGGCGGTCAGATCTCTTTTTCCCGGCGTCAAAGTCGCCATCGGTCCCGCAATCGAGAACGGCTTCTACTATGATTTCGATGTGGAGCGTCCCTTCACTCGCGAGGATCTGGACAAGATCCAGAAGCGAATGTCGAGGATCGTTTCCGATAGGCTGAATTTTCAGCGAAAAGAGATTCCCAGAGAGGAAGCCATACGTTATTTCGAGGAGCGTGGCGAGAAGTACAAGGTCGAGATTTTGCAGGCAATGGAAGATCCGACGGTTTCTATCTATCAGCAGGGCGATTTCGTCGATCTTTGCCGCGGGCCCCATGTTCCGGATACCGGACACGTCAAAGCCTTTAAGCTTACCAGCGTGGCGGGCGCCTACTGGCGCGGGGATGAGCGCAACCAGATGCTCCAGAGAATTTATGGCGCCGCTTTCGCCGATCGTGAAGCGCTCGATAGATATCTTCATTTCATCGAGGAGGCGCAGAAGCGGGATCATCGCCGTCTTGGCAAGGAATTGGATCTGTTCAGCTTCAGCGATGAGGTGGGCGCCGGCATGGTGATCTACCATCCCAAAGGGGCTCTTGTGCGCCACATTCTCGAGACCTTCGAGAAGCGAGAGCACTTGCGCCGCGGCTATCACATCGTTATCGGCCCCACCTTGCTCAAGACTGATCTGTGGAAACGCTCGGGGCACTTCGATCATTACCGGGAAAACATGTACTTTTCGGAGATAGATGAGCAGTCCTACGGCATAAAGCCCATGAACTGCCTTTCGCATATGCTTATATACAAGTCCAAGATCCGGAGCTACCGGGATTTGCCCCTGCGCTACTTCGAGCTTGGAACCGTTCATCGCCATGAAAAGTCCGGCGTTCTTCATGGTCTCCTGCGCGTTCGACAGTTCACCCAGGATGACGCTCACATCCTCTGCATGCCCGAACAGTTGAACCAGGAAATCAAGGGGATCATAGATTTTGTTATTGAGTTCATGGAGATGTTCGGTTTTTCATATGAGATGGAAATCAGCACCAGGCCCGAGAAGTCGATAGGCTCCGACGAAGATTGGGAAAGGGCGACGAAGGCTTTGTCCGGCGCATTGGAGGATAAGGGGATTGCCTACTCTATCTGCGAAGGAGAAGGCGCGTTTTACGGCCCGAAAATTGACGTCAAGTTGAAGGATGCTCTGGACCGGCGCTGGCAATGCGCCACCATCCAATGCGACTTCACTCTTCCGGAGCGCTTTGATTTGACCTATGTCGGCGTAGACGGCAATCGCCATCGCCCCGTCATGGTTCATCGCGTGATTCTGGGCGCTATCGAGCGTTTTCTCGGCGTTCTGATCGAGCATTATGCCGGGGCGTTCCCGGCCTGGCTGGCGCCGGTTCAAGCCATTGTGGTGACGGTGACGGATAACCAGTTGGAGTACGCCAAATCCGTCTCGGACAGGCTCCGGGCTGCAGGCGTGCGTGTGGAGTTGGACGATCGGAATGAGAAGCTTGGTTATAAGATTCGTGACGCTCAGATGCAGAAGGTCCCCTATATGCTCGTGATAGGGGACAAGGAAGTCGCCGCCGGCGGTGTGTGTCCGCGGCGACGAGACGGCGCGCAGTTGGATCTGATGAGCCCCGAAGAATTTGCGGCGCTGGTGGAAAAGGAATGTCTAGAAGCGACCAGAGGCCGAATCGGGCTCGGGATTGTCTAAAGAGCTGAGAGTTGAGGGGAGGGCTTGGCGCCCGATTCGACACCTCGACTCTCGACCCATAACGCAGGAAGGGAGGACAGCAAGCTGGAGAAGCAGGTTAATGTAAATGAGAAGATTCGCGCTACTGAAGTCCGCGTGATTGGCCGCGATGGCCAGCAATTGGGAGTTATCCCTCTCAAGAAGGCTTTGGAGCTGGCTGCGCAGGAAGAGCTGGATCTCGTAGAGGTGGCTTCAGGCGCACAGCCGCCTGTTTGCAAGATCATGGACTACGGGAAATTCAAATACCAGCAGAATAAGCGGACGCAGGAAGCAAAAAAGAAGCAGACGGTTATTCAGGTCAAGGAAGTTAAAATGCGTCCGAAGACGGATGAGCATGATCTGCAGGTGAAGATCAGCCACATCAAACGCTTCCTCGGCCAGAAAGACAAAGCCAAAGTCACTGTTCTGTTTCGCGGTCGGGAGATTGCCTATACCGACCAGGGCACGAAGGTGCTCGAACGAATACTTGAGGAGCTCAAGGACGAGGTGGTCGTAGAGCAGTCTCCCAAGATGGAAGGCCGCAATATGGTGATGATACTCGCTCCGAAGTAGCGGAAGCGGCAAATAAAAAAACTTGACACACCTCTGGAACCTCAATACATTACTCTCTTTCCGTCGTGGGCCAGGCTCGACGGGCGCAGGCGATGGCGTTGAATTGTTGCGCCACTCGGGTTAACATCTTGTCGCGTTGGCTTATACGGACGCCTTTCCGGGAGTAAGAGGCTTTTCTGCGCGTTTTGGCCCACGGGCTGATTTGGAAAAGCCAGGTAGTGAATCTAGTTGAGTTTTTTAAGCGTCTGGCGTCGGGCGGAATTTTATCGTTTGTTTTCTTTGGTTCCCTTTGGTTCCCTGGCGTTGAAGAGCATGCAGGGCAGGGGATCTTGCTTGTTTTTCGGTCGATGATCGGTTGAGATTTCCGATCTCCGATCGTTTGTCATCAATACCGAATTTGGGGTTGAGCTTAAATCTGGGAGGAAATAATGCCTAAAATCAAAACCAACCGAGCGGCCGCCAAGCGCTTCAAGAAAACCGGATCCGGCAAATTCGTTCGGGGCAAAGCGTTCAAGAGCCATATCCTGACCAAAAAAGCGCCCAAACGCTTGCGCGGGCTTCGTCAGACTACAGTGGTGGATAGTGCGAATTTAAAATCTCTGGCGCGTATGCTGCCGTATCTTTAAGAATGATCGTTGTTAGATATTCAAGGAGTGCTTTTCCATGCCAAGGGTAAAAAAAGCTGTCAAGTCGCGTGAGCGTCGTAAGAAGATACTGAAAATGGCCAAGGGATATCGCGGTGGGCGCGGGACCCTTTTACGCACCGCTTCCGAAACCGTGGATCGCGCCCTCAAATTCGCCTACCGCGATCGCAAGACGCGCAAGCGCAACTTCCGAAGCCTCTGGATCATGCGCATCAATGCTGCCGCGCGGGAGCATGGTCTGAGCTATTCCCGATTCATAAGCGGGCTGACGAAAGCCAACGTAGCCATGGATCGGAAAGTTTTGGCCGGTTTAGCGATATCCGATCCGGCGGCTTTTGCCAAATTGGCCCAGATCGCCAAAGAAGCGGCTTAGAAGATGGAATCGTCTATTCAAGCATTCTTGGATGCGGCAAGGACGGATATTGTCGCTTCAGGGGATGACCTCAAGGCGCTTGACCAGGTGCGGGTCCGTTATCTCGGCAGAAAAGGGGAGATGGCCCGGTTGTTCAAGGAGCTCGCAGAGCTTTCGCCCGAAGAGCGTCGCAGTGTGGGCAAGCTGCTGAACGAAGCCAAAGTGGAAGTCGAAGCGTTGTTCTCAGAAGCCGTCGACAAGGCGAAGGATCGGCAGCTTCATAGGCGGCAAGCTTTCGACGTTACTGTTCCGGGGCGCCGCCCGAACCGCGGCTCGTTGCACCCTATCACTCAAACCGCTCTCGAAATCAGCCGGATTTTCAACTGGCTCGGCTTCGAAACAGTGGAGGGGCCGGAAGTCGAGCTGGATTACTACAACTTCGAAGCGCTCAACATACCGAAGGACCACCCGGCTCGAGACATGCAAGACACATTCTACATTTCCGATGATGTCGTCTTGAGAACCCACACATCCCCGCTTCAAGTGCGCACAATGGAAAACCGCCGTCCCCCGGTTCGCATCATCGCTCCGGGGAGGACCTACCGATGCGACTCCGACGTTACGCATACCCCCATGTTCCACCAGGTCGAAGGCCTGATCGTGGATGAAAACATATCTTTCGGCGACCTGAAAGGCATACTGACGGTTTTCGTGCATCAGATGTTCGGGCCTGAAGTCGGGTTGAGGTTTAGGCCCAGCTTTTTCCCATTCACCGAGCCGAGCGCCGAGGTGGACATTCAATGCGTCATGTGCGGCGGCAAAGGCTGCCGGGTGTGCTCCCACACGGGATGGCTCGAAATACTCGGGTCGGGTATGGTGGATCCGGAAGTATACAAGATGGTGGGTTACGATCCCGAAAAGGTAACCGGGTTTGCATTTGGAATGGGGATTGAACGGATTGCCATGCTCAAGTTCGGGATAGATGATCTGCGGCTTTTTTATGAGAATGATCTTCGTTTCCTGAAGCAATTCTGAGCGTGGCGCCTATCGGATTCCTGTGGTGAACGTCCGGTCTGGGGGCTCTGCGGACGCGACGTCGTCTTTAGCCCGTTTGAGCTCGCTATGGGTCGGAATGATGCTGGATGCCGGATTTTGGATAAACGCTCGCAAGGTATGGGTTGCAGGCTTTTTATTCAGTATCCGGCATCCAGCGTCTGTTGAAAATGGCCTCGTGCTTTCGCCAAACGGCAGCAGTTGGAGCTCATCCGGGACGCCCCTCAACCAGAAGCTCGAGACTACAGCTTTTCATGACAGCCCGCAGTTCGAAGCCCGCTATCTACAAATTCGCCCAGTGAGGCTCATAGCTCAAAAAACCGCAACGTACAACTCAATGAGGTTTTATAAGGATGATAGTCAGTCTGAGTTGGCTCCGAGACTATGTGGATATCCCTCTCTCCCTTGAGGAGCTTGTCAGTCGCTTGACCATGGTGGGCCTCGAGGTGGACGCGGTTAGCCGCCGCTATCCCCATCTGGACAATGTAATAACCACGAAGATCGAATCAGTGGCGCGCCATCCCAAGGCCGATCGGCTGAGCTTGTGCAAAGTTTCGGATGGGCGCAAAGTTTTCCAAATCGTCTGTGGAGCGCCGAACGTCAGAGAAGGCGCAGTCGCGCCTTTGGCCCTTGTTGGAGCGCAGACGGCCGGGGGGATAACCATCCAGGAGGCGAAGATAAGGGGGGAGCTCTCTCAGGGGATGCTTTGCTCCGAAACCGAGTTGGGCTTGGGAAATGACGCGAGCGGCATCTGGCTCCTTCCCGCTGAAACGCCGATCGGCCTGCCGATCCGTGAAGCTTTGGGCATTGAGGATGTGATTATAGAAATCGGGGTGACTCCGAATAGAGGCGATTGCCTCTCCATCGTGGGAGTTGCAAGGGAAGTGGCCGCCATATGCAAGAAGTCCCTGCGTTATCCGGACGCATCCCTTCCCGAAAGTGGTCCAAGCGTCGCTTCTCTTGCCTCTGTCGCCATTGAAGATCCCGTGGGCTGCCCGCGATACGCCGCGCGAGTCATCGAAGGCGTCAAGATCGGTCCTTCTCCCGATTGGCTAAGGAAGAGAGTCGAGGAAGTCGGCGTACGCTCTATCAACAACATAGTCGATGTTACGAACTTCGTCATGATGGAGCTTGGGCAACCTCTTCACGCCTTTGATTACGACCATTTGAGGGAGCATCGCATCGTTGTGCGAAGAGCCTCTGCAGGGGAGCGCTTCACGACTCTCGATGGAGTAGAGCGGACCCTCTTCGATGATACGCTCCTCATCTGCGACGGCGTGGGTCCGGTGGCGGTCGCGGGAATCATGGGCGGGCTGGATTCTGAAATCAACCCGGAAACAACCCGGGTTCTCATTGAAAGCGCTTATTTTCAGCCTCAGTGCATCCGCCGAAGCTCTAAAAAGCTTGGACTTCGCAGTGAATCGAGCTTTCGCTTCGAGCGTGGAATCGATCCGGACGGGGTGCTTCGCGCCCTCGACCGGGCCGCCAGGCTGATGCAGCAAGTTGCGGGGGGAATGATCGCTGAAGGTAGGATCGATGAATATCCCAGTCCCATCGTTGCTCCGACTTTGACGCTTAGGGTCGAACGAGCCAATCGCTTTCTTGGAATCAACGTGGACGCCTCCGAGATGGCGGACGTCTTGCGCTCTATAGAAATGCGGATAGAAGAGGTGACGAGCGACAAGGTTGTTGTCGTTCCGCCCGCCCTTCGTTCCGATATAACGCGGGAAGTCGACCTGACCGAGGAAGTGGCGCGGTTGGTCGGCTACGACCTCATTCCCGTTACGCTCCCCGAGTCCAATATTGGCGCAGCGCCCATCGATCCTCACCTCAGAGCGCGTCAGGATGTGAAAAACATCTTGCAGGGCGATGGTTTTTTTGAAGTGATCAACTATTCCTTCATTGCCGCCGCGTCGTTGCACAAGCTTGGGCTCGAGCCGGAAGATCCGCGTCTTAAGCCGGTTCCCCTTCTCAATCCACTCAGTGAGGAACAGGCCGTCATGCGCACGAGCCTTCTTCCGGGGCTTCTTCAAACGGCCAGGTTCAATCTGGACAGGCGCAATGAGGATCTGCGTATATTTGAATTGAGCAAGATCTTTCTTCCGCGAGAAGGCGAGCCCTTGCCTTTTGAGCCTCATTGCCTGGCTGGCGTAATGGCTGGAAGGCGTCAAACGGACCTCCTCTACGGGGGAGAAGAAGAAGTGGACTTTGCCGATGCGAAAGGGGCGGTCGAAAGCGCCCTGGAGCCGTTCTTCTTTGAAAAGCTCGAATATTTGGCGGACGATCTCCCTCCTTATCTCGACGCCCGCTGCGCCGCATCGATTCATTATGACGGCCGGAGGTTTGGATCTCTAGGGCGTATCGATCCGGGAGTCGCAGAGGCCTTCGATCTCAAGAAGACTGTGTACCTGTTCGAAATCGACTTCGACCTGGCCTTCAGCTTGAAAAGGCCGCACCCCATGTTTCGGTCGCTCCCGAGGTTCCCGTCCGTTACTCGAGATATGGCGTTGATCGTCGAGGAGAGCGTCACCGTGCAGGAGCCTTTGGATTTCCTGTGGAGTGCGGGCGAGACGCTCCTTGAGCAGGTGGACATATTCGATATCTATCGAAATCCTCAGTTTGGGCAAGGAAAGAAAAGCATTGGCTACCGCCTGATTTACAGATCTTCTGAAAGAAGCCTTACCGATGAAGAGGTGAACGTCATTCATAATGGGCTGGTGACGGCTGTGCTGGATAAATTTCAGGCTGTCTTGAGGTGATGCGAGCGGTTTATGGCAGAGCTAAAAGAAAAAGAGAGCGTTTCCAATGACAAGGCGACAGAGGCGCCCGCCCCTTGCCAGGTCGTGTTCAGCGCCGATAGCAAGAGCGGCCAGGGCTCTTCCATCCACTTCAGTGAGAGAGGAATGCTGGTTAATTGCAGCGACCCGGTTCCGGTCGATAAGAAGATCAAGCTGACGCTGCAATTTCCCGGATTCAAAAACCTCATCGAGCTTCAGGGCGAAGTGGTTTGGACCAACATCCATGGCCCCAACGACGCGCTTTCGCCTCGGGGGATGGGGGTCAAGTTCTCTAACGTCGAGCGTGATACCGAAAGGCTTCTGGCTGAGCTGGCGAGCCAGTACGAAGCCTTCGGAAGCGCCTATAACTGCTTTTTCACGTAATAAATGAGGAAAGAGCCCTGGAATCCATCGAGACATTTCTGGTAGCCCTGGCCCTGGGGTGCGATGCGTTCGCCGTGGGCGTGGGCGTAGGCGCTCGTTTTTGCTCTCCGCGACACATCTTTCGGCTTTCCTTCCATTTCGGCTTGTTCCAGTTCCTGATGCCCGTCATTGGCTGGTATCTGGGCCAAAACTTCGTTGGGTTCGCCCGGCAGTGGGCGCCATGGATCGCGTTTGCCCTGTTGTTTTTCATCGGCGCCAAAATGAGTTATGAAAGCCTGCAGTCCGAAGAGCAGGAGCGCGATGTTGAATGCCAGGATCCGACGAGAGGGTTCAGCCTTGTCGCCCTATCGCTTGCAACCAGCATGGATGCGCTCGGAGTGGGCTTCAGCATTGGAATCATCGGGCAAAGCCTCTTTTTGCCGGCCTTGGCCATCGGCATCACCGCCTGCCTCATGACATGGCTTGCCATGAAGCTGGGAAATAGACTCTCCGACAAATTCGGCCGTAGAATGGAGACCGTGGGAGGCGCTATTCTCATTATCATCGCCGTTAAGTTGCTCTTGGCCTGAAATCCGATTAGAATAAAAATCTTGTTGGCGCGCATAAGGGTTGGGACGCGCCACCCGATCATGCTTCGATACCTCAGCACGATCGGGGCTGTTCGCCCTTCGATACCTCAGGGCGAACGGGTCGCCCCGACCCTTATGCGCGCCAACAAAATCTTTCTGTCGTGGATTGAGGGGAACTTCTTCAATCCGATCCGAGCATTGAAATTTCACCCGGTTATTATCATGCCGGCTATGAGACCTTCTTCCGGAATAGCGGGGCGGCTCAGCAGCCGTCATGAAAATATCAAGTTTTTTTGAAAAGGAATGGAAGCCCTCTATGGCTGTGAGACTGGAAATTACTCTTAAGAGTCATCTTTTCGATGCCGAAGGCGCGGGGCTTTGCCGTAAAATCAGCGATTATTTCGGCTGGAGAGTGGGAGAAGCCCGCGTAGTGCATGTGCTCACGATGGAAACCAGCCTTTCGCACGAAGAGCTCGAGGCGGTTCGGGAAGAAATTTTTACCAACCCCGTGACTCAGGAATCGAGCTTCAAACCCGTGGCGGGAGATTTTGACTGGGCCATATGGGTGGGCTTTCGCCCCGGAGTCCGAGATACTGCCGGGTCCGTGGCTATTGAAGCCATATCCGATTTCCTCGGTAGGGCTTTGGGCGATGATGAAGCAGCCTACACCTCGAGGCTTTTCCTCCTGAAAGACGCTCCGCTCGACCGCAGCCGCATCGAGATCATTGCGCGCGAGCTTCTCGCCAATGAAATCGTGCAGCAATGGCGCATCTATTCCCGTTCCGAATGGAATCGGGATGAAGGAATCGGAATCATTGCGCCCAAGGTCGTTCTGGCGCACACTCCGGGCGTTGCCGAAATGTCCATTTCTTCCGATGAAGAACTGATGCGCCTTAGCGAGGAAAGAAATCTCGCTCTGAATCCTCAGGATGTTCCTGTGATCAGAAATTATTTCCTCCGTCCCGAAGTGCTCGAAGCCCGCCGGAAAGTGGGGCTTGCCGCTCCTACGGACGTCGAGCTCGAGGCGATTTCTCAGGCGCGGAGCGACCACTGCAACCACAACACCTTCCGAGGGAAGTTCCTCTACCGCGATATGCGAACGGGTGAGGCGGAGGTGGTGGACAGTCTGTTCAAAACTTGCATAGAAGCTCCCACGCTGGCCATCCAGGCGAAAAAAGAGTGGGTCGTATCCGTTTTATGGGACAACGCGGGAATTGCGAAGTTCGATGAAAACCATAACTATGCGATCACCGGAGAAACCCACAACAGCCCATCCAATATGGAGGCGTACGGCGGCTCCCTGACGGGCATAGTCGGAATTTATCGCGACATAATGGGAACGGGGAAGGCCGCCCGCCTCGTGGCCGGTCTTTACGGCTATTGCGTCGGACCGCGGGACTACGCCGGGCCTCTGAAGCCCCATCTCCATCCGCGGCGCCTCTTGGACGGCATCGTGGAAGGAGTGAAGGACGGAGGCAACAAGCACGGCGTTCCGACTCCCTTCGGGAATCTTTTCTTTCATCCCTCCTATCTTGGAAAATGCCTGGTTTTCGTCGCATCGCTCGGAATCATGCCGGCAGAGATCCTGGGAGAGCCGACCGATCAGAAGTGCGCCAAACCGGGTGATTACATCATCATGAGCGGCGGCCGCGTGGGAAAGGACGGCATTCATGGCGTCACCGCATCGAGCGAGATTTACAGCGAGCACACGCCGGCCGGTCATGTCCAGATAGGGGACCCGTACACTCAGAAGAAGATGCACGACTTTCTGCTCGAGGCGCGGGATCTGGGGCTCATTACCTTCATAACCGATAACGGCGGCGGAGGGCTTTCTTCTTCCGTCGGCGAATCGGCGCGTTTTTCCGGAGGCGCTGTGGTCGAGGTCGATAAGGCGCCCCTGAAGTACGAAGGGCTGGATGTATGGGAGATATGGATCTCGGAATCGCAAGAGCGTATGACGATTGCCGTAAGCCCTGAGAACCTCGACTTATTCATGGAGTTATCCAGAAAGCATGATGTCGAGAGCACCGCCATAGGCCGATACAGCTCGGATGGAAAACTGCATCTCACCTACGGCGGCAAGACGGCTGCCTACCTCGATCTGAACTTTTTTGCCGAAGACTTTCCCCAGTGGGAATTCGACGCCGAATGGACTCCGCCCGAAGAAAGAGGACTGCGCGAGCCCGTTCTCTCGGAGCCTCAGAGCTACTCCAAAACGTTGGAAGCCTTGTTGGCGGCTCCGAACATCTGCTCGCGCGAGTGGATTCAGCGCCAATACGACCACGAGGTCCAGGGGGGGAGCGGAATAAAGTTCATGGTCGGCCGAGACCGGGATGTCCCCAATGACGCGGTCGTACTCCGTCCCTTGCTCGACAGCTGCCGAGGCCTGGCTGTCTCTCAGGCGCTGAACCCCACCTATTCGCTGATCGACGCCTACCATATGGTTGCCGCGACGATCGATGAATCGGTCCGAAGAATTCTCTGTGTCGGAGGAAAGCTCGAGGAAATCGGAGGCGTGGACAATTTCTGCTGGCCGAGCATTCAATACGATCCCGTCCGCAATCCCGACGGCAGGTACAAGGCCGCTCAGTTGGTGCGCGCGAACTGGGCCCTGCGCGATATATGCCTGGCCTACGGCATACCGCTTCTTTCCGGGAAAGACAGCATGTATGTCGACGGGCATCTTTCCGGGAGGTTTGGAGAGCGTCACAAAATCTCCGGCCTTCCCACCATGCAGTTCACTGCGACGAGCGTCGTGACGGATATTCGCAAGTCCCTTACGATGGAAGCCAAAGCGCCAGGCGATCTTGTCTACATCCTCGGAACAACCGCCGATGAGCTTGGATGCTCGGAATACTACGATCTTTTCGGCTATTGCGGGCTCAATGTTCCCAAGGTGGATCCAGCCGTTTCGCTCCCGCTCTACCGCGCTTTGGAAGCTGCTCTAAATGAGGAGCTTCTCGCCTCGTGCCACGGAATATACCGGGGCGGAATCGGCGTGCATGCCGCCATGGCCGCTTTCGGGGGAAACCTCGGCATGGAGATCGATCTTTCCGAGGTTCCGAGAGAGGATGGCCTCCGCGACGATCGTATACTTTTCAGCGAATCCTGCGGCCGTTTCATCGTCACCGTAGCTCCGGCCATGAAGAACGCCTTTGAGTCCATGTTCAAAGGCCTGCCCTGCGCTCTTGTGGGCGAGACGACCTCGGAGCCCCGTCTGGCGGTGCGCGGCGTTGCCGGAGCTTTGCTTATAGATGAGCCCCTCTCCGTTCTGAAAAATTCGTGGAAGCGCGCGTCCATGCCGGATCGAGAGCAATAGAGAAGAGAGGCGAAGGAGTATTGAATGAGTCCTGTACGAGCCCTTGTTTTGACCGGCTTCGGCCTTAACTGCGACATCGAAACGGCCTATACGCTCGAAATTGCCGGAGCCCAAGCCGACCGGGTCCATCTCAACAGCTTGATCAATGGTGAGAAAAGGCTTGCAGATTACCAGATATTTGTCATCGGGGGAGGTTTTTCCTGGGGAGACGATCACGGAGCGGGCGTTATCATGGCGATGAGAATCAAGCATCGGATGCGTGATGAGCTACTGAGCTTCATCTCCGGAGGAGGCCTCGTCATGGGAATCTGCAACGGCTTTCAGGTGCTGGTGAATCTGGGGGTGCTGCCGGGCTTCGATCCTTCCACGCTCAAGCGTGAAGTCGCTCTCATGAACAACGATTGCGGCAATTTCCGGGATCAGTGGGTCGACCTTTCCATAAACGCTTCTTCTCCCTGCGTGTTCACGCGGGGCATGAGCAACGTCGAGCTGCCCGTCCGCCACGGAGAAGGAAAATTCTACGCAGAGCCTGATGTATTGCGCCGTCTGAACGGCCAACAGCAGGTGGCGCTTCGCTACGCAAAACCCGGCGGCGAGATCGCCAAGGGAGCTTTTCCTCACAACCCAAACGGCTCCCTCGAAGATATCGCTGGCATTTGCGATCCGACCGGCCGCATCTTCGGTCTGATGCCCCATCCGGAGGCTTTCAACCATTGGACGAACCACCCGGATTGGACGCATCAAAAGGATAAGCTTCGCAGGGAAGGGAAGCCTCATCCCGAAGAAGGCGACGGCGTGAAGCTTTTCAGAAATGCTGTGGAATACCTCAAATGATCCAGAAGGAACGATTGCGGGTGAACGGATCTGCTGGCAAATTGAAAATTGCCGTGCTGGTTTCAGGCGGAGGGACAAATCTTCAGGCAATTATCGATCGCTGCGGCGAGGGAGCGCTGGCCGCTGAAGTCGTGGCCGTTGTGAGCGATCGCCCCGGCGCTTACGGGCTGACGCGAGCCGAGAAAGCGAATATCCCCGCATACGTTGTGGATTATAGAGCCCATTTATCTCAATCCAAGTCCATGGAGCTGGATACCCTTCCCGTCGATCTTCAGGAATTGGACGAGAGGCAGAATATTTTGATTCAGCCCGATAAAGCGACGCGTCTCGAGCGTTTGAAAGCTCTTCTGTTTGCCGAGCGCGAGCTTATCGAGGTCCTGGACCGGCATCAGCCGGATTACATTTGCCTCGCCGGCTTCATGAGACTTGTCACTCCCTATTTTCTAAGCCGCTACAACAGCGGCGGGCAGTGGAGAATCCTGAACATTCATCCGGCGCTTCTGCCTGCCTTTCCGGGACAACATGGCTATGAAGACACCTTCGGCTATGGCTGCAAGTGGGGCGGCGTAACGGTGCATTTTGTCGATGAAGGGGAAGATACC
>CAZOEL010000088.1:0-25255 GCA_964578835.1 uncultured Syntrophobacteraceae bacterium | reverse complement strand
TCAGTTGGTTAGTCATTGTGCTTGGTGTTTTTCCTTAATTCAACAGCATTGACCCTCTCCCTGAGGGAGAGGGGGCCCGCCCCCACGGGAAGAAACGATCTTTACGGTCCACTAGGAAATGCTCTGTCATGTGTGGCTCGTGCAAAAGTAAAAAAAACGCCTCCCGGCGATAGTCAAGGCGCAAAAGGCGTCAAAAAGCTGAATTCCTTCCTTCGCCGGAGAGTCGTTACAGGTTTTTGCAAGATCCACACCTATGGTCCATTCTCCTCTAGCTTGCCGTTTCCGCGCTGTAGCGGGCAAGGAGGCCGGTTCGCGCCGCGCGCCTGTAGGTGCGAGTAAAGTATGCGCAAGCGGCCGCTACGTAAAGCGCAGCCAGTCCCCCGCTCCAGAGCAGAGCGGTTGTCTGGACCTCCCCTCCTGATATGATCGACCTCATGCCCTCGAATATACAGGAGGGCGGAAGAACGTATGAAAGATACTGCATCCATTCAGGGAGAGTGGAGATCGGGTAGAAAACGCCCACAAAGGGCGAAATGAGAGCTGGAATCGGCCAGATGAGCCATTCCGCGGCGGGTCCCAGCCCGAGCACCACAGCGCTGCTCAGAATGCCGAGCGCAATGCCGAAAAGAAAAAGCACGAGCAGGAAGGGCAATAGGGTAAAACCGTAAAGTGAGAAAGAGAGCCCAAAGAAGGCGCCGGCCAAGACAATCATGACGAAGAGGCCGACCGCGCTCGTCAGAATGCTCGTGATCACGAGCCCCCCGATATATTCGCGCACCAGGATCGGACTGGCGAATACGTTGAGGAAGTTTCTCGACCAGACGTCCTCGAAAAAGGCCGTAGTCACCCCATGCATGACGCGGCCGAAAAAGTCCCAGAGGAGAACGGCTCCGAGAAGCGCCGGGACGAAATCAAAGCCGCTCCATGCAACCGTATTGAGATATTTCGTGATGAATCCCCAGAGCACCATGTCGACGGCCACCCAAATGAACAGGGGCATCACTCGAGGGAAGCTCCCGCGGATGAGAAAGAAGTGGCGAAGCACAACGGCTGCAGTGCAATGGAAGGTCATGGGCTCTATCCGACATCAAGAGTGAGCGGCTCGCGGGCCACGGTGATGAAAAGCTCTTCCAACGTTTTCTTGCCATGCTCTCCAGGAAGGGTCTTCGGGTCGCCTTCGAGCAAAACCTTGCCTCGTGAGAGGAAGAGAACCCGATCGCATACTTCCTCGACCTCGTACATATTATGCGAAGTCCAGAGCACCCCTCCAGTCTCCTGATCGGCAAAGCCTCGAATCTTTGTGCGAATTTCGCGAGCGACAGCGGGATCGAGCGATGCCGTGGGCTCATCGAGCAGAAGCAGCCTCGGCCGGTTGAGCATCGCCTTGGCGAGGCATACGCGCGTTTGTTCTCCGGAAGAGAGCAAGCCGCACTTCACATCTCGGAAGGCGTTCAGATCGAAATGATCGAGCATCGTCCGGATGCGTTCTCTCAGTCTTTTGACGCCATACAGAAGGCCAAAGATGAGCAGATTTTGACACACGGTCAAATTACCGGGCAAAGGCGCGTAGACGGCGGCGAAATTGGTCCTCGCGAGAGCCGTCGAGCGGTTCTTCGAAATATCCAGTCCCTCGATGCGGATAATCCCGGAGCTTGGCTCCAGGACGCCGAGTATCATATTGATCGTTGTCGTCTTCCCTGCGCCGTTGGGACCCAAAAGACCGACGATTTCCCTGCGCGCCACATCGAAAGAGATCTCGTCGACCGCAACTGTTTGGCCGTATTTCTTCTGTAGCCCCTTGACGGTAAGCACTTTCTCGCCGGAATGGGCTCGAGGCTGAAAGGACTCCATCTACCCTTCGCCCCTGCTTGGGTAGGAGACCAACGGCGACTCAGCGGAAACAGCGGCATATGCTGAAGTCTTTAGCATGTCGTTTACTCTCATTGCTTGAGGACGCAAAGTCAGCGCCGTTGCCGGCGCAGGCCGAAAAGAGAGGCGTAACCTGTTGGAGCGCAACAGCATAGCTTATCGCATGGTGAGAAGAAAGCTTTTTAGACCGCTCAATCCATCAAGCCTCATCTTTTTGAGTTTGAGGCATTCTTTGCGCGGTTGCCGGCTCAACCTGTCGCCTTCACGGTCATCATCTTGATTACGATGGCTTACGTCCGCTCAAAAGACTCCAGTAGCCGAAGGTCGGTCTCATTTCGATGTCGATGAAACCCGCGTCGGCGAGCATCTCGGTGAGCTCCCGCCCGGAGTACTGCCTTCCCGTGGTCCATAGCAGCATATCCATACTGAAGGCGGCGGCAGAGACGGGACCCGTTTTGTCATCGTCGTAGAGCATTTCATGAATCAAGATCAAACCTCCCGGATCAAGGCTTTCGAAGCTCTTGTTCGTGAGGAGCCGGCATTTCTCCGGCGGCCAATCATGATAAATCATTGAATAGAAATGCACGTCAGCGGAAGGGAAAGGATCGGTCCACATATCCGCGCAATGAGTCTGCGCACGGTCGCTCAAGCCGTAGCGCGCAAATATCTCTTTGGACACCGCGCACACATTGGGCCGCTCAAACACTATCGCCTTGAGGTGAGGCCAGTGGTTCAGCGCCCCGATGGCATGCGCTCCCGATCCTCCGCCTATGTCGACCATGAGGCGGTGTTTCGAGAGATCAACATAGCCCGGCCATGCAAGGGCCGGCCCGATGCTGGTCGAATGCATTGCTCGAGTGAAGGAGACGGCAAGCGATTCTCGGTCGTCGTGAGCTTTGAACAGATCGACTCCTCCGTATATGCGCGGCGAATCCGTGAGTACTGCCTGCTTTAGGGTATCGTAGGAATAAAGAGAGGAATTGGCGATCTTGAGGTCGAGAAAACCCCCAAAATAGGTGGGGCTGCTTTCTATGAGATAGTCTTCCGAAAGTTGAGTCAACTGATAGGCGCCCTCTTTCAGTTCAACCAGTCCGACAGCGACGCACAGGGAAAGGAGAATTTCCGCAGGACGCGGCGCTATCCTGAGAGATTCGCACACCTCGGAGAGCGTGCGGGGATTGGCCGCAAGGAAGGAAAAGAGTTTGAGATCATGGGCCACCAGCACTGCCGGGCCTATGAGAAGGGAGAAGGTGATGTCCCACAGCGGACGGTCATCTGTTCTGGGTTTCTGTAGAGTATTGTTTAAATAGCTCATAGTCTGCTCCTATGGCTCGGCTCATCTAAAAAGGGTTGCGAAGCGGCAGTATGCTTGAAATTTCCTATATAATAATGCCGCTCCCGCTCGTTCGCCAATAGAGGAGGAACCGGGAGGCAATTCTGAATTTCGCCATGCTGCGGATGAATAGGGGAATAAGCTCAGTTCGTCATTTAGGAGATTGTATGGCCGGAATGACGAGTCTATCTGATTTCGGTTGAATATAAGCCGGGTGGAGATCCTAATTGAGAATTGCCTGGAACCTGGCGGGAAGGCTGGAACAGCTTTACGATGCCTCGGGCTCTCAATCCGCCGAGGCTTTCCGGGATCTTTCCAGGAGCTTAGAGACCATTTCAAGATTGTATCGGATATCGGCGTCGCCGGAGCTCAGGCGCAACGCCTGCTCGAAGCGCTTCGCCGCGTTCTCGAGGTCTCCCTTCCTGAAATACGCCGCAGCCATGTTTCTGTGCGATTCCACATCCCGCGGGTCGATCTCCGAGGCTGCAGCAAAACGCTTCATCGCATCGTCGATCTTTCCCATTGCAAGCAGGGCGATTCCCATCTCGTTAAGGGCCGCCACATTGCGTGGATCGATGCTCAATGCTTTGGCGAATTCGGCGAGCGCCTGATCGAGTTGTCCCAGGCGGACGAGGGCCATTCCAAAATTCTTGTGAGCGTCACAGCTTCCCGGAGCGATTTCTACGACCCGCGACAAATGCCGCACAGCCTCCTTCATGTCTCCCTTTTTGGCCTGAAGGAGTCCCAGGGCCGTAAGACCGTTTTGGTGATGCGGGTCGAGCGAGATAGTTCTTTCCAGGGCGGGTTGCGCGTCGTGCTCCCGGCCCGCGGCCATCATCGACAGTCCCAGATTGAAATGGTCATCCGCCCTGCCATCGTCTTCGGCAAGCCTGTGGAGTATTCCGGCAATCTGTGTTTCGGCGCATTCCTTTTTCGATCCCCGATCTGGAAAAATATGGTAGGAGGGGACGACCACCCGGCTGCAATACTGTTTCACAGCCGATCTGTAAAGCTCCTTTTGGGTGTCGGCGAGATGATCCGGATTCAGTATAGAGAAGAGCGGGACATTGGCGGAGGCCGAAAAACGGATGAGATCGAGAAATCCTTCCGCATTGCTGTTGGCTTGCACTATTTTTTGTGTTTCTGGCGAGAGCCTGCGCCGATCGCCGACGATCCGTCCAAGATCCAGGTTCTCCCCGTTCAACTGCTTCGGAGCGGAATACTCAAGATGGGGTCGATCGTCCGTATGAAGCGGACCATCTCCGAAGAACGCCGGCAGGTCCTCCGTTATAACCAGATGAGCCAGAATGCTATGATCCTCAAAGGAGGCGTTGATCGACTTGCGGGCGTATTCCATGTTTTGCGCCGCTGTTTGCCAATCGATGCCCTTCCTGTCGACAAAGCCAAGGAGCAGGTAATCTCCCGGTCCAGTTTTCATGAGAGCGCCGTCGGGAAAAACGTCGGCAAAGGTGCGTCCCACCATGGCGAAGGTGCTCCAGTCCATTTCGTACGATTGAATCCATTGGGCGAAAATGCCCTTGTCTTTCAAACGCGCCCGCGCCAGTCGGAAGAAGTCGCGCGTATAGAGATTGGCAAGGCCTGCCATCCATGGATTAGAGGGCTCGGATATGATCGCGTCGTACTCTTCCCTGGTCAGCGCCAGATGGTTTCTACCGTCCTGTACGATGAGGCGCGTTCTCGGATCGTTGAGGCAATCGTTGTTCCAGGGAGTGAAGAAGAGCTTGCAGGCTTTCGCCACCTGCTCGTTTATCTCGAGAACATCCGCCCGCTTGATGGGATGGAGGAGAGCCTCCCCAAGCGTCATGCCGCTCGCTAATCCAATCACCACGATCTTTTCCGGGCAAGGGTGGAAGAGCAAAGGGATGTGCCCCGAGAGGGTCTGGGTGGAGCGGTCCCCGTGGGAGGAAGCGTCCGGCTTGCCGCTGTTGAACAATGCATATTCGACAACGCCGATGCTCGTCGTTTCTTTCTCAACCGTCGTGAATCCTCCGATGCCGTCCCCATAGAACGCAACTTCCAGTCCGCCGCGTTCCCGGACGAGCAACGATGGACCGCGCGTCAAGGCTTCGACCCAGGTAGTCCTTTCCAGTTCGTTCGCGATGTCTCGATAATTACGGTACCATCCCCGTGAGAGAATATTGCGATCCCATGACGGGAAATACACAAGCAGCGCTATCGCGATCGCGGCTGCGCACGCGCCCGCCGATAACGGCATTAGTCTTTCGCGCAGCCGGAACATGCTCCTCGTGAGCGCCGCGAGCGCCGTGGCGAGTTGGAGCCCGATCACCAGCTTGAGGCCGTTCTCCTTTCCCACCAGCGGGACGATTATGAAGCCGGCTGCAAAGGAGCCGAGGATGGCGCCTACGGTGTTCAGGGCGTAGGCGGTTCCGATGGTTGAGCCCAGCGCCGGGATGGATTTCGAGTAGATCCTGTTGACCAGCGGGAAAGCGGCCCCAAAAAACAGGGTTGGCCAGATCAGGATGGCGAACAGCAGGAGGGACTGCGCCAGGATCATCGTCTGAAAGCTGCCCTGCAGCGCATGGATGAGCTTTGAGAAGAAGAACTGGCCGTTCCCCAAGAACTGGCTGACTGCAAGAGCAAGAGCGGCTGCGCAAATTTGTGTCCATGCGAGAAGGCTCAAAGCTCTCGGGCTCCTGTCTCCCAATCGTCCAAAGATGATGCTTCCCGCTGCAAGACCTACAATGAAGGTAGCGACGACCAAAGTGAACGAGTAGGTCGTGGGTCCCATGATTAACCCCAAAAGCCTTGTCCAGAGCACCTCGCAAGCCATGGAGCAGAATCCTGAAACAGCGGCTATGAGGAGCGCCCAGCGGAGCTCGCCGTCCGGAGCGCATGCGATCGGCTTATTTTCGCCTCCACCATGAGTCTGAGCCGCATAGGTCGAGTCGGGGGGCGCATGCGGAAGCCGAGCGGCCCCAGTGTTCTTCTTCCTGGCCTTCACGCCCTTTTCCCTGCGCGTGCGACCTGCATCGGAAGCCTGGGAGGCGCTGCGCGCTTCTCGCCTTCCCAGAAAGATGCACGCAGCTCCGACCATAAAATTGATGCTCGCAGCAGCGCATAGCGCTCCCCACAATCCGAGGCGGTCTATCAGCACGAAGCCGCAGAGCACAGCTCCCAGAGCTGCCCCGATCGTGTTCATCCCGTAAAGCATTCCCGTGCGGGCGCCCAGGTGGTCGAGGCTTGTAACATAGAACCGACAGATGATCGGCAGGGTAAGCCCCATGAGGGTGGTGGGAGGGATCAGCAGGAGCGAGCAGCCGAAAAACGCCAGAATCCGGAAGACCCAGAAATGCGACAGCAGCGCGTCGTATACGGAGCTGTAGAGAGGCGTCGCAGCTTCTATCAAAAAAGGAAGCAGAAGAGCGTAGGCGCCAACGGCGATTTCGAGCATGCCGTAGAGACTCAGCAGAGCGCCCCTCGACGTCGATCGGTCGGCGATCCTTCCCGCATTGGAGCTTCCGAGCGCCAGGCCTCCCATGAAGACGGTGAGAACGGTCGCAACGGCAAAAGGGGCGCTGCCGATGAGCTTATCGATCATCCGGACCCAAAGGATCTGGTAGGTCAACCCAGCGACGCCGGAGAATAGAAAAGCGCACAAAACGGCTGTCGAAGTCCCCCGCAACGGCGGAAGACGTTTGAAGAATACGCGTGCGAGCTCCATATCCACCTCTTCGCTCGGATCTCTGAGCAAAAACGGTTGCCTGTCATCCATCCCGGAAGCGGCGTCGCCTGGAGCCCCACAAAAAAAAGCCGGGAAGCCAGGGCGCACGACCGCGCTCCGAGCCTTCCTGGCTCCGTTTTCTCTTTGTCTGTTGAACTATTAAGCCACACCAAGATCATGCAACTTCAGTCGCATATTGGCTTTGCTTTTACCGCTCCGTTTATCGGGAGTCAATGACTAAGGCGGCTCACAACAAATAACCTACCAAAGTGGTTCAGAAACACCCCCACCGTCATTCCGGCAGGTTTGAGCCGGAATCCAGGTTTTACGCTGGGCTGGATACCGGCTTAAACCTGTCGGTATGACAAAACCCATCTTCCTGGTAGGTTATTTGTTGTGAGTTGCCCAACTCTCCATGCTCCCGGAAGAGCTGAAGCGCTCGAGGCTGCCAACTGCTCATCCATTACAACGCTTCCATTACGGCTCGGGCCGGTCTGCGTTTGAATTCGGCAAAGGATATCCCCGGGGCTCAGGTCACTAAATCGACTTGCTGGATGGTTCCGACTTTGCCCTCTTCCTCGACGAAGACTCCCGTTCTCACCACCTGCCCGTTCAGAGCTGCGCCGCTCTTGATATCGAACTGAGTCTGCACATTGCCCAGGTATATAGCCCCGACGTTTCTGCTTTTGAGACTGGATAGAGCATCTTTCCCATCACTGCTCCTGGTCCATACCGAAAGATCCGCATATGCAGAGTCGTTCTCATCGATCCAGCCGTTTTGGTCGCTGTCGAGCTCAGCGAGCTCATTAAAACCGTTTCCGGTGCGCGGGCCGAAAAGCTCCCCTCCGTCATTGACGATGCCGTCTTTGTTGCGATCCAGCACCAGTATGCCGCTCCCCGAGCCAACAAAGCTTATGCTCTCCTGCTCTCCATCCTGGTCGAGGTCGAAAGCGAACTTGGCGTCTGTGAGCTCCACTGCGTTGCCGTCAAAGTTGAGAACCAGCGGGTCCACCTTCTGCACCGCATCGCCGGCTCGAAATGATTCGCTTTCACTGGTCATATACTCCCGGCTCATCTGAAGGCTTAGAGAGAAGCCGATTTCCTTTCCATCGGCCGTCCTGATGACGCCCTCTGCGGCAAAGGTCGTCTGCTCGCTTTCGTAATGGGTGCTGGTTCTGTCATATTCCACGCCCCAACCCACGCCTTCGCGACGTTCTCCCTGTTGGGCCTGGCGCACTACTTCCGGTGGAATCTCAGTGCCCGGTTTTCCTTGTAGCAAAGCGTCCGGATCGATGCGGCGCATGTGGATCTTCTTGCCGGTCAGAGCCTCGATGGCTCTTTTCAGAACATACACATACCCATCCTGCGTGGAGATCTCGTCATCGTCCCCGGTCCCGGGCCCTTTGCAGGAGGCTCCGTCATCCTCCTTCACTTTTGCAGGTTTTGTAACAGGCTTCGGAAGAATCGAGCTCAAAGTGACCTGGTCTTCCAACTCCTTCGGGCTTGAATCCGGCCTTTTCCCCACCCAGGCATTGAGCTTTTCCTTCTTGCTGTCCACTTCGTTAAAGACCCTCACCGACCCCATGCTGACATCTGCGGAAGCAATCTTCATGATCATCTCCTCTCGGGAGGAATATCGGGAGATGATTGGAAATACTTTAGAATGATAAAGTATATTGCATGTACTTCTCCTGCCTGTGCATCGAGCCATCATCCCTTCGGTTTTTCCGCTCCCGCATCACAGATCGTTCGGATTTGATCTACGCGGCGCCTTGCGGGAAATGATCTTGACGTTTAAAGAATAAAAAGACTGTTCATCTCTCTAAATTGCCGACATAACCTCCATTATAGAAGACCGGATGAACCGGACGCTTCTGTCATTGAGAACAGGCTGCAATCTATCCTCTACACAAGCGCGGATAGAGAGCTTATCCTTTGTTAATGGGATATGACGCGGAAGGAAGATCTTTGTGCATTTTGATTTTTCTTGACCGGAGCAGAGCCGAATGCCAGGAATAGCCTCATGGACGCAGGAATGCCGACGAATGTCCTCGAGATTCTGACAAGGATTTAGATGAATTGATTTCTTGTATGAAAGATGAAGACAAGACCAAGGAACAGCTCATTGCGGAGCTCGTGGAGATGCGCAGCCGGTTCGCCTTACCGGGCGGGTCTGAAGATGCGGCCCCGGGTTGGAAGCCCCAGGACGCGTTCGAGCAAAACCGCGACCTTGCGCGGGAGGTGGCGGAGCGAACCGTCGAGCTGGTTTCGACCGATGTGAAGCTCGGGGAGGAAATAGAGGAGCGACAAGCGGCCGAGAAAGATCTCAAAGCCGGCAACACCCTTCTTGAGCTCGTCAGTGGCGCTTCTTCGAGGAAGGAATATCTCGACGGGGTGGTTCGGCTCCTCAGGGAGTGGAGCGGATGCTGCTGCGTGGGCATCAGAGTGGTTGATCCTGCCGGCAGTATTCCCTATGAATCTCACGTCGGGTTCAGCCGGGATTTCTGGGAGCGAGAAAACTGGCTTCTCCTCGATAAGGACTCCTGTGCATGCGTTCGAGTGATAAAAGGCGAATTTGAGCCTCAGGACGCTTGCTGCACGACCTTGGGCGGCTCTTTCCGACTTGGCGATTCGGCTGAATTTGTTCATACCCTTTCAGGGGACGAGCTGAAAAGATTCCGGGGCGAATGCATAAAAATAGGCTTTCGCTCCATTGCCGTCATTCCTCTTCGCTACGAGGGGACAACGCTCGGAGCCATTCATATGGCGGACGCTGAACCATTTATATTTACCGATAGATTGATCGGATTTATCGAAAGAATGACGCCTCTGATCGGCGAAGGATTATACAAATTCAACATGAGGGACTCGCTGGATCGACACTGCGGCATGCTCGAACAGGTGAACAGAGCCTTGAGGGTTCTTTCCGAAAGCAACTATGCTCTGGCTCAGGAGAGGGATGAAGGGAAGCTTCTCGATCGCGTCTGCCGGGCAATTGTGGAGCTTGGCGGCTACCGATTGGCGTGGGTGGGATACGCGGAGCAGGATGCGGAGAAAAGCGTCAAAGTTGTTGCGCAGGCGGGAGACGAAGAAGGATACTTGGATTCCATACGCATTACCTGGGCAGATACGGAACAAGGTCGCGGGCCGACAGGAACGGCTCTAAGAGAGGGTGAAATTCGGCTGGCAAGGAGCATTGGCTCGGACCCCGATTATGGACCCTGGCGGAAAGAAGCGATGAAACAGGGCTATGCCTCCTCTGTCGCTCTGCCTCTCAAGGCTGCTGGACGAACCTTTGCAGCATTGAATATTTATGCGGTCGAGCCGGAGGCCTTCGACGGAGAGGTGCTGCGCTTTCTGAAAACCCTCGCGGACAACCTCACCTACGGAATCGTCGCCATAAGGACGCAACAGGCGAAAAGACGAGCCGAGGAGGCGCTCGAGGAGCAGAGATTATTGCTCGAGGCCGTTTTGAGCCAGGCTGCCGATGGCATCATCGCCATAAACGTGGATGGACAGTTCATATTCGTCAACAATGCCGCACGGAGCATGATGGCTCTTCCCGATCCCGATGAGGGCATGCCGGCGCTTGCGGAGGATATTTGGGGGGAGGCTCGCACACAAACCGGCGCAAGAATTCCCGTGGAGAAATGGGCGCTTCAAAAAGCCCTGGAGGGAACGGTCACCGTCGGAGGCGAATCCCGAATGGTGCGGCCCGATGGCAGCATTTACGATGTGTCGGTGAGCGCCAGTCCCCTGAGGAAGACGGATGGAGCGATCATGGGAGCAGTAGCGATTCTTTCGGATATCACTCAAAGAAGACAGACCGAGCAGGTGGTCCGAGAACAGGCTGCGCTGCTGGATCTCGCCTATGATGCAATCCTGGTTCGAGACCGGGAAGGCAAGGTCGCCTACTGGAATCGGGGCGCGGAAGAAACCTACGGCTTTTCGAAGAAGAGAGCGCTTGGATCTTCTATTGAAGAGCTTCTTCAGGCTCAATATCCCGAACCCATTGACGTTATGCTCGGCAAGGTCTTTCAGGATGGAAAATGGGATGGGGAGCTTCGCCATGTAAAGATTGACGGCTCGCCCATTACGGTGGCGAGCAGATGGGCTTTGCAGCGGAACAGCAAAGGAGAGCCGACAGGCATACTGGAAATCAACCGGGATATAACGAAGCACAAAGAGGTCGAAGAAGCCCTGAAAGCTTACGCCCTGAAGTTGGAATCCCTTAACGAGGATCTCCAGGAATTTGCTTTCGTAGCTTCTCACGACCTCCAGGAGCCGCTTCGAAAAATCAGATCGTTTGGTGAAACGCTGAACAGCAAGTACAAGGAGTCGCTGGACGAGAGCGGCCGCGACTATCTCCACCGGATGACGGCGGCTGCGGCAAGAATGCAGGACCTGCTCGAAGGCCTGCTCAGTTATTCTCGAGTCACGACCCGCGCGGCGCAATTCAAACCGGTCGATCTCAATCAGGCGATTCGCGACGCGGTGAGCGATCTGGAGATTGCGGTCACTGGCGCGGAAGGACAAATTGAATTCGAAGGATTGCCCGTGCTCGAAGCCGATGAGCCGCAAATGCGGCAGCTATTCCAAAACCTGATCGGCAACGCCCTCAAATATCGTCAGGCTGGTCAAAAGCCTTTGATCAAGATCCATAGCAGGATGGAAGGGGATGCATGCTTGATCTTTGTCGAGGACAACGGCATAGGTTTTGAGGAAGAATATCTCGAACGTATCTTCAAACCTTTCCAACGTCTTCACGGTCGCAGCAGCGCATATTCCGGAAGCGGCATGGGGTTAGCCATATGCAGAAAGATTGTCGAACGTCACGGAGGCTCCATCACGGCGATGAGCGCACCGGGCAAGGGCTCGACGTTCATAGTCTCTTTGCCCGCCAAACTACGCGATAGGAGATAAGACGCCGGTTGACGATGCAAAGGCAAAGCTATCCTACACGGAGTTAAAAAGCGACTCACGCTGTAATGCCGCATTGTCCGGGCGAAGCATCGCGTGGAGCTCTCGGCACAGGGAGATGAATTCCCCTTCCTCCCTTATCCTCGGTCTTGCAAAAGCTACGGGGATTTCCCGTCTGATTCTCCCGGGGCTCGTATCCATGACGAGAATTCTGTCAGCCAGGAGCAATGCTTCGCTGACGTCGTGGGTTACGAAAAGAATGGTCATGGAGAATTGCTTCCACAGGCTTAGGAGGAGGTCCTGCATTTCTTCGCGGGTGAGCGAGTCGAGAGCGCCGAAGGGCTCGTCCATGAGCAGGATTTTTGGCTTCAAGACGAGCACCCGCGCCAGCGCCACTCTCTGTTTCATTCCTCCCGAAATCTCCCGGGGAAGGTAATCTCTAAAATCGCTCAGTCCCACCAGGGAGAGAAATCTCTCGACTTCTCGCTCGATTGCGGCGCCGTCCATCTTCAGGCTTTTCAGGCCGAAGGCGATATTTTCTGCAACAGTAAGCCAGGGAAACAGGGCGTCTTCCTGAAAAACGACGCAGCGGTCCGGACCCGGCCCGTCTATGAGTCGCCCTTCCACCATGGCTTCGCCCGAGGAGGATTGAGTGAATCCGGCCAGGATCTTCAAAAGCGTGGTCTTCCCGCATCCGCTGCGCCCAAGGATGCAAATCAGCTCTCCACGCATGGCGTTGAAAGCGATTCCTTCCAGGACGCAATTGGATGAGCCGTTCCATCGCATGACCTTGCCGAGCTTTTGGACCTCGAGCAGAGGGCCCTCCGGCTTTTCGAAGCTGCAGGAGACGGCGCGCGGCTTTGTCATGGCATCCTCCTCGCGCTCTTGAAGCAAAGCCGCAGAAAAGTCATGAGCATGAGATCGCTCAATCTGCCGATCACGGCGATGACGATGATCCCGACCACGATCATATCGATGCGTCCGCCCATTCGGGCATCCATGATGACGGCCCCGAGACCGTCCGGAACTCCCGAGAGCTCGCCCAGCACCAGGTAAGCCCAGGAGATGCCGAGACCCAGCCGAAGGCCGGCAAATATGTGAGGCATAGAGGCCGGGAGAAGGATGGAGAACGTGCTTCGAAGCTTTGTCAGGCCCATCATCGCTCCCGCCTGAAGGAGCAGTGGGTCGATCTGCCTGGCGCCGAGCGCCGCATTGAGATAGATGGGGAAAAAAGCGGCCAGCGCCACCAGAAAGAGTGTCGTCTTGAGCCCGATGCCAAACCACACCATGGCGAGGGGTAGCCAGCAGATTCCCGGAACAGCGCGAAGAGCGTTGACGGAAGCTCCCAGGAGCTTCTGCGCAGTGGGAATGCGCCCGGAGAGGATCCCGAGCGGGAGTCCCAGAATAGTCGCAAGAGAAAACCCCAAAAGAACGCGGGTGAGGCTCGATAAGACATCGTTTCGGAACCGGCCGGCATACGGCGCTTCTCCCGGCTGGCCGAAAATATAGAGATAACCAGAAGCGCCGACTTCCATGGGGTGCGGCAGCAGATACGAGGGAACGGCCCCGGATTGGCTCGCGACCAGCCAGGCAATCATGCATGCGGCGGGAAGAGCCCACGGCAACAAGCGCGGCAGACTCTCTCCTCGAGCTTCATTCATATCATTGATCGCGCGCTGCGGGTTTGTTCAGCTCTTCTTTGACTCTGTTAACGAAGGTCAAATCGAAAAGCTTCTCATAATCCGGTTGCTTGTCAATGACGCCCAGGGCCTGCATCTTTTCTCCCAGAGTGCGGGCTTTCTTCACGAAATCTTCATCCAGCTCCCAGGCTAGCTCCATGTTGGGCGCCGCTTTTTCCAACACGGCCAGGGGAGCTCCAAATTCGGCGGCTTTCTTGAGCCACTCGTCTGGATGCTCTTTCAGATGCCGGGTCGCCAAGGCGTGAGCCAGCACGAGGCGATAAACCAAATCCGAATCTTCCTCAATGGTTTTCCTTTGCACGAGCATTCCCGCATTTATCGCGCCTATGCTCTCATCGAAGTACGGATGGGCTAAAATCTTTCCGTAACCGTTTTCGACAGCAAGGGAGGGAAAGGGTTCCCCTGAGAGAAAAGCATCGATGTTGCCCGCGGCCAGCGCCGTTCCCATATCGAAAAAGTCGACGCGTATGAGAACCACGTCTTTTTCAGGCGTAAGGCCGTTTCGGCTCAGGACTTCTCTGAGCAGTATTTCATGCATCGTGCCGGGCGCGTAGCCAATTCGTTTCCCGGCGAGGTCTGAGATGTTGTTGACCGGGCCGTCCTTACGGGCCACCAGGGCAGAGCTCTTGTTGCAAAGAGAAGCCACCACGACCACGGGCTGCCCCAGGGAAGCCGACTGGATGGCGTGGACCAGGGTGGTTCCACACATGTCCAGACTGCCTGCGAGCAAAGCCGTCTTTTGATCGGCTGGATTCGTGAAAGGAAAGACCGTTATCGCGGCTTCGACCGGATAGAACTGCTGATAGTAAAACGGCTGGATGGTCTGCGCCGTTTTCCATGTTCCCACCTTGATTTCTGGGGCCTTCGCCTCCTCCTGGCCGGCGGCGGCGGTATAGAGGACCGATAGAAAGAATATCGTGAGGAGCAGCGCAAGAGGTTTCTTCGTGTTCAGAGCTGCGTAGGGCATTTTGAGTCCTCCTGAGAGCGTCAATATCTTTAATATTGCCGAACCCCGGGCGGATCTTGCGCTAATTCCCGGGGGACGGCTTCTTCATTCCGCCTGAAGCAGTTGGAAGGCAGTGCGGTATTCCAGCCCAACTCCCGCAACATTTTCGAGCACTCTCCGGCGCCTCTGCCGATGCCTCCGCTGCTGTCCGCCTTCTCGTCCCGCGGGCTCGACCCGACTTCCGGAAAGAGGAGATTGGCTCCGGCCACCAGCGATAAGGAATGGGGCTCATGAGTGCAGTGCGCCCTGGGAACCCCGCCCATGACAAGACGGCTCACTGCTACGATCTTCGCAAGCTCAAGCTCGTTTATCATGCCATACTTTTCCATGGGCGAGCCCGGGAAATTGATCCTGCGCATGGCGCCGCTGTATGTTGCGCGGTGCTTGCGCGCAAGAAGCATCAAGTCCACTATCTCCTCGTGAGCGTGCTCGGGGCCAACCGGCTCGACGCAATTCATCCAGAGCAGCCCAACATCTTTTAACACCTCGATGGTTCGGATGCGCTTCTCGGGCTTGAAGGGGGTGTCTCTGCCTTCGCCGAGGCGCACCGCGTGGTAAAACCCCACAAACCCGGCATCCAGAAGCATCTCCCCTTCCTTGTGATCTATGTCTCGGGTGTTCGCAACCAGCGGAATAGGAACCTCCTTTGCGAGCAATCGCCCGATTTCAAGAAGCCGTTCAAAAGGATATCTTCCCGTCGTCATGATGTTGAGAGCGTCGGCGCTCTGGGCTTGGGCGGCTCTTGCCCAGTCGAGGATCTGCTGTTCGGGAAATTCCTGTTTTTCCTTGAATATGCCCGCCTTCCCCGTAAGTGAGCAGAAGCTGCAATCCATGGAGCAGGGCTCAATGTTGACCCCGATGTGAAAGTGAATTTCCCCTTTATCGCCAAACAGGCGGCGAGACATCCGGTTTGCGGTCTCCATGAGCGCATAGGCCTCTCGGGAGTGGATTTCCGCTCCCATCAGTGTGAGCGCCTCGTCTCTGTCGATAACGCCTCCCTCAAAGGCCTTCTTGAGAATTTCGCCAAACCGTGGTGCAATTTGCCAGCTCATAGGTTTTATAACATCCTTCTTCGGATTGTGACCAACGCGCGCCTGAATCAGAGCAGCGCAAAGATGATCAAAGTCAAACAATTGGTTCCAAAAATCAATCGAAAAGAGCTGCTCCGAGCAATTCTCATTTTGAACGTTGCCTAAAAAGATAATGTCTCATGATACAGCAATGTATCGAAACAAAATGTGAGACAGAACGCCGCACATAAAAGAACAAGCCGTGGCGCGAGGGCTAGAAAACAAGGACCCGTTCTCGTTGAGGCGCCTCAGGCATGTCTCAGGAAGCCGGCGCAGGCTTCAAGGCGGATATTTACTGGATTGGAAATTAATTGTTAAAACAGCGTCTTGTATATAATGAACGAAATATGGTCTTTTGGCGCAATCTTTGGAACACTGCAACCATAACGCCGGATGGAGCGAATGGCGCGGCGTCTCCGGGAGTAGTGAGAGGAGAATAGCCGATCAAGGGGCGGATGCCCGGGAAAGCGTTGGGCGCAATAGTCGCTTTGA
Source organism: uncultured Syntrophobacteraceae bacterium (assembly GCA_964578835.1). Classification (GTDB taxonomy): domain Bacteria; phylum Desulfobacterota; class Syntrophobacteria; order Syntrophobacterales; family Syntrophobacteraceae; genus CAZOEL01. The sequence goes on along the minus strand of CAZOEL010000088.1, from coordinate 9,162 downwards.
GCAATAATTGGAGGCGGAAATGGGAAAAGAGCATATAGCTGCGGGAAGCAAAGTGGCTTGTGGGACTTACCGGTGCAATGCATGCGCTAATGAGTTCGAAGCCAAAGAAGAGAACGCCAAGCTGCCTACTTGTAGCGTCTGCGACAGCATTTCGTGGAAAACTCACCGTCTGGTCAAGGAGGCCGCGGAATCTGGAAAGGATGGCAAGTAGAGGCGCAGGAGAGACCTCCCGCCGTTTCGTGAGGAGCTTTTGAGGCATTGTTCTGCTACGCATCTGGAATATGCAAGGGAAAGAATATCATGGTCAATAATGGAAGAATTTATGCGGTTTCAGCCGCGGTCTCCAGGCAGGCCCTCATAGAGAGGCTGGTCAAAGGGAGAGTTCCTCTCTGCTCGGGCCTATACCATTCCGGCCTTCTCTTCCTCAACGATTCCAATTCTGAAGAGGGTGAGAAGCGGTTTGCCGTAATGAAGGTCGATGGTTTCCCGCAACCGGGCCGCTGGGAGCTCAACCAACTCGACACGCTTCGCATTGCAGGCCGCGACGCGGCGGAACTGCTTGAAATCGTGAACAACTTCAACGAAGAAAAGCAAGCATCCAGGGTAATCGTGCAAATAGATGGTCCCGGCCACGTGTGTCCGCTGTGCGCCTGATGCGCAGCGCTGCATGTTCATGCAACAAACAAAGAAAGGAAAAGATTGTGATGGCTGCATCGAAATGCCCCATATGCGGCGCCGGGGGGTTTTATGTCAAAGACCCCGAGGACCAATTTGAAACTTACGAATTTCATCTCGATAATGGAAAGGTTGTCTTTGACTCCCAGGAGAATGAGACTGCGCAATCCGATACGGTGAATCAAGACGCCACCATCTATTGCGGGACATGCGCGTGGAATGGAACCTTGGAGAAATTGAAATAGCGGTCTCTTGAGGACAAGCGCCAACCTGGAAAGGAGCTTTGATGGGAACGGCTTCTATGGTATAGAGGACCCGAATATAGTTCTGTCTTTCTTTGATCGGGTATTACTCTCAATATTCCGAGGGCTGCGGGCCATGGTCGCATGCGAGCCGTATAATTGCCTTTGCAGTGAGTGTGCGCTTGATCCTGCGAAAAGATTCACATCCCGCCGGAACGACATCCTGAAATCCGTTCAACAAAGGGAATGGAGAATAATGCCGTGCGATAGAGCCCGGAGGCCGCGGTTCTTTCGTCTTCGCTCCGCATTTTCGAGTAAGGGGGGCTTGGCGTCGAGGCTGCTCCTCGTCGCCATCGCCGTCTTGATGTGGGTGATGCCTACAATGGCTGCCGAGTCGCCCTACGTGATCGTACTCAATTCCTATCATCCCGGCTTCAACTGGTCCGATGCGGAGGTGTCGGGACTTCTCGAAAGGTTGCGTAAGGTTTATCCCTATCTAGATCCACCCATCGAGTATATGGATGCTCGGCGTTACCCGGACGAGAAGAACATGTTGAGAGTCAAAGAGCTGCTGATTGACAAGTATCGGGATAAGAACGTCGATTTGATCTTCTGTCTGGATAACGACGCCCTGGGGATGCTTCTGCGCTTCCGGAACGATCTTTTCCCGAAGGCGGTCATCGTTTTCGCCGGCATCAGCAACTTCGATCCAGCCATGTTGGTCGGTCATCGGCGGGTGACCGGCATCCCTGAAATGTTGGATTACAGGGGAACCATCGAATTAATGCTCAAACTCCACCCCCGTGCAAAAGAGATTCTGGTGCTCCACGATCAGTCGATCGCCGGCATCAATTCGCGACGGGATTTGGATGCCGTTGTTCCATCTTTTGAAGGACTTGTTAGTTTCCGTTTTCTTCCGCCATCCACCTATGAAGAGGCTGCGGCCGAGTTGCGCTCTCTGCCCGAGAGCTCGCTCGTCCTCCTTCTGCCATACCTCACCGATCATGCCGGACGAAACGCTTCTCTGCCCGAGGGCACACGATTCCTGACATCCGCATCCCGATCCCCCGTCTATTCCGTAAGCGACACCAGGCTCGGTTACGGCATCGTCGGCGGTCGACTGCTGAGCGGCAGGGAGCACGGGCGGCGGGCGGCGGATATTGTGCTAAGGATACTGGGAGGGGAGGATCCCGATTCAATCCCAGTGGTTACGAATAGTGATGCAGAAACCATGTTCGATTACGTTCCCATGAAAAGGTTCGGCATCCCTTTAGAAGCTGTCCCGCCGGAAAGCATCATCGTCAACAAGCCCGTTTCGCTTTTTGAGAGTCATAGAAATACCGTGCTGGGAGCCATTGCCGTTATGATGGTTTTGAGCGCCATGGTCATGCTTCTCGCTCTTTCGATTGTGCGACGCAGGCGAGCGGAGGACGAGCTCAGGCGAAGCGAGGAGCAGCTCAGACTGGCCCTTATGGCGTCCAATCAGGGACTCTACGACTTGAATCCCCGAACCGGAGAGGCGCAGGTGAGCCCCGAATATGAGCGGATGCTCGGCTACGAGCCAGGGGAAATCCGCCTGACCATGACCCTGTGGCTCGATCTCCTGCATCCGGACGACCGGCAAAGAGTCCAGCAGCTTTACGAAGATTACGTGGCGGGCAGGGTGGATGAGTACCGCGTCGAATTCAGGCAGGCAACCAAAGCCGGGGAGTGGAGATGGATTCTTTCCGTCGGAAAAATTGTCGAGTGGGATCCGGACGGCAAACCGCTCAGGCTGATCGGAACTCATGCCGACATCACAGACCGGAAACGAACGGAGGAGGCGCTCCAGCGGACCCAGTTCGCGGTGGATCACGCCAGGGACTCGGTCCACTGGGTCGGCTCCGATGCTGAGTTCGCTTATGTAAACGACACCATGTGCCGGACGTTGGGGTATTCCAGGGAAGAGCTTCTCTCCATGAGAGTCTTCGACATCGATCCAGATTTTCCGAGGGGAGATGGATGGCGAAAGCACTGGAACACGGTGGACGAATTAGGCTTCGCGACTATCGAGACAAAGCACAGAACAAAGGATGGCAGGATATTTCCCGTAGAGATTGCGATCGATAAACTGCGTATGGAAGGAGCGGTCTTTCAGGTCGCTATTGCAAGAGACATCACGGAGCGCAAGCTGGCTGAGCAGGCGCTGCGGGAAAGCGAGGAGAAGTTCAGGGCGGCATTTGAAAGCGCCGTGGTGGGCCGCGCGCTGATGCTTCCCGATGGCTTCGTGCTTCAGGCGAATAATGCCCTTGCGGCAATATTCGACATGTCGCGCGAAGAGCTGCAGCAGAAGAAATGGCAGGATCTCGCGCACCCCGACTCTTACGCTGAAACCCTTCAAGGACTACAGTCGCTCATCGACGGGAGTCTTCCCTCCTTACAGATGGAAATAAAGGTCGTCTCCAGGTCAGGAAGCTCCGTCTGGGTGCGCGTCTTTGCCTCGCTCGTCCGCGATGCCGACGACCGCCCGCTCTATCTGGTAACGGATTTTGAGGATATTTCCTATCGGAAGGATTATGAAGAACGGCTGCGCAAGTACGAGCATATCGTGTCGGCTTCCACGGATCTCCTGGCTCTCATCAACGGAGAATACGTCTTTGAGGCTGTCAACAGTAGCCTTCTGGCCGCCCATAGGTTGACCATGGAAGATGTCGTCAATCACAAGGTCCCGGACATAGTGGGAGAAGATATTTTCGAGCGCAAGATTCGCCCCCACATCGACAGAGCGCTTTCCGGGGAATCGGTCATGTTCCAGGGCCAGTTCAATTTTGCCGGGCACGGGCAACGCACCATGGATGTAACCTGCTATCCTTTCCTCGATGATACGGGGACGCTCTACGGCGTCGTCCTGAACGCCAGGGATATAACGGAAACCCGGCAACTCGAAGAAAAGCTTGCGCAGTCCCAGAAGATGGAGTCCATCGGGATACTGGCGGGCGGAGTAGCCCACGAGATCAACAATCCCATAAACGGGATCATGAACTACGCGCAGTTGATTATCGACAGGTCCGAAGAAGGGACTCAGGCCACCGAGCTTGCCGGGGAAATCATCCACGAAACGGAGCGAATCGCCCGGATAGTGAGAAACCTGTTGACGTTTGCAAGGCATGAGAAGCAATCGCACAGCCCGGCTCGCCTCTCGGATATCGCCGACTCGGTCCTGTCGCTCATTCAAACGGTAATGCGCCACGATCAGATCGATCTTCAGATCGACATACCCGAAGACCTGCCCACCATCAAGTGCCGCAGCCAGCAGATCCAGCAGGTGCTGATGAACCTCATGACCAACGCCCGGGATGCTCTGAACTCCAAGTTCCCCGGGTACGCTCCGGAAAAGCGGCTCCTTATTTCGGCACGGCTCGTCCATAAGAGGGACAAGCGGTTTATCCGCACGATTGTCGAAGACTTCGGCATCGGCATTCCCCCGGAGCTGCGGGACAGGATCTTCGAGCCCTTTTTCACCACCAAGCCTAAGGGGAGCGGAACCGGTCTGGGGCTTTCAATCACCTACGGAATCGTGAAAGATCACCATGGGGAGTTGAGCGTGGAAAGCGAACCGGGCGAATTCACGCGGATCATTATGGATTTGCCCGTCGACAACGGATGGGAAATCTCGAAGAAGTGAGGATCTTCGATAAACTTCAGAGGCCCAACATGTAAGGCGCATTGGGATCATCATGTATCCAGAAATCGTTGGGGATCCATTGTTTCCCTACTCTATGCACACATCTTTGCCGATGTATACCCTGAACGGGTGGAACCTGGACTTCCTGCAGGACGACAAGAAAGTCCGAATATCATCCATTCGCAGTATAGTATAGCAGCCGGTTGAGGGGGGTGGTCCGGGCAACCAGTTGCCCGGACCACCCCGGACCCGTAAGATCCTCGACTACTCTATATCTCACCCGATGTGTGCATAGAGTTGCCCTTATTCGAGGAAGACGACGCAGGAGACGGCCGTCACGTAGCCGCCTTTCTGCCCATGCGCGATGCAGGGAAAGGAAAGCGCTTCAACGACTTTGCCGCTCATGAGATATATTTCTCTCCTTTCGTCATAATCTTTGTCCGGGTCGAACTCTACGCCCAGAATTGTCGCAAGCATCGTGGAAGCAAGATCTTCTGCGAAATCGCCGACCTCGGTTATCTCTTTTCCATAGGCGTGGAACTCGCTGATATAGCCGTATTGCGTTCTATCGGAAGGAAAGGCGATGCCCACCGACGCTCCGATCATCCTGTTATACTCGTTGGTGCTGATCCTGGCCATCACGCAAAAGGTGATCTGTCCAGGCTTGAGAAGCTTCACGCCTTCTTCCGGGTCTATGATGGCGCAACCGGGGGGGAAGATGCTGGACACGTTCACAAGGTTTTGCTTCTCTATTTTCGCTTCCCTCAGGGCCAGCTCATAGGACTGAAGCTCGTTCTTGTGGAATCCCACTCCTCTGGTGAAAAAAGCTTTGGTAGGAACAAACATCGCATCGCTCCTTCAATCCCGAGAACTACCTTAGTCTGACGGGCTCTCCAATACATAGGCAAAAATAAGGGGCGCCACGATGGTGGCGTCGGACTCGATCACATACTTCGGAGTATCGACATCGAGCTTCTCCCATGTGATCTTCTCATTCGGCGCGGCTCCGGAATAAGAGCCGTAGCTCGTGGTGGAGTCGCTGATCTGACAGAAATAGGCCCATAAGGGGATGTCCTCCAATCCCATGTCCTGCCTCAACATCGGCACGACGGTAATGGGAAAATCGCCGGCTATGCCTCCTCCGATCTGAAAGAAGCCGATCGGGCGCTTCCGAGAGGCGCTCCCATACCAGTCGGCCATGGTCATCATGTACTCGATTCCGGTCCTGACGGTATGGACGTTCTTCACGTCTCCTCGAATGCAGTGACTGGCGTAGATGTTCCCCATAGTCGAATCCTCCCAGCCGGGCACGAAGATGGGAAGATCCTTCTCGCAGGCCGCAACCAGCCAGCTCTCCTCTGGATCGATTTGGTAAAACGAGCGGAGCTTCCCGCTCCGGATCAGTCGATAGAAAAATTCGTGCGGGAAGAATCGCTCTCCTTTTTTATCCGCTTCGATCCACTCATCCAGCAGGACTCGCTCGATCCGTCTTATGGCTTCCTCCTCGGGGATGCAGGTGTCCGTAACGCGGTTCATGTGGAGGTTGAGGATCTCCTTTTCGTCTTTTGCTGAAAGATTCCGGTATTCCGGTATGCGATAGTAGTAGTCATGCGCCACGAGGTTGAACACGTCTTCTTCGAGATTGGCGCCCGTACAGCTTATGGCGTGGACTTTATCGCGCCTTATCATTTCGGCCAGAGACAGACCCAGCTCAGCCGTGCTCATCGCCCCCGCAACGGTCACCAGCATATGGCCGCCTGAATCTATCAGCTCTCTGTACCCTTGAGCCGCATCCACCAGAGCGGCGGCATTGAAGTGGCGAAAGTGGCGTTTGATAAATGACGAAATGCTTTGCTCTTCTTTCTGAGGCTTCTGCGCTTTCGACGATGTTTCTTCCAAGATCGGTCTCCTTTTCTTCTTGTTGGATTTAGTGGGGCAAGCGCTATGGCGAACGCCATCCCGTCAGGGCGCCGCGCGGCAATTGCATGCTTATGCAGTGTAGAGAGCCATAACCGTAGAGGAGGGGCAGACAGTCGACGCCTATTATCTCCCGGTCTGAAAAAGCGGCGCCGATAGCCTCCATGGCTGCCGAATCCTTCTCGCTCCGGTATGTGGGGACCAGGACCGCACCGTTGATTATCAGGAAATTTGCGTAGGTGGCGGGAAGCCGTTCCCCGGAGGGGCCGAATTGCGGATCGGGCCATGGCAGCTCTATCAGCCGGTACGGCTTTCCGCGTTTGCTCCTGAAGCTCTTCAGTTCTTCAATCATGGCTGAGATGGAATGGCGGTGCTCATCTTCGGGGTCGTCGCATGCCGTGTGCAGAATGACATCATGAGGGCAGAGTCGCGCCAGCGTGTCGATATGCGAGTCCGTATCGTCGCCTCTCAGAGAGCCGTTTTCAAGCCAGAGGAAACGGTCCGTACCGAGCAGTTCGCCAAGCGCAGCCTCAATCGCGCTTCTGTCGAGGTGCGGGTTGCGATTTGGACTCAGAAGGCATCGAGAGGTGGCAAGTATGGTTCCGTCCCCATCGCTTTCGATGCTCCCTCCCTCGAGAATCAGTCCAACAGTCTCGATGGGCGCGCCTTTGAAGGCCCCTAGCGCATGCAGTCGCCTGCTCACCTGATTGTCAAGATTCGACGGATACTTGAGCCCCCATCCGTTGAAGCCGAAATCCAGGATCAGCGGGCGATTGTTTTCATACACGGTAATCGGGCCGAAATCCCGCGTCCAGGTATCATTGGTCTCCATCTCGTAGATGATGACTCTTTCTCTGTCATCCCCCGTTATGCGCGCCTTCTGAAAAACCTCATCGGCGCTGGGAGCCACAACAAGCGCAGTCTCAAAACGGATAATTTCACGCAAAAGATGCACAAACACCGATTGAACCGCCTCGAGATGCGGACGCCATTCCGTCTTCTCATGCGGCCATGCGAGCAATACTCCGTCCTGCTCCTCCCATTCGGCAGGCAACCTTCTCTTCATTTCAACTTATGCTCTCCAGATGGACAATTTGTCGAAAGCAAGTCGGGTATGAAACCGAAAACTTCATCCATAGGCTAACTATCGAGACAGTCACAAGCAAGCGCTTGGGTGGCCCGCTCTTCACGATTTGCCAACACTTTCAGCGGCGAGTCATACTGCACGAGGAAGATCCTTGGTGGACTCAGTATTGCATGCTTGCCTCGCGTCCTTATCCATAATATAGCGGATGCAAAAAGAGACGCACCCAAAGAGAAAGACGATGAAAAGGATTTGAAGGAAACAAGAGCGCATTCGGCCCCTGGCGGGCCGGGTTGGAGGATTGAATGACGGGTTTTGGAGAACAGGATATTTTATCGATACTGGCGGCTTTGAAATTCTCGGCCGAAAGGCACCGAGATCAGCGCAGAAAGGATGCTGCGTCGACTCCGTATATCAATCATCCGATAGAAGTTGCGGAGCTGCTGTGGCGGGAGGGCGGCGTTCGAGATATAGAAGTCGTCATAGGCGCTTTGCTGCATGACATCATCGAGGACACCAAGACCGATCCGGAGGAGATAGCAAGGCTTTTCGGAGACGGCGTCGCGTCCCTTGTTCTTGAAGTTTCGGATGACAAGAAGCTTCCGAAATCGGAGCGTAAGAAGCTGCAGATCCAACATGCGCCTCATCTGAGCATGTCCGCTAAGCTGATCAAAATAGCCGACAAAATCTGCAACGTACGGGATGTGATTAACTCTCCTCCTCATGGCTGGTCGGTTGAGAGGAAAAGAGAGTATCTCGACTGGACGGAAGAAGTCGTAGCGGGGCTCAAAGGATGCAATGAGGCGCTGGAAGCCCGCTACCGCCGGCTCTTGCGGGAAGGCAGAGAGAAAATATAAGGAGATTTGATCCGCCGCCGTCCCCCTGTGAAACCCGGTATCCGGAAGAGCTTTAGAGCCAACGTCCCTGGCGATCATGCTGCGCCTTCTGAGCCGTAGCCAAAGCTTGTTTTCTTCATTCCGCGCGGCGTTCTCGCAGACAATGAAATAATTGGCGCCTAAATCGGACATTCCCTCTATTCCGTTGTTTTCATGGGAGAAACGGCTCCAAGCCTCATTGACCGCAATAATATCGCCTCGATAATCGAGAACCGCAATATGCGCCTTCAGAGAATCGAGCACATTTCGAATAAAAGAGTCGCAATCCTGCAGGGCGCTTGCGCTCTCCCTGACTCGACTCTCATTAGAGTCATCGAGATGATGGCTCGTATTACTCGGGGCTTTCTCCATATTGGGCTTTCTGCGAAGACGGCGTTCAGACTATTTCTCTTCCGACCTTCTAATTATTCGTCCAAAAAGCGGGAACAAAGGGCTCCGTAATATAAATTCCTTTAGGGACACAATGCGCATCAATCGTGACGGACCACCATAACATGAAAATTGACGATGCGCAGCCCGCCTAAACCGCTCAATTATCCGCCAATATCGCAAAAATTTGACTCCCAAATTTATACCTAACAAAATACGAGTATCTTACTCGTACTACTGTGTCACAATATCGGCTCAGCTCGTCATACCGGCATGCCTTTAGCCGGTATCCAGCCAAGCGCAAAACCTCTTATG
>CAZOEL010000087.1:0-25629 GCA_964578835.1 uncultured Syntrophobacteraceae bacterium | reverse complement strand
GTTGGGTTTCGCTATCGCTCAACCCAACCTACGCCTGCATCGGCTCTGCCCCGGGTTTCGAGCTGATCTTCCCTCACCCCGACCCTCTCCCTGAGGGAGAGGGAGAAAAACCATCCGCTCCGGGCGACTTATGCAGTATTGCGATAATTTATTTCTTTCCGACTCCTTAAGGGAAAGGCAAAGCCCTTAGAGCCTGTTTATCTCTTGGTCGGAGGAGACTTCTCGAGCTCTTGCATGATCCGCTTGGTCAGATCCTCTTTATCATTGGCGTAGACGATGCCGCCCTTGGCCATTTCGATGATGTAGTCGTACTTATCATCTTTTCCGATCTTTCGAACGATCTCGAGTATTCTGTCGATGATAGGAGCTGAGAGCTCGTTCGAGAGCTTGTTGAGCTTCGCATTCGATTCCATGAGAAGCTTCTCCGCCTGCTGTTGCATTTCCATGAGCTCTTTGCCCTTCTTGTTCTTTGCAGAGTCGTCCATTACCGACTTTTTCTTTTCGTATTCTTCCTTAGCGGTTTTGAAGGCTCTCGCCTTCTCGTCCACTTCCACTTTTATCTTGTCGGATTCCCGCTGCAATTCGTCTTTAGCGTCTCTTCCGCTTTTGGACTGCGCGATTATCGTTTGAATATCGAAATAGCCGATCTTGGGCGACGCCGCGAAGGCCGCTATTTCGGAGAAGAACAAAAAGCCACTCACAAGCAAAGCCGATACCATCAATTTTCGAGTCATACCTGCCACTCCTTAGAAAAATGCGCCTGCTGAAAACTGCCATTGAAAATCTTCTTCTCCGGGCTTGGGATCAAGGTTGTAACCCCACTCGATCCGAAGAGGTCCCAAGGGGGAGTTCCACCTTACGCCAACTCCCGCATCATAGCGAAGATCCGAGAAGTCCCACTTTCCCAGATAGGCGTTGCCGATATCGTAGAAGACAACGCCACGCATTCCCATCTTCTCAACCAGCGGGAAGAGGATTTCAAAATTCGCCACGACGTAATTGAGACCTCCAATCTTCTCCTCTCGCACCGTCGTTCTTCCACCGCCTCCCGCTCCGCCGCCAACCGGAATGATCGTCCTTTCCACCGGAGAGACGTCGCCCCAGTCGAAACCGCGCAATGAGTTGATGCCGCCAAGAAAAAAACGCTCGTAAATGGGCACTTCCTCATCGTCCATATTCCAGATGCTGCCGGCCTCCCCTCGAATGAACCCAACGAACTTCCAAAACATGGGGATATACCAGCCGCTGTGGATTTCCGATTTCAAGAAATCTGTGTCGCTGCCCAGAGCCGAGCTTGAAAGCTCAGAGGTTATTGAGTTGATGGTCCCGCGGGTGGGAAGGAACGGATGATCCGTTGTATCCCTTTCGATCCCAAGGGTGATGCTGCTCTTCAGATGATCGCCTTCCTGACTTCTAATGAACTCCGAAGACAGATGGCTCACATCGCTCACATTGATGCTCTCGAGGGTGTACATCCCCGTAATCCGGCTGTAATTTCCGAAAGGGTAACCAGTACGCAGCCTGATGCCCGTGGCGTCTTTCGTGAAATCATCGTATTCCCTGAGCCAGTCGTAGATATCGAACCCGGCCGATAGAGGCCGGTCAAAAAGCCACGGCTCGGTAAAGCTCAAGGCGTAACGCGCCGCCTCCTCTCCGAAGTGAGCCTTCAACGACGCATACTGGCCCCTGCCGAAAAGGTTGCGCTGCGAAATTTCCCCCGTTGCGAAGAGGCCTTCATCCGATGAGAATCCGCCGCCTACGCTTACCGATCCCGTGAATTTTTCCTTCACCTTCACATGCAGGTCCATTATGCCCTTGGTTCCGCTCTCGACCGGCACGATCTCCACCTGCTCGAAATAGTCGATTTTCTTGAGCCTGGTAAGGCTCTTTTCGAGCTTCGTTCCGCTGAAGACATCTCCCTCGTCGATCTTCATTTCACGGCGAATGACCTTGTCGCGCGTCTTCGTGTTTCCACTGATGAAGATCTTCCCGATGCGCATCTTCTCGCCCTTGTTGACCTGGTAGGTCACATTGGAGCTCTGGTCCTCCTTGTGCTTCTTCACGTCGGGCGCCACATCGGTGTAGGCGTAGCCCTCATCCATGTACTTCTTGGTTATCTTGTCGATGTCGCTGCGCAATTCTTCACGGCTAAAGTAATCCGAGGACTTGAGCTCCAAATCCTTCAGCTTCACTTCGCCTTCGTCGAGAGGGTCTCCGGCGACCGCCACATCCTTTACGCGATACCGTTCTCCTTCCTCCACCGGGATGTCGATGTAAAAGCCGTCATCCCTACGGTCAACAACGGGCGTGCCGATCCTTGCGTCCATATAACCTTTGTCGTGATAGAAAACCGCCAGGCGATCGACGTCTGTGTCCAAAATGTCTCTCTGCAAAATGCCTCTATCGGTTATGAGCGAAAGAATATTCTTCTGCTTGGTCTGCATTACGCCACGCAGCTTACGGTCCGAGATGCGCTTATTTCCGGAAAACGCGATCTTCTTTACGTAAAGCCTATTATTCTCATTTATATTAAAAACAACCGTCGCCTTGCGGGGATCTTTGGGAAATTCTATCTCGCTCTTCACACCTGCATTGGAGTAACCCTTCGTCTGGTAAAGCTTTTGAATCTTTTGAACATCATCGTTGATGACGTTCCTCTGCAGTATGCTAAAGGGTTTGGTGGAAATAGCGGCAAGGATATCCTTTTCTTTTATCTTCTTGTTTCCCGTAATGCGCATATCCTGAATAGTGGGATTTTCCTGCACCACGAACGTGAGCACTTTTCCACCGGAGGAATCGGAGACCTCCGCTTCGACCTTTTCAAAATAGCCGGTCTTGTAAATGGCTTTGATGTCCTCGCTCACAAGCTCGGGACGAAGCAGATCTCCTTTCTTGCTCTTGGCGTTCAGCTTGACGGCTTCCGCTTCGATCCGATCGTTCCCCCTGACCTGCACATCGGCAATGACCCCCTTGGCCATGAGATGAACCGTCATCTGCTTTACCACGGTATTGACAGCCGCGGCCAGGTTCTCCATCCCCTTTTCCTCTGCAAAGAGGATCTCGGTCTTCTTGCGGCCGGAGACATCCACAAGCTTGACATCAAGGCTTACTGAAGATCCCAGCTGGTTTACGCTGCCAAAGACGGCGTAGTCGGCGCCGACTCGGCCGGCGGCGGCGCGAGCCCTGTCTTCGGTGCTCACGGCTTCGCCCGGTTTGAAGATTCTCTGGAGATCCTGGGCGCCAACGGTGTCGACGCCTTCCGAGGCAAGCTGTCGGGCAAAAAGATCGGAAACGGTTTTCTGAACATTGGCCGTCTTGTCTGAAGTGTGCGCCATGAAAGGCATTACGGCGACTTTCGGGGTTTGATCCTGGGCCCACGCTCCAGAGGTCATCAAAACAAGACAAAACAAAACGAACTTACGCATGAACTTCCCCCTCACCTTCGCACAATCGTTTCCATTAACGACCCGGACCCGGCCGGTTTCATATCAAGAGTCAATCTGACGCTCATTCTCCTCGTTGTCCCGAAATCTTTACCCCTCATACCCGTCCATTGAAGACCTTGCAGGGACGCACGCTCCTTCGGGAATTGCCTCCTGGCGCAATTGCCCGTCCTCGAGCCGCAATACTCTGTGCATCATGGAAGCCAGCTCCGGATTATGGGTGACTATCACCATGGTCAGCCCGAGCTCCTCGTTGAGCGAAGCCAGCAGCTCATGCAGCTTGCGCCCCGTCCTGCCATCCAGATTGCCGCTCGGCTCATCAGCCAAAAAGAGGCTCGGCTGCAGCAGCAACGCCCGCGCGACAGAAACTCTCTGCTGCTCGCCTCCCGAAAGCTCTCCGATCCTGTGCTCGAGCCTGTGCGTCAATCCCAACTTTTCAAGCAAATGAAGAGCCCGCGACTTGACCTCTTTGTGAGGCAGGCCGGCGATCAAACCCGGCATGATGACATTTTCCAAAGCATTGAACTCGGGCAGCAGGTAATGAAACTGAAAGACGAAGCCGATGCGGCGATTGCGGAACTGCGCCAAGTCCTTCTCTTCCCACAGAAAGACATCCTGACCTCCATAGAGCACCTTGCCGCTCGTGGGCTTCTCCAGTGTTCCCAGGATATGCAGGAGCGTCGTCTTTCCCACTCCGGAAGCGCCGACAATGGCTATGCGCTCTCCCTTTCGCAATACGAGATCCAGATCCTTGAAAATCTCGATCGTTTGCAGACCGCTGCCGAAAACCTTGGAAAGCCCGAGGGTCTGGACTTCTATGGGACGACTTTCGCTATTCATAGCGCAGCGCTTCCGCAGGATCCAGGCTCGCAGCTTTGCGAGAAGGATAAAGAGTGGCGGCGAGGCTGATGCCGATTGCGGACAGAGCGATCAACACCATATCGAAAGTCTGCAAGTTGACGGGAAGAGTGGATAGATTATAAACATCGGGCGGCAGCTCGATGAACTGGTACCTTTTAAGAAGACCGCACAAGCCGGCGCCCAAAATGAGCCCGAGGACTGTTCCGGAAAATCCGATCATGAAGCCTTCCAGCACAAATATCTTCCGTATTCTTGAAGTTGTTGCGCCCATTGCCTTTAATATTGCGATATCCCTGGTCTTTTCCATGACAAGCATGATGAGCGAGCTGACTATGTTGAAGGCGGCGACGAGAACGATCAGGGTAAGGATTATGAACATGACCACCTTCTCCAGCTGAAGCGCTGAAAAGAGGCTCTGGTTCATCTGCATCCAGTCGCGAACAAAGAAGGGATATCCCAGCTGAGCGCGCAATGCTTTGGCTACTTGTTCGGCCTGATAAATATCCGTGAGCTTGACTTCGATACCAGAAACCACATTCCCAACGCCGAGAAACTGCTGGGCCACGCTCATATCGACATAGGCCAGCGTGTGGTCGAACTCGTACATGCCCGACTTGAGGATGCCGACCACATGAAAAAGCTTGCTCCTCGGAGCCTGCCCCATGGGCGTGAGACGCCCGACCGGCGAAATGATCGTGATCCAGTCGTCCTGGCGAACCCCGAGGCTATTGGCAAGCTCAACGCCCAGGATGATTCCGGGTCTGGAAGACTCTTCGGGTTCAGTCGGCGGAGCGAGCAAATCTTCTACATTGCCCCGCGTCAAGCTCTTCTGAAGATTGAGAACTCTCGGGGCCGTCTCGGGGTCGATCCCTCGAAGGATGGCGCCGGATACGCTTCTCCCCGAGCTCATCATTACCTGCGTGTAAAGAAATGGGGTTGCGGCTACAACGCCTTTTTCCTTTTCGACTTTTTCTATGGTCTCGCGATATTCGGATATCGTTCCGGTCAAACTCCCTATAACGACATGGGAGGTGACGCCCAGGATGCGATTGCGCAGATCTTCCTGAAAGCCGTTCATGACCGCCAGCACCACTATGAGAGCCATGACGCCGACGGCAACCCCGGCGATCGAGATGAACGTAATAAGGGAGATAAAAGTCTGCCGTCTTTTGGCCAAAAGGTAACGGAGACTTACATAGAGTTCGAAGTTCATAGAGAGGCTAAATCTTCTTCTCCGGCCTTTGATGCGGGAACAGGATCACATCCCGTATCGATGTCGAATCCGTAAACAGCATGACCACCCGATCGATGCCTATCCCCTCACCGGCTGCGGGAGGCATTCCATATTCCAGAGCCCGTATGTAGTCGTCGTCCATCATGTGAGCTTCTTCATCCCCTGCCTGGCGGGCTTCCAACTGGGCGAGGAAGCGCTCCCGCTGATCCCGCGGGTCGTTCAATTCCGAAAATGCGTTCGCTATCTCCCGTCCGCCGATGAAAAGCTCGAAGCGATCGGTAAGCGATGGATCGGCCTCATTCTTCCTGGAAAGCGGCGACACCTCCAAAGGATAGTGGCTGATGAAAGTGGGCTGAATGAGCTTGGGCTCAACGACGAGATCGAAAATTTTGGTAAGCAGCTTCCCGTGCCCCTCGAACTTCTCAACGCCGATGCCCAGCGACTTTGCAACCGCAACGGCTTCCTCCGGGTCATCGACCGCGGAGCGAGGAATATTGCCCAGCTCCACCAAAGAATCCTTCAATGTGAAACGCCGCCAAGGCGGAGTGAGATCGATCGTTTCACCCTGCCACTCGACCTGCATGTTCCCATCGTTGACGGAACGGGCGATCGCGCCGAAAAGCTCCTGAGTGAGCTCGATGAGATCCTCATAGGTGGCGTACGCCTGATAGAATTCAAGCATGGTGAATTCAGGGTTGTGCTGGGTTGAAATCCCTTCGTTGCGAAAGTTCCGGTTCAGCTCGAACACCCGCTCGAAACCTCCGACAAGCAACCGCTTCAGATAAAGCTCGGGCGCTATTCGGAGAAAGAGGTCGATGCCGAGGGCGTTATGGAACGTCTTGAACGGCTTTGCGGTCGCCCCTCCCGGAACCTGCTGCATCATCGGGGTCTCGACTTCGAGGAATCCCCTTTCAATGAGAAACTGCCTCATCGCCTGGACAATCGCGGCGCGCTTTCGGAAGGTATCCCGCACGGCCTCATGGACGATCAAGTCGACATACCGCTGGCGGTATCGGATCTCCACGTCTTTCAAGCCATGATATTTTTCGGGAAGCGGCCGCAAGTTCTTCGTGAGAAGCGTCAGTTCCTTAACCAGCAGCGTGAGCTCGTTTGTCTTCGTGCGAAAAAGCGTTCCGCCCACCCTGACAATGTCGCCAATGTCGAGCTTTTTGACCAGAGAATAGAGATCTTTCCCAACCTGGTTCTGTTGGACGTAAATTTGCATCTTCCCTTCAGCGTCCATTAGGTGCATGAAGGTGGATTTCCCGAAGGAGCGAATCGCCATGATGCGGCCGGCTACGACAAAGGATGCGGCTTCAGCCTCCAGATCCTCGGAGCTCCGCTCCCCATAAGCTTTTATCAAATCGCCGATGCGATGCGAAACCGAATGCCCGTTCGGATAGAGGGGAAATCCCTCCGCTTCGAGATCACCCGCCTTTTGCATCCGCTCCCGCATAACGACATTGAGATCTTCCATAGACTTCTAAATTCTCTCCTTATACCTTAACAGAATCCGAAAAGCCGACGCACTGGCAGCTTTTCAAGTGGACGAACGTTAGATGATTTGCTCCACAACGTCAAGGACATTCATCCGCTAGCGTTTTTGTTTACTCTTCAACATGCTGGAAATAGTAAAAGCGATGATCAGCACGCTTATGACAAAGAGCCCCCAATCGCCATCCTGATACAGTTTCTTTATTCCATATAAAAAGAGGAGACATCCCCCGATCATACTGAGCCATTGAGTTGTGCGGTCCATGTGGTCTTTCCTCCCGAAGATGTTGAAAAAAGTAGACTACAGGATCAGACGGCCAAGCTCCCCGCGACTCGGGAAACTCTTGACAGACTGTTTTTTAAAGACTTTTTGTCCAAAAGGCAAAACAAAAGACGCTATGCGCGCCTCTACAAGATTCTAAGACTCGAGGCGCAAAACAGCCGGTTCGTTTCGTGGAACATTTTTTTCTTGAAAACGTTTACAACCTTCAATATGCTTAATTCGTATTTGCTCAGTAATTGTAGCTATTTAGCTTAACTTAACATCAAGAGCGCAAAGTTAGGAGCACTAAAGAGACACTGTAGCCGGTTTTGAACTATCTCCGTAGCCAGCCGCATTATTTTTTCGCATAAGCTCCTGCCTGTCAACGCCGGTAGAAATCCCAGCAACAGGCGCAGTGCGGTACAAAGTGTGACGAGCATGGGCGCCATCGGCGTCGGCCGAATGAATTTCTTCGGCCGAGTAAGAGAGGTTTGTCCTCTGACGCCCTGTTGGCCGTTTTTTGGCCCATACCCTTTTACATCAAGGAAAAGAATCGTCTGAAGTTGCTTTTTACACCATTGAACCTAGCGCTTGTTATAACGCGCTTTCGTCGAATACGCCATTGCAAGGAGAGTCGATGAAGCCTCAGATCGTCATTTATTGCTGCGCCAATTCTACTGTTGCGCCGGAGGAGCATATCGAGAAGGTCATGTCCGAGCACAACGCAGAGATCAAGCTGTCCCGTCTGCCCTGCTCGGGCCGAACGGACGCGCTTTACATGCTGAAAGCCGTAGAGGCCGGAGCCGACATGGTTTTGGTCTTCGGCTGTCCGGAAGGCCAATGTCAGTTTCTTGAAGGGAATACGCGCGCGGGCAAACGGGTAAGCTACGCCAACAAGCTGCTGGCGGAGGCCGGCATGGGGAATGAGAGAGTAAGGATGTACAGGCTTGAACCTGCGGACGGCGAGCAATTCGTCTCTGCCCTGAACGAGGCCGTGGCCAAAGTCATGGAGACAGGAGGAGCCCGGGCGGCTATGAAGAGCTAGCGGGTCGTCAACATTGTTTCTTCCGGTGGGTTCGGGCCCCCTCTCCCTCAGGGAGAGGGTCGGGGTGAGGGAAGTATTCTTTTAAAAGAGGGTCTCCCCTCACCCTGCCCTCTCCCTCAGGGAGAGGGAAAAACACCGTCCGAGGCAATAGGGATGGCTGCAATATCGCCCTCTCCCTGAGGGCGAGGAAAGAAAACTGCAACCTGGACATCTGAAAAGGCTGCAACCCGAACATGCGAAAAACCGCAACCTGAACATTCAAAGTTGAGGGTCCACAAGCGCAACGAAGCTGGGTACTGGATAGAAAATACAAAGCGCGCCGATCCCCTGGTATTTTATCCAGAAATCAACCTGAATCCTCCATCCAGGATCCAGCACCCGGCATTCAGCATCCAGTTAAAGAAGGGGACAAGATCAATGCCCAAGAAATATCACATCAAACCCGCAGTAACCCCTCCAAGGTTTATCCCGGTCGGAAGATCTGGGATTATAGATTGGGAAGAAGACTGCCTCAAGTGTACAACCTGCGTCAAGAAACGTTGTCTCTACGATGTGTACAAGAGCAGATCCTACGATTCCAGGACCATGGTGGACTCCATCGATTTCATGTGCAAGAATTGTTTCAGCTGCATCCAGAACTGCCCTCGCGGAGTCCTCTCAAAGACCATCAACCCGGAATTCCTCAAGATGGGCGACGATTATTGGAAGCCCGAGATCATCCTGGCGACGTGGTTCCAATCCGAAACCGGCAAGATTCCGGTCTCGGGCGCCGGATACCGAGGTCCGTTCAGCGGTCCGGGCTTCGACAGCATGTGGACCGACATGTCTGAAATCGTTCGTCCGACCAGGGACGGCATCCACGGAAGAGAATACATCAGCACGGCCATCGATATCGGGAGAAAAGTGGATCGCCTCGAGCTCGATGAAACCGGTGGATTGAGGCTCGAAGAGATCCCTCCTCTGGTGGAAATCCCCGTTCCCATAATCTTCAATGTCTTACCCTTCGGAAAGCTCGGGAAAGACGTTGTCCTCGCCATGGCCAAGGCCGCCATGCGCATCGGAACCATGGCCTATGTCGCCCTGGAAGATTACGATTCTTCGCTCGAGCCATACAAGGCGCACCTCATCCCGCTTCTTTCCACTTCTGAAGCCGCCCCGTCATCGCCTGTCTTCCAAAACGCCCGTATGGCCGAATTGCACTACTCCGCGGACGCGCTTGATTGTGCGCGCCGCCTCAAGGAAGCGCATCCGGATTTGGTCGTCTCCATTCGACTCCACATGAACCCGGGGGCCAGGGAAATTACAACCGCGCTCGCCCACGCCGGAGTCGAGTCGATCCATCTTTGCGCGGACTCAAGCGGAAACGAATTGGACGGAGACAAGCCCAGATTCATGAAGGATGTCCTGAGAGAGATCCACGGCCATCTGGTGACCGAATCCGTGCGGGATAAAGTGACTCTGCTGGCAAGCGGCGGCATAGCCCTGGCGGAGCACCTGCCAAAGACGATCATATGCGGAGCCGACGGCGCCGCCATCGATCTTCCGCTCCTCGTGAGCTTCGAGTGCAGGTTGTGCAAGCGTTGCGCTCAAGGCAAGTCCTGCCCGGTCGAGATCGAGAAGATGGACTCGGAATTCGGCGCTCAGCGGATCGTCAACCTCATGTGCGCCTGGTGGAGCCAGCTCATAGAAGTGATGGGCGCCATGGGCATCCGCGACGTCCGCAGAGTCAGAGGTGAAACCGGCCGCGCAATGTTCTTCGAAGATCTCGAGAGAGAAACCTTTGGGGCCATGTTTGCGAAGAAACAACGTTAGAGAAAGGAGCACTATCCCGTGGAGCTCAAAATCACGAGGACGCCTTCACGATTTCGCCACGCCATCGGCAAGCACAGAGTCCTTCGGGGACCGCAATGCAAGAATTGCTCGGCGTGTACGGTTTCATGCCCCCATGGAGTCCATTTCAAAGCCGGAACATGGGTGAGCAGCACGCCTAAGGACTATCTGTGCGTCGGAGCCGACGCCTGCCGCGACAAGGAATATTTCTGCGTCGAGAGATGCCCGAACAAAGCCCTCTCCGTCGCCCCCAACCCGAATGAGAAAGCCCTCGGCGACTACCGCTGGACCTCCGAGCTTTTGATGAGCACCTGGTATCAGGCCGAAACCGGCGAGCTTCCGTACGTCGATATGGAATACAGAACAGGCAATTCCGGGGGCGGCTTCGACAAGCTGCGCTTCGATTTTCCCGAGCGCCCTCCCCTCGAGCCGGCCGATGAGGAAATGGACACCAGCATCGAGCTCAACAAGCGAGGCGATTCGGCGCACAAGATCACCATTCCCATTCCGCTCTATCAGGGCGGGATGTCGTTCGGGTCGGTAAGCAACAACACCATGGTCTCGCGCGCTACGGCCGCCATGCGGTGGGGCACCTTCTGCTGCACGGGCGAGGGCGGATACCCGGAATTTCTCCATCCCTTCGACGACTATATGATCACCCAGGTCGCGACCGGTCTTTTCGGAGTTCGGGAGGAGACCGTTCAGCGCGTCAAAATTATCGAATTCAAATACGCTCAGGGCGCCAAGCCCGGTCTGGGCGGCCATCTCCTGGGAGACAAGGTGACCGAAGCAGTGGCGAGAATGCGCGAGGCCGTCAAGGGAAGCGCGCTTTTTTCCCCCTTCCCTTTCCACAGCGTTTATTCGGTTGAGGATCACAAGAAGCATGTCGACTGGATCAAAGCCATGAACCCGAAGGCCCTTGTGTCCGTCAAAGTCTCCACGCCCGCCGATGTCGATATGGTGGCCATCGGAAGTTATTACGCCGGCGCCCACATCGTGCATCTCGACGGCAGCTACGGCGGAACGGGAGCTGCGCCCGACATCGCGAAGAAAAACATCGCCATGCCCATCGAATACGCCATTGGAAAGGTGCACCGCTTCCTCAAGGAAGAAGGCGTGAGGGATAAGGTGACGCTCATAGCCAGCGGCGGCATCCGCACGGCCCACGACGTACTCAAGGCGATAGCGCTCGGAGCGGATGGAATAGTCGAAGGCACGGCCGGCATGGTGGCTCTCGAGTGTACGCGATGCAGCTCGTGCGAGAGCGGCCGAGGCTGTCCAAGAGGCATTGCTACGACCGATCCCGACCTTGCCGATCTCATACAGGTCGAATGGGGCGCTCAGAGGATTTTCAATCTCTACGCCTCCTGGCGCAAAGAGATGGTCAGAGTGCTGAAGAGCTTCGGCATGAAAAGCATTCGGGAGCTGGTCGGCAGGACCGATTGCCTCCGTCATCTGGATTACCAATAGCTGTTGAGAGGAGTATCAGGAGCATGGCTAACAAAAAGATCGGATTCTCTGCTGCTGAAAGGATCCTGGCTTCCAGGGCGCGGCTCATCGAGGAGCTTCCCCCGGACCCGCGCGCCAAAGGCGAGGATGAAGGCGGCTGCGGGGTGACGGGGTTCGCATGTTCCATTCCCGTCGGCGGCAAGCATATCTTCGAGCCGTCCAGACAAATGCACAATCGCGGGAACGGAAAAGGAGGCGGCATTGCGGCAGTGGGCTTCGTCCCTGAGGACCTGGGAGTTACGAGAGAAGTTCTCGACACCCACTATATGCTTCAGGTGGCTTTGATCGATCCCAAAGACAAGTCGGTCGCGAAATCGGTCGAAGAGAAATGCATCACCCCCTACTTCGATATCGCCAAAGCCGAAAAGCTTCCAACCATGGACGACTATCGCGACATTCCAGGGCTTGAAGTGCAACCCCCGGATGTGATGCGCTATTTCGTCCGCGTGAAGCCCGGCGTTCTCAAAGATTTCATTTCGAAAAATCACCTCGAAGGCCTGACGCCGGGAAGAGCCGAAGACGAGTTCATGTCTCAGAATTCCTACAGGCTCAATACGGCTTTCTATTCGACCCTGGGCGACAAGAAAGCCTTCGTGATGTCTCACGGCCGGAACATGCTCATCCTCAAGATCGTGGGATACGCAGAGGAAGTCGCGCGCTATTACAAGCTCGAAGAGTTCAAGTCCCACATATGGATAGCGCACCAGCGCTACCCCACCAAGGGCAGAGTCTGGCATCCGGGCGGAGCGCATCCCTTCAGCGGCATGGACGAAGCGCTCGTGCACAACGGCGACTTCGCCAATTATCACTCCGTATCCGAGTATCTCAAGGCGAGAAAGATCTATACTCTTTTTCATACAGATACGGAAGTTTCCGCCCTCCTTCTGGATCTCTGGAACCGGGTCTACGGCTATCCCCTCGAGTACATCATCGAGGCTCTGGCGCCGACGACCGAGTCGGACTTCGACAAGCTGCCCATGGAGAAGCAGAAGATCTACCGAGCCATCCAGGCGTCCCACATCCATGCGTCTCCGGATGGCCCATGGTTTTTCATCATCGCCCGCAATGAGCCTTACGAGAAATATTTTCAGCTCATAGGCATCACCGACACCGCCATGCTCAGGCCTCAGGTGTTCGCGCTCCAGGAGGGCGAAGTCCAGATAGGGCTCGTCTGTTCGGAAAAGCAGGCCATCGACGCTACGCTCGACAGCCTCGCCAGTGAGGACAAGCGCTTTTGCCCCGTCGCGGACAAATACTGGAACGCCCGCGGAGGAAGCCACACCGACGGCGGCTCCTTCATGTTCACTATCAGGCCGGAAAACGGAGGCCACAGGCTTATTTGCACAGACAAGTTCGGCCACGAGGTGACGGCGGCCAGAGACAAGAAAGCCTGCGACGCCACGGCGATTGTGACCGCGCCCGCAGACCATGAGAAAACCGGCGCTGAACTGGCTCGACATCTGGACGAGGGAGCCCGAAGCCTTTTCGACTTTATAAGTAGAAAAATTCCCGCCTGGGATTTCAACACGATCCGCTGGAGCTGTGAAGAGCTGACGAGACTTGCCGCGGCAAGCGACGACCGCAAAGAGCAAATCATCGAGGCGCTGACGCTCCTCAACGACCTTCGCTACCCGACGGGAGACAAGAAGCGGGCTTCTATTCTCTGGATAGCTCGCGGGGCGCTCAGAAGCATCTTTAGCGCCACGCCACGCTTCGGTGAAGAAGGAACCGGCCTCTATCGGTATATCGACTGGAGCACGAAGCATCTCATCGCTCCTCCCCGGGGAAGAGAAAAAACTTTGGTGCTTTACGCCAGAGAATTCCCCCCGGAGGGCGACGACTGCGACGCAAGGCTTCTATGCGAAGCGTACTTCAAGGGGTGGAAGAAATTCATCTGCTACGGCTACAGAGGTCAGAGATTTACCGGAAACGGCTTTGGCCCCGACACCCAGGACGTCCGCATCGATGTTTATGGAAGCTCCGGCGATTATCTCGCCTCCGGCATCGACGGCATGGAAATCTACGTTCACGGCAACGCCAAGGACCAGCTCGGCCAGATCATGAAGCAGGGCAAGCTCGCAGTCTTTGGCGATGTCGGCCAGACCTTCATGTACGGCGCCAAGGGCGGCGAAGTCTACATCATGGGAAACGCCGCGGGTAGACCGCTTATCAACGCGGTGGGCAGGCCTCGCGTGGTCATCAACGGCACGGCCCTCGACTATCTCGCCGAATCTTTCATGGCGGGAGACCCGCACGCCGGGGGAGGCTTCGTCATCCTGAACGGCGTCGCTTTCGACGATGAGGGGAAGGTGATCGAGCTCCCCACGCCGTATCCGGGCTCAAACCTTTTCTCGCTCGCTTCGGGCGGAGCTATTTTCGCCAGAGACCCTCATCAGAAGCTCGAAGAGGACCAGCTCAACGGCGGTGAGTTCGCCGAATTCACAGAAAAAGACTGGCGCCTCATCCTTCCGTATCTCGAGGAGAACGAACGGCTTTTCGGCATTTCCATCGAGGATGACCTTCTCACCGTCAATGGAGATAAGAAAAGCCCCGGAGAAGTTTACAGGAAAGTCAAGGCAGTCCAGCTTGCGGTGCTCACAGGCGGAAAGAAGGAGCCGCAGATCGAACTGGTTCCGGATGAAATCGCCTTGGCCGCTAACAAATAGATGAGCTTTTAAAGAGGTGCTTCGATGATTGTAGCTGAAAGAAAACCGTTCCAAGAGATCAAAGACATGCTGGCCGACTACAGCAAAGTGTTCATTCTTGGATGCGATACGTGCGTGAGCGTCTGTATGGCTGGAGGAAAGAAGGAAGTCGGCATGCTCGCCTCGCAGTTGCGGATGAGCTTCAAAAAGGACGGAAAAGAGATTCAGATCGATGAAGACACCGTCGAGAGGCAGTGCAACCGGGAGTACATGGCCCTGATCGCCAATAAGCTCAAAGACTACGAAGTGGTTATGTCCCTGGCTTGCGGGGCCGGCGTCCAGCTGCTGGCGGATATTTCCGAGCCGCTCCAGATCCTGCCCGGCGTCAATACCCGGTTTATCGGCATGACCCCGCGCGACGGCCACTGGGTCGAACGATGTCGCGCCTGCGGCGACTGCGTGCTTGGAGAAACGGGAGGAATCTGTCCGGTAACGGTATGCGCAAAGGGCATCCTAAACGGCCCCTGCGGCGGCACGGATCACGGCAAATGCGAGGTGGACAAGGAAAAAGACTGCGCCTGGACCATCATTTACAACCGCCTGGATAAGATGGGCAAGCTCGACAACATCAGGAAGATCTTTCCCCCGAGGAATCACAGCGCGCAGACCAACCCAGCCAGCCAAACGCATGAGGCGTATAAAGGAGAATAATTCATGGCAGCTTCATTCAAGGATGCGCTCAAGTCAGGCGAATTCATCATCACCGCGGAAGTGGGGCCGCCCAAAGGAACGGATATCTCCGAGATGAAGGAGCATATCGATCTTCTCAAAGACAAGGCGCACGGCCTCAACATGACCGACAATCAGAGCTCGGTGATGCGCCTTTCATCGCTGGTGGGATGCCACATCATCAAGCAAATGGGTGGGACTCCCATCCTACAGATGACGGGAAGAGACCGAAACCGAATGGCGCTTCAGTCCGACCTCATCAGCGCCGCCGTGCTCGGGATCGATGCGGTTTTGTGCCTCACCGGCGACCACATCTCGATGGGAGATCACAAGGACGCCAAACCGGTGCACGATCTCGAGTCGGTTCAAATATTGAAAGCCATGAAGGCTCTCGAAGGCGGGCAGGATCTCGCCGGCAATCCGCTCAAGGGCGCGCCCAGCTTCTGCGCTGGAGCCGTAGTGACGCCGGAAGCCGACCCCATAGCCCCGCAATTGCTCAAATTCGAAAAGAAGGTCAAGGCCGGAGCCGAATTTTTCCAGACTCAGGCCGTCTACGACATGGATAGCCTCAAACGCTTCATGGACTACGCCTCTCAGTTCGATGTGAAGATTCTCGCCGGAGTCATTCTGCTCACTTCCGCGGGCATGGCCCGCTTCATGAACAAGAACGTCGCCGGAGTCTCCGTCCCCGAGAATCTCGTAGCCGAGATGGAGAGCGTTCCCAAGGCGGATCAGCTGAAGAAAGGCGTAGAAATCGCCGGACGAATGATTCGGCAGATCCGGGAGCAGAAGATCTGCCACGGAGTCCATATCATGGCGATTGGAAAAGAAGGCGTCGTCCCGGATATTTTGAAAGCCGCAGATCTTTAGGCGGCATTAGAGACATATTCGTAAAAAGAGGGTAAAACGTCAGGGGTATATCGAGATCCCCAAAGGGACGAGATCCATAGCCCGAGGCAAGGCGCCTGGACTCGGGCTTTGTCATGAGAGAGATTGGAAGCCCTGTAAGGGCGCAATATCATAGCCCAGGGCAACGCCCTGGGACACGGAGAAACCAATGAGAAAGGAAGCCCTGAAGGGGCGGAATATCCGAGAAAGTGGTTATCTCGCCCTTTCAGGGCTTGGAGAATATGGCGAGATCTGTTACCCGGGGCGATGCCCCGGGCTATGATGTTGCGCCCCTTTGGGGCTGGTGCATTGCAACTCTTCTCGCGACGCCTTGCCCCCCTTTTTTCAAATGCGCGCTTCCTCCCTTTGCTGAGGATAGAGGCCCGGAGAGCCCCGGATACATGGGATATCTTTTGAGTCATTACCGCAAGATGATTGAACCCGCAGGAAGTCTCGCGTAGAGAAGCC
Organism: uncultured Syntrophobacteraceae bacterium; assembly: GCA_964578835.1. Lineage (GTDB taxonomy): Bacteria > Desulfobacterota > Syntrophobacteria > Syntrophobacterales > Syntrophobacteraceae > CAZOEL01. Next base: position 9,221 of record CAZOEL010000087.1, on the reverse strand, counting down.
CTCCCCAAGCCATCCGCGTCGTAACATCTCAAGGATTTGAGTTGAAAACGGTTCTCTTATCCCTGTCTCTAAGCGTCCGCCATTTTAATGGCGCGATGCAGGGCGCAGCGTTGATTATTTAATTGCATTATTGCCTCAATTGCGCCATCAGAGAGGTTTTTTGCGCACACAAATTATAGTACAATACTTTGTTTGAACTTCCGAGGAGGCGACGTTCCGGTATCGGAGCAATTCTGGCGTAATGTAAGGAGAAGAAGCAAAATGTGTCGTTTGTTTGCATTGACCAGTGAACAACCTCAGTCCCCGATGATGGCCATCAATGCCCTCGACGTGATGCGCGAAGGGCATGACGGCTCGGGAGTCGGGTTGTTTTTGACGGATCTTGCCGGACCTTTTGAGGATATCAAAGGATCCCCCATTCTTTCCGGCATATTCACCACCGATGGTCTGAAACGGTTGGACCAGTTCATGATGAATATAGGATTCACCACCAAGTACAAGCTCTCTATCAAGGTCCGCAAAAGCCCCCCGCCCGGAGTGCCGAAGCGGGACGTCTATCTCATTCGGGCTTATGAATATCCGGAAACCTGGGATGATTTCAGCGAAGCGGAAATTGCCCACCGCCTGATGATGATACGCCTTCAGCTGCGCCAGATGGGCGAAGAGCGCGATGACATGATCGTCTACAGCTTTTGGCCAGACGCTATCACGATCAAGGAAATCGGCGATCCTCTGCACGTCGCCGAATATCTCCAGCTCGACCGCAAGGAAATCGAGGCGCGCGTCATTCTGGCCCAGGGCCGTCAGAACACGAATTACGCCATCAACCTGTACGCCTGCCATCCTTTTTTCATCCAGGGCGTGGCCACCATGACAAACGGCGAGAACACGGCGTTCGTGCCCATTAAGGAATTTCTCATGTCCCGCGGATTTCCGGGCTATATCGGCTATAACTCCGACTCGGAAGTCTTCACGCACATCCTTCACTATCTGCTGAACCGGCTGGGGCTCGGCATCGAAGCCTACAAACACCTCATTACGCCCCTGCAGGACGCCGACCTGGCGCGCCACCCGGACGAGCCGCTATTGAAGCAGCTCAAGCATTCTTGCCGAAGGCTCATCATAGACGGGCCAAACTGTGTGATCGGCTGCCTTCCCGACAAGACGCTTTTCATGGTGCAGGACAGAAAGAAGCTTCGCCCGGGCGTCGTTGGCGGCAAGCCAGGCATGTACGCCTTCTCCTCGGAGATGTGCGGCCTCGACGCCTCCATTCCCGATCGCGACAAGACTCACGATTTTCAACCCATGCATCTCGATACTGCAATCATTCGCCCTGATCGTCAGGAGGTCAAGATATGCTCTCAAACGGAATCATTGCCCCCTCTTCACTAAGCGTCAAGGATCTCCCCTGGCAGATCCACTGGGATAAGGAGAGATGCGCCCTGTGCGGCCGCTGCGCCGCGGTGTGCCCGGTGCACGCGATAGAGCTTGGAGTGCACAGGAAAAGAATCGTCCAGACCCCTGCGATAAGCGGCCTGGGCATGAAGAACGAATCTTCCAACGCTTACCAGGTCTACCATGGCATCCGTCAGAAAACGGACCCCGCATACGCCTGCATCGGCTGTGCGACCTGCACGCTCGTTTGCCCCAACGAAGCCATCACGCCGCTAAGGAGCGATGAAGCCGACAAGTTGAAGTTCCACATCAATCGAGGCGGCCAGGCGCGCAATCGTGGAGGCCGCAGGAACGTCCTCGACCTCTCGCCGGGAGGACTGCTCGACAGGATCAAATTCATACGCATTTCCATGCTGACCGACCCCGCCCTGGATGCGGGACGGCACGAATTCGAACTGCGCACGCTCCTCGGCAGAATCCTCCCGCCGGAAGAGAACCTCAAGCTCTTTCGCGAGCAGGGCTGGATTCCACCCGTCCGGGAAATCTATCCCCTGATCATCGGCGCCATGTCCTTCGGGGCCCTTTCGCCCAACATGTGGGAGGGGCTTCAGATGGGCGTCGCTTACCTCAACGAGGAGCTCGGCATGCCGGTGCGCATGTGCACGGGCGAAGGCGGATGCCCGCCCAGGCTCTTGAGGTCCCGGTTCCTCAAGTACGTCATCTTGCAGATAGCGAGCGGCTACTTCGGCTGGGATGAGATCATCCATGCGCTGCCCGAGATGAAAGAGGACCCGTGCGCCATCGAGATCAAGTACGGACAGGGCGCCAAGCCCGGAGACGGCGGTCTGCTGATGTGGTACAAAGTGAATAAGCTCATCGCCGCCATCCGGGGCGTTCCTCAGGGCGTGAGCCTCCCGAGTCCTCCGACGCACCAGACCAAGTATTCCATCGAGGAATCGGTCGCCAAGATGATTCAGTCCATGTACATGGCCTGGGGATTCAGGGTCCCGGTCTACCCGAAGATCTCGGGAACCTCCACGGCCCTGGCCGTCCTCAACAACCTCAGCCGCAACCCCTACGCCGCGGGCCTGGCCATCGACGGCGAGGACGGCGGCACGGGAGCGGCTTACAACGTCTCGATGAACCACATGGGCCATCCCATAGCGAGCAACATCCGGGACTGCTATCTCAACCTGGCGAAGCTAGGGCAGCAGAACGAAATCCCGCTTTTTGCCGGAGGCGGAATCGGAAAGCATGGGAATCTTGCAGCCAACGCCGCAGCCCTCATCATGCTCGGAGCGAGCGGCGTTCAGACGGGCAAATACATCATGCAGGCTGCCGCGGGCTGCGTGGGCTCGGAATCGGACCGTTGCAACATCTGCAACATCGGCCAGTGCCCAAAAGGCATCACGAGCCAGGATCCGCGCCTCTACCGCCGGCTCGATCCGGAGAAGGTGGCCGAGCGCCTTGTCGACGTCTATCTGAGCTTCGATACCGAGCTAAAGAAGATCGTCGCCCCGCTCGGAAGGTCCACGTCGCTTCCCATCGGCATGTCGGACGCCCTGGGAATCAACGACCGCGACGCCGCCGAACGGCTTGATATCAAATACGTGGTGTAGAGGACGACTTTCTGGCTGTCTCATGGAATCAATGAGCAGCCTCGAAGTCAACGATTATCGTCGTCGTCAACCCGGCGAAGGCCGGGGTCCAGAAGAGCTTTCGAAACTGGATTCCGGCTTGAAGACTGCCGGAATGACGCTCGAGAAGGCGCCCGCGCAGGCTTTGGTGGATTAATTCAGCGGTGTGGTATTGAGGGAGAGGGCTGGTGAGGGAAAATCACTTTCAAAAGAATACTTCCCTCACCCCGACCCTCTCCCTGAGGGAGAGGGGGCCCGCCCCCACTAGAAGGAACGATATTGACGAACGACCAGGACTGCCCCTTGGCCATATCTTCGCTTGGAGAGATGAGCTTTTCTCCCTCAGAGAGCTACTCTATGCGCACCTCTCGTGAGATATAGAGTAGTAGAGGATTAGAGGATCTTATGGATCCGGGGTGGCGCGGGCAACGAGTTGCCCGCGCCCGAAGGGCAAGAGGAATAATGGCAACTCACAACTAATAGCCTACCAGGGCAACAACATACATGTTCGCGGCTATCCTTTTTGTAGGAGCGGCTTCCAGCCGCGACATGCGCTGGTCGCGGCTGGAAGCCGCTCCTACAAAGATGGCCACCGGTAGGTTAATTCTTGGGAGTTGCCTAAGGCGACCGGGCAGAGTCCTGGTCGAGCCTCTTGGGCTTCGCACCCGGGCAACAAGTTGCCCCGGCTGCCCCCCTAAATCGGTGGCTTTGCTACATCGGCAAAGATGTGTGCATAGAGTAGGCCTGGGATGATGAAAGTAGGACAAGGCGGAAGCCATCGTCTTCTTCCAGTTCTTGAGCCCCAAAGGGGCGCAACATCATAGCCCAGGGCAACGCCCTGGGTATGGGTGCATCCCATTGAACGTTAAAGCCCTGAAAGGGCGCAACAATCAATTGATGAGTTATCCCGCCCCTTCAGGGCTCAAAGGGTATTGTGTGATGCCTATACCCAGGGCGTTGCCCTGGGCTATGATATTGCGCCCCTTTGGGGCTCGAAGGGAGATGATGCACAAAAGCCGGAAGAAAGTGATGGTCCATTTCAGGGAATTCCTGCCCTGATTTTCATCAGGCCAGAGTAGGCCACTTATCGTCCTTCCGGCGGAAGCCGGAAGCCAGAGGTTCTGTGCAATTTCTGAACCCCGGCTTTCGCCGGGGCGACGGTGAGCTCACAGGCGCTGCTAGCGGGCCGTCAACACCGTCTCTTCCGGTGGGTGCGGGCCCCCTCTCCCTCAGGGAGAGGGTCGGGGTGAGGGAAGTATCCTCTCAAAGAGGTTTCCCGTCACACTACCCCCACCCTCAGGGTGAGGGGAATGAAATAAAGTCGCTCCTGTTCATCAGGCGCTCAATATAAGAAAGCCGAGGTTATTGGAGATATTTACATGGATGAGCTAAAAATTTATCGGATCTCGGGGATGGAAAACGGCCACAGGCTGGAATCCCGAATCATGGAAGAGCGTATTCAGCAAGCCATTGCCGATGGATATCGGTATGTGGAAGTAGAGGCCTTCGGACAACATGGCATCGGCGGTCGATTGTGGAAGGCCGGCAACGAGACCGTTCGCGTCGCGATCAGCGGCTCGCCGGGACAGCGCGTGGGCTCCATGGGGTTCCCCAACACCAGAATCGAGCTCAACGGCCCGGCCTCGGACGACGTCGGCTGGCTAAACGCCGGCGCTGAAATCGTCGTTCATGGCAATGCGGCGAACGGAACCGCCAACGCCATGGCGCAAGGGAAGGTTTTTATCGGGGGAAACATCGGCTCCCGCGGCATGACCATGACCAAACAAAATCCTCGCTTCGCCGCTCCCGAGCTCTGGGTGCTGGGCTCGGTCGGAGACTACTTTGCGGAGTTCATGGCGGGCGGGATCGCCGTCATCTGCGGTCACGAGCCTCAGAATGCCGGAAATGTTCTCGGTTATCGTCCCTGCGTCGGAATGGTTGGGGGCAGGATCTATTTTCGCGGCCCTCACAAGGGCTTTAGCCAAGCCGACGCCAAACTTGTTCCGATAAGCGATGACGACTGGCGGTGGCTCAAGGAAAATCTCGACGACTACCTCCAGTCCATCGGCAGACCGGAGCTTCTCGACGAGCTTGCCAAAAGAGAACAATGGCAGCTTCTCGCCGCGCGCCAGCCCCACGAGAAGATCACCCGCCCGAGACTTGCCATGAAGGCCTTTCACGATGAGGTCTGGGACCGGGAGCTTGGCCTCGGCGGCCTTATCGGCGATCTGACCGATCTCGATCGCGCCCCTGTCCCGCTCATCACCACCGGCGAACTGCGCAGGTACATCCCCGTATGGGAGAATCGCAAGTACATCGCTCCCTGCGAGTCCAGCTGCCCCACGGGCATTCCCGTCCAGGAGCGATGGCGCCTCGTTCGCGAAGGCCGAATGGACGAGGCGGTGGACCTTGCGCTGGCGTACACCCCCTTCCCCGCCGTGGTTTGCGGCTATCTTTGCCCGAATCTCTGCATGCAGGGATGCACGAGGCAGACGGCGAACATGCCCCCCATCGATGTGGGCCTCCTCGGAAAGGCGAGCCTTTCCGCAAAGCTTCCCGAGCTTCCGCCTCTTTCCGGCAAACGCGTGGCCGTCATCGGCGGTGGTCCGGCCGGCTTGTCCGTCGCCTGGCAGCTCAGGCGGCAGGGCCACGAGGCCGTTGTCTACGATATGCAAAAAGAGCTTGGAGGAAAAATCTCCTCTCTCATCCCGAAAACGCGCATCCCGGACCAGGTGCTCGACGCCGAGCTCGAGCGGATCGAGAAAGCCATTCCGCGAGTTCACCTGCAGCAGCGCCTCGATCGAGAAGATTTCGGAAGGTTAAAAGACGATTACGATTACATCGTAGTGGCGGTTGGCGCCCAGAAGCCCAGGGTTATTCCCATTCCGGGAAATGAGAAGCTCATCCCAGCCCCTGATTTCCTGCGCCTGAGCAAGAAGGATGCAATCCAGGTAGGCAAGCGCGTCGTCATCATCGGAGCCGGCAACGTGGGATGCGATGCGGCCACGGAAGCTCACAGGCTCGGGGCGACAGACATCACCCTCATAGATATCCAGGAGCCGCTCTCTTTCGGGGTCGAGCGAAAGCATGCGGAATCGGTCGGCGCTAAATTCAGGTGGCCATGCTTCAGCAAAGCCGTAACCGACGAAGGCCTCGAGCTTACAACCGGCGAAGTGATTCCCGCAGACACCGTGATCATCTCCATTGGCGACATGCCGGAGCTGGACTTCCTGCCCGATACCGTAGCGTCCGAGCGAGGCTACATCAAGGTAAACGATTCATTCCAGAGCACGGATGAAAAGATCTTCGCCATCGGAGATGCGGTGAAGCCGGGGCTTCTCACCGACGCCATCGGCGCCGGAAGGAAAGCGGCGGAAGCCATCTCCGATATGCTCGCGGGCAAACAGCCGCTGCGGAAAAAGCCTCTGGCCGCCCCCTACTCCCGTATCAAGCTCGAATACTTCGACCCGCGCCTCATGGCGTTCGATAACCTCGAGCAATGCGCCTCGAATTGCTCTTCCTGCGGCGCCTGCCGAGACTGCGGACTCTGCGTCACGATCTGCCCGCAGGCCGCCATCTCCAGACGCGACAAAGGCCAGGGAGATTTTGAAATGGCAGTGGACCCCGAGCGCTGCATAGGCTGTGGATTCTGCGGAGGAGCCTGCCCCTGCGGGATCTGGAACCTCGTGGAAAACGAGCCGATGGGCTAGTAGTTCGCTCCTCGTTCCCAAGCCGAGCTTGGGAACGAGATTGATCGAGACGCCTGCTAAACCCAAAGAAATGAAGGAGTAGTTACATATGGCGAATCCGTCATTTGAACAAGAGATCACTTCTCATCTTCACAAGCTAAGCTCCGAGCAACAGATGCGGGTTTTAGCTTTTGTACGAGCCTTGGCGGAAGAGAAGCCTTCGGGGACGCCGGGAAGGGAGTTATTGAAATTTGCAGGCGCCATTGTTCTAGAAGATCTCAATGAGATGGAAAAAGCAATAGCTGAAGGTTGTGAACAGGTAAATCTGAATGACTGGTAGATTTCTGATCGATACAAACATTCTCATAGCTCTCTTTGCCAATTCGACCTCTCACGTCAGAAACAGAGACTACCAGATAAGCGACAGCATTCGCATAATCTGCATCACCCATTATTTCTTCGAGCTTAGAGGGTTCGGGTAATGGATCGCCATCTTCAAGCATTCCCTTAATGTGGAACGACAGTGCCTCCCGGGCAAGCTCCTTTGCATCATCAATGGTTTGCCCAGCGGTGATACAACCGGGAAAATCCGGAAATGAAACACCGAAATCGGTATCTATGTCTTTATGAACAACAGCTATGTAATTTGCCATGATATCTCTCCTCAGCCAAACTTGATGCCGGATTGGCGTTCGATACTTTTTAGCGTCCCAATCGGAATGTCTTTATTCGGATGCGGCACAGTAACGCGTCCTTTCCTTCCTGGATGCCGAAACTGGATATGAGAGCCGGCCTGTCCCGCCTCATACCATCCATTTTGTTTGAGTATTTCTCATAATTTGTCGGCTTTCCATAGTGTGTATTTATATATTGCGTGGGATCTTGTCCACACAATGGCCTTTTATGCGGCAGTTCTCATTTTGAGCTATCAGACATCTCCCTTCATCCTCCTCAAGGGGAGAATTGTTGTAGATAGAGTCTGGGCTGATGAAAATCAGGGCAGGAATTCCCTGAAATGGACCATCACTCCTTCCGGCTTTTGTGCATCATCCTTCCGGCTTTTGTGCACCATCGCCCTTCGAGCCCCGAAGGGGCGCAATATCATAGCCCAGGGCAACGCCCTGGGTATGGGAGCATCCCCCGTGAAGCCCTGAAGGGGCGCAATAACCAATCGATGAGTTATCCCGCCCCTTCAGGGCTTGAAGGGTGTTGTGTGATGTCTCTAACCCAGGGCGTTGCCCTGGGCTATGATATTCCGCCCCTTTGGGGCTCAAGAACTGGAAGAAGACGATGCTTCCGCCTTGTCCTATTTTCATCATCTCGGATAGAGTCCCCCTTTGAAGGGGAATTCAGGGGGATGTTAATTCCTGCCGTTTTTTACGCTATTGCCTTAAGCGCCGTACGATATCTACCGCTTGGCCAACTGGAATAACAAGCCGTTCTGCGCAGGAGCCGCCAACGAACAAGCGCGGCCCCTGCGGTCGCCAAAATAAGTTGGCGCCTCGCCTCACAATCCATTGGCCTCAGGAGCCTTATTGCAGTAATATGGCGGCACTCCATCAAAAAGGCATAATGAGGGCATTTTTATACAACCCCACACTGCAGGAAGCATTCACAAGTGAGCCGTCACAATCCGGACGAAGAAAAGCTCATGGCCGAGAGGCGACAATCCAGGAGGATCGCAAAGCACATCCAGATCACCTGGGAAAGCGAGAGCCTGTGCTTTGACGGCGTGACTTCCGACATTTGCCCCGAAGGGGTTTTTATCATCACGGATACGCTTCTTCCCCCCAAAACCGTCATCAATATCAAGCTTCATTTCAGAGAATTGCCTCCAGTCGAATGCCGGGGAGAAATCGTCTGGGTCAACCGAGGACAAATCAGCTTCTATCCCTCCGGGTTCGGAGTGCAGTTCATCGACCTTTCGGGCGAAGCCCTGATCCGCTTGCTTCGGGTTTACGAGGCGTGAACAAGCTCATGGGGCTTCTCCAATATCTCCTTCCAACGACACCTTTGTCAATGCATTGATAGTCAACTTTATGACACTTCATCGATTCCCGCAAAACCTGCCTCGCTGACGTCAAAAAGTGCGTAGAAGAGCCTCAACTCGCTGCGCTTTATAATTCACCCATTCTCCCAGTCACTCTATCCATCTGATTCCTCAGTATAAATAGTAACTGTTATTGGCTTGACTCGGAAGGCGCATTCTGATAGTTAGATTCTGCAATCGTCTCTCTGGGGCATCATATTGCATATTTTTGCTCATTCACAGCACGATTTTTTTGACGCGGCCCTGTGGCGCCCTTCTTGCTCAACGCTCGTGTGGCCGGCTCGTTACGCTTCCTCGGCGTGTAACCGAGTAGGCGGAGCTTTGACGGGCGGAGACGCTTTTCAGCCTTTCGCGCTGTATGCGTGGGAAGGTATCCTCAGCACATCGCCTGCCGGTCACGGTAAATTTGTTCTCATTCAAAAATGACCATGTGTACGGGAATCTTTTTCC
>CAZOEL010000086.1:0-28261 GCA_964578835.1 uncultured Syntrophobacteraceae bacterium | reverse complement strand
GGGAAAAAGATTCCCGTACACATGGTCATTTCTGAATGAGAACAAATTTACCGTGGAGCCTCTTGGCTCATTATTGGGAACCTTTCCGAAAGAAACGGCTGTTTGAAAAGAGACAATGGAAATATGCCGAGGCAAGCGAAGCGACGTAAGAGGGGGAAGGCGCGCAAGCGTAAATGAAGGCCAAGGCGCCACTCCTTGGCCTTCGGCCACAAAAAAGGAAGGTTTAGTAGCGGGGATGATCCTAGTCATTTTTTCTACAGAAATCAAGAGACAAAATAGCACATTCTAACACTCGCGTAGATTTAAGGTTAAACGCGCACGGAGCGCCGGAATGACTTATGAAGCTGGAGCCCTCCGGGGTCTAAAAACGTATCTGCTCAGCACCTTCTTAGCTATCAAATACATTATCAGGACATCAAAAATACAATAACCACCCTATTTCATCTGGACGACAGTTCGCTTATTCTCCATCCGACCAGCACACCATTTACCTTAAAGCCGGGTTCGGTCCCCTCCACCTGGCTTTTATTTATTTGCGTTCGATCGACACATGAACCGCGCCCCCTGCAGAAGCTCCCGAAGAGTCGAAATTGCCGATTCGAAGGCGAAGAGCCTCAACTCATCCGCTACTGTAATCCCCATGGATCAATAAATGACAAAAGGTCCTATAATGACTAAAATTGATTGTGATTCGAGCGATCGAGATTGCTAAAAGCGACTCGGATTCCCCAATGAAGAGAGATCCTTCACAAGAAAGCAGCTTTCTGCGCTATTCATTAATGGGGGATTGCGGGATCATCAGCTACAGCTGGGCGCGTTTATATCTTACACTTCATGGAGATAGTCAATGGGCAGAGCTTCCAGGCAACAAGCGGTCATTCTCATGGCGGATGACGATGAAGATGATTTCCTACTGGTCAAGAACGCCTTTCAAGAAAACGGGTTCAGGGTGGATTTGCGTTTTGCCGCAGATGGAAACGAGCTCCTTTCATACCTTCACCATTGCGGAAAGAAGACCGAATTCTCTCTTCCACCTTGTCCGGACTTGATTCTACTCGATCTCAACATGCCCAAAATGGACGGCAGACAGGCGCTCAAAAGAATCAAATCCGACCCAAAGCTCCGCGATATACCGATAGTGGTTTTGACAACATCAAAAGAGGAAGAGGATATCCGTTACTGCTACGATTTAGGCGCATGCTCATTCCTTGTAAAGCCTAAAAGCTTCGATGAGCTTGTTCAAGCTATGGATTTCATCGCCAAGTACTGGTTTGAGCTTGTGGAACTGCCCCGGTGAGCCGGGATTGCGAGAAAAATTCTTATTCTTGGCAATGGACAAATGGGGCGCATCTCCACTGGCTTGTCCAGCGCATGCGCATCGACATGAAAATTACTGGCTTGGCGGTCAAGCAAGCATTTTCATACCGTCCGCCTCTCATTATGAAGAAGTTTGATACCGACCAAGCCACATCCTTTTCCGCAACCGCCCTCTATAAGGGCCACAATCGCCCGTCGCTCATTCAACCTTCTCTATTTTGGCGTCGGCGGGATGAATGTGGGCTATCATGGTCCTATCCAAAAGCAGCCATTTGCTTTTAGCCGTATGGTGGATGCCTTGTATCGTACAATCTTCGAGCCGCAGCAGTCCGCTCTCGTTTTGCATAAAGATGCCCGTATACATCACGCCCGCCCTGCTTTGAATAGTCAGCCGTTCGCCTATGAACTCATCCAAAGGATTTCTCCTGGGCTTCGGGGCCTGTGGCGGTCTCTGACTTGGTTGACTTCTGTACTCTACCTGAGGCTCCTGCCTGCGATCCCTTTTTCCATTCATGCTAATCCTTCCTCTGGGCTCGGTTGTTAGAATCGGAATATACAAAGCGCTTCCCTTCAGGCTAACCAAATTCGATACTATGATACTGAAGTCCGCTTATGTCAAATCCGAGAGGTTTGAACATCTTCGGCTCCCCAAGAAACCAATGCGATTTGAAAGATTCCTTCGGAGGAAACAATCATTTCCCACTGGCTCGATTTCGGGTCGCAGTTCAGTCTCTCAAGCGCAATAGCCTAGCCTATAATTCAGCTTTTCACGACCTGCATAACGAAGGGAATTGTCTAAGACTGGCGAGAAAACGCCTCTGGAGCTCCTTCCCTCCGAGTTCAGCACCGGAGCCATCCGCATGCCCTCAATATAATCACTAACGCGTCCATATCTGCAAAGTCATCCGGACAGACAAAGAAATAGTCCAAACGTGGCGCTGCACCTTTTTACGATTCCATCCCTGGTAGCTTTCCTTTAGTTTTTGCCTACAAAATACTGTATTACGGACTCCAAAATACTTTTTTCACCTCATTTTATCTTTGTGCATAATTGCTACTTTATATCGTGAGTTCGGGCTTTGCCACACTTCTCGTGAAGTTTGGGATTAACCCCTTTATTTAAAAAGTAGAATCATGGATTTCATTCGAGCTTTTGGATATGTTCAAGTTGAAGGCAAGAGTCAGGTAAATATCGATGATTTAAAGCGCCAAGAACGCGTTATTAGAGGTTTTTCGGCTGAAAATGGGATCATTCTCGACCAGATATATAATGAGAAATGCTGCTCCAGCAACGTGGACAACAGGATTGCGCTCGCAAAGATGTTCATTTCTCTGGATCTCAATGAACAGGATATTAAAACAGTTGTTATTGAATGCATGGAGCGGCTGTCCAGCGAATTCGCACTCCAGGAAATAATTGTCCACGACTTGAGAGAGAAAGGTTACAATCTCCTTTGCGTCCGCGAGTGCAAGGAGCTTCAGCATGAAGACACTGGGCAGAAGCTGGTTCGTGACGCCGTGAGCGTTGCAGCCGCATACCATAAACAGATGTATGATCTGAAAATGAGAGCTTGGCGCGAATTCATCCAGCAAGTGGAGCGTAAGCGAGTCGGCGAAGAAGGCGCTGCTAGAAGCGCCCATAGGAGAAAACCGACTGCCGTTTCACCAGAAATTGCGAAGGAAATCAAAAAGCTCCGCTGCAAGATGCCTGGTTGCAAGCAAATGTCCTGCCAAGAAATTGCAGACTTGCTCAACCACATGGGGCATTCTACTTCCAACGGCCGCCCTTTTAATTCACAGATAATCAGAGCTGTTCTAAAGAGGCCGCAAAGAACCTACTGATTCTTCAACTTCTACACAAATTTCCCAAGAATGCCTTTATCCTTTTCCTCGTTTTTTGCCTTCTCTGCGCTGAAATATCGGATGACAATCATGCCGAAAAAGAAAGTCGGAGTATCCTTGATTAATCTTTTTGCCTGTGTATGATTAGGTAAGGGCAATAATACATGGAGCTATTAAGTCCGTGTTAAATACCTCTGGAAAGACTAGGGTTAAAATCTTGCTCTATAAATACTGGCGTATTGACTTGCAGTCTATTTTCCCGATAATTAATTGTGCAATTGCATTATTTATTTGCTCGGTACTTCTTCTATAGAACCGAAGTTTCTATTTAGACGACTCTATATATGGAAGAGTCCGTGGAGGATATCAATGAGTAGAAAGCTGTTGGAAGTAGCAGCAGACCTTGTGCAGGCTCAGGTGTCTACAAACGCCATGACTTCTGAAGAGATGATCTCTTCGTTGAAGAGCGTTTTCAATACACTCCAGGCAATGCAGAAATCGGAAACCGAGGGCACATTTCTGGACATCGCCAGGGAGCTAGGGGAAAGCTGGAATGGAGAAAGAGCTCATGCTGTTGATCCGAAAAACTCTATTCAGGAGGACAGAATCATATGTCTCGAATGCAGCGCAGAAATGAAGCAGTTGACTGCCAAGCATCTTGATTCTCATGCGCTCTCCCCTCGCGAATACAAACAGAAATGGGGCTTTCCGCTCAAGCAGCCGCTTTCGGCGAAGTCGCTGACCAGAGAAAGAAGCAAGGCGGCAAAGGAAAGAGGACTGCCTGCTGAGCTGAAAGAATTCCAAGAGAAAAAGAAGCGTGAGAAAGAGATGCTCACGGCCGGCGAGATGAACCCAGAGCCTGAAATGGATGAGAAAAGACCGGAAACAAAGGTGGAAAGCAAACGTTCTCGAAAGAAGAAATCCGAATGAATGTCTCGTATGCGCTTTTCTCTCCTTTTAGAAATGACAACTTACGACACCCCCAAAGATTGAGGCGAAATATGAAAGATCTTTGCGAGAAGGGCATGAGCCGGTGGTCCTCCCATCAACAATGAAGCGATCGGAAACCACGCTTTGCGCGATTCTTGGCAGGCGCATCCTGAATATAGCTCACAGGGGGGCGCGGTCTCTCGCTCCGGAAAACACTCTCGCCGCCGCACGCAAGGCATTGAGCGTCGGGGCGGACATGTGGGAGCTGGATGTTTGCGCGGCAGCAGACGGGGAGCCCATTGTCATTCATGACTCAACGCTCGAGCGCACATCCAATGTAAGGGATGTCTTTCCTCTCAGAGCGCCATGGATGGTCCATGGCTTTACGCTTGCCGAGATCCGGCAACTCGATTTCGGCTCCTGGTTCAACAGAATCGATCCTTTTGGACAAATTGCCGCCGGAGCCGTCACCGAAGCCGAAATGCGAAGTTACGTCGGATTGCGCGCGCCCACTTTGCGCGAGGCGCTAGAATTCACCGCAGAGAACGATTGGCTGGTAAATGTAGAAATAAAAGATTTAGGAAGGACAGCCGGACATTCATTTGTGGTTGAGAAGGTCGTGAAGCTGGTGGAAGAGCTGGGCATGGAAGGCAAGGTTTTGATCTCTTCTTTCAATCACGCTTATCTAGAACGGGTAGGAGCGGCCAACCCGAGCATCGTTACCGGGGCGCTGGCGAGTTTTGCGCACCGAAACCCGCCAGCGCTGCTGTGTCGCTTAAAAGCCTCGTGTTATCATCCAAGGATCACGGCAATCCGACGAAGACGGATTGCATCCCTGAGGGACGAAGGGGTCCATGTTCTCGTGTGGGTGGCGAACAAACCGAGCGTTATGCGCGCTTTGATCGATAGTCGAGTCAGTGGAATATTTACCGATTTCCCTCAGGTTCTCAAAACCGTTCTTGACGATTCGTGGGCCCGCTGAGTGATGGCTTCGGTTGGCCGCAGAAAGGGGCATTATATTGCGCCGGGCTTCTTTCTATCCATCTCCTTGCCGTCCCGTCCCACGTAGATATCGCCCAACTGGATCACCCGGATTCTATCCGCTCGCACGGGAGTCCATAAGGAAATGACTTTTCTTCTGAAATCAATGCCCTCTATGATAGCCAGCCCCAGGCCCAAGCCGTTCCGATCCGCCGCTCCACACAAAAGCCCACGCTCAAAACCTTCTTGAATGGCTCTAAAGCTATCCTCAAGGGATTTGCCTCCATTGCCGACCACGATGATGTCCCCTTCAGAGGTCCTTTCTCTGTAGATCAAATCAGGGTCTTCGATCGGCTTTCCACTGAAGAGGGAAGTCCGCTGAAAGACAATACTATCTACGTTGAGAGATAGCAGCAAAGAGCCCGAAAAATAACGCTGAAAGGCCTTCTCCCTGGCCGCCCTTCTCTGCTCCAGGCTCTTTGCGGAAGCCATGGGCGCAGGGCTTAGAGTTACAATCCGATTGATCCTCTGACTTTTGAGCAGGGATTTGAGCTCATAGCCTTTCTGTATCCCAACGATCACATCCGGCTTAACGGCTTCGATCTTATAGGATTTTAGAATACGGCCCAATCCATGGATCATCCCGGTGGTGTTGATGATGATGAAAGGAGCCTTGGCGGATTCCACCATCCGACTCGTTCCGAGGACCATGGGAAGCAGATGCTTTGCCGGATTCACGGCCCCTACAAAATAGAAGGAAGCAGGATCAATGGCGCAAAGCCCTTCAGAACCTGAAAAGTATCCCATGGTTATCGCAGCGGGAGGCCCAATGTCCTTCTGCCCTATATCGGAATCCACTACGGCCGCCTTAACGCCTCTTTCAGCCATGCGCCTGCAAAGAAAACGGCAGTACGCGCTCTTGCCCATATCGACAGCGCCAAGCACCAGAATTTTGCGAAGTCTTTCGCGCAAAATTCTCTCGAACGATTTTTCCCAACCTGCTGGAACGTCTATGTCCATCATAATCCCCAGACTCCGGGAATCCGCAGTGAATGAAACCGGCAAACCCGACGACCAAGTATGTCTAGGCTCCTATAATACAACAGAAATTGGCATTATACTCGATGAAGGATTGCTCCTCGGAAAGTAGTATGAAAAAATGCTCTCCGCGTCTCCAAGTAGAAGGCCTTTCAAGAACCGAAGCACAGGACATCGCCCCAATGCTGAAAATAGTCATGTCTGCAGCTCTTCCGGATGAATACCGACCTTTGAAAAAGGCGATCGGACAATGGATGTCTTATTCAAGCAAACCTTTCAGAAGCTCCATAGCCTCCTTTGCCGACGCCGAAATCTTTTTGATCGAGACCGGTATGGGAGGCGCAAGGGCGCTCCACGCGCTCGAATGGATCTCCGGAATTAAGAAGCCCGATCTCATTTGCTCTTTCGGGTTTGCAGGAGGTTTGTCCGAAGAAATCCAGGTCGGAGATGTTTTCCTTGCATCAACGTTTCGCGCCAAGGAAGCCTCGAAGTCATCCCAGGACCAGGAGAGTTTGAACTTTGAACCATCCCCTCAACTGGCGGATTTCTGCAATGAAAAGGGAATAAGAAGAGCCGGGATAGTATCCGTAGCTCGAGCCATGCCAAAGCCCGAGATCAATCGTCTTCTAAATGGGAGCGCAGCTCTGGTGGACATGGAAAGCTGCTTCGCCGCAAAGTTCGCGCTGCGGGAACAGATCCCTTTTCTGTGCTTTCGCGCGATAAGCGACGCCTTACGCGACGAAATAGACTTTGATCCCGAAGCCATAAGCGGTTCCGACGGCCGTGTGCGAGTCTTGAAGGTTTTGGCGGCGCTAGCCAGAAGCCCTCGGCTTATCGGCTCATTTTACCGGGCATGGAGAAGGTCTGAGAAGGCGTCGCACAACCTTTGCACTGTTCTGGCGAGCTTACTCCAACTCCCGCCGCAATCGATTAAGAATATGGCAGAGCATTCGGTTCTGAAGAGCGCTTCCAGCGGTTCGAATTTCGCCTAACGGAGCGTGCAAGCATCCGCATTGGTTGTTTCAATAGGAGGGGATTCCAATCGAACGGCTCCCGAAAACGGGAAGTCTGCAAGATGCAGCTTGACCTGTTCGGGGGTGGCCAATTGTCGATTCGAACGGACGAGGAAAAAACCGAACAGGGAAGAGAAGAAAAGAATGAGGCACCCCGTTGCGCCAAGAAGCAGCTCGCCGATCCAGAATGTCACGGTGAGGTTGAAGACGAGCACCGAAATGTAGAGGACGGGACCCAGCAGGGAAATACCGTAGACTCCGCTCCAAAAGGATGCTTTGCGAGGCTCGAGTCCAGAAAACCGATCGAGAAGCTGCAACGCTCCCACCAGCACGAAGCCCACGAGGAGCCATCCTCCAAAATTGCTTGCGGGAATTCCGAAGTATATCCCCGGATTCCGATAGCCGTAAATCTGGCCCAAGAACCATCGATACCCTTGAAGAGCCACGGGGTCAATGATGATGTCCAGAAGAACGAACAAGAAGGCGCCAAAAATCAGCACGCTCCAGGAGCTTCGAAGCTTTCTCGTCTCCAACGCGCAAATGTTTCTCGTTGTGAACTTCACCGGACTCAGAAGAAAGATCGCCATGGAATAGCTGCAATAGGAGAGGAATACATACGATAGGGAATCCATGAAAGGGACTCCCAGCACCCAAAGCTCCCTGTCCATGGTGTCCGGAATGTAATAATAATCTCCATATGGGAAGCCGAGATGGATGGAGGAATATTCGGAAAGCCAAGCCAACCCATATCCCAAAGGAATATAAAGCAGAGCCTTTCGCCAGCCCAGATGGGCTGCCGCTGCTACGATGTAGACGGACAGAAAGATGAAAACGTACGGCCTGAGCAGCACCGTACCCCAAAACAGCTGCAACAGCTCAAACATGGCAATCCCGCCCGATAATTCTGATAGCTCCCGAAGTCATTGATTTACTTATTATTTCTCCGGATTCTTGCGTTCAACCGTTTTCAGATTCCATTCGATCATTTTTAGAAGGTCCTTGCCTTTCAGCTCACGGACCACGGTAGGCTCGTATCCGCAGTGAACCATGCACTGAGCGCAACGCGGGTCCTTGCCGGAAACGAAGTAATCCCAGTCGGTCTGTTCCATCAACTCCGCATATGTAGGATAATGCGTATCGGTTATGAGATAGCAGGGAGACTTCCATCCCTGTGGGTTCCGAGTGGGATTCCCCCATGGAGTGCATTTCAGGCTCCGTTTGCCTTCCAGAAATTCGAGGTAGATCGGGTTGCTGATCAAAGGGAACTTATCCTGCCATCGGCTGATTCGCCGGAACTTTTCCATGATCTCCCGGCGCGAGAGAAAGACATCCCGAATCACTTCCTCATAGCTGAAGCCGGGAGCGACCAAAATCCCGTCGACATCCGCCTCGGACAGCTGAGAAAACAAGTATTCCAGGTCGTCGACATCGGTTTCACGGTACACGGTCGTATTGGTGCTCACTCGGAAGCCCTTCGCCTTGGCGGCTTTGACTCCGGCAAGAGCCTTGCGGAACCCGCCCTCCTTGCAGATGATCTTGTCGTGGGTTTGCTCGGAGCCGTCAAAATGAACGTTCCATGTGAAGCGGGAGCTAGGAGCAAACCAGGAGAGGCTCTCTTCGAGAAGCAAGCCATTGGTGCAAAAATAGACGTGCTTGCCGCGCGCGAGGACCTCCCGCGTCAATTCCCGTATTTGAGAGTAGATAAGCGGCTCTCCTCCCGTTATGGTCACAACGGGAGCAGCGGCTTCATCCACCGATTTCAGGCACTCTTCGAGAGTCATCTCCTTGTGAAGAGAGCCGTGATATTCGCGGATGCGCCCGCATCCGGAGCAAGTGAGATTGCAGCGGTGAGTGGGCTCGAGCATGAGAACCAGAGGGAACCGCTCCTCATTCCTGATCTTTTTCTTCATCAGATAGGTTGTCATGGAAGCGTACAGACTAACAGGAAAACGCATGGAAACCTCTTTTCAATCTACATGACTGTTTTTGTGGAGCCAGCCCGGCGACGTGGGTAATGCCCCCGGCGCGGCGCATTTCTTCATAACAGAACTTATCGCCATCCGCAATAAGGCAGCTCAGTGCGATCCGGTCGTGAACTATATCTTTGTTCAGCTATCAGGTGAGGTTAACCGACGAAGGGAGGCATATTCAACCGGGCAGTTGACGGGAGCCTCAAGAACGCAGAGGCCGGAATCAATGAGGCGTATAATCCAAAGCTTCGGCTATCCGTTTCTCTACGCGCTTGAGGCAGGAATGCATAAACAATAATGGCTTTCAAGCTAATAATGCCGCGTTAGAGCAGATTCAGTCAGCCCATCAGGCTGCATGGGTTTGAAACTGCTCCTCCTCTGTAGATCCCTTCAAAGCGGCCGTAGATATATCATCCCCGGCTATGGTCTTCGCCACTTGATCGAAGTAGCCGGTGCCGACAAAGGTCTGATGCTTTACCGCCCGGTATCCTTCCTTCTCCCGCTCGAATTCGCTTTCCTGAAGGTCGGAATAGGCGGCCATTCCACTTTCGCGGTACCCGCGGGCAAGCTCATACATACCGACATTGAGCGAATGAAATCCCGCCAGAGTGACGAACTGAAACGCGTATCCATAGGAAGCAAGCTCTCTTTGGAAGCGAGAGATGGTTGCCGCATCCAGCTTCTTCTTCCAGTTGAAGGAAGGCGAGCAGTTGTAGGCAAGAAGTTTTCCGGGATGGACCTCATGCACTTCCTCGGCAAACCTTTTGGCCTCCTGTAAACTTGGCGAAGAGGTTTCACACCACAGCATGTCAGAGTAGGGAGCGTAAGAAAGCGCTCGCGCAATTGCCGAGCCGAGTCCATCTTTAACGGCGTAATAACCCTCTTCCGTCCTTCCGCCGGTGAGGAAGCGCCGGTCTCTCTCGTCAACGTCGCTTGTCAGCAATGTCGCAGCATTGGCGTCCGTCCTGGCGATAATGATCGTCGGCACGCCGTAGACATCTGCGGCAAGCCTTGCGGCAATAAGCTTTTGGATGGCCTCGCGGGTCGGCACCAGCACTTTTCCTCCCAGATGCCCGCACTTTTTGGCCGAAGAAAGCTGATCTTCGAAATGCACGGCGGCAGCTCCGGCTTCAATCATGGCTTTCATCAGCTCGAAGGCGTTCAGCGCTCCACCAAAGCCCGCCTCGGCATCGGCTACAATGGGAGCAAACCAGTACGGGCCGTCTCCCCCGTCCATGCTTTGAATCTGATCGGCTCTCTGAAAGGCGTTGTTGATTCTGCGAACAAGATTGGGCACGCTATCGACGGGATAGAGGCTCTGATCCGGGTAGGTGTGTCCTATGCTGTTATTGTCGGCCGCAACCTGCCAGCCGCTGACATAAATGGCTTTTAAACCGGCCTGAATCTGCTGTACGGCTTGGGAGCCGGTCAAAGCCCCGAGCGCGGCGACATAAGGCTCGGTGTGAAGCAGCGTCCAGAGCCTGCGAGCCCCATGGGCCGCAAGCGTGTACTCGATTTTGAGCGAGCCGCGAAGTCTTATGACGTCTTCCGCCGAATACGGGCGCTCAACGCCCTTCCAGCGACCTTCCATGCTCCATTGCCTCTTAAGCTCTGCAACTTGACCATCGCTATTCATATTTTGGTTCTCCTACTGATGCGCAGACGCGCAAAAGTTGTCTATCATTATTCATGCAGTCCCCAACCCACTACGGAAAGGCAATCGCCTCAGACGGGGTCGAATTGGCTGCGCACTATCATCTCCTCGCTGATTCGCCTGGCTTGCCGGTATTTTTCAGCCGACCCATCATCCGTATCGGGCGGAAGCTCAGCAAGGATGCGGTTCAATTCTTCATCGAACAACTGGCTTATCAATTCCGGCGTATGCCGGATCGTCTCACCTTCACCATTGTCTATCTTCACTTCGTCTTTATGACGCATGCGTTGAGCAAGCATCAAACGGTAAATGCGATCCGTAGCCAGATCTTCCATGTAGCCGTCCAGCAAACTCGCGCCCTTGCCGTTCAACACGCCGTTACGATACCTGATGACGGTGCGCACTGCGGCGCGAGTCCCACCGAGAGTGTGCTTTCCGACTCCCAACGGCCGGGGCCTCAAATCAGGATGCGTCTCCGCATTCTCCTTTCGCGCCTGGAGCTGATTGGGATACGGAAACTGAGCGACTGCAATCTCGTTTTGATCCGGATGGCCCGTCCATGCGCCATCCATAAGGCAACCGGCTTCGTTTTTCTTGTCTTCAGCAAGCGCCTTCAGCGCACGCTCATTGAGCTCCGGATCGACCCGGCTCGGGAAAAGCGCCGTCATTCCGCCTATGGCCAGCATGCCGTGCTTATGGCAGAGCTCGGCCATCAAATCTCTAAGGTTTTGAAAAAAAGGAACATTGTGGGGAATAGTGTTTCTGTCGGGCAAAACCCAGGCGGGATCATGCAGGTTGAAATGGATCAAGCTCGCCATGTAATCCCAACGACCCAGATTGAGCCCCAGCAGGTGGTCCCTCAGGTTGTAAGCAAACTCCTCGATTTGAAACGCCAGTGGATGCGATTCCACAAGAGCCATGCACTTTATGTAGTTTTCAGGCAGCCCTTTGGCCTTGGCGAGCGCGCGAAAAAGATCGCGCCACCAAAGCGCTTCTTCAGCAGATTCGGATTTGGGTATGTAAAAAGAGAGAGGATGTTTCAGCTCATTGGGGTTCATCCCGTAAACGATAGCGGCCGTATCGAACAAGGAAGCCGACATCAGCTCTTCTCGGTCCGAAAGAACGCCCGCCTGGCTCAAGTGCAGGCCTCTGGGCCTCAGCCAAATGACCGTGCTGCTTGGATTGATCCCTTTCGTTTCATTGCGCTTGACGTCAAAATAGGTAAGGCTGCCTCTCAGCGCCTGCAGAATGTTGTTTATGCCCTGGCGCAGACAGGACCAATAATTCGCCATGGAATCCTCTAAGTCCAACATCACGCCCGGAGCGCCCGAGTTGAGCATTTTTACGACCAACTCGGCATCGTCGGCGGGTCCAGTCATCTGATTTCGCTGATCTTTGCACCATTCCGGGAGTTGAATCTTCCACTCGGTAGTTGTCGCCTCCGAGGGAGACAGGTAGCCCGGCAGATTGCCCTGGTGCGCTTCCGACAAAACTCGGGCGCGCTTCGCCGCCAGCGTCTGTTGCCTCGGCGTAAATTCTTTGTGGAGCGGAATCACAAAATCCAGGAATCCACGGTAAAGATCGACGAGCGGGTCAAAGTCGGCAGGGGTATGATTAATGCGCATATCCGGCATAGTATCACTCTCATTTCTTTTGGTTGGATAACTCATGCTCGGTTGAGCATGTCAGGTTTACAACAGCCATGACGGCCGACGAAAAATTCATATTGTATCTATCGAATAGCTGCTCGATATACGGTACTATAAGCATCTTATCTTCCAACGTCCAGCAACTATCAAATCAAGCACAATGGCTTGATCTGATAGATCATATTCAATATTCAAAATCGAATGGAAAGCTTCAGCATGATTAGCTCGGACGGAGGCAATAATTCGAAAAGCCTTCTTGATACAGGAATATCGCGCTGTGGGAAGCAGATGATCACAGCCGGGCAGTGTAGGCGATAATGGAAAGCCCGACCTCTCACAGAGCGCGCTGAGCACAATCAATGGAATATCGACTCGAGCGCTCTGCAAGAGGGAATGAGAAGCTGTTGCTATGAAGATTTTTACAATTTGGAATAAGTTTCCGGAAAGGTTATCCGAGGCCAGGCCAAAGAACGGCAATAAACACTTCGAAGGAAGTTCCTGCTTCGCAGCGGCAAATGCTATCCCTCCCTCTCAACGCCTTTTGACTGCAGGTGCTGATAGACGGACTTAATCGACACTTTCACCTTGTTTTGCGGCATCTTAATAAAGTTGAGCACTCCCTTGCTGATGAGGACATAAACATCCCGCCAATGGCATTCGAGCATTTCAGCCACCTGGGATACCGGAACATACCACTCAACCTGCTCTTCCACTCCTGTTTCTCCTCCCAAACATTTCTGCTTTCTTCCTTATCCTCATAAATCATCCGCCATTGGAAACATGGACAAGTTCAATTTTGCATGAAAATAGCCAAACAGTATAGTCTTTTCCATCCAGAAACATGGGCGAGTAACTCCCCAAACCCTCTTCATACAAATGCTTTCGACACATGTAAAGAAGAAGATTAGTTTTAGTTAAACTGCAAGGCAATGCGGAAGAGCATATCAGAAATGCGCAAATATGCGAGAGGTAGAAATATCAACAGGGCTGGGCTCATAGCGTTTTTTACTTGAAAACGACGAAGCGGCATTAGAATCAACTTCGTCGTTTTGCTTCAGAGCCCCTCTCTTCAGGGCGTTTCAGTAGCGGCTGCGATCGACGGCATTTCGCGTAAGCAAGTAGGCATTTTTCACAGCCAGCCAATCGCGATACACCCGCTGCCTGTGATGAACTCGATGGGCGCGATCCAGCTTGGAGTCCAGCCGTATGAAGGCGCTTCGAACCTCGGCGTATTCTCCTCGGATGCGCCGGCAACTCCAGCCCCGGTCTGAGGCCCTGTGCAGTTGACGAGCCTCTGAGGCCAAAGCATAGGCGTCATTCGCCAAATGAGAATAGCCCCTAACATTGTGTATCGCCCGGTGCAGGCTATCAGCAGCCCTCGCCAAGCGATAAGCCGATCGAGATACATCGTGCGCGTTTCTACAAGGGGCCGCATAAGCGCTTACCCCTGCCGCCAACATCACAGCCACGACCAAAGCAATTATGACCTTTTTCATCCATTTGAATCCTTTATGTGTTAACCCTTAAGACAAAGCGCATCGAAAATGTATACCCTTCGCGCTCTGCACAAGTCACAGCAAAGTTGAAGTCTATCCACGTTCATAAGGGCTCATCAAGAGCCCTGCACACTGAAAACTAACCATTTTACTCGTAACCGGCCATTCAGGCTCAACAGCTCCACGGCATGCCGCGCTGGCTCGGATTGCATGTCCACAACTTCAACCTTAGATTACGATGCAAGTTGAGAACAAGGAATTACCTTTAACGAACGGATATCACATGTGGCATACTTACCCGAAAGAGCTTACTGATTTTATTGACAGGCATTGGGAAATCCCATGCTCTGAGGTAGGCTTTGGGGAAGTGTTTCTTCCACGAACAAGCAGTAAGGAACCGTTGCCGGATCGCTCGGTTCTCGAGCTTCTTATCTCTACCTGTTACCAGGCAAGTCTGCTGAGAGAAGAAGAACGGACCGTGAAATTCCGTCTAATATTGTACGAGCCAAGCCGTCTCTCCCCAGAGCAGGGCCCGCCGAAAGGACTACACCGGCTGGTTTTTACCGATCCCCTCCCCTTCAATGAATACGAGCTTCGAAAGCTTTCCTCGTCCGCAGACTTTTACCATTCTTTAATCGGCATCAGAATGGATGGGGATCGCGGGTTGCAGATATGGGGCCTGATTCATACCGGGCAAAGATGGGTGCAGACACTCTACGGCGGCGGCAAGACGTTCCAGCCCCTGCCCGAAGCTCTGGTAATTCACGTGACAAGCCCCGGACGCATATCGATCTGCAAGGGCTCTGCGACCATAGCCATCCTGAATGCGGGAAAAATCATATGCCCATCCATGGATGTTCTCGATTCCAATTGGATGCGGGAAATTTTCGATTCAGCCAGAGCCCACGCCTATGGCCTTCATATGAAGGCCAGGGAAAGCTCCGACAGGCCTTGGGCGCCCGTTCAGTCCGAATTCTTCCGAATCATCAAAAAACAAGTCATGATGCGTGTGATCAGCAGAATCCGACATTCGCGCCACGGGGGCACGTTGGTTTGCATTCCACAGCGACTGGTGGATGAATTGTCTTCAGAAAACCCGTTTGTCGAGTTCAAATACAGATTTACCGAGGAAGAGCCGCGCAGCAGGTTTGTAACGCTCACGGTAACGCTTGCCAACGCTTTGGCCGAAGCATACGGGGCAGGAGCGGACCCGGAACGGCTGGTCGGTTGGGATGAATACCTCGCCAGCAAGAACAGAGCTCTTTCTCAGCTCGATGAGGCGATCTTCGAATGGGCACACTTGGTTGCGGGACTGGCCGCTGTAGACGGCGCGGTGTTCTTTAGCAGGAGATTCGAGCTGATCGGCTTCGGAGGCGAAATATCGGGCAAGCTCGACAAGGTGGAGCATGTCTTGAAGGCCCTCGATCTCGAAGGAAAACTGACGGCTCCGGAACAGACCGGCTGGGTGGGCACGCGGCACCATTCCGTTTACCGCCTCTGCAATGTGCTCCACGAAGTGGTCGCCATGGTTATTTCACAGGACGGCAATATTCAAATCGTAAAATGGAAAGACAACGCCGTCACCTGCTGGGATCAGGTGGCGACGAGCGTTATGGATATTTAGTTCGGGTAACTCCGGATCTTCTCCTTAAACATCCTCACCGTCTCCCTAATGTCCGCCGCCTTGGTAATGGCCGTGACCATGGCGATTCTGCGCGCCCCCTTGGCGAGGGCCTCATGGATATTTGCTCCCGTAATGCCTCCCATTACCGTAAAAGGCGTCCGAACCCTGGAGC
Source organism: uncultured Syntrophobacteraceae bacterium (assembly GCA_964578835.1). Taxonomy (GTDB): domain Bacteria; phylum Desulfobacterota; class Syntrophobacteria; order Syntrophobacterales; family Syntrophobacteraceae; genus CAZOEL01. Next base: position 12,575 of record CAZOEL010000086.1, on the reverse strand, counting down.
CGATCTCGACGATGGCATCGGGTCCGAGAAAGTAATCCACTCCTTCCTTTGTCTTGGTGGGAAAAATGGGACCGATGTTGATGTAATCGGCGCCGTCGCTTTGAGCCTCAAGGGCTTCCTCGACGGAGTGGGTAGAGGCCCCGATAATCAGCTCGGGGGCGATTTTTCTCGCCGCCGGAATGGGAAGATCATCCTGCCCCAGGTGCACTCCGTCGGCGCCCGCAGCCAGGGCGATGTCCAGATGATCGTTGATCATAAGCAGGACGCCGGCCTCTGCGGTGATTTCTCGGAATTTCAAGGCAAGCTCGTAGAGCTCCTTTCGGGAGAGCTCTTTTTCCCTTAGCTGGACAATCTTCGCCCCACCTTCTATAACGGCGCGCAGGACTTCAATGTTGGTTCGGCCCTCCGATAGCTTCCGGCACGTAACCGGATAGACATCCACCTGCTCAAACATTCGCTTTCTGGCTTCTCTGTTCATCCCACACCACTCCTGAAGGCTGCTCTAAAACAGATCGATAAAGGCGCAAAGCGCTTTTCAGCCGCCGCCGACCATCCTGATGATCTCGAGATTGTCCCCTTCTTCCACGATTTCACTCTCCATGTCGCTTCGCGCAACAATCTGTAGATTGCGCTCAACGGCAACGGATCGGGGGTCGATCCCAAGGAGATTGAGAAGTCGGGATACGGTAACAGGCCCTTCTAATTGTTGCTTCTCTCCGTTTACAATTATTTCCATAATCTCTCTCCCTCGAGCGATTTCATTGCGGCATCTCTCAGCGGTCAGCCGGAAAGGCTACCGGAGAAAGGCTGCATCCCAATCCTTCCAGACGGGTTCATAGCCTTTTTGCCTGATGAGCTCCGCCACAGCCTCGGGCGAGCGCTCATCCGATATTTGAAACTGAGCTTCCGCTTCCGTCTCCTGCGTATAGCCCCCCGGGTTGGTGCGAGCGCCGGCGCTCATGGAGGTTATCCCGAGAGGAATCAGATGATCCCGGAGGTGCGACGACTCGCGGGTTGAGAGGACAAAGCCCGCATCCGGCAAAAAGAGCCTCAGCGTGGTCAACAACTGTACAAACTCCAGATCGGAAACGGGAAAGCCCGGCTGATAACCTCCGGCGGCGGGCCTCAGGCGCGGAAAAGAGATGGAGACCTGGGACTTCCAATACTTTCGCATGAGATAGCGGGCGTGAAGGGCCAGGAAAACAGCCTCGACTCTCCAATTGTCAAGTCCGAGCAGAGCGCCCAGCCCCAATCGGCGAAGTCCTGCCTCTCCGCCCCGTTCGACGGTCTCGAGCCGCCAGCGGAAGTCTCGTTTGCGGCCGGCGGGGTGCGCCTCTTTATAGCGCTCCGCGTTGTAGGTCTCCTGAAATACCACCAAACCGTCGACTCCGGCGGCGCAAAGAGACCGGTAGGCTTCTTCGGAGAGAGGAAATATTTCCACCGATATCGAGGAGAAGAGGGGGCGAAGCTTTCGGATGACATCATGCAGATATTCCATGGTGACAATGTGAGGCGCTTCCCCGGAAACCAGCAGAATATGTCTGAAGCCCGCATTGTGCAGGTGCTCGCCCTCGGCTCGAGCCTGATCCGGCGTCAAAGTTATCCGCGATATGGAATTCTTGTGGTTGAAGCCGCAATAGATGCAGCTGTTCGCGCACTCATTAGATAGATAGAGCGGAGCAAAAAGGTTCATCACGCGCCCGAACCTTCGCTCGGTCAGTAGATGCGCCCTTTGCGCCATCTCCTCGAGGAAGGGCTCCGCAGCCGGGGAAAGCAGGCTTATAAGCCCTTCCATTGTAAGATTTCCGACGCCAAGAGCTCTTTCCACATCCTCTCCGGAGCGGCTTTCGATATCCTTTTCAAAATCCTCCCAGCGATACTGGGCTACTTCATCATAGAAGCTCATCTTATCACCTCAAAAACCCGGTCAAGGGGCTGGACGCCTCGGCATGCCGCCTCCTGCGGCCAAGCCCTGCGAGAAAAGCTTCCCTGCCCGCTTCGACGCCTTTCTTGAAAGCCCCCGCCATGGCGACGGGATCGCCCGCAACGGCAATGGCGGTGTTGACGAGCACGGCGTCCGCTCCCATCTCCATAGCTTCGGAAACATGGGAAGGGGCTCCGAGCCCAGCGTCGACAACCACGGGAACATTGGCCTTTTCTATGATTATTTCTATGGATTCTCTGGTTCTGATCCCTTGATTGGACCCGATCGGAGAGCCCAGGGGCATGACCGTCGCCGCGCCAATGTCTTCAAGCCGTTTGGCCAGAATCGGATCCGCATTGATATAGGGTAAGACGACAAACCCATCCTTGATAAGGATTTCCGCGGCCTTGAGGGTTTCGACCGGGTCGGGCAGCAGATATTGAGGATCGGGAGTAACCTCGAGCTTGACCCACGGCTCGCAACCGGCCGCTCGGGCAAGTCTTGCAAGGCGAACCGCCTCCTCTGCGTCTCTAGCTCCGGATGTATTTGGAAGAAGGAGATAGCGTTTTGCATCGATCGCACTCAAGATGCTGTCGTTCGGATTTTCAAGGTCGACCCGCCTGAGGGCGACCGTCACCACTTCCGTTCCGGAAGCTTCAATAGCCCTCTTCATCACTTCCGATGAAGAAAACTTCCCGGTTCCAAGCAAGAGCCGAGAACCAAAAGAACGTCCCGCAATGATCAAAGGGTCAGCCATTTTCTAATCACCTTTTTTGAAGAGGGCCCAGCCCGTTTATTCCTGCGGCCATAAAAAAAACCGCTTCCCTAAAATAAGGAAACGGTTTCATGAAAGCCTGCTCTCGAAATATCGCTTTCTTGCGACCGTTTCCCTACGCCGGCATTGTCCGGATCAGGTATTAAGGGTGTTTTCTCAGCTCGGAATACGAGCACCCCTAACGGCTTATTTGCTGTACACGCTCATAATAACGGCGGGGAAGTTGATTGTCAAACGCCGAGATAACGGCTGAGATCCATCAACGCCCGCGTGCATTCACCATTCCATTCGAAGATAAATGGAGCTAAAAAGTCTCTTTCACGATAAGCCTGCCGCCCCAGCCGCCCGGATCGAGAAGCACGCCCGAGGAAGTACCCAAGTTGGTCCTCGCCCATACGCTCACCACGTGATTCCCCGCGGCCAAGCCCTCAAAAATGGCGGTCATGGAGACAAAATCACGAGTATTCGTAGCCGCGATGGAAGCATCGCTGGCCACTGAAGCCGGAGAGCCGTCGATCTCAATCTGAAACCTGATCCCGGTGGCGCCGGCAAAGGAGCCGCCCAGGATCCTGGAGTTGAGAACGACTTCAATCTTCGTGTCGTTTCTGGCTTTGGTAAAGATGATGAAGTCATCCATCTTTGTCCATGTAGTGCTCACTTCCACGGAACTATTATTTAGTGACGAGCTCTCGATATACTTGCTCTGAAAAGGCTCAGCTCCCTTTTGCAGCTGACAATCGCCGCCGACCGCCTCAACGCCAGGCCCTTCCACCTTCAGATATAGAGGGCCAACGAGATTCGATCCGGCGATCGTCGTGGTGATAATGGTCGCAGCGGTCGGCTTATCTCCTCCCTTGAGAGCAACCAGCTTGAGCTGTTCATACGTCAAGTCATTGGCCGCAACCACCTGAGAGGATACGAGATCCGTGCAGGCGGAATTTTCATAAAAGGTGAAAGTAAAGCTATCTGTGGCTCTTGCGCCTTTTTTCAAGCTGGACTGATTCACCATGTACTCCGCCGCCACATCAGCATGAGCGGCCACGGCTCCCCCCAGAAGGCTCAGGAGCGCTCCAACAGCCAACACACTTCGCGCCTTTTTCATACGACTTCTCCTCTTTGTATAATTGATGATTGATCTCGCCAACGATGCTCCCCCTGACTGCATATCCATTAAGCTTGGCCCCACAAGGCCTCGCCTCGATAGATCCATCGCAAAGCTAAAAAAAACCGTTATGTGAGGTCAAAGGATGAAAAAACAGATCCGCTTGAAGGATCAAGGGAACCCCTCCACGTCATTCTCGTTCATGTTTTTTACCATATCATCGTAGCGCAGATGAGGAATCGATCATTATCATGAACTCTTTTCTCATTCAACATCTGGATGGACGAATGAAAGCGGTTCACGGGTTAATCATGCCAGGGAGACTGAACCAGCGCACAGAACAGCCCCTCTTTCTTGTAAAGAAGGCTGATCTCGGCTATTTTGCTGGCGGTTGGAGGCCCCGGCTCTTTTTGCTCTAGCGATTGCCTCATCCCGTTTTGAGCCGGAAATAAGATATCGAAAGATGACTTTACTATTTTTGAGCGGTCATCCTCGGAGCCATATGAAAATAGATCTCAATATAGAAAAACTTTCTGACTGGGCGACGCCCATAACGGGAACCTTCCTGATTGCCGGCCCATGCAGCGCTGAATCCGAAGAGCAGTTGATGCGAACAGCTCAAGGACTGGCCAAATACAGCGTGAACGCCATACGCGCCGGGATCTGGAAGCCGCGCACGCGCCCTGGCTCCTTCGAAGGCGTAGGCGTCAAGGGCCTCCGATGGCTCAAGGAAGCAGGCGGCACAGTCGGCATTCCCGTAGCTGTCGAGGTCGCCAATCCCGGGCACGTTGAGGAGTGTTTGAAGCATGGAATCGATATTTTGTGGATTGGAGCAAGAACGAGCGCAAATCCTTTCTCCGTGCAGGCAATCGCTGAAGCCTTGAAGGGAGTGAAGATTCCGGTTTTGGTGAAAAACCCCATCAGCCCGGATGTAGAGCTCTGGATAGGGGCGATCGAACGCTTGCACCGCGCAGGGCTCAGGAGCCTCGCCGCAATTCACAGAGGCTTTTGCACTTTCAGAGAAGACGCATACCGCAACACCCCGCTCTGGAGAATAGCGATAGAGCTCAAGAGAAGGGTCCCGGGCCTACCCATCATCTGCGATCCAAGCCACATATGCGGCAAGAAGGAGCTCCTGCTATCCGTAGCCCAAAAGGCGATGGATCTGCTCTACGACGGCTTGATGATCGAAGCTCACATCGATCCGAAATCTGCCTTGAGCGATGCAAAGCAACAGATCACGCCAGATGAGCTTGGCGACCTCATAAGCCGGCTCAAGCCCAAAACCGCCTCGACCGACAGTGAGGAGCTCAGGATTCAAATAAGCTATCTAAGAAAAGAAATTGATGACATAGACCAGCAGATCATCAATCTGCTCGGCAAACGCATGGAAATATCGAAACAGCTCGGCGAATACAAAAAACGCAACGACATCGCCCTCTTCCAGCCCGACCGCTGGAGAGAGATCGTGGAGACGAGAACCAAAGCGGGCATAGCCAATAATCTTCCGGAAGATTTGATCTTGAAAATATATCAATACATTCATGAAGAATCCATCCGGGCTCAGGAATAGGTGCAATTCTAAATCCGGCCATGCTGATGAATCGGGACGAACGGCTCTTTGTCTGTGAGCACACTCGCTCGTGATAGGCATTGGCGCACAGATTCATGAGGACCTGATACAGCAGTGTAGGATCAATACCCACCAGACAGTCGCATGAGAGACGCTCCCGCACTTCGATAGATTTGGGCGGAGCCGTACGAAGCAACTTCATACCCTCTTTCAGAATTGGGCTGACCTGTACAATCTTCCGCCAAATATCGAGCGCCGCTCTATTCCTCGGAAAATAACATGATGCAGAGCGTCCGGCGAGTCTATGCAAGGCTTGCGCGGCGTCAAGACCCCCTACTTTGCATTCCCAGAATGCCCAAATGTTACGGAAGCTCCCTATTCTCTCGGCTTTTTCATCGGGCTTGAAGTTTTCCACTTGCGGCATTTCATCCAAGATTGTAGCATAGCTTACAATAAACATATCAATTCCACTATCATCATTGACGCATTCATCTTTCATCGATCCGCTTTGAATTCCAAGCTGTGTCTCCCAAGCGCCCTTAGAGTTCCCGAGCCTGGACGATGCCGGATGAGTGGCCGTTCGGAAAAACCATTTCATCAAGGGGGCATGGACATGAGAAAGCAAATCAAGCAATTCACCAGGGTCTGTTTTATTCTCCTTGTTTTGTTCCTTCCCCGTTCGGAGGATGCAGCCGCCAAAGTCGTTCCATCACCAGAAAATGTAAGATCCATAGCAGGCGAGGGCTACATAGACATCCACTGGGACTCGGCGGCTGCGCTCTCACCTGACGACCAGGCAGCGGGCTACAAGGTCTATAAGCGCAAAGCGGGCAGATCCTTCAATGAGGCAAATGTCTTTTTCACCAACGCGAATTCTTATAGAGACAGCAGGGTAGTCCATGGCGCCACATATTTTTATGGCGTAAAGACCGTCTACGCCTCCGGCGCCCTGAGCGACTCGTACGCTGAAAGCGGCGAGAGCTATTTCAGAACAACGATCAAGACCTACACGGATGTGAACAGCAAGAAGAAACCGACGCCTTTTCAAGCAATGCCCACAACCGCGGCAGTCGGAGATCTCAATAAGGACGGCAAAGCGGACCTCATCCTCGGAATTCCCAAGCTCAACAAGGTGAAGATATACCTTGGATGCAAATTAAGTATTCTTCCAAGCATCACCTTATCCGGCGAAGCCGCCGGAGATGATTTCGGCCACAGCCTTGCCGTAGCCGACCTCGATAAGGACGGTTATGAGGATCTGATCATTGGCGCCCCATCCGCCGATACGGGCGCGAAGCCGAATATCGTGAATGAAGCGGGAAAGGTTTACATCTACCGCGGTGCGCGCCGGTTCCGATCAACGCCCGCTCTCATTTTAAGGGGATCAGCCGCCCATGACAGAGCGGGCGCGCCCTATTCTCTGGCTGAGCGCCTGGGAACATCCATCGCCGGGGTAGGTGATATAAATGGCGATAGGTACCCGGATGTAGCGATCGGCGCTCCCTTTGGAGGAGTGGAGCGAAGCGGGCGAGTTCTCCTGCTCCGAGGCGGCGCCACGATTGCCGGAAGAACATCTGAAGTGGTCTTTCCAACGGCCATGAAGCGTATGGGACAATCGTTGGCCGCTGCTGGCGATGTGAATGGAGATGGACACAACGATGTAGTGATTGGGGGCGAGAACTACTCGGCAAGCGCAGGCGGCGAAGTTCGATTGCTGTATGGAGGCGCATCCTTCACGCTCTCGAATGTCCTCTTTGCGGGGCGAGACGGCTGCAGCCCTCTTGTAGCGGGCTTGAATATAAACGGAGACGCCTACTCCGACATCGCCGTTGGGTGCTCCTCCGGCGCCGACATCTATTACGGCGGCCACACTCTTTCCTCTCAGCCCGACGTTTCTTTTCCCGTCTCAGGGGGAGTCGTCACTCCGCTGGGGGACTTGGACAAAGACGGTTTCAACGATCTGATGCTCGGATTCCTCCTCGTTCATTTCGGAAGCAGCCTTGCAGACAACGTTCCGGATATCTTGACCTCAGGCTATGGAGAGAGCGCTCAGAGGACCTTGATCGGCGTGGGAGACATCAACGGAGACGGATCCAAGGAGATCCTCGTTTCCAACAACGCTTCGGGCTATGTCCATGGCCATTCGCTTGCCGCATATCTTGCCCTCCCCAAAATCACGGTAAACAGCCATCAAGACTACGGAACCGCATTGTACGAATCCTGTCAGACTATTAGCGGATCGATTACGGGAACTGTCTCGAGGCTTCTCGTCGCCGGGTCTCCGGTGACGCCGTTGCCGGATGGAAGCTTCTCCCGCCAGGTCTGCCTCAAATCGGGGCTCAACACCTTCGAGATTCTAGCCGAAACTACCAACAGAAATGTCTCTAAGAGGACGATCAACATTGAATTTGCGCCCCCTCCTCAGCTGATGGTTCAGATCACCTCTCCCGCGGACGGCGCCATCGTGAGCTCGACTCCGATTACCGTCGCCGGAACGGTGAGCGACCCCTCCGCTACGGTAACTGTAAACAATGTGGCCGTCTCTCTTACCGAGGGCGCTTTTCAAGCCGATGTCAACCTCACCGGGGGTCTAAACTCCATTACGGTTAACGCTCTGGATCTCTACGGCCAAAACGCTTCCCACGCCATTCATGTGGAACTGGTCTATCCAACTCCGACAGCGAGCCTGGAGGCAACTCCGTCTGCAATCGCCCCTGGCGAATCGGCCACACTCACCTGGAATTCAACAAATGCCGAAACCTGCAGCATCGCCCCGGAACCCGGCGCCGTTCCTCTCTCCGGTTCGACTCCGGTTTCTCCGGCTCAGACGACCAGCTATGTCATCACGGCCACAGGCATCGGAGGGACGGTTACGGCAACGGCCACTGTGACCGTGATCAACGATTCTCCTATTGCGAAAGACGATTCAGCAACGACCGATGAAGATACGCCCGTCACCCTGAATGTACTTGCCAATGACTCGGCCCCTGATGGATATCCTCTTGTCATAAGCAACGCAGGCCAAGGGCTTCACGGCTCGGTTTCGATCAACCAGGACAAGACCCTTACCTATAGTCCCTCCTCCAATTTCCATGGGACGGACAGTTTTGCCTATTCCGTCATCGATAGCCGCGGCGGAAGCGCAACGGCTATGGTGAGCATGACCGTCTTGCCTGTAAACGATCCTCCCGTTGCGGAAGATGATGTGGGGGAAGCGCTGCAGGGGGAATCGATTTCGATAGATGTATTGGCCAATGACAGTGACGTGGATGACGATGCGCTACAGCTTGCAGGCTTCACGCAACCGGGACATGGCGCCGTAGCCGATATCGGAAACGGGACTCTCCGGTACGCATCCATCTCCGGCTTTTCGGGAGAAGATGCTTTCACCTATACGATTCAGGACTCAAGCGGAGCCACCAGTACGGCGTCAGTGATCATCAATGTAAAAAGCGTCATTTCCATCAGCATCGCCTCACCTTTGAATGGAGAAACGATCGCAGGCTCAGCGGTAATAGTGAAGGGTTGCATCACGAATCTCAGAAACTTGGAGACTGGAGTCACTGTAAACGACGTCGTTGCGCAGACCTTTGGCAATGAATTCGTCGCTAATCACACGCCTCTGGTGGAAGGAGAGAACACCTTGAGCATCACGGCTACGGATGCGGCAGGACATTCTGCTACTGCATCGTTGATGGTGAATGCAGAGCCGGAAGACAACCACATTGAGATCACGGCTAATGTTGAGTCGGGGCTCTCGCCCCTTGAAGTCACGCTGTCGGTATCCGGCTCTTTTCACTTTGAGCAGTCCACCATGAGCTATACTGGTCCCGGAGCGGTTGAATCCCTTCTTAGCACTCCTGAAGAATATAAAGTCAGCATGACTATGGCGGGCATCTACATCTTCACGGTTGAGGCCGCCGACAACCTGAACAATGTGCACATAGACAAAATTGAAATCGTTGTCCTGGACAGAGATCAAATAGATAACCTCCTCAAAGCCAAATGGAACGGAATGAAGGCCGCCTTAGTCAATGGCGAAAGAGAACGGGCATTGGGATACTTCATTGAAGGCTCTCAGGAACGCTATGCAGAGGCGTTTAGCGCCCTCTCAGACCTACTGCCCGGCATTGGCGCCGAAATGCGGGAAATACAATTAATCTACGCCAAAGGCCGTGTTGCAAAATACAGGATCAGGCGAGAGGAGCAAGTGCAGGGGCAGGCTTATGACATTACCTACTACATTTACTTTGTCCGTGACCCTTTCGGCATATGGCGGATAGGAAGCTTCTGAGGCTGAGCAGATAATAGGGGAGAAGCACAAATGAGGTTGAGGGGTTGGTATGTTGCATTTGTCCTGATGAGCTTGGTGATGCTTTTGGTCGCTCTCAAGTTTGCCAGATGGACCGTAGCAGGTCAGATCATAGACGCTGAGACAGGAATGCCCATTGAAGGAGCGGTAGTGGCCATCTCGTGGCATAAAATTGGCTCTGGGCCGCCAGGATTGGCAGGCACCGAGGACGTGGAAAACGAAGAAGCCATATCGGGTGTGCAAGGCAGCTTCGAGGTTCCCAAGTATTCTACTCTTTTCGGCAAAAAATTCGAGATGGTGATCTACAGGAAAGGATATGTCTGCTGGCATAGCAAATACATTTTTCCTTCTTACGAAAAGAGAAAGGACTTCCGTCTGCGCGATGGCATGAAAATCAGCCTCGAGCCCTTCAAAGAGCAGTATTCGAGAGAGGATCATGCCCGTTTTACGGTCTTTGCGCCTCACTTTTTCAGCAGACTTTTCGACAAAGCTATTGAACACGAAAGTAAATTATTGAGCGAAATAATGAGGAGATATAGGGAGAAGTAATATGAGAAAAGTATTCTGTTTGGTTCTAATTTTTTCTGTCTCCATTGCTGTAGATCTTCATGCATTCGACAATAAAAAGTCTCATCAGGATATAACAAGACAAGTTTGCATCAGCATTGAGGAAAACTTGAACTATTTCCTTAATAACTATTTGAATTTGCCGAGAGGCTTGGGGCATATCGCCAATGAAAAGGAGCTGAAGGCATGGCTGGAATATGGGGCCTATATGGAGGATAAGCCCGATTGCCGCGCCTCTAATCACTTTCATAATCCCCGCAACGATTTACCTTGGTTCGATGCAGGACTGACTGACTTGCACCCGATAGCAACCGCTTGCGATTACCAAGGATATCCAAGCGAAGATTGTGAATCGGCTATCCACTGGGCCACAGATTATTGGGGCCCTGCGCCGAATAGTGAAAAATTAATGGGCTATAACAGGTGGCGCTGGGATGATGCGAGGGAAAAGCTCTATATCTATCTTACGGGCAACGATATGACGGGTACGGTAGTCGCCGGCACAGAGTCCGCAAGGGAAATAGCCCTCGCGAACTCTTTTAGAGCATTGGGCCAAGTACTCCACCTTATTCAGGATATGGCTGTGCCTTCCCACGTGAGAAATGATTTCAAATCCCATGTGGAGTGGAAGGGTCTAAACTTTGGATCCATTAAAGAATCGGTTCATGAAAGATTTGAAGATTATGTCAAAGAGCATCCGGAGTCAATCACGTCCCTCACCACTGGTTCCGGCGGGGATTTGACCGACAAGACCATCACGAACTTCTGGGATACCAACAACTACACCGGTGTGAATCCCGAAATCTCTTTGGAGCCTCAGAGGATAGGTCTGGCTGAGTACACAAACATCAACTTTGCAAGCAGAAATACGGTTTTTGCCGAGGATGTACTCTCCGACGGAAATCCTTCCAACGACATTTACTATCAGCCATATCCCCGTAAATCGAGCACGAATGTGCAACAGTACCTGGACCGCAACTTACTCCCAGTGGTCGTAATCGGGGAGGACAATGTACCCGATACGTCTTTTTACATTAAAAAGACCGGAGATGGAGAAGTTCTCACTCATTTTATAAAACCTTCATACTTAAGCACATATTTTACAGTCAATAATGAAATGGTTTTCTATAGAAGCCTTGATTTTGACGATGAGTGTCTGAAAGAGCAGGCCTCAAAACTCCTCCCCAAGGCGGTCGGTTACTCGGCAGCACTGTTGAAGTATTTCTTCCGCGGGACTATTTATATTACTCCCCCACAAAACGGGATCTACGCGCTCTATGATCCCAAGGAGCACAACAATGAGCCTCTCAATGAGGCTGGATTCAGTCAGATCAAGCTCTCGGCTATGAATGTCGCCTCCGATGAAGAATTGATGAATAACGGATCGATCGAGCTTGTGGTGAAATACAAAGTTGCCCAGTCAGATCCTTTTGTCACCGGAGATGTCCCGAGCGGTGAATTCCAGTACGCTGTGGCTTCCGAAAAAAGCAGCAGGAGAGACATCCCCAGGTCATCCCTTGCTGAGCTTACGTTCGATTTTCCGAACAAAATCCCCATGTACGCCACGGATGTCTCTTTCTACCTCGTCTACAGGGGAGATCTCGGAAAAAGCGACTATTTTGAACAGGATGCCGTGGCTATTGGGTTCACGGACGCTAGCGAGCCGACTCCCTATGACTTCTTGAACAACATGGACCGCGTCTGCATTAATGGGGGATGGCTTCAAGCGGGAAGCCAACAAGCTATCCAAGCGGCTGACGCCAATGGCAACGGGATTGTGGACCCCAGGGAGTGGGATATCTTCCCTCATTATCTAACGGGCTTAAGCATAAGGTTTTTTCCGTATCAGACGGCTACGGTCTATCCTCCGCCTGCCGATTTTAGTGTCGCAACCCTACACCCGGGCCAATCCGATCGAGTATTCGTCATAGCAGAGGGAAGATCAAATGGCGGAAATATCGGTTACGTAAGCTACGGCATGTCCTCATGCAATGCAACTGTCTTTTCTCCCGAAGATCGTTGTAGCCATGGCTATTGGCCCCAGACCGCCAGACTTCAGCTTCCCGCGATAAAACGTCAAAAGGATGAATACGCCGATGAGGCCACCTGTAGCTCCTATGGACTGGTAACCCCCTGCGTTGTATATTGGCGCCCTCAATTTCCCACCACATTCAGAGGCAAACAGTATTGGGCTCTGAGATATTATAACTTCTCCTTTCCCTACGGCGGAAGCTATTGCCTTTTTGACCAGGATCCCTGATGACGGGTTTGCTACCGGACATTTTCTAAACCCCCTTCCACTGGATCTTTTCAGGAAGGTCT
>CAZOEL010000085.1:0-28797 GCA_964578835.1 uncultured Syntrophobacteraceae bacterium | reverse complement strand
AGGGCTCAAGTCTGTCCGTGACGAAGAGTGTAGTTTAGTTTTGTCAGTCAATCAGCTCAGGAGACATTAATTTTGTGAGAGTGGCAGTTCGCAAAATGCTCCGAAGGATGGGGCGCGAAGCAGCGGTCCCGGGCTGGAGAGCCCTGCTCATTGCATTGCTTGCCTTTGCAAACGGATTGCGATTCAAGCTCAATGCAAAATAGTTTGGTAACAGAGCGCGCGCTCCGGGGTGAGTGTTGCAAGGGACTGTAGACATAGACCCCAAGGATTGAGGTGTGTTGCAATGGCCTATCTTGTCATCTGTCTTGCTGCTCTGATCGCTTCCGGGCTGACTCTCTTCTCCGGCTTCGGCCTCGGAACTCTTCTCATGCCGGTCTTTGCGATCTTTTTCCCCGTTGAGGTCGCCATCGCCCTTACAGCAATCGTTCACTTCCTCAACAACGTTTTCAAGCTCTTCCTGGTCGGGAAGTTTACGGATAAGGACATTGTGCTCCGATTCGGCATTCCAGCCATCATCTTTGCCTTTCTCGGCGCAGAAGCTCTCCTTCTCTTATCAGGACTGGAGCCTATGGCAGCCTACCAGCTCTTTGGAAAGACATTCAAAATCACACCGCTAAAGGTGGTAATCGCCCTGCTGCTGGTGGTCTTTTCCATAGCTGAGCTCACACCCTCGCTTGCCAGAGTCTCCTTTGACAGGAAATACCTTCCGCTGGGTGGAGCCCTGAGCGGGTTCTTTGGAGGGCTTTCGGGCAACCAGGGGGCGCTTAGAAGTCCATTTCTTCTCAAGGCCGGCCTTTCCAAAGAGAGATTCATCGCCACGGGAGTCGTGGTGGCCTGCCTTGTGGACTTTACCCGCTTGAGTGTTTACGGCGCTCATTTAGCAAGGGCGGGAGGAGCCGAGAACCTGCCCCTTCTCGCTGCAGCAACCATTTCGGCCTTCCTTGGCGCCTTCATCGGCTCCCGTTTCATGAAAAAGGTCACCATGCGCTCCATCCAGGTTCTGGTTGCCGTGATGCTCCTTGGGATCGCCGTGTGCATTGGTCTCGGTCTGATATGATCCGATGAGGCAGATTTCAACGAAGCGCCGTATGATACCGGCCGAACCCGAAACGTCTCTCCGAGCGGCAGTGCGTTTGCCCCGTCGAGGCGCTTAGCAGCCTTCTCGTAAAAGAGCAGCACCCGACGTGAGACCCCATCGCGAGCATGGGGTCCTCTCCGGGACACACCTCGGGTTTCATCCCTTCGGTCCCTTTCTTTTCGGCCGCCGGGAGATGGTTGGCTCCCGGCATACTGATACCGGCCGCAAGGCTTCCCGCCACAAACAATTAACCGCGTCTCGACGTGAGCATCTGCATACAGTCTCCGCACTTTCCTCTCGTCAAACGAAGCGAACGAGCAATGTAGCCCAAAGAAATCCTATCAGGTAGGATACCGCGACATCGCTTGGCCAATGGGCGCCCAGGGCTACCCTGGCCAGCCATCCGACAACAAGAAGGGCCGTGCAGACGAGCATTACGGTCCACCTGATTTTGCCGGGCGCCTTTCGCGCTGCGAGAACAGCCAGGAACCCGACTGTCGAAGCGTAATTGAATGCAAAGATCGATGGGAATGCAGAGCCGGAATGCGAGCCTGTAACCTGCACAAGGTCTGGAGAGGGGCGCGGCTGAGCGACAAGTGGTCCGAGCCATTTCCCGAGCAGCCACAGCCCCGCGAAGCTTGCGAGGGAGAGCAGCGCTGCACGCCAGCCGGCAATCATCCAGGAAAGGAGAAAAGCACCTGCGATCAGAAACAGGAGCCAGGGCATCTTGGCTGTGGATGATACAGGTTCTGCCCACCGGCCGGGTTCGGGCAAGAAGGATTGCACGAACTTGGTTACTACCACGTCCCCGGGAAGGGTGACAACATACTTGAGAGAAATCGTGAGCACGGCGGCCAGAAAGAGCAGGGCCAGCCATACTATGTCTCTGGTTCTCATCATTGACTCTTCGCACAAGACCCTGGTAGGAACGATAATCACCCTCTAAAGACGATAACTTACACGAATAGGTTATGATTAATCATGGTTCGAGCTGGTGTCGAGGCTGAGCAGGTGGGAGGTCCAGAGGGAGATAGGCAGGGGGAAAACATTCACATGCGTTCGCGAACTGCTACAGTTGAAGCCGATCCTCCTCGGTTTATCTTGATTTGTGAGGCCGATTTCAAACGATGCCTTTAAGAAGGAGTTATTATACATCACCCCATAATTCATGTTTATTCGATGGGTTAGACCTACTCGCAACATAAGGCAAGAAAAATGACAAAATAAATAAGTCTTCCAATATATGCCGCAATAACGAAAGGGAGGAAAGGTCAACAGACTTTACACACGGCAGTCGATTAGAGCAACGGCTCTTTGAGCATGAGAACAGGCGAGGCGGCAGAATTGAGCTCGTCAAACACTTTCAGCCGACAATCGACTGTGCTAAAATTCGATGTTCAAGTTTTTCTGATTTGACGAACGAGTCCTCCTGCTCTACAACTGCCCTACCGCTGCAGCTTTGTATTTGAGTGAAGGGGTGGATTCGAGCACTTCCCAAGTCTCTGCCGATCATGTGCTTCTTGGAAGGCTCAAGGCTGAAGATCTCCTTGATTTTCTCACCGAACTGGGTGAGTCTCTCATTGGAATCCTCCGATGAGAACAGTTCACGGATAAAGTCCAAAAGAGCTTCCACTTTCACTCTGGCTCTAAGGCTTCCAACGGTGCACGCGGGAAGATTGTTCTCTACGCGGGCCAGTTGCTCGGGATGAAGGAGAAGACAATGATCAGTCAAAAGGCTCAGGATCAGGCTCTGGCTTGATCCCTCTTCGCCTTGCTGCTTGGTCAGTTTTCCCCAGCCTTCATTTTGCTTCCAGTCCTCATGGAAAACCTCTACGAGCCATCTTTGGGTGCTCGCCTGGACGATATCGATGGTCCTCCAGCTCATATCGGAAGCGACCAGATACCGGTACTGGTCTTCTCCTTCGTACTTAAGGGCAATGACAAAGCGTTTCTTTCCGTGCGCACACACATGCAGCCTGGCGCTTCCGATGATAGCGCTCACCTGCTTGTCTCCCCGGATGGCAATCTTTTGAGGAATGCCGGGATATCTTTGGAAGAACTGTTCAACCGTCATTTTCTTTTTTCTGAAGAGCACGTTCTGATCGAGCTTCAATTGGCTGATGACCTGGATGCCGCCATAGATCCCGGATGCTTTGTCGACAAAGGACTGTGTCCCGTAGAGAGCATCGGCTATGATGCATCGGATCTTCACATCGGGATGATCCTGCCTGAATTGCTCAAGAAGCGATAGGGCAAGTTCCTGCTTTGTAGGGTATTTCTCGTTCCTGGACGGTTTAGGTGGCCGCTGCTTTGCGGGGATGCCGAGCTTTTTGAGTGCTTTGTTCTTCTTGCTCCATTCGGTCATGGTCGGATCGGGCATGTAGAACTTGAATCCCACTGGGATGGTGATCTTTGGGGTCACCAGGACCAAAAACACGATGCACTGTCCCATGAGGAATCCACCGGTTAGTTTGTCCTTGAGCTTGTGGACATGGCTGATCCTGGTGGTGGACTTGGACCGTCTCTTGTCCGTGTCATCTTCTACCAGGGAGCCTTCCTTGATTCCATACCGAGAAAGTATCACCCTCACGCTCATCGACAGGAGAAGCTCCCAGGGGATCTTGGAGTGACGGAATATCCAGCTCAGAGCTCCAAGAGAATACTGTCCCAGACCGGCGCGCTCAAACCTTGCCCAGCACACCGAATTGGTCACGAGAATGGCCATGATGCAAAAGGAAACCCATCCCCTCTGAATTCTGGAGAGCCCACATCCAGGCTTGTGCTTTTCTATGGCGATGTTCAGTGCTTCGACAAATGAGCTGACGAAGGGTGCTGCTTTGGAGAAAAACATGGAAAGAGACTGCCCCTATTCTGTTGTGTGAAAAAGGAGCAGATTATGCGCACTGTGGCCAATTTTTCAACTGACATGTGCACCAGAGCAGCATAAAATAGGATTCTGGCGGCTGGCCTGCCGGTAGCGCATTGAAGGGATTTGCTGAGCGAAACCCAGAGCCCTGCCGGTTGACTCAGCCGTCATCTCTTTCTTCCCTGTCAAGCAAAAAGGTTCCTTCCAGTAGAACAAAATCCTTGAGGATCGAGTAAAATCCTTTTGGAAGATGATGATCGACTCGCGGATAGATCGGTCAGTTCAGGATCGTTTTTTGGATGGGCTCCTGCGAAGCGCCGATTAATGGGAGGAAGTGAAGGCACCAAGAGAAGATAAGGTTCATTATAAAGATGAATATGCATTCAAAGAAGTCATTTGCAACGGTGGATTATGAAACGTGCAATCCGAAAGAATATAGTCTGAAAAGGAGAATTGCGCTTCCGCGCTTGACTGCACCCATAAGGTAATCAAGCAAATCGACGGCGTTTTCGAACCACCGTTAATTTTTCAAGACATGTGCATGGGATGCTGGGACTACATCGAGGTTTGTCCCTGGATGCCATTCGAATGGTGCATGTTGCTTTAGGGGACCTAAGCGGGATTGTTTTTATTCCATCAATACCCAGTTCATTCGACGGTTCAATTCCTGGCCGGCTCGATTTGAAGCCGGGAGGCCGGAGAAGATCCCTGCAGGTTAACATGCAAAACGAAAATCATCTAAGATCGTGCCGGACTGTTGCCATGCATACGCAAGCAGTTGATACTTTGGTCATCGGAGGTGGTCTCAGCGGGATTTATGCCGCCCGCCTCCTATGCCAAAACAAAAGATCCTTTGTCGTTCTTGAGGCTCGTGAGCGTCTGGGGGGCAGGATACTGAGCCCAGAACATCGAGGGTTTTTCTCCGATCTCGGACCCTCCTGGTATTGGCCCTCCATTCACCCCCAAATGTCCGATCTCATCGAGTCAATGGGCCTCCACGGGTATCGTCAGTTTGAGGAGGGGCTTGGACGTTTTCAAAATCATACCGGCATCGTACGGAATTTCAGGTGTTCTCCCATGGAGCCCCAATCCTGGCGATTATCCTGCGGTATGATGGGGCTGATCACAAAGCTGTCTGAGGAGATCCCTAAGAACACGATAAAGCTCAATCACCCTGTCTGTAGGATCGAAAGATTACCCATTGGCGCGCGGGTCGCCGTCGGTGATCTGGAAAAGGAGCCTCAGACATGGTTTTTTGCCGATAAGATAATTCTTGCCATGCCGCCTCGTCTTGCTGCCGCCACCATTCTCTTTGAACCCGAGTTGTCTCATGAGTTGACCCAGGCGATGCTGGGGATCGGCACCTGGATGGCAGGTCAGGCCAAATTCTGTGCTTTTTACGACGAGCCTTTCTGGCGGCGCGCGGGTCTTTCGGGTGTGGGTTTCAGCGAGTTCGGGCCTCTGGGCGAGATTCATGATGGATCTAATGACAACAGGGGACCCTATGGGCTGACCGGCTTTGTCGGCATCCCCGCAGTGCAACGCTGCGATCAGGAACTTGTTACCGGGGCGATTCTTCGCCAACTTGCAGACCTTTTTGGTAAACCGGCTGCTCAGCCCGTGTCGTTTTTCTATCAGGATTGGGCGCGGGAGCGATTTACAGCCACCCGGTATGATCAGCGGCCGATGGTCGAACATCCCCTTTATCATCCCCCTGCGGGTAAAACTTCTTTCTGGAACGGCGTCGTGCATTTTGCCGGTACGGAGACTGCTGACCAGCACGGTGGTTATCTTGAAGGCGCACTGTCTGCTGCCGAACGAGCGATAATAAATGCAACGGCGGATTTCACCCAATGAGTGGAAAAGTGCTTCCGCCTTGACTACTTTGCCTGAAGCAATAGGCTAAAGTGGTAACCTTATAAAATTGACCAAGCTTGGGATTGGGTGCCCTGTCCCTCAAGATGGATCATATATTGCTGAAAAAACTGGTAAAGAATCCTCCAGTGGGGCTCACAACAACCCAAAATGGAATTTATCCAGACAGTCACTGAATTCAGGAGGCGAGTAATGAGTTCACATTCCTTGAAAGATGATCTAAAAGTCCTGGAACTTGGTAGAGAGTACGTACCCAGGTTCTCCAAAGATACAACCGGTAAGGAGATTCATGATATTTTGGATGATTTGAAGAGGGTAGTTCGAGAAAAAAGAGCTTCGCTTCTCAGTAAATATCGAGACGTGGGTAACAATGAGGAAAAGATAAAAGAGATCAATGCCGCAGCAGAGAGGATACTAAGCTTATAAGTCACTGCAGAAACCACAAGATAAAGGCTTAGATGCAATACCTTTCAAATAAGCAAAAGAACTTGAGCAAACCCCGTCTCCCCGGCGAAAGCCGGAGTCCAGAAAATCTTATGAAACCTGTATTCCGGCTTTCACCTAAATGACGAAATTACAGATGCGACCCAACGTGATGCTCTTATTTGAAAGGTATTGGGCTTAGATGAACCCTTGAGGGCTCCCATTGCTGAGATTCCCTTTTTCTTATCATTTCCTGCTAGAGCCTGTGAAAAAATAACCTCCGTTTTTTTTGGAAGAGCCCTATGGCGCAACTATCGAGCGATTCCAAAACCGAGTCTCTAAGCCGGGTCAGGCCGGGACCAACGAACAGGACAGGCGCTACCAAAAACGGAAGTTGATTTTTTACACTTCAGCGCTAAAATGAATTGACCCACTTTTCGTGAAGGAAATTGACCCTGTCGAAATTTCACTTACGGGGATGGTCTCCTCTTCAGAAGCATAGAAAGAAGACGATGAATCAAATACATGGCGCATGCGCGCAGTCTTAAGAACATCCAATTTCCGCCACTGCGTGTGGGTCAGCTTTCAGTGAGCACACCTGGGTCAATTTGAGTGAGCGTTGAAGTTTTTACAAACCCCTAGACTTTGTCCATTTAAGCCGCAAAGGCCAGTGTATCGATCATATGAGTGAGTAACTCCTGTGTCATTTTTTCAATGTCGGTTTTTTCAGGTGAGATTGAAAAAGTGGTTGAAGACCAGAGATGGCGACGCACAAAGGCTATGGTGTCGGAGAAGGTTGGGGGGCTTTTTATTGTACCAGGCAGTGCTGCGAGCTATCAAAGGATGATCTTGCCTGGTTCTAACGGATTCTGTGTTTGTTGGAATCTCAACGGTTTAGAGCCGTCCTTCTCTCGGGTCGCAAAGTGGCAAAAGAGCAGACCCGATTCTGCTGTATGAATCGAAAGCTTTTTATTTCATTGCTTTCGATTCTTGAGATGGGCTCGACTGCTCTTGTTGTAGCAAAAGGTTTCTCCGAGCTATGGGTGCAAAACACAGAATCCGTTAGAATAAGGATCTTGCTGCAAATGATGAGCAAAGAGGGTTACAAGGGAGAAGAGAGACAGAATAAGAGGTGTGGTGTGGTTGATGGCCTTATCGGACCACTGCCTTGCAAGATCATCTGTCTACTCCAATCGGTGAGGTTCTTGTGCTTCTCTCCTCTCCTTTCGTGATACCTCTCGGACGGAACAAGAACAGTCAAGAATGGCAGAGCCCAGACTCTTTGCGCCCAAGGCACATGGGCGAGGAGCATCAAGGAGACATCTCAGACCACTGGTTTTAACGAAGAACTCCTTGATCGATCTCACGATTAACGCCTTTTGCAGAAATCCTCTCCCCGCGCCTTCTCTCGATTGTCTCATCCATTCCTGCATAAGGAGAACCTTCATCTTTTCAAAGACTCTTCTGCTAAAGAGCGGGGCAAACTGATCGAGAATGCCCGTAATTACACTGGGCAGGTAAAGTATTAACGGCGGCCTGAGAATCTGCCAAAACAGGCAGTGAGGAATCCAACCTGCTTGGCGCCTGTCGTCATGCCCCTTTCAATAAGTAGATGAACAAAATCTACTGAAGTAGAAGGATTTCGCATGCGCGAAAGACCCAAAAAGAAGGAAATTGGCCGATTTTTCACCGCCGAAAGTGGCGGACATGCTCAGCGCCCCTTTTGGCATACATCCTCGCCGTCGTTGATAGGTAAAGCATCTCTGTTCTCCTTTCATTGCTGATAGGGTTCAGAAAAGTGTAACCTGCCTTTCTAACTTGGATGACCCTTTAAATGGACAAAGTCTAGCTAAGCTTCCACCTCATAGCCGGCATTCCTCCACGCCTTCATCCCACCCGCGAGGCTGTGAACATGTTTGAAGCCTTTTCCGCGCAGGTAGCTTGCAGCAATGTTGCCTCTGTAGCCCATGCCGCAGGCCACGATAATTTCCTCTTCTTTTGGGAGGGCAGGCGCCTGCTTGAGTATTTCAGGAAGAGGAAAGTGCCTGGCGGCCTTGATGTGCCCGGATTCCCATTCCGCTTGAGTTCTCACATCGAGCAGGTGCTCGTGGTCGCGGCCTTTGAGCTTCTCTCTGAGCTTTGCGGCGGAAATCTGCCATAAGTGTTCAATAGAATAGCCCGCCTCCTGCCAGGCGGCGATTCCGCCGTAGAGGTATCCCACGATGTTGTCATAACCAATCCGGTGAAGCTGGATGCGCATCTGATCATAGACTTTTTCATCAGAGACGATCAAAATCAGATTTGCTTCGGGCTCGATCACCATCCCAATCCAGTTTGCCGTCTGGCTTGCAAGACCTATGTTGATGCTTCCCGGTATGTGAACCCCTCCAAAAGCCGCTGTGTCCCTCGTATCCAGTATGATGGCTCCATTGACTATTTGCTCTTTGACCTGATCGGCAGATAGATCCCTTTGGATCGGACAACGATCCAGAAGCGCAGCTCCCTTCTTGTTTGCTGCAATGATGTGAGAGAAGCTTTTCGGTCTTTCCGGATAACTTGTGGTAAGTCTTTTCCGGAAGTCTTCATGCGAAAGATGGAGCAATGGGTTGTTATGCTTTTCAAATCCCAAGGTCGAGTTGGTTTTGGAACTCATAGATTTGCCGCATAGCGAGCCTTGTCCGTGAGCAGGGAAGACTTCTATGCTCCCGGGCAGTTTCCCCAGTTTCTTATAAAGAGAGTCATAAAGATTATCCACCTGCTCTGCGATCAACTCGTCACCGGCCAAGTCCGGACGTCCGATGTCGCCAACGAAAAGGCAATCACCGGTCAAAACCAGCCATGGCTCTAAGCTCCTCGATCTGTCCGTGAGCAGTATGGACATGCTGTGAGGAGTATGCCCGGGAGTTCTTAAAATCTCCAGTGTGACATTGCCGAAGTCGAACAGGTCCCCCTCCTTCACTGGCGTGTAATCGAAATCAACCGGCGACCCTTCCAGGAAGTGGATCTTTGCACCCGTTCGGGATTTGAGCTCCATATTGCCGCTCACGTGGTCCGCGTGAATATGGGTCTCGAAAATATGAGTGATCTTCATGTCCTGTTTGCGGGCGACGTCAAGATAATCATGGACATCTCGTTTGGGGTCCACTACACAGGCCACCTTATGCTGTGGGCAGCCAATGATGTATGAGAGACATCCCATACCCTCTACAGCGATCTGTTTGAAATACATCCATCAACTCCTTTTTCGCAGGTTGGCTGCTGTTCTGTTGTTCGCCCCCTTTGCAAGTCTCACAAACGATGCGACCGTCAGCGCCCCAAGCCAGACGCCAGGAAAAGGCAGCGCGGTCCTTCACACCCCTTGAGCACATTAGAGAGGCTTCCCTGCTGTCCAAAAATCGACCGGAGATCGTGAGCCGCAAGCCTCTGCGCCCCGTCCTGCCAGTTGACAGACAGTTTCCAAACGCCACTGAGCAGACCTCACCATTCCTGCCTGTAAGAAGCTTGTCGGCTGAAGCCACGGCTTTGTGGGAATTCCTTAACTGTCGCATCTATCCCTCTTGTCGCTCATCAGGCTAAAAGGCAAGAAAAGTGCCAGAGAGTGTTGGCAGGGGAAACGATAGAATTACCATCGGCTAAGAACCGTTGGCCCCGCCTGGTGCGGGAGGCGAAAGAAGCCGAAGGTCTATTATGACGCCTGCCTTTGAGGGTGTATTGCCGCCTGGCAGAGATTCATTGCACGATCATAGGAGCTGGTCAGTCGCTGGATGCCATCACCTGCCTGGTAGGGTGCATTTAGCACCCTAATCGCTAACGATCGGCGTCAAACTAGACCCATATGGCTTTGCCGGGGTTTCACGATCACGGATCAGTCAAAATGCATCTCCATCGCCAGGTCGACAGGCAATACCGAGGGATCTGTTTTCCGACTATGGGAGTGTTTATGTCTCAGGATACAGAGCTGTCTCTTTTCCGTTTAGCCGTATGATGCCTTCGGCCGTCAACCACTATCATGACTGGAAAAAAATGGCGAACTTCAAAATTGCCCTTTCTCCTTCCAATCTCTCGTGTTGTCTCAATTGTCTCGGCATATCAAAATACCTCCTTGTATATCGGTGAGCCGATGTCTTCCTTGAATTGTTGTTGATGCTGGTTTTACTCGCCCTCAGTTCGAGGGATTGGCATAATATTTGTTTCCAAAGTCAACAGTTTCGGGTGTATTGCATGGGACCCAGACGTCTTTGGTAGCTGGCGACGGGGTTCGACCATTACGTTCAATGTCGTTGGAGTTACCGGCTTCACATTGAAATCGAACAGGAGGGTTTTCTAATGGGAATGGACACAGACAAAGGCTGGAACCCCTATCTGGCCGGATCACTCGCCGGACTGCTTCTGGTTCTCTCAACCTGGGTCAGTGGTAAATTCGCGGGCGCATCGACGACCTACGTACGATCTATTGGGATGATCGAGCAGCTATTCTCGCCCGAGCGGGTGAAGTCGATGGATTACTTCGTTAAGGAAGCTCCTATCATTGACTGGCAATGGATGTTTGTGATCGGAATTGTAATGGGGTCTTTCATCTCGTCTGTTGCATCGGGCTCTTTCGGATGGAAGGCTCTACCCGATATGTGGGACATCGTTTTGGGCCAAGCCGTTCAAAAAGGGGGCTCATCGCGTTTCTTGGAGGCGCCGTGGCTATGTTTGGCGCGCGTCTCGCAGACGGCTGACCCAGCGGTCATGGGCTGAGCGGTTCGCTTCAGCTTTCGGTCAGCGGATATGTAGCTCTCATCTGTTTCTTTGCCGGCGGTATGGTGACAGCCTGGTTGCTCTACGGTGGGAGGAAAGAGGCATGAAAACTCTCATCTACGGGCTGGCAACCGGAATCGTCTTCGGTTTTCTTCTCCAGAAGGGCAGAGTGATTCGATACGACAAGCAGGTCGGGGCTCTTCGCCTCCTGGATATGACGATAGTCAAGTTCATGCTTTCCACTATCCTTGTGAGCATGGTCGGGGTGTATCTGCTAGCCGATCTGGGAATGGTGAAGCTCTCGATCAAGCCCACGGTTCTTGGGGCAAACATTGTCGGTGGACTCATCTTCGGGATCGGCTGGGGACTTTTTGGCTATTGCCCGGGCACCGCCGGCGGCGCCATTGGTGAGGGGCGATGGGACGCGCTCTGGGGAGTGGTTGGAATGCTGGCGGGTGCGGGACTCTACGCCGAAGCATTTCCCCTGCTCAAGGAAACGGTCCTAACCTGGGGCGACTATGGAAAGATCACCCTTCCCGGAGTATTGGGAGTCAATCACTGGATCATCATAGCCATGATCCTGATCGGCTCGCTTGGGCTTTTCCGATGGCTGCATCGAAAAGGGCTTTAAGCTCTTGCGTTGACTATCGCAATGGATTGCAGATTCCCGGCATCATAGAAGCCCATTGTTCCTTACTCTGTATAGGAAGGAGTTGTGTCAACCATGGAAAAACTTGCCCTGTGTGCGTTCAAGGGTGAATCGATGTGCTTCATGCATGTGCTTTTGAATGCCCTCGATCTGCATGATAAGGGTAACGAGGTCAAAGTGATCATCACAGGGGCTGCATGTCGCCTGATACCCGACATGGTCAAAGAGGACGGCCCCTCTTTTGAATCTGTGAGAAAGCCTATTCCCTGGACCTCATCGAGGACGTTTGCAGAGCCTGCTCCAACAAAATGGGATCTCTTGGCGCGGCAAAAGAACACGCGTTCAGATTGTTGGATGACATGAGCGGGCATCCTCCAATGTACACAGGGGACGGGTTCGAGGTGATTTCATTCTGAGTGGGTTGTGACTCAGGAGACCGTCAGAAAACAATCGGAATTCAGTTTCGCCCGAAAGGGAAAGAGTTTGTGACTGTTCCTGAAGCGAAGAGCCAGGTCACGGCTCAATAGATCAGCGAACAGGGGCAGTGGAAAGTCGGCAGCCGAAGACCGGAGCGGGCATCCGGTCGATAGCCACGAATCAATGACCAGTAAGGAGTGACGCCTATGACAGAACCAAAGGAATCATGTGTCAAACCGGCAAAAGGACCAATCGGTATTCCACAGGAAGGGTCATCTTCATCATCGACGACTCAAGACCATGGGGGAAAAAAGCATATGACGGCACAAGTAGGTAAACCGGCTCCGGATTTCGAGACAAGCGCTTATGCGGAAGGAGGCTTCAAGAACGTGAAACTTTCCGACTTCTTGGGCCGCTGGGTTGTTTTGTGCTTTTATCCGGGCGATTTCACATTTGTCTGACCGACCGAACTCACGGCAGTTGCTGTGAAAAATAATGAATTGGAAGCTTTGGGAGTTCAAATGCTGGCGATGAGTGTTGACAGCCGTTTCTCCCACAAGATGTGGCAGGAGGGAGAACTCTCGGAGATGGTGCAGGGAGGAGTTCCTTTCCCTCTGCTCTCCGATCCAGGAGGACGCATCGGGCAAGTTTACGGAGTCTATGATGAAGAGGCAGGAGTCGATATCAGGGGACGTTTTCTCATTGATCCTGATGGGATCATCCAGGCTGTTGAAATTCTTGCTCCCCCCGTTGGTAGAAACATCCAGGAACTTCTTCGGCAGATCAAGGCATTCCAACATGTGAGAAACACCGGTGAGGCGAGTCCCTCCGGATGGCAGCCGGGCAAGATGACTCTCAAGCCCTCTCCGGAGCTGGTAGGGAAGGTATGTAAGATATGGAAGCCGGAGATGGCTTTCGACTAGAAGTAGTGCAGGTGCTCGAATGGCTTGAAGATCTACACGGACTGAACGGTTAAGTGGCAATCACAAGAATTCCATATACCTTCATAATACCCCTGCAACCCGGCAGCGGTTAATGTTGCCGGGTCAGTGAATCCACTCTTGTGTGATAAACAGCGTCCAATAGCATTAGTAAAACAATACGCTATAGACAACACGCAGCAAAGACGTTCCATATAATATGAATGCAGATCTCTCTCCTGTATCGCGTTTCCCGAATATCCTCGCCGATAGATCGATATGATAATCGATTGTTAAACGAAAGGATTCAACCCTACATATCGCCCTTCTGGCAAGGTCTCATACTCTCTCATCTGAGATCTTCAGCCTTGTCCTGATTACAGAGGGAGCGCCCCATCCAGTTCCATAAGAATCCGCTGAAGCGAAGCTATTTCTGAATGCAATGCCTTTATCGAAGGTGACTGAGTGATCTGATCCAGACCGTCCGTTTGGAAGTAGGACAGAACTTGCGCAGTGAGGTGGCGGACATACTCTGTTACGAGATTTGCTTATCAAATCCGGATAAGTAGAAGATAGGCCCAATCCTGATGCAAGCATTAAGTAGGGGAATTACCTAATGTAATGGGGAAAAGACTCATTGTGGAGGAGAACTGAAATGTGCTATCGCTACTATGCTTGAGCTTTACATAAGGTTCTTTCCACTTCGCTTCCATCGGAGAGGAGGGCTCCAATGAAAGCTGCATGGCGCGTCCTCTTTTCAGGGAGAGTCGGTGACGGCTCTGTCTTTCTTGCGGTTCTGCTCGCTTCGTCCTGGAGAAAAGACTGTACTCGTCCTTCTTGTACCCCGCACCGAAATTCGAGATCGAAGTCAGCGTTAGCTCAGGCAATGAAGACATTTTCGTAAACGATAAAAGGATCATGGCGATTGTCTAACTTGGTGAAGAGGAGTCTCGTATGAGAATAAGATTTGCAAAACTATGGATAGTGCTTCTTTCAATTGCAGTGATGGACGGCAGCGCGTTGGCGATCGGAGAGAACGGGGAGCTTGCAGGAACCTGGCTTGCAGTGAGCAGCGAAGGGTATTCGCAGTGCGTGAATCTAGCTTACGAACCCAGTGGGTATCCTTACACTGTCATGAGCACTGGGCCTGGCGAGATTATTTTCTCAGGCGCTTACAAGCTTTCGACTGGTAACTGCGCAACTGCAGACAGTCCCGACCTCGCCTGGCTCGGAGACTCAACTCATCCTGACTTGAAATGGATAGTGGCAGATATCTCCTTCATGTCAAAGATCAATTTGGTAGGGGTGGTTGGGTCGGGCTTCCTATGTTCGAATTCCTTGAGTTACATGGTAAGAGGTACGCTGCTTTCCAGCCCAAGTCTAAACCTTCCCGCAGACATTGACGTCGACCACGACGGTATTCCTGATTATTACTTCGATTCCAACAAAGTCCGCCTTGGACCCTGTGATACCTCCATAGCGCAAGATGATGATAGCGACATGGACGGAATACCGGATTCGACAGACAATTGCCCGAGCACACCCAACCCGGTCCAGACGGATCAAGACCAGGATGGGATTGGCGACGCCTGCGATCCATGCCCCTATAGTGCTGCGGGCAACCAGGCCGACAGTGATGGAGATGGGATAGGAGATGACTGCGACTGGATTGATATTACTCTTAGCCCCTCAGATCCTTCAGTAAATGACAGCATTATAATGGATGTCGTTTATACAGATGCATCCATTCCCGATCCATTCATACAGATCAATGTCAATAATCGTACGGAGAAAGAATGCGAGGCGTACTCATGCAGGTATGACGGAGGCCCTTTTCCCGAAGGACTTGAGTACCAGGTGAGATACAAAGGCCCCGATGGCATAGAGATGACTACTCCGAAATATTTCAAGGTAAACCTGTGGGTCGACTGGGATGGAGACGGCGTGCCAAACGGTGAGGACAATTGCCCTCACGTGGCAAATCCTGATCAACAGGACATAGACGAGGAGATATGCAAGGATATGCCTAATGGCCCCTTATGCAAGGGTGTCGGCGACGGGGTAGGCGATGCATGCGACAACTGCCCAAGCCTTGCAACCCAGAACCTCTCCAACAAGGATAACGATAAATGGGGCGATGAGTGCGATAATTGTCCGGATGTCGCAAACGATGATCAGGCTAATTCCGATGGAGATCGCTGGGGAGATGCGTGCGATTTTTGTCGGGAAGACAAAAATTACCTCTCCCCCCAGCCTGACAGCGACGGGGACTGTCAAATGCTGAGGTCAAAACCGGCTTATTGGAACAACGGGTGGTTGAGGGACCCGCGGTGCGGAGACTACTGCGACAACTGCCCTAACGCTTCTAACCCGCTTCAGGAGGATTCGGACGGAGACGGGATTGGCGATGCGTGCGATCCGTGCCGCTTCGATCCGGACAACGATGAAGATGCAGATGGAATCTGCGGGGACATTGACAACTGTCCTCACTACTACAACTCCGCGCAGTCAGATGTTAATAAGGACGGGATCGGCGATGCCTGTGATTGTTACGACGCCTTGAAGGGGCCTAATGAAACAGGTGTGGATTGTGGCGGCATCTGTGCGCCATGCGTTCCCTGCACATGGTGCAACAGCTATGTAATCCCGATACGAATAAAGGGACAGCCCAACTCGGGGCAGATAGACGTCGTCTTCGTACCCCACGAGAATTATACGTACAACCTTGGTGATTTTGAAAACAAGGCGCTCGATGCTATTCGCAGGGCATACTTTACGATCGATAAGAAATCCGTGAATCCTCCGCCGGCCAACTACAAAGATAGATTCAACTTCTACCGGTACACGGGCGGCTTCGGCACAAAGGAGAGGTGTGAACGTGAATTGCCGGGTGAATCCGCTCATCAAGACTGGGTAGTGTGGTGTTCCGCCCTGTGCGCCGCAGTTCCGTTTGGGCTTGGGTGTTTTTGCTGGGACAACCCGCCTGATTATTTCTGGAGCGAGGCGCCATTCACCGATACTGCCGCCATTTTGTCATTCGCCGGCATGGGGGGATGCGCCAACGGGTTTGGCCCGCCGTCCAAATTCATTGCCACCACGGGCCAGGCCGATGATATCATTCATGAATCGTCTCACGCCATCTTCGGCCTTGCAGATGAATACTGTGGGGATTCCTCTTATGTGCAGAACGATCCGGTCCCAAACATCTGGGAGTCGTTGAGCGGCTGCCTCGACGCCGAGGCTGACGAAAATTGGACAGACGGATTCTGCACAAGGATTCAAGAGGATGACCCCAGCAAGCCAGGCATCGAATGTGTGAAGGACTTCTACCGATATGATGAGGATACGCCGATTCAGGATGTAATGACGTGCAGCTGTGGAGTGGACTATCGGTTCAAGGAAGCCGATGCCAGAAGGGTCAATTACGTTTTCAACAACTGGCCGAGCGGCAGGACCAAAGGAGTCCTGATCAACCTGAATATAGATAACGATGTCATTACTGTGCTCCATGCGCGCGTCGTCGATAGCCATCCCGATCTGGGGCTGCAGTATGCGAGCTTCATGGGCGAAGCCATCTCTTCCAACGGCAATGTCTTGCAGAGCTTTGGCATCTGGGACCCGAGGCTGGATGTGGGCGAGGGCGCTGTTACCAAACACAATGTGAATTTTCATGTCATTATCCCATTTCACGACAATCTGAAAACCTTCAAGATAGTGGATGTCAAAACCGGCGATCCTCTCGTGATTGTCGATCTCACGGCTACATTGGGCGCGTATTGTGCGAGCACAAGTTATGAAAGTGAGGAATGCCGCACGGTGCTGGATCTAGATGCCGATGGGATATTGGGGAATGAAGACAACTGCCCCGCCTTGGCAAATGCCGATCAAAAAGATGCGGACGGAGACGGAGTGGGTGACGCATGCGACAACTGCCTCAATACGCCGAATCGCGATCAGCGCAATAGCGATGGAGATCAGGCGGGAGATGCATGTGATTCTATGATTCAGGTTCCAGTCGACATCAAACCTGGAAGCTGCCCCAATCCAATCAATGTTACTGAAAAAGGGGAGCTTCCGGTTGCGATCGCAGGGGGCAGCATCAATGTAAACGAAATTAACTCTTCCTCTATCCTTCTATTAGGCATTAAGCCCACCAGAAATTCATTTGAAGACGTTACGACGCCCTTTACGCCCTTCACCGGCAAGGTTGATTCAAAAGAATGCAACTCATCGGGTCCTGATGGAATACCTGATCTTGCATTGAAGTTCAGCGCCAGTGCGGTGGCTGTGGCGCTGGGATCGGTAAAGGATGGCGAGGTCGTCAAGCTGCGCCTCACTGGCAATCTGATTAATGGATCTCCTATCGAGGGGGAGGACACTGTTGTCATAATAAAGAAGAAACAGAGATCGAAGCCATAATCCATCATGATTGAAAGCGGGAGAGGAGTGTCTGCGATCAATTTATATTGTCTGTTCGACAGGGGAAGCTGGGGTTGCTGGGATACAACCCTGTAACATATCGGTAGCGATGAACCAAATCTTCCGGTCTGGTTCATACCCCAAGCCTGTTATGCACTTTTGAAATAGAAGGCTGGAGCCATATAGGCTTTTCAGAATTTGTCCGGGTAGTCGCTCTTCATTGGCTAAGACATACTCCAATGCTGGTGATTGCAGCAAGCTCGTGAAGCCAATTTATCAGTAGTACAGAAATAATCTCGAAAAGTGCATAACCAGGCTCTAACGGTTACCTTATGCATGTAAAGTAACCTGCGGAAACACGTGGAGAGTAATAAGTGATTATGAAGGCAGGGTTCAGAAATGGCCCTGCCTTTTTGCTGTTCTGTGCACAAAGTTTGCTTGGACATAACTCACCTCTATGTCGATTTCCGCCCCCCAACGACCGGAATGGATATGATTTTCTATTGTTGAGCCCTGACCTCGATCCTCTCATATCGCCCTTCTGGCAAGAAATGGGGAAGTCCTTGAACTCCCCATTAGGTAATCGGGTTACCTTATTGAAAAGAGGACTCAAATTTCGATATTCGATAGAAGATGTTTGCTGAAGGCCGCCCAAAGGCAGCCCTCGGCAAAGTCTTATGTGGAGATCACCTAAGCCTCTACATACCAGGCATAGGCATAGAGGGATTCATACATTCGTTTGGAGCAGGATTTAAAGGATCGCCTACCCAAGTAAGGCCGCATCATCTCGTTATCCTTGTGGCTCGGGATTTGGCAGTGCCAGATGTAGATGCCGGCCATATCGAATTTCGCCTTAACGCGCGATCATGCAGGATTTTCACATTGCAGAACAGATAATGGAAAAGCTCGCACACACCATTGTATAAGCCGCAACTCGTTCCGTGAGCCACTCGAGGTAATCTCTATCCGGCAGCCTGAAAAAATTACGGCCCCATTTGTCACGTGCAGATTGGATTTGGAAAGCGTAAGATCTCAGAGGGTATGGAAGTACAAAGCAAAGCTCTTCGGGTCAACAGTCTCATCCCACAATGAAGCTCGGACCCGTTGCACAAGCTATATACCGATGAGATGGAACAAATCGTCATGACAGTATTGCTGACTATGACTTTCATGGGAATGTTGATTGGCTTTTTGGGCGTTGGAGGCGCGGGGCTTGTTATTTCGGTACTTACTGCATTTTTTGGAATACCGATTCACACAGCCCTTGGAACTTCACTCGGGGCGATGATGTTTACGACAATGTCGGGCGCGCTCAGTCACTTCCGGGAGAATAATGTAGCCCTTAAGGAAGGGCTGGTGATCGGCGTCTCTGGAGGTATCGGAGCATTCGTGGGCGTGCAAATATCGTCTATGTTGCCGGCGAAGGATCTCACTTGGATGACGGCAGCAATGTTGTACTTTTCCTCCATGCTGGTGGTGCTGCAAATGTTTTTTTCCTTCAGGGGTCTCCTGACGCTCAAAGTCTCGGATAAGGGCAAATTTTTCGTCGTGGCCTCCAGCATGGGCATCGTTTGCGGAATGCTGTCCGGAGCCTTCGGCATTGGGGCGGCTCCATACATCCAGATCGGGCTACTTCTGTTTTTTAATTTATCCATCTATCAAGTTGCTGGGACCTCAATGCTGGTGACCTTCCCGATCGCCTTCATGGGAGGTTTCGGCTACCTGGTCGGAGGATTCATCGACTTGACCTTGTATGCCCAAGTCGTAGCCGGTTTGATTTCAGGTGCCTATATAGGGGCCAAATTTACGAGGCGTCTGCCTGTCTTGGTATTGAAGGTCTCTATGGCAGCTTTGCCGATACTTGCCGCCACACTGATGCTTTTACGACACTGACCCCTTTGAGTGACAGTCTGCTCAAATCAGCAAGTGCAAACGGACCGCTCACAAATTACAAGAATGCCTCAATAGCTCGAACGCCTGAAGCGGCAGGTCATCTGTCCTACCTGACAAATCCCCCTCAGCAGACTGGCTTATCTCTCAAAAGTGTTCCCCTTTTCGGAGATGCTGGATAAGCCCACTGATAGAAAAGAGACTAGAATCATAAGGTAAGCCCCATTTTGGGAAATCCCCCATTCTATCTCTTCCTTCCGAAGACGGTCTTTCAACAATTCTCTTTATAAGTTTTGAAGTCAATATTACTCTATATAACGATGTGAGCCATATCCTCCCAGCGTTCAACATATGCAAATCTTTTGCGTTATGCGTCCCCAGTTAAGCCGAATTCAACAATACTGTGGCAAGGAAGGTTGAGTCTTATACGGAGGGGGAGTTGATACACAGTGAAATTTGCCCCCAGCTAAATTGCTCCCCACGAGATTGGTACAGTCGGAATTCCGCGTCTTTCCTTCCTAGTAGGGCATCCGCTGAAAGCAAGTGTGTCAATCTCATGCCCTCCCTTGTATGCTCAACCATCGTTTTACAATAGAAAGTCTATTGATCGATGAAACAGTAAGGATCCCTTTCTTCCAATGGATTGAGCCCAAGGCTATAGGCTACTGCGAGGCATCCCCCGCATGCGTGTCTTATCGCACAAGATTGACAGGCGCGGCAGCCTGCGCGGTAGGAGCGGGCCTGTTGGGACTCGTAGATCTCGGAGAGGCTGTTCTGAAGAACATTCCCAATAGGTGATGGAAACTTACGGCAGGCGTGGACCTCTCCGTCAGGCAGGACCGTTATGAAGTTGAAAGCAGCCCCGCATCCATAGCCCGAGCAGCCTCCAAAGAGCTGCAAACCCTTTCTGTAACGCACGATGTTGATCAGATTATCTTTGAGGCTGAGCACGCCATTATCCGCCGCAGCATCCGTATAGGCTTGTAGGAAGTTTATGTACGTATCCTTTGAAGGCATATGAAGAGTGGCGCCTTCTCCCATTAAAGAGAGCCGGTTGAAGGTGAAGAGATCGGTTTTGTCCTCAATTAATCGAGCAAGCGGAAGCACCTGGGCGATATTATCCCTTGTCAAGGTAAGCATCACCATCGAGAAGACGCCAAGAGCGCGCAGCATATCCAGAAACTCAACGGATCGATCAAAATGCCCCTGCCCACGAATCCAGTCATTATGCTCAGGCAAGCCCTCCAGACTCACCTGATAGAAAACCGGATGCTCGATTGCCAGCAACTCTTCAAGCCGCTTTCTCGGCGTAGGATTGCCAAGAATTGCAGCGCCAAAGCCCCGCTCGGCCGCAGCACGGTAAAGAGCAAAGAAATGAGGATGAAGAAAAGGGTTTCCCCCAGTAAAGGATACCTGTCCTCTTACATGATGATTTCCGCAGAATCCATGGAAATCATCCAGAAGAGTTATTGCCTGCGATAGTGAAAGCGGCTTTCTGTGGCTCCTGTCATAGCAATGTCTGCAGTGGAGATCGCAGGATTGCGTGATATGCCACTGGAGGGTAAAAACGGATACCGAAAGAGCGCTTTCGTCCACTTGCGCATGAGGGGAAAAGGCAGAACGATCGCGCCGAATAATCGATGGGGGGGAGAGAATCAGTCCCTTTGCTACTGCCCGTTCAACAGCGGCGTCAATGGCATGTATGGGTATATTGCCTTCAGCGGCCGCTTTCCCGTGTTCAATCTCTTCAACCACCACTTTAAGCGCTACAAGATCCTCGTTTAGAGCAGAGCGAACCTTAAGTTCGCCGCTTTTCGGATCTTGCCACAATAGGACGAATTCTTCCCCCTTTTCGGGATAGATGGTTTGAGCGTGATCCCCCCAGTCAAGAAGAGCAGGCAGGTGTTTCCAGGAAAGCCGAAGCAAACGAAGAGAAGAATTTAGAGTATGTCGGCTGACGGAGGCTTGAATTGCCACATTTGAAGAGCCCGCTTCATGAACAGCCAACTCAAGGAGTGCAAGCTCCGGTAGGAAATCAGGCAATCCGAGATGTCTCGCATGGCGAGCTAAGATCCTGGGGAACTCTTCAGGCTTCCGGTTATAAGCATATTTTTTGACCAGATTTTCCCATGCCTCGGGATCCGTATGGGATCGGGATGCACGAAAAAGCTTGTCCATCATATCCCTCTTTTTCTGGTTCATTTCCATTCTTCCTAATCGTATCGGCGGATGGGATGAAATTAGCGATATATCTTTATTATACGACTCGTCAGTGGAACAGAGTCGGGAGGGGTCACCCATCGGTAAGGGGAATTTATTCAGAATCATAGCAATATCCCTGACCGTGGCACCCGTTTCCGAATCTACTGGTTCCTTTTTGGCTCCTCCTTGGCGCCACCTGCGCCTTCTTTGGAGCCGCTTCAGCCGCTCTTTCCGGGCTCTTTTTGGGTGCCGCCGGCACCTTGTTGAGAGCCGCTTCAGCTACTTTTACCCTTCTCTTTCTCGGCGCTACCTGCGCCTTGTTGGGTCCCGCTTCAGCCAGTCTTACCAGCCTCTTTCTTCTGGGGTTCGGCGCCACCTGCACCGGATTGAGCCCCACTTCATGAGCTTGATTGGGCTGCAAACCCGAGGCCGGAGCCAGACACCAAAGTAGCAAGGCATAATCCTGCAAGCGCTTTCTTGATGTCGATGGTATCCATAGTGCTGGTCCTTTTGAATCTCCAGAATGGGGTAATTGCTCCCATCCACCGCTAAACGAAGATATTGCTGGAGGTAGAGGCTGTCAACATCACACCAGGGTACTCGCAGAATATGGATGGTTTCAGATCACAAATTGATCATTTGAGGAAACTCTTCTGACTTTGATTTCACTCAGGTTCCGCTTAATGCGCGACCGCTGGATCCAGATCCTGTTCAGACTGTTCGCCTTAAGGTCTATGATGGCGGCGTCTTTAAAGGCTTTTTGATGCATCGGCAGCGATAGAGAAAATAGAGAGATTTACCCAGCAAGTCGTTTTATTCCTGGAGTATCCAGACATTAAGCCAAATCCCCTCACTCGAGTCGATATCTGAGTTAGAAGAAGATGATCGAAATGGAATCGTAAGAAATCCTTCTCGAGAAAGGGAGCGTCTGCTATTATGAAGCGTGAATGGCGTGAAGTTTTTGAAATGACAGAAATCTTCAGTGCGCAAACAGAAAAACCATCCGGTGAAAGCAAGGATTTGGAACGGTTACAAAGACAGCACCTGAGGCGTCCATCCTTTGCGGGCATACAAGAAGGGCAATCCCTCCTCTGACTCGGAGGCAATTCTTCAAGGAGGAAGTCGGAATGGAGACTGTCGTAATCGACACGGCAGGAGCGAGCTTTACTCTGAAAGTGGGAGAGAATAGCAGGGCTTTTCTGTGGCTTTTCAACTTGACACAGTCGGAATTGGCCAAATGTGAGATGGATGCCGAGATCACGGCGAGCCGTCTTGTCAAGTACTCGGGATCAGCCCCCCAATTGGCTCGTTATTTCGTAAGCTCGGTGGTAGACATCACTCAGGGCAGAGAACCTCCAGATGAGTGGGGAATATGGGCAGGGCAGTACGCAAGGAAATTTGCTGCTCAGAAATGCAAAAGAGATATCAAGTTCTATTCCCTTCTTCTTATGAGCGGGCTGATTGGCTCCGGGCATATTGTTCTGTACGATTCAGGATCAGAAATGGACGTCGTTCAAATCCTTCTTCTTCTCTGTTCCCTTCTGACCGTATTTGGCTTCTACAAAGTGGTTCTCCTCACTATCGATTTGCTCCAGTTTAGAGGTAGCGCTTGGCCGGAACCGAATGGCAAGAGCAACACATAATTCCGTGGAGTTGCTCAACGCCTCTCTCCTGAATGTCGATTTCCCGAATATCCTCGCCGATGGATTGATATGAATATCGTTTGTTAAACGAATGGATTCAGCCCTTCCTATCGTGATTGTGGCAAGCTCACATGATCAACACACCAGATCGTCCCGTGTGATGAAAATGAGATTGATCGGTACTATCATAGGATTGAGCAGGTCCGGGAGGTGGTCGAAACATAACTTGGTGGCATAGTCCCCGTTTGGCAAGCTGACGCTTATGCTGATCACAGACGAAATATTCCAAGCATTTCTGCAGTGTGAGACCAAGTCTTATCTCAAGCTCTTAGGTGCGGTGGGAGGCCAGCGGATGTTTTCCGATTGGGAACGCGACCTTGTCGAGGATTACAAACAGCAATGCTACAGGCAATCGTGTGCTATTTTTCGAGAAGCCGAGTGCCTGGTGGGCGGCACCTTTCCACAAGGAGCCGAAAATAGTAGGTATCGCTTTCTGATGGACTGCCGGGTGCGTGCACAGGAGATGCAATCACACATCCATGCCGCAGAACGGCTGACTTCTCGTGGTAATCCGGACCACAGCCTGTATATACCGATCCGGTGCGTGCCGAAGGAGAAAATCACCAAGCAGGACAGGCTCCTATTAGCATTTGACGCGCTTATCTTATGGACTGTTTCTGGCCAGGCACCACTCTTTGGGAAGATCATCCATGGCCATGAGCAGGCTACTGTCAAAATGGAGTTGGCTGGATGGATGGACATGGCCAAGACTGTCATCGGCAAAATCGCCGCACAGCACGCAAGTCACACACCACCGTCACTCATTCTCAATCAATATTGTACCGCGTGTGAATTTCAAGCCCGATGTCGCCAGATCGCTCTCGAGAAGAACGAGTTGAGCCTGCTTGCGCACATGACTCCAAAGGAGCGCCAGCAACAGCACAACAAGGGCATTTTCTCGGTGACCCAACTCTCCTATACCTTCCGT
Source organism: uncultured Syntrophobacteraceae bacterium (assembly GCA_964578835.1). GTDB lineage: Bacteria > Desulfobacterota > Syntrophobacteria > Syntrophobacterales > Syntrophobacteraceae > CAZOEL01. The sequence continues at coordinate 4,684 of CAZOEL010000085.1, read as the reverse complement.
GCACGCAGGAAGCCCAAGCATTTCGCCTCCAAACCGGAAAAGTATTCTCATGCCCTGAGAGCACTCGCTCTCCGAGAGCGCAAGATATACATAGCTGGAAAGCCGGAACTGCACCTAAAGCAAAATCCCGTATATCTGGATGTCGAAGGCATCCCCGATCAAGATTTTTACTATTTGATTGGCTTGCGCTTCAAAAGCGGAGATGCATACGTTCAACATTCATTCTGGGCGGATGATGTGTCTGAAGAGAAAAAGATATTGGCTGCCTTTCTTTGCACCCTCGCAGAGATTGAAAATCCCCAACTCATCCATTACGGCAGCTATGAAACGATATTCTTAAAGCGGATGAAAGGACGGTATGGCGAATCGGTTAAGAATCCCGCTTTTCTTGACCAACTGACCACAGACACTGTGAATCTATTGTCTGTGATTTATTCCCAGATTTATTTCCCGACATATTCCAACGGCCTCAAAGACATGGCGAAATATCTGGGATTTCAATGGTCAGACAGTGACGCCTCTGGGTTACACACGCTCGTGTGGAGATCCAAGTGGGAGTCCTCCAAGGACTTCAACTTGAAGCAAAAGCTGCTCACATATAATGCTGAGGATTGTGAGGCTTTAGAAAAACTGACGCGTGTGATCGCCCAACTGTGTCAAAGACCGGAGGATGCGACAAAGCGAGAGGACGACAACATCATTCATATCGATTCACTAAAGCGTGAGGATTACTATTACTTCGGAAACAAAGAGTTCTCAATGCCAGAGCTAAAATACATCAACCAGGCTGCCTATTGGGACTATCAACGTGAGACAATCTATGTGAGATCAGGCTCTCGTCTCAGGCGCGTTTCTCAAGCAAAGGCCAAATACCGCCTCAAATCTCTTCCTATAGACAAAATTGTCGAATATATGCCACCAAGCTGTTGCCCCCAATGTAAGGCCACAGATATCACCAAATTTAGAAGGAGCGTTAGGATTGTTTATGATCTCAAGCTTAGTAAATCCGGCGTCAAGCGATGGATTACGAAGTACATAACCCGTCGCTACCTTTGTTGCAACTGTGGAGCCAGATTTAACTGTCCGCAAAACCCATGGCAAATCGGCAAGTATGGTTCAGGTTTGCGATCCTATATTGTCTACCAAATAATAGAATTGTATCTTCATTTCCGTCCAATCGCACAAAGTATAAAAGAGTTATTCGGTCTCGACTTAGGAAGTAGGGGCGTTGTAAATTATCAAAAAACAATAGCCAGCCAACTCTACCAAGGCACGTACAAAGGAATCCTCGAAAAAATAATAAAGGGCAAGTTGATCCATGCAGACGAGACTAAGATCAGTATCAAAGGAAAAGATGCATATGTGTGGGTATTCACAACTATGGAAGATGTTGTTTATTATTACACAGAGACACGCGAGGGATATTTCCTTCAAGAATTACTGAGAGGGTTCCACGGTGTGTTAGTCTCAGACTTCTATGCGGCTTATGATTCGATACCTTGTCCTCAGCAAAAGTGCCTGATTCATCTCATGCGGGATCTCAACGATGATCTCCTCAAGCAACCTTTCAACGAAGAGCTAAAGGGGCTAGTACGAGATTTTGCAATGTTGCTAAAACCCATGATCGAGACGATTGATCGGTTTGGATTGAAAGCGCATTTCTTGCAAAAGCATAAAGTTTTCGTTGAGTGCTTCTACGAAGAGCTTTCCACACGCGATTATCAGAGTGAAATAGCAGTTCACTACAAAAAGCGCTTTGAGAAGAACCGTGACAAGCTTTTTACATTCATCGACTATGATGGCGTCCCTTGGAACAATAATAACGCCGAGCATGCGATAAAAGCATTTAGTGCGCTTCGCGACAACATTGACGGAATCAGTACAGAAAAAGGTCTCAGCGAGTATCTTATCCTTCTGAGTATTTGTGAGACCTGTAAATACAAGGGAATCAGTTTCCTGGAGTTTCTCTGCTCAGGAGAGAAAGACGTTGATGAGTTCATTGCGAAAGGTCGCCGCGTGATAAAGGGGTAGCGCTTGAAGATGCGAAATGCCGATTGTGAATCGTGGAACGGTGCTGAGGCACAAGGCACGAACGAAGTGAGTGCCGCGATTCGGCTAATCAGCTCCCTCAGATTTCATGTTTCTCTCCTACTTCTTGATCGGAGGGGTATCGTCTCAGGTATTCTCATTTCCAGATCATATGTGATCATCAATGCGCCCGCAATCACCGGCATGGATCACAATGGTCTTTGAATCGACATGCTCACTGTGACGCCGGTTGATTATGATTTCATTTCCTCGACAGGAGCTAAAACGGCGGTTTGCCGGGAATGTGCACGTGAGCACACTTATTACAAGATCATAAACTCTCTTTCTTCAAAGAGAGTATCGCCGTAGAGTCTTCGAAACTCCTTCTCCTGTGATTCTCTATATTCTGGCTTCATGTAGTCGGAATTTCGCTCCATATAGAAGGACCAGTCCGCCGGGTACTCTCCTTCGAGATCAAGCCGAATGTGCTGCTCGGCCGCTCTACGGACATCTTCACCCATCTCCATAACAAGAAGCTCTACGCCGAGCCTGTGATGGAGTATGATTCTGTGATACCACCGGTACTGGTCCCAATACTGATCGAGCCAGAGATGGACCAAAGTAAATGGCTTCCCAAATTCACGCATGCATGCTCTCTCATGCTCTTCAAAAATCATTCGCAAAACTCCCTAAGATTGAGAATTCGTGCATAACGGTATGCCAGATCAATGAATTCGCCGGTTCGGAAAGGTTTGAGGAGGAATGCATCGGCTCCATTTTCCAAGGCAGCATCCTTATGCGATGGATCGCCGGAGATTATGATGCATTTTGTCATGGGAGAAGCTTGTTTTACTTTCCTCAAAAGCTCCAAACCACTCATTCCATCCATATTGACATCGGTTATGAGGAGATCGGTTCTATTTCTCTTGAGATGCTCCCAGGCAGAGAAAGCGGCATCAAAAGAGTGAACAATGCCGGGAAACCGATTGAGCAATGTGATGATGAGATCACGAACGAAGGCATCATCATCGACTACAACTATCACTGCCATTCTATACTCCTTGCGAGATCCACAATCATTGGCTTATAAATCCTAATTGTTGTTTTGGCACCTTGACCAAAGTCTCTTCCTTTAATGCATCCAGCAGAATTTCAGCATTGATCGGCATGTTCATGAAAGATAGCTTGCGCTTTGCTGTGGCAAAGTCCCCTGGTGTAATCCCGCCAGTATTCGATAATTTCGATTTGAATTCATTCTTCTCATCTTCTGAGAGCTCAATGCCTGCCTCTTCCAGGATTGTCAGGAAGAGGGATACAGCTTGATCTGGGCGGAGGTAATCAAACTTCACTTTGAGATCGAACCTTCTGAAGACGGCTCCATCAAGGATGTCCATGAGATTTGTGGCGCAGAAGAATATTCCATTGAAGGACTCCATTTGGACGAGGAACTCGTTTACCAGTGTTATTTCCCAGGAGTTACGGGCACGGTTTCGATTCTGAAGAAAGCTATCCGCCTCATCGAGTAAGAGTATGGATTCTTCTTTCCTGGCCTCATCAAACATCGAAGCAATCGCCTTTTCGGTCTCCCCGACATAGGCGGACAGAAGATCCGATGCTCTTTTTAAAAGAACAGGCCTTCCGAGCTGTTCTCCAAGGTAATGAACGAAGGCTGTTTTCCCACTCCCTGAAGGGCCATAGAGGCAGATCCTGCAGGCTTTGTCATTCTTTAGCCCTGAAATGAGAGAGGAAAGATCGAAGTCAGAGTTTATGAATTCTATACCATAGTGGCTGCACTGATGATGACGATACCCGCTCTTTTGAGCAAACCCCATAGCTTTGTGAGCGCCCATGATGATTTGCTGGAGCACCTCTTCGCTACGTCCTTGGTCGGCAACTCCTACGAGCTTCGCCACTCTGGCAGCCTTTTCGATATGCGATGGCGCAAGATGCTCATGATCAGCAATGCGGTTTAGCCATTCGGACCCAACAGGAATGCCATTGAGCATCCTCTCGAGCATCCTTTTTCTTACCGGTTTGGGGGGAACCGGCACTTCCATGACCATATCAAACCGGCGGATGAAAGCTGGGTCCATCTGATCTATAGTGTTTGCTATCCAGATGGCTGGAACTGGATTGCTCTCAAGGAGACGGTTTGTCCATCCTTTGTGATGACCTGATCTTCGAATGGGAAAAAAGAACTTGAAGTCCACAACCGGGAATACGTCCTCCACCTCGTCAAATAGAATGATTGCGCCGCCCTGCCTGGAGAAGAGCCTTTGACAAAGTTGATACGATCTGAAACGAAGGTCCTCATCAGATGGCTCTCCATCATCTTTTTGCGAGCTGACTTCATATAGCTTTGCCGAGAGTTTGCTGGCGATCATTCTCACCATCTCGGTCTTTCCGGTACCTGGCGGCCCATAAAGAAGAACATTCACTCCTTCGATTCTCTTTAGAAGAGCTTTTTCAAGAAGAGGGACAAAGATATCGAGATCTTTCTTGATGTGCTCGAAATCATCTGCCTTCAGCCGTGGCTTTGGGCTTTGATGAAAATAGGAGGAAAACCCCTTATCAAGATCTCCTTCCCGCAAGGCGCATCCTAGGCCTTCCAGAGGCTCAAGCCTGTTTGATGCGCTAAAGGAGTCACCTTTTTCCA
>CAZOEL010000084.1:0-28821 GCA_964578835.1 uncultured Syntrophobacteraceae bacterium | reverse complement strand
CGGTGGGTGTTTCTGAACCAATTTTGGTAGGTTATTTGTTGTGAGCTGCCTAAAGAGATGACGCAGATTGCTCGCGAAACCGGGCTGGAGCGGGAGAGCCTTTGTAAGGCAACTCGAAAGAAAAAGCATTCCAAGGCGTGGTCAGCATGTGTAGGAGCGGGCTTCCAGCCGCTACATTGGGGGCATGGCGGCTGGTTCGCGCGACTGGAAGCCGCTCCCACTGGATGTGGCGTCATTTCTGATTTGACTGCTTCATCTGTTCCGCAACCGCTTCGACGATGTGCTTTACTGTGATTTTCGCGCCGCTCCTGGATGCCGCCCCGCCTCTTAGCTGCATCACACAGCCCGGACAGTCGGTTACGAGCGCTTCCGCTCCAGAAGCCTCGACGATGTCGAGCTTTCGCTTGAGCAGTTCGGCTGAAATCTCGGGAAACTCGATCGAAAACGATCCTCCAAAGCCGCAGCACACATCCTCATCTTTGGTAGGAACATAATCGAGGCCGGCAGTGCGCAGGAGCTCCCGAGGCTCTCTAGTCACGCGCATGCCCCGGCATAGATGACACGGCGCATGGTAGGCCGCTTTTGCTCCGGCTTGTTTGAAGCTCTCCTGTTGCAGCCCCAAAACGTTAACCATAAACGAGCTGAAGTCGATCAGTTTATCTCTAAACTGTCGCGCCTTTTCTTCGTCTGCCCCTGAGAGTTCGGCCAGAAGCCTCGGGTAGCCATCCTTGATGTGTGAGCCGCAGGAAGCGCACAGGGTTACAATGTAATCAAACTGAGCGGGGTTGATGGCCTTGATGTTGGCGAGAGCGACCTCCCTTGCGGTTTCCTTTTCTCCAGCCATCTGCGCCGGAAGCCCACAACAGGACTGCTCCATGGGGTACTCCACCTGAACCCGATGGGCTTCGGTCAGGCGAAGAAAGGCTACCGCCTGCTCCGGATAAACGAAATCCACCACGCAGCCGCCGAAGAGGGCTATGCGAAAACGTGGGTTTTGGACCCTCGGGTTTATCCGCTCCCACAGGTCTCTGAGCGGGGTTCGAGCCAGCGCTGGCAGTTTGCGGAATTTGTGCTCTTCTGAGAAGAGTAGCGGAAGATGTCGGAGATATCGGCCATCCGCCAACGGCTTCTGAGCGAGCGACGCTTTTCGGATGAGAAAATGAAAGAGACGCCTGTTGTGGAGCACCCTTCTTAGCAGCGAGTTCTTTACCGGCCGCTTCCCCTCCACATCGAGCACGGTTCCGTGCACTTCCTTGATGAGCCGGGGAAGATCGATCCCGGCTGCGCACACCGACTTGCACGCCTGGCAATTGAGGCAGGCCTGCACTGTTGCTCGAGCGTTCTCTCTGCCGTGATAGAAGTAGGTGAGAATGAGCCCTATGGCTCCAATATAGACGTGCCCGTAGTTGTGGCCGCCCACCAGCTTGTAGATGGGACAGACGTTGGCGCACGCGCCGCAGCGAATGCAGCGGAGGGCTTTGGAGAAAACCGGGTCGCGCGCCAGAGCGAGCCGTCCGTTGTCCAGAAAAACAATGTGCATCTCTTTGCGGCCGCTTGGAGCAGATTTGCATTCCGTGGCGCCCGTGATCCAGGTAACGTAGGTGGAAATAAGCTGGCCCGTTGCGTTGCGCGGAAGCACTCGAAGGATGCGCAAAGCGGATGCGAGATCGGGCAAGAGCTTTTCGAGTCCGACAAGGGCCACATACACCCGGGGCATCGTGGTTACGAGCCGCCCATTTCCCTCGTTGGTGACAAGTCCGATGGAGCCCGTCGAGGCGATGGCGAAATTTGCGCCGCTAATGCCCATGTCGGCATCGAGGAATTTTTGGCGCAGCTCCCGTCTGGCTACCTTCACCATGCCGTTGATATCTTCTGGTTCTTGCGGTGCGCCGGTGACTTGCGTGAAAAGCTTCGCCACTTCCCGCCGCGAGAGGTGAATCGCCGGCATCACCATATGGGACGGGCCTTCCCGGCGCAATTGGATGATCCACTCTCCGAGGTCCGTTTCCGTCACCTCGAATCCCTCTCTTTCGAGATGGTCGTTGAGATAGGTTTCCTCCGCGGTCATGGATTTGCCTTTGACGATTCTTTTTGCGCCGCTTGCTTTGCCGATAGAGGAAATGATCTCATTGGCTTCTCGATCGGTGCGGGCGAGATGGACATGGACGCCGGCGGCTTCGGCGCGGGATTTGAACGTTTCGAACAGCTCCTCGAGGCGCGATGCCGAGTCGTCTTTGCCCCGTCCGATCTCTTCCGCCAGGCTATCGAAGTCCATCCCGGCAAAGGCGTTCGCTCTCGATGTCCTGTACGCCGTAGCAAATGTGTCGAGGGTGGTTCCGAGAAACCGATTGCGAAGGGCGTGGCCCAACTGCCGTTTGTACTCTTTGGGATCGCTTGGGCTATGGATCATTGCCGGTTCTCCTCGAGAATGAGAATGTGCAGTTCCTGAGGACCGTGCACGCCGATCGTGAGCACGCGCTCGATATCGGCCGTGCGGCTGGCGCCGCTGATGAACGATAGATAACGGGGCGCTTCGCTGAGAAGCGAGCTGAGCTCCCGTTCGAGCGCCATCATGTCCGCCTTGATGCGGGAGGCCGGCAGGAGCGCCACATGCGTTTCAGAAAGCATGGTGGCGATTCTGGTCTCCTCGGAAGAGGAATCGATCACCAAGGTGGCGGTTTCGGCTATGCCCCAGTCGGCCCGAGTAAACCCGGCGTGTATGCGGCCGACATGACTTCGGAGCTCTCCTGTGAGGAGTTCGATCGCGCTCTTCTCGCAAAGCGAGCCAAGGATCGCTTGCTCGTTTTCGGCAAGCCCGGGAGCTGCAATCGTCGATCCTCCCTGGCGCCGGGTGAGGTCAACCACATACTGGAGCGCTTCCTCAAAGTCTTTTACGGCAGCGACCACGCTCTGTACCGCCTCGGCGCGCTCTCGCATCAGTTTCACTTCCTGGCTTTCGCCCATGGCCTTTTCCTTAGAAAGGGCGCGAGATTTTCGACTCCGCGCCCTCAGTTCGTCAGCTTAGCTCCATTATCTAGACCGAGTAGCCCAGATCCTTATCCTTCCCCAACGTCCTGGCGATTCCGACGATCAGGAGAACCGCCGCCAGAGACGCCGCAAGGTAGGCTCCGCCAATAGTTGGATCGAAAACAGCCGCTTCCGCTTTGACTATCGCGGCGGGAACCGCCGCCGCTTTTTCGTAAACCGGCACTATCCAGCGGATGACATAGGCCTGCAGGTAGGCCATGACGCCGATGATCGCGGTCAGCAGGATTGAATGTTTGAGGGTAAACCGGAAAATGTCTCCTTCGCGTCCCACCAGGCCCGTAGCCGCCGTGGCGACTGCAATGGACTGAGGCGAGATCATCTTGCCGCAGACACCGCCCGAGGTATTGGCTGAAACCGTTATCACCGGGTCGACGCCGATTTTGGTTGCGGTGACTTCCTGGAGCTTACCGAAAAGGGCGTTGGTAGATGTGTCCGAACCGGTCATGAAAACCCCGAGCCAGCCGAGGAAAGCTGAAAAGAACGGAAAAAGCTTTCCAGTCGCGGCAAAAGCAAGGCCTAGTGTGATCGCCATGCCGGAAAAGTTCATGATGTAGGCGAAGCCAAGAATCGTTGCGATGGTGACGATGGGCCAGCGGAGGGTTTTCAGCGTTTCCTTTGCAACATTTCCCGCCGTTGCGAGCGAGGCGCCCATGACGGGTATCGAAAAGAGCCCCGCAAAAAGGATCGCCGTGCCGGCTGCGCTGAGGAGATTGAAATTGTAGATGGCTGCCATGGGCTTATCGCCTCTGATCACCATATTGTGAAGATCGGGGATCTGCAGTTTGAAAAGTGTATAATGATCAAGGAATTCTTTTATCGGTTTTATGCCCCACGCGGCTACAAAAATCGAAAGAAGGATGAAGGGCGCCCATGCCCTGAAAACCTGCCCCCCCGTGTAGCGGAGCTTTTCCCTGCCTTCAGACTTGGGCTCGTGATCGAACCGCCAGCTTTCCGCCGGATGCCAGAAGTTGAGAAAAATCACCATGCACGCGATGGAGCCGATCGACGCCAGGATGTCCGGAAGCATGGGACCGAGATAATTGGAAGAAAGAAACTGGATGATGGCGAAAGAAGCTCCTGAAATGAGCGCGGCGGGCCAAACCTCCAGCCCTTTCTTCCAGCCGCTCATGAGGATGACGAGGTAGAATGGGATGAATATGCTGAGAAAGGGGAGGGTGCGTCCAACCATCTGGCTGATGGCCATGGTGTCTACGCCCGATACCTGTCCGGCTACGATGATGGGAATTCCGATGGCGCCGAAGGCGACCGGAGCGGTGTTCGCGATAAGACAGATCCCCGCTGCGTAGAGCGGAGCAAACCCGAGGCCTGCCAGCATTGCGGCCGATATGGCGACCGGAGTTCCAAAGCCTGCTGCGCCTTCGAGGAAAGCTCCAAAAGAGAATGCGATCAGGAGCGCCTGCATGCGCCGGTCATCCGATATGGAAGCGAGCGAATTCTTGATGACTTCGAATTGGCCTGTTTTGACCGAAAGATTGTAGATAAAGACTGCGGTGACCACGATCCAGGCGACGGGCCAAAGACCGAAGAGCATGCCGTAGAAAGTTGCGAGCAGAGCCAGTTTGGCCGGCATGGAGTAACCGACAACAGCTATGGCGAGAGCAATGGCCACGGCGCTGATGGCGGCCCAGTGGCCTTTCATGCGCTTGATGGCCAGAGCCCAGAAAAGATAAAAAATGGGGACGGCGGCCATCAAAGCCGAAAGGGCCAGATTTCCGAAAGGGTCTGTTGCGATGGTCCATGTCATGGTTATGCGCTCCTTGTTGCTGCGGTTTTCCTGTATAAAAATTGGTAATACCATTTTTGTGCTGCTTGTCAGCAGGATTAACAAAACTGATTTTCGCTTGTCAAGTAAAAAAATGAGGGCGGTTGAACTAATTCTTGACACCATTAAATGCCATAAGGTATGAAGATCTCAGGGTCGGAAGGCCTCTTTGTGCAGATCCTGGATCGAAAAGAAATCTTCTGGTCTTTCCAATCTTTCCAGTTGTGAATAAGGTAAACGGTAATACCATTTATGAAAGGAAACGCCCATGGTCGCTCCGGCTATCGTCAAAGAGTTTCAAAGAGTGGTTGGCGAGGAAAACGTCTTCCTCGATGAAGCGGATCGCCTCAGCTATTCCTATGATGCGGCGGTCCTCGCGCCGGTTGTCCCCGCGCTGGTCGCGCGACCGACGACAGGCGAAGCTCTGGGCCGGACGGTGAGGCTGTGCAATGAAAACGGGCTGCCTCTCACGGTTCGGGGGGCGGGCACCAATCTGAGCGGCGGCGCGATTCCCAAAACCGGCGGCGTGGTCATCGCAACCAATGGCCTCAACAAAATTCTTGAAATCAACGAGGAAGACCTCTACGCAGTGGTCGAGCCCGGAGTGGTGACGGCGAAGTTCGCTGCGGCCGTTGAGGCGAAAGGGCTCTTTTATCCGCCCGATCCGGGCAGCCAGGCGGTTTCGACTCTGGGCGGGAATGTGGCCGAGAATGCGGGAGGCCTCCGAGGCCTGCGCTATGGAGTCACGCGGGATTACGTGATGGCGCTCGAATTCTTTGATTCCGGGGGCGATCTCATCAAGGCGGGCGCCCGCACGGTAAAATGTGTGAGCGGCTACAACCTGGGGGGCTTGCTCGTTGGCTCCGAGGGAACGCTCGGCGTCTTCAACCGTATCACCCTCAAGCTGATCCCCGCCCCGGCGGCGAGGAAGGCCATGATGACCGTGTTCAAGGACATGAACGCGGCTTCGGAGACGGTCGCGGCCATCATCGCGAACCGGATCGTACCCGTGACCCTCGAGTTCATGGACAATTTCACCCTCCGCGCCGTCGAAGGTTTCAGTCATGCGGGACTTCCCGTGGAGGCCGCGGCGTTGCTGCTGATCGAAGTGGACGGACATCCGGCTCAGGTGGAGGAGGACGCCGCGAAGGTGGAAGACCTTTGCCGCCGCATGGGGGCTATGAGCATCCGTGTGGCGGAGAGCGCCGCAGAGCGCGACAAGGTTTGGGAGGCGCGGCGCGCGGCTCTGTCCGCTCTCTCTCGCGTCAAGCCCACAACGGTGCTCGAAGACGCCACCGTACCGAGGAGCAAAATCCCCGCCATGGTGCGATCGATCGATGAGATCGGACGCCGATACGGTCTGACCATCGGGACCTTTGGACATGCCGGAGACGGAAACCTGCACCCGACCATTCTGACGGACAAGCGAAATAGCGAGGAGTGGGCAAGGGTGGAAGCGGCCATAGACGATATCTTCGACCGGGCTCTCGAGCTTGGCGGAACGCTTTCGGGCGAGCACGGCATCGGGATAGCCAAGTCCCGCTATATGGAAAAGGAAGTCGGCAAAGCGGCGCTCGTCTACTCGCGCAAGATCAAATCGGTTCTCGATCCCAAAAACATCCTCAATCCGGGAAAGATCATAGGAGAAGCGTAATGAGCGAGATGAAAAAACTGGCCGGGCTTGTCCGGGAGCTGGAAGATCAGCTTGCGGTCTGCATGCGCTGCGGAATGTGTCAGGCTGTCTGCCCGGTCTTTGCCGAAACGGGGAGGGAGTCGGACGTCGCCCGTGGAAAGCTTGCGCTCCTCGATGGAATCCTCCGTGAGATGCTCAAAGACGCGGAGGGAGTAAACGACCGGCTGATGCGATGTCTGCTTTGCGGATCGTGCGCCGCAAACTGCCCAAGCGGCGTCAAGGCGTTGGATCTGTTTCTGAAGGCTCGCGCCATTCTTGCCGGCTATCGAGGGCTTTCTCCCCTCAAGAAGACACTTTTTCGCGGAATGCTCGCGCATCCGGCTCTCTTCGACAGGCTTATGGAATGGGGCGCCTCGCTTCAGAATGTTTTTGTGAAGCCTGCCAGCGAGCAACTCGGAACCTCCTGCGGCCGTTTGTTCTCGCCTCTTATCGGCGAGCGCCATGTCAAAGGCCTTGCCCGCGAGCCGTTTCACCAACGAGTGACCTCGCTCGATAAACCTGCCGGCAAGTCCGGCCTCCGCGTCGGCCTTTTTGTTGGCTGTCTCGTCGATAAAATCTTTCCCGAAGTGGCTGAAGCGATGCTCGCCGCCCTCGACCACCACGGCGTCGGGATTTTCCTGGCCGAAGGTTTAGGGTGCTGCGGCATTCCAGCACTCGCCTCGGGAGATGCGGCGGCTTTCAGTACGCTGGTTCGCCACAACCTGCAAAAGTTGACCTCGGAGCCCTTTGATTACCTGGTGACCGGGTGCGCCACCTGTACCGCTACAATCAAAAAGCATTGGCCGAGCATGGCGCAGGGCCTCTCGGAGCCCGAGGCGGCCGGGGTGAAGGCTCTGGCGGAGCGAACCCTCGATATAAGCCAGTTTCTGGTGGATAAGGTGAGAGTTGCGGATGCCCTAGAGCCTGCGGTCGATGGAGCCCTCGGCATCACTTATCACGATCCGTGTCATCTCAAGAAGTCGCTTGGCGTTAGCGCGCAGCCTCGCCTGCTCGTCCGCCGCAACCGCCTTTATCAGTTCAAGGAAATGGCTGAGCCCGACCGCTGCTGTGGCTGCGGCGGAAGCTTCAACGTTCGGCACTACGATCTTTCCGCATCGATTGGAAGACACAAGCGCGAGAATGTTGTAAGATCGGGGTGTGAAGTCGTTGCAACCAGTTGCCCGGCTTGCATGCTGCAGCTTCTGGACCTGCTCTCTCAGGCCGGGGACCGGGTTCGAGTGAAGCACGCCATCGAAATCTATGCCGAAGCGTTGACAGAGGAATGACCATGCTCAAGCCGATCAGGCCCAAACGAGTCTCAGATCAAGTCTTCGAACAATTGAGGGATCTCATCTTCAAGGGGCGTTTCAAACCCGGCGAGCAGTTGACGACGGAGAGGGAGATGGCCGAAGCGCTTGGCGTGAGCCGCCCCACCGTGCGGGAGGCGATTCACAAGCTCATGGCTCTGGGATTGGTTGAAAACCGGCAGGGACAGGGAACTTTTGTCAAGCAGGCGGCCGACAGCTCCCGGAGCAATCCGCTTGCCGCCTTCATAAAGGGCCAGGATGCGAGCCTGACAGATCTTCTCGAGGTGCGTCTGGGGCTCGAGTGCAACGCCGTAGCCCTCGCGGCGCGGCGCGCCACTGACGAGGATATCCGCGAGCTGGAACAGTGCCTGGCGGGAATGACCCGGGCGATCAAGGAGGGAAATCTCGGTCATGAGGAAGACATCACCTTCCACATGGCGATTGCTTACGCGACCCGCAACACCGTGCACATCCACATCATGAAAAGCCTTTACGATCTTCTTTTTTATGGGATCAAGGAAAATCTCCAGCATCTCTATACGGAGCCTCTCAACCTTGACAGAATCCTGCATCAGCATGCCCAGATTTTCGATGCAATCCGTCGTCACGACCCGGACGCAGGATTTCTCGCAATGAAGGAGCATATCACCTATGTGCTTGATTTCTTCAAGAGAGCGAGCATCAATTCCCCCGTGCAAATAGCGCAGTCGTAATGGAATTTCCGACCTTTCTGGATCTCAGCAATCCAGAAAAGGTCTTTTTGCCCCTGATCCAGATTCCCGAAGAGGAAGGGGCTAAGCGAATGGCGCTTTGGTCGAAAGAAGACTGATCCGAAAGCGGCGAACCAAGTAGGCGGCCTTAGACGGGATTGATTCAGGCCGCCATTCATTCAAGCGTTCAGACGCGCAGAGACGGATTTCAGGGATTGGATTTGATGGCCTTACCGAGCCAGGCGATGGTCTCACCGAGATCCTGCATATTCATCAACCCTTCCTCGTCATTGAGAACCTCGCCCTTTTCGCGGCCTATACCCATGTTCCAGTAGATGGAGCCAGGGATGATCATTCCTGACATAAGGAACATATGATTGATCGTGTCGAACACATGTGTGGCGCCGCCTCTTCTCACCGCGACGACAGCGGCCCCGATCTTTCTGCGAAAGGCTTTGTCATTCGCCAAAGAAACCAAACCAGCTCTGTCGATAAGAGCCTTGAGCTCGGCGCTCACATCGGTAAAATAGGTAGGAGAGCCAAAAATCATGGCGTCAGCCTCCAGAAGCTTTTCCATGCAGTCGTTGAAGATATCGTCTTTTCTAAAACATTTCATATCCTTGTTCTCGAAGCACTTATAGCAGGCAACGCATCCTCGTATGTGTTTCCCTCCAACCTGAATGAGCTCCGTTGTCCATCCTGAAGACTCAAGCGACTCCAAGACTTTCTTGAGCAGAATTTCAGTGTTTCCACCCTTCCTCGGACTTCCATTTATTGCTACTGCTTTCATCTCTTCTCCTCCGATTATCTGAGCCCACTGTTAATGTCTTCGGTCATGTCCACGCTGTAGTTTAGGCAGCTCACAACAAATAACCTACCAAAATTGGTTCAGAAACACCCACCGTCATTCCGGCAGTCTTCAAGCCGGAATCCCGTTTTTTCGCGGGGCTGGATTCCGGCCAAAACCATGCCGGAATGACAGAACCCCTCTTCCTGGTAGGTTATTTGTTGTGAGTTGCCTTAGATATCATAATGAGGAAAAACTACGCAAAGCTTTTCCCGGCGCGATGAGATATCCAAATGCGGTTGACGCCGATCCGAACAAACCGGCGCTCCATGTATTCACAGCTTCCTGAGCCGCGACTCTCGCATCGTTGCGCGCTGTCGTTGGTCGCAATTATAATGCAACCCGAACCTCCTTCTAATACATTCAAATGACGCACAATTGTAACATTGATGTAACAAAGCGCCTCTTTGTTGCTGCTAAACTCATTGATGTATCAACATCATTATTAGGAGGCGCTTGATATGGAGAAGATAAGGGTTCTATTCGTATGCCGTCACAACAGCGCCAGGAGCCAGATGGCTCAGGCGTTTTTGAACATGATCGCTGAAGACCGATTTGAGGCTGAAAGCGCGGGGATCAAGCCCGGGAAGCTTAATCCCCTGGCTGTAAAAGCCATGCAGGAGATTGGAGTCGATATCTCGAACAAACCAACTAAGAGCGCATTCGATCTCTACCGAAATGGCAGGCTGTTCGATTTCGTCATCACTGTCTGTGATGAGGCCACTGCAGAGCAATGCCCGATCTTTCCCAGGTTTACTAGGAGAATCCATTGGAGCTTCGAAGACCCTTCGAGCCCTGAGGGAAGTGAAGAAGAAAAGCTTGAAAAAACGAGGAAAATTCGAGAGGAGATCAAGGTGCGACTTGAAGAATTCGTTGAATCCGTAGGTCGAGGAGGCGGGACGCGGCAATAGCGTCCCGCCTTGATCCGCTCAGCCCGGTTCGCCTAGGGCGCATTGGCCGAAACGGGGTAAAAGGATAGCCCCGAAGCCCCGAAGGGGCGCAACATCATAGCCCAGGGCAACGCCCTGGGTATAGAGATCCCGCAGTATTCTCGTAGCCCTGAAGGGGCGGGACAACCACTCTCTAGATATTCCGCCCCTTCAGGGCTTTAAGATGAGGGTGATCTTCCCCACACCCAGGGCGTTGCCCTGGGCTATGATGTTGCGCCCCTTCGGGGCTGAGGCTTTGATTCTTTTCCTCGATGCCTTACCCCCCTTTTACAAATGCGCCCGTTCGCCTATCCGCGTTTTATCTTTTGGTTCCTTGCAGAATTAGCGGACAGGCTTACACGCATGGGTTATCCCGTCGCTTCATTTTGGTCTTTCTGCGCCGGATTCAGCGGGTAGGGGAAAGATAGCAAAGGCTCATCGCCTTGGTTTTTCCGGTTGGCGGCGGGTTCATCTGTTTGGCGGCGCTCGCGTCGGGTTTGCGCAATTTCACTGAACCGGTATAGGAAACCGGCCGTCAACACAGTGAAAGGAGCGACAGTGACGACCCCGAAGCTGCCCACCAGGATGTTGAGCACTTCGGCGGCGACGAACGGCGCATTCATGAGGTTTTCGGCAGGGAGTCCCTTGGCCAGAAACACCATGAACATGGTGATATGACTCCCGGAGTAGGCTAAAAGGAGCGTGGTCGTCATTGTCCCGACTACGGCGCGCCCGACGCGCAGTCCGGATCGCATGTGCTCCAGCATGCCTATTTCGGGATGTCGAAGCTTGATCTCGTGCATGGTTGCCGCAATGTCCATGGCCAGGTCCATGACAGCGCCGGAGCAGGCAATGCAGATGCTGGCGATGAAGATATCGGTCAGCCGCAGATCGTAGTAACCCGAGTAAAGAAGCATTTCGGCAAAAGGTCGGATGGCGCCGTGAAGCCTGAACATGTGCGTGAACCATGCCGCGAGTCCGCATGTGAGCAGAACGCCGAGCATCGAGCCAAGGAACGATGCTGCCCCAAGGCGGGTCAGGCCGCCTACGGAAAAGCAGATCACGCATATGAGCAGCGCAACAATCCCGAGGCCTGTGGATAGAGGAGGAAAACCGATCAGGAGCAGCGGAAAAAAGAGCTTCCAGAGCACCATGGCGGCGAAAATAAACGACAGGGCCGCCTTCAATCCCGTCACTCCCGCCACCGCCAGAAGCAGCACGGTGAATGTGGCGATCAATACGAGCTGAAGCCGCAGTCGATAGTAGCCGCGCGCCACCGCATTGGCCGGCTTGCCCTCAGGCGCGCTGTATTCCACCAGGATGACCTTGCCCTCTTCATAAAACTCGTCCAGCTCCATCTTGCCAGTCAGCATGTTTACGACCGCTAGATCCTCCCCTTCATGAGGGCCGTCCAAAAGCCGTACGGTCAAGTATTGAGCGTTAGTTTTGACAATCAGATTCACCCGCACGCGGCTGTTGTCCACATCCGTGACAAGAGCCCGGCTCCGTATTCCGCTCGGCGCCTGAGGTATGCGCACCACTTCCACGAACGCAAGAGCGACGCAGATGCCGGCGATTATAAGAGAGAAGATCCACTCGCGACGATTGTTGCTCATGTGATTAATCCAATTCGAGTGAGGAAAGAAAACGGCGCCGTCAATTCTGAGGCGCCGTTGCTTGATCGAGTGGAGTTCAACTACTATTTGACAACGGGGAGGCTTGCGCGAATTCCCATCACCGCCGCAAGACGCTTGGCGATGTCCGTGTTGTCGTAAAATCCGCCAAAGTATAAGGCTTCCCTGCCCTGGGCATAAACAGGAACCGGGACTCCCGTGTGCGAGTAGGAAGTCCAGCCCACGCTTGCCCGTTCGTTTAAGACATGCGTGATGGTGACTATTATCGGTTCATAGGAGCCGTAGAGCAGCGTGTTTTCATCTGGGATGTTGTCGTTTTGGCCGCACAGGGATTTGTCGTAAGCGTCCTCGAGCTTCGCCTTCTGATAGGCGTTGAGATCGCTCCAGTTGAGGCCGAAGCTATTCTTCATCAGGTCGAGCATGTCCTGGTTGGTCGCAAGATTGTCGGAATTCGTCCAGTTTGGGCAAACGCTGCTCTTGTAAGCGTTCTTGTGCTCGGGCCACTGATTCTGTGAAAAGTAGGTGAAGCTGTTTTTCTGTCCGAGCAGCCGGTCGTAATAGGCTGTATATCCGGTGGTTGCATGGCCAATCGTCATGCCGCCGGTTTCGTGATCGCCCGTGACCACGATCAACGTTTCCCTTGGATGCTTCTTGAGGAACGCCAGAGCCACTCCTACGGCGTTGTCGAAGTCGATCGTGTCTCCGATGGCGGCCATGGCGTCATTTGCGTGGCAGGCCCAGTCGATTTTGCCGCCCTCCACCATGATGAAAAATCCTTTGCTCCGCCTGGAGTCAAGGGTTGCAATCGCTACTTCGGTCATCTCCGCCAAAGAAAGGTTACGATTCGGATTATTGGGGTCGTCGGCATCTTTGAGCCTTCGGTCGATATCATAGGGCATCGCAGCTGAATCCTGCAGCCAGGGGTTGATGCAGACGACTTTGTCTTTCGGCTTTGTCTTCAGGGCCATTATAGAGGCTCTGTCGTTGAGCACGGTGTAACCATTGTCCGACAGCAACCGCCAGACATCATTGCTCGTGTCTCCATTGCGGGCCGGACCCTTAGGGGAAGCCAACCCTCCGCCTCCAAAAAACTCGTAACCGGTTGCGGCCATTTGAGAGGCGATATTGTTCATGTTGCCCCGGTTGTCTATGCTGGCGTAATAGGAGGCGGGCGTTGCGTGATCGAGCGACACGCTGGAGATGATGCCCACCTTTTTACCGCTTTCGTGAGCGAGTTGCGCAATGCTTTTGTAGCTGATGGTTTTGGTGTTGTCCATGCCGATCGTACCGCTTACGGTCTTGATCCCGCAGGCGAATGCCGTTCCCGCGGAAGCCGAGTCGGTCATCAAGGCAAAAGAATCGAAGGTGGTCTGCATGCCTTGGATGGGCATTTTGCTCATATTGAGCCGATTTTCATCCTTCAACAGATCTTCGGCCAGCGTTGCGCTTCCACCGTTTAAAGTCGTGAGATAGGCTTCGGTTGCCTGTATCTGCGAGTTTGCCATGCCATCGCCCAGGAAGAAGAATACATACTTTGGTTGATCCGCATTTGCCGCTGTCGTCATGAACAAGACGGCGACTGCAAAGAGCGCTGCCATTAAGGGCCTGTTTCGTTTCATCGTGACATTCTCCTTTTTTCATTCTTCATTCTGAAGTCTTCTCATATTTCAACGTAAATACAAATTAGGTTAAAAAGATAGCAGAGAAGCGTTACAGTCATGTTCCAGGGAGGTTAAGATTAAGTGAATTTGAAAAGGCGCCATGAGAATGAGCTTTGTTGTAGCGCTCCAGTGAGAAGTCGGCGTATTGGATGTTGGCGCCATTGATGTTGCGAGTTGCGATCGGAAATCATTGAGCAACAGCAGAAGCGAAGGGCCGTCTTTGCCATCCCTTAGTCCCAGCTATGCGGCTTTGAGTCTGTTGAGAGCCTCAATCCTTCTTTTGCACTCTATGCATACAGTAGCCGTGGGATGGGCTTCCAGTCGTCGGAGTTCTATCTCGGAACCGCATTCTTCACAGATGCCGAATTCCCCTTGCCTCAGCCGTTCGAGCGATTCAATGATTTCCTGGAACGATCTGCGATTGCGATGATGAATATGCATCGAAATCTCTCGTTCATTTCGGGCGCAAGCCAAATCCGCCTCATCCATGGGATCCGGGTTGGATGCATTCACTTCAACCCTCAAGGCGAATCCTCCCGCATTGGCTAAGATCTCTTCGAGGCGAGCGCACAAAAGGTTTTTGAACCGACCTAACATTTCCTGTTTCATAGCACATCCTCCAATGCATTCTGGTGATAAGGTTTTTCGTTGCATCAGCTGCGGCTGATGCCAGCTTATCGCCTGGCCATCTCCGGCATATCGCAATACAGGAATTAGAACATGGAAATGTTACGGCATTATTTCGGGAATAATAAGATTTCGCGACAGACAGAAAAGACGGGGTTCATTACAGGCCGCTGGCCTGCTGAACATTTGTGGCGGCAGGATGCCTCTTCACAGTGGAGCTACTATCTTCGAGGTTCACATATAGGTTCGAACCGCACGCCCGGTTCGAACCACTTTTTCGACGACTCGGATCATTGTTACGACAAGCTTCAGGAGTTTCATTCCCACTGTACGATATTATTGCTCCGCCTGGCTCAAATCCTCTTTCGTATCTCGTTCAAAATCCAGAAGCAGATAATCCAGACTCATCGGCAGCGTCAATTCCATTGTCGGCAACATTTGCACTCCCGCATCCGCCCGTATTGGCCGACATTCCAACAAGTGTCCCCCGTGACGCCGATCTGAGGAGAGGAAATGCAGATGCAGACCGGGCACGCTTACCGATCCCAGAAAGCTCGGCGTATAGAAGCCGGCCAACGTCCCTTCGATATCTGTAAACGTAAAGACAGCCTGTTCCTTCGCCACCTCCAACAAGGGCCGATAATTTTCCTGTTTCGGCACGGAGCGAACTTTCATAGATGAAAAACGCCCATCGATCCGCAACGCATAAAAGATATTGGGTGACGGCAACAGCCGTTCCAACCATGTCTGAAAATCCGCGTAGGACAGGCTCTCGTCCAAACGGTCATGGCTCAAAGGACGATAAAAGGTCACGCACGCAAAGGGCGTCCAGGCCGGCTGAGTGATATGATGAACTTCTCCCGTCCCTGTGATTTGGTATATCTCCCCATCGAGCATCACCATCTCGCCGTCCAACTCATCAAAGGTGCCCAAGCCAAAATCTCCATGCTGCTTAATTTGCGCAAAGGGGATCTTCTGTTCATAGATCCCTTCCACGAGCGCATTGACCGGTGCGCACAAATACACCCGATTGGCGTTCGGTGTTGCCGGTTTGTTCGGATTCATGCTCATCCCCAAAATAGTTCCTTTCTGATTTGTTCGGGAGTGGTTTCAGCTCATCTCGTCTCTCGCGCCTCATTTCTTCAGGGCGTCTCAATCGCCTCAGGCAACTCCCAAGAATGACCCTACCAGGGGCTGGGCTTTCTCTGTAGCAGGAGAGGCTTCCAACCGCGAGCACCGCTCGCGTAGCGGCTGGAAGCCTCTCCTGCTTTGATTCTGAGCCCAAGCGGTCATTTGTTGTGAGTTGCGCCGTGTCACGTGACCAGCTCCCCGATATTATGCTGCTACGAGAGCTCCGTCGCCATAGAGCGCGCTTTCATCCGGGGCCGCCCGAGCATGAGGTTAGCAGCTTCACGGCTTTTAGCCAAGCAAGCTTTTCAGGAGAACAGGGCTATCTTGTTCTGTGATGATTGAACAATCGTAACGTCCGGTTAGCCTCTATTCCAGTCACTTCTACTGTTGGAATCAGCCCTGAAGGGGCGAAATACCATAGCCCGGGGCATCGCCCCGGGTAGAGATCCCGCCATACTCTTCTCCAAGCCCTGTAAGGGCGAGATAACCACTTTCTGGATATTTCGCCCTTTCAGGGCTCCGGGGAGGTTGTGCGGCTTCCGGACCCGGGGCGATGCCCCGGGCTATGGTATTTCGCCCTTTCAGGGCTTTCACGGGAAGCATTTGGGAGCGAAGTGCAGGGAAAAAGACTCCCGTACACATGGTCATTTCTGAATGAGAACAAATTTACCGTGTTTAGGAGAGTGTCTTCAATATTCGGATGAGAGTCCAACACGGATAGAAGGTAGAGGGCTTGTTTCGAAATCCTGTAGATGACTTTCCATGGCGCAACTATGAGTCTACGATTGGGGATAAAGACTCCGTCCCCCTAGAAGCATGATCGCGCAGGTCGGGCGAAGAGTCCGGGACGCCTAATGATGGCCCCGCTGGCGTCCTCTCGATCCCGCGAATATCCAGTCGTTGAACTTCTTGGACCTGTGGCAGTCGATACAGCTTTGCGCCTTGCCAGCCTCCTTCACTTTCCCATCCGGAGAGTAAGAAGCCCAGAACCAGTCGCCCTGTTCGGGGGCGAACCCGCTCACCTTGTGCATGACAGTTATGGCCAGTAAGCTCTCTCTGTCTCTAGCGTAGTCCTCCATCACCAGAGTCGCGCCTTCCGGCATCGGCCCGGCTTCGCTCCGCTGCGCAGCTTTCAGGGCGATTTCGTTGACAAAGAGCTTCATGTAGCCCCCGTGAGGGTTCTTCGCGGGGACGGGCCCCCTTTCCACCGCGGCATAAAGCCCTTCCTTGCCCTTGGCGGGATGGGGCTTCCAGTTGCGGTATGGATCGCTCTGGGTGATGCGGGTCCAGAGACTCCCCGCATCGGGTGGACGCTGTTTTTTGCCGGCGTTCCCCTTCTCCTCGCTCGCATGCAGAATGGCGCAGGACATTGCGATCACGATAAAAAGAGTGATCCCCACCATCAAAGGTTGCATTCTAACACGCTCCATCACCGGACACCTCCTCTGAAGGTCTTTACCCTTGAATTATAACGCTTCGGGCTTGATGTATGCTAAGGACTTCCTCAGCGGATGTCCATGCGGATGGAGATCCAATTTCCAATTGTCTTTCCCGGACAACGAGGTGGAGTCCGGGAAAGACGCGGCAGATCATAAGGACGAGGCCGCCGTTGATTCTCAACTGAACCGAAAAACTACCGAAGATTCTGACGGCGCGGTCATCTCATTCGCTAGTGTATTTCTATCATTGGAGGTTCTCCCATGTGACCCGGTTCGACATCGAAGCTTGGCAGCGGCGCGTTGTCTACGTTGAATATGCCCATCATTGACAGGTCCTCGTGTTCGAGATTGTGGCAATGAAATACGTATCGGCCCGAGAACGTTCGGAACTTTATGAATACCTCCACAATTTCATTGGGCTCCAGCTTGACCGTGTCGTTCAGGAATTGCTCCTGTGGAGGGATGGGATGCTGATTCGATCTCTGAATCTGGAAGCCTTCGAGATGGATGTGAATGGGGTGCGCCCAGCCGCCCGCCGGACTCTTGAGCACCCAGCGCTCGGCCGTCTCTCTGATCGGCGCAGCATCATCTCTATGAACGTCGTACGGGAGACTGTTGATGGTCCATTTGCCGCCATTCCTGTCGAATTCAAATACGCGGGTCGCTACGATCTCGCTTGGTAGAATGGGTTTGAAAGGACGCAATGGGGCGCCAACGCTCACAGACACATCATCTTCAACCGGCGGCCCCTTTACCTCGAATTTCATGAGGCGCACTCCCGGAATAACCACTTCATCCGGCCTGCGCCCCTTGTCCTGCACGAGGATGTTTTCAAGGAAGACTTCGTTCGGCGCATTGGTGAAATCAACGATCACATCAGCCCGTTCGGCATTCGCTAGACGCACGGCCCCAACCCTGGCTTCATCGTCCTCTTCTCCAAAAGAAACCGGCACAACGGCTTCACCATGCAGCCAGGAGTCTTTTCCCACCTGAAGAAACGGCTCTCCGGTGCTCAGTCTGAGCTCAAACCAGCGCGCATTGGCGCCGTTGAGGATACGAAAACGGTACTTGCGCCGCTCTACGGTGAGCTTTGGCTGAGCCTTGCCATTGACCGTAAGGATATCTCCAAGGAAGCCGTCGAAGCCGTTCACATCGTAAACCAGAGAGCCATCGGGGGCGATGATCTTATCGGTAAGAAAGAGGGGGATATCATGTTCTGCAGCCGGCAGCACTCCGCGGTCGATTAGCCCCTGCTCGATATCGTCGGTGATCAGGTAGAAGCCGGCAAGGCCCATCATGATGTTTTGCCCTGACGTGCCTATGTGCAGTTCGGGAATATGGGCGTGGTCGTGATACCAGAGCGTCGACGGGAAGTCCGACATCTGTTGCCGTCCATTCTCAATGGGAGCAATATTGGGGTAGCAGAAAATCCTGGACTGACCCGGATGAATGAGCATCTCGGGATTGACATCGGCTGAACCATCGGACTTCGATGATGAATGCGAACCATGAAGGTGAACGACTGTGCTTGCGTTCACCTCGTTTACAAACCTGACGATTGACGGCTCGTTGTGCCTGACCTTGAAGGTGGGACCGGGGAAACTCGGCCCAAACCCACCATCATAGCCCCAGATTGTGGTGTCCACCCCGGGGATGATCTGGGTTTTGCCTTCTCTCATGACAACTTCGTAGAACTTGAAGCTCCTCGGGTCCAGGTTCAACCCCGCGAACTCCGGAGCGCACGGGTGGTCAAAGGGCGCAACGGGCTGAACCACCGGTGGAATGGGAAGCTCTTCGTTGAAGGGGGGAAATTCGAACGGTGTTGCGATATCAAGCGGCGGCTCCTCTAGGGGTCTGGCTTGATCTGCCTCCACCTGTGCAAAAGCCGCGGAAGCTGACACAAACAACACAAGCAGACCCAGTAAGCCGGTCTTGTGAACGGAACGCATCATGGTTGTATTGAACATTTTGATGTTACCTCCTTACAAAAAACAAAACATGACAAGGGAAGGGATTGTCTGATTCTGAGCTCGGTTTTGTTCGCTCTAATTGACTTAATCCGGAAACGCTTCAGGAAACGGCGAAGGATCTTCCGATTCTTCTATTAAATAAAAAACCTCATATTTTTCACCTTGATACAAAAAAGGTAGATAGCCATTCTTGGATAGTCAAGAAATATCTTCTCCCTACCCCGAGGAAGGGGTGATTATAGAGTATATTAGATATAGTACTGTGATAACAAATTGTTGAAGAATGAACAATTGTGATTATTGTTTTCTTATGGGCGCAACCCGCGCTCTCAGCCGTCAAATAAGCATACATGCGCAAAATCTGCTCACCCGAGACTCGAAAAATGAACGAAATCACTCGATGTTTCAGTGGTCTACCAACATATGGGGAGCACTGTAGAGAGTAATGTTTTCTGGAAGGAGAATCGAAGGATGAAAAAGATAGTGTTTTCTGCCGGTTTAATCGTCACTTTGGTTGCGATGCCGCTTTTGATAGCCGCCCCTCCGACTGCGGCGCAAGAACTAGATGAAATCGAAGATATGCGGGTAGAGGAATTGGGACCGTTCGAAAAAGCCGATCCGGGGGAGATAGGAATCAGCGAAGTAAAGGCGGAGCAACTGAAAAAAGCAACTCACACAATCGTTAAACGTGTCAGGCCTCCAAGAATAAACGGAGAGAGGCTGCAGGATTTCAAAGAGCCGAATATCAACGTGAAAACAGTCAAGCCTTTTGACAAAAGGGATCTTTTGTCTCCTTTGGCTCTTCCTTTGCCGGAGAAGGAATTTGCGGCTGCACTCGAATTCCAGGATCTAGATGACCGGCTTCGCGGCCGAACACGAGTGGAACAAGACCATGGACTCTCGGCCGACGCTCCTCTCGTTCACATTCCAACTCCTCCCAAAGAACCCGTTCGCTTTGTGGTTACCCGCGATGATCCGGGTATCGGCAATCCCCCGTCCAGCGGACAGACTCCGGAAAGCGGAGACGAAGCCGGTAGGGGACGGGATACAAGAGAGGCTTCGCGAGCAGGAAGAAGCGGTGATCCGGCAAAGGAGCAGGAAGCTGGTGGCGTAATCCGACTGGAAAACAGGCTCGATCGAGTGGATATGAATGCTCTCCAATTAAACAATGAAGAAGCGAGAGAGGCAGTTGCACAGGAAGCTGATAATGCGGACGAAGGCCGAGAGAAAGCTTTCAAATTCAGCCACATGGCTGGAACGGATCAATTCAGAGGCACTATCAATGGGATTCCGGGGTCTGCTCAGCCGATGAGCGTGGAGACCGGATCGGCATCTATGGACAAAGCCGGCAATCTCAAAATCAGTGTCGAAAATCTTCGTAATGCAGATGGCTCTCCGGCAACAGGTCAGCGTTTCGGCGCCGGCGTCGCCTGTATGGATTCCGGCTATTTCGAAGCTGGTGGAGACGGGGAGCAGGGTTTTATTCTTGATGAGACCGGCAGCGCAGAGTTTACCGGTAAGCTCGACTTTGCCGGGCAGGGCTGTGTGGCCCCCGCGCCCATGATCGTCAATGAAGAAGGCTCCTTTGTCGCAGTTGGCGCTCACTCCATCATGGATTTTAACGGTATGCCTCCGGCCTCATAAATGGCCAGAGCGGCAGACTGTTTAGGTTTGGTGGAAGGGCATGCGGTCTCGCCCCTATGAAGGGCGAGCAATCATTCTATTCACTGAGTCCGGGGGGGTATCATCCCCGGACTCCAAGGCTTTGCCGGGCTCTCGCTTAGCGCCATCATGCTCAGCTATTGGCTCTCATCCGTGGTTCGTTAGCGTGGAAAGAACGGGCGAGAACGTTGCCGCTATCAACCGTCTCCAAGCCTCTATCGATAAGTCTTTTGACATGGAGCCTGTTCCGAAGTGGAATAGTACCGAATTTGCGGGAGGAAATCTGTTAACATAGAAAAAGAGGGCAGAGACTTGGCTCCACCCTCCAAGTAGTCCTGTTGCTGCTGCGATGCGCCATCGCCCAATGCCCAAAGATCAGAGCGTTATGGCGCTTCATCGCAGGTTTTGATTGCCATCAGCGGCAGAAATATCCGTCTGTGAGCGTCAGGAGGAATGCTACGATGTCATCTTCTTCTGATGAGGTCAGTCCGAGATCGCCCAGTTCATCCTTGTTCACATTTTCGTTATCCACTTCGGGCTCCGGCCAATCCTCGACATCCCTTGTATTATAGAAATGAACAATTTCTTTGAGCGTTTTAAAATACCCGTTATGGCCGTATGGAGCAGTCTTCCCCACATTCCTCAACGTCATCACCTTGAACTTCCCATCTTCAGACGACCCGATGGTGTGCCCTAGTCCGAGATCGATCGGAACGGGCTCGCCCTTGAGCTCTTCTATTTTGTAGTTTTTTGGGATTCCAAGATTGTCGTAGCTGAAATCTGTGAAGGGGCTCGGTGAGCCGTCTTCCAATACGCTTGGATGGCAAGCGGCGCAGTTGCCTTTAGCGGGGTCGTTGAACAATGCAAGCCCTCGTTGCTCCTTCTTTGACAATTTGGTCCCGCCTTTGAGGTAACAATCGTATTTAGAACTGAAACTGTTGAACAATTTAGTCTTTTCGAAAGCCGCAATTGCTTTGGCAACCAATGCGTAGGCGGTCTCCACATTGTCTAATGAGCTTTTCCCATAGACCTGTCGAAAGAGAAAAGCATATTTGGATTTACGGACCGCCTTGATCACTCCTTCCTTGGTGTTATTCATCTCCAAGGGGTTGAGGAACGGCTGCATCGCTTGATCTTCGAGCGTAGGCTCGCGACCGTCCCAGAACTGGCCACCAATCCACAAGCCCTCTTCCTCGTCGAAATAGAGCGGTGGGCTCAAAGCGGCATAGGCCGCCGAAGGTGAGTTCCGTGTTCCAAACTTGCCAGAGATAACGCCTTCCGAAACTGGTAAGGCTCGATCGGGATCCGCGAATCCCGCGGTGGGTAAATGGCAGCTGGCGCAGGATTGGCCGGCTGGGTTAGACAACTTCTTGTCGAAATACAGTAAACCTCCTAGAATTTCTTCCTTCGTGTCAGCGGAAGCAAGACCGTAGTTGAAGACGCCAACCCCAAAGAGCAGAACAATAATTATCAAAAACAGCTTTCTCATAACGTTCTTCCTCCACTCTCAGAGTCCATCCAATACCTGATTTCCCTTTGTACTCAGAAGGGAGAAAGGCTTTCGGACAGAGTCTAGCTTAGTGTTTCTTACACAGACATCGGAACTTCATGCATGCTCTTCCCCTTATGAAGATTAGATCCACCTCCTTTCTGCAGTACGAGGATATACATTGCGTTTGGATTGCTTCCACTCTCCTGCTGACGCCTCTCTACCAGCTCCTTCCGGAATCCTCCTATCTCCGTTTCTATCCGGTTATCCTCAAGTTGAATCTTGCTTTAGCAAATGGAGGGAGACATCGTTGAGTAGAAATACCGCGTGATACTTAACTACTTTTGTCTATTGCAATGAAGTTACTCAATAGAAAGCAGCTATTCAAGTAGGTAATTATGGTATTATATAGTTATAAGTATGTATATTCTGTAGGTGTATAATTACGTGATTGAGGAGGGAACGCAGGAACGCCCGAGCAGAAATTTGAGGCTCTCTAAAAAGAATATAAGCAAAATAAATTGCTAAGAAACCACTTAAGAATCACCTTCCGCGTCATTGCGGCATTTCATCACGTAGAGTACAAGGGGACGTTGTGAAATTATGCGTTTCCCTCATCAACAAAGCCGGCGTAGGTTGGGCAGAGTATTTTCCTTCCCATCAGAAAACGGCCCCATGCGCCAAATGGTGGACGAGATAAAGCTGCACCCACCCAACGCCGGGCAAAATGAGCTGGGCAAGGAGGGCGGAGGTTCTTTCTGCCTGCCAAAGATTGACTGTCAGCAATAATGCGACAACCCGCAACCGCAACGGGAGCATCGTTTAACATTTTGTCATTAATTGGAATTACGGCGAGCATAGATTAGCCGTGCATAGTTCTCACGGTAGATTTGTCTTCATTCAGAAATGACCATGTGTACGGGATCTTATGCCCTGCATTTCGCTCCCAAATGCTTCACGTGATAGGGGCGGAATATCCGGAAAGCGGTTATCTCCCCCTTACAGGGCTTGGAGAATATGGCGGGATCCTCCATACCCGGGGCGATGCCCCGGGCTATGGTATTTCGCCCCTTCGGGGCTGACTCCTACGCAGAAGCAGCTGGAATAGAGGCTAACCCGGCGTTGCAATTGTTCGATCATCGCAGAACAAATTAGCCCTGGCATGGTTCTGGCGATTCTTGACAGCATTCGGGCGGAGTGCTATACGAAAACATGCAAATCTACAGAGTTTCCGTTCATCTTGCCTTTGTACTTTCAATTGAAGGAGGATGCAATGCCGGGACCGAATTTGTCAAGTGTGCCGCTGGAGGATTGCTGTCTGAGGGTTTTGCGACAGATGCGGGGGGAGTACGAAAGGGCTGGCCTGCTCGGCCAAGTGCTTGCGATCGCGCCGCTCGCCCGTGCTATGGAAATGCGCCCGTCAGCTATAGCGAGAGCAGGGGTGCGTTTGGTGATCTCAATGACAACTGGGGAATGGAACCAACTTCGGGAAATCG
The DNA here is from genome assembly GCA_964578835.1 of uncultured Syntrophobacteraceae bacterium. Classification (GTDB taxonomy): domain Bacteria; phylum Desulfobacterota; class Syntrophobacteria; order Syntrophobacterales; family Syntrophobacteraceae; genus CAZOEL01. The sequence continues at coordinate 5,416 of CAZOEL010000084.1, read as the reverse complement.
CCGATATGCACGCTTTTGCGATTGCCCGCGCGCGCTGCGGCAGTTGGGCCGCTTCTGAGCGGAGCGCGCATGGAGGATTCAATCCCGTTTGCGTTGGACAACTCTGTCAATTCTGGGAAGGCATGATGGCTGTCTACTCTTGAAAGAGGTTGGAGCAGGCATCCCCTTAATGATGGAATTTAACGCGCACGAAGCGTTTCGCGTCAGGCAAGATTGCGGGGCGCAGTGCGAAGAAGCTTGTTTTCTGTCTACTTTCCGAGCTCTTATAAAAAGAGGCGCAAAACGGCAATGGCTATCCTTGTATGCAATGGGGCAAATCTTATGTGCAGCTTCGGGCTGGCGCCTTCCTCACTGGTTGTGCTGCCGACAAATCAGGTGATTGTTCCCACGCCTGCAGCCACCATCATGGATCATGTTCCCATGGTCAACATAATGCCTTTCGGCATGTGCGCCTCCCTGGCCAATCCTACGGTGGCGTCCGCAACATCGGCGGCCATGGGCGTGCTGACTCCCATGCCGTGCGTGCCCGCAACAACGTCCCCGTGGGTGGTGGGCTCGCCCACCGTTCTCATCGGCTCTATGCCCGCCCTCAACAATACTGCGAAACTGTTGTGCAACTGGGGAGGGGTTATTCAGATCGTCAATCCGGGGCAAGTCCCCATTCAGATTCCGTAGCGGCTCAGTTCGTCTTTTGGAAGATCTCGCGACTTCAGGTCTATCCTGATACCCTTCTTTCCCCCAGGGGAGAGAAGGCGCCTGTTCAATCCCCAAAAAAGAATGTGAGGAGTAAGTTTCATGACTGAAGAAGTAGGGGCCTTTGATCTGGTCCCGAAAGAGGAATTATTGCACCGTATCGAGGGACTGAAGCGCCTAATGGCAAAAAGCGGCATCGACTTTGGCGTCGTCTTTCAGAATGTGGATAAGTATTATTTTACCGGCACTGCGCAGAAGGGTGTGCTTGTAATCCCTCTCGAGGGTGAGCCTCTCCTTTTCATTGAGAAAAGCGTCGAAAGAGCCAGGATGGAGTCGGCTCTCGATATTACGCCGATCAAGAGCGAAAAAGAGATTCGCGAATTCCTGAACGATAAAGGGCTTCTTAACGGCGTTGCGGGCCTGGAGCTTGATGTCTTGCCCGTAGCCGTTTTCGAGAGGTTGAAGCGGACCGTCGGGTTCAATCGGTACGCCGACCTCGCTCCTTTGATCAGAGAGCTCAGGATGATCAAGAGTTCCTTTGAGATTGACCAAATCCGCAAGTCCGGCCAAATGATATCTCACGTGTTCGAGGCGGCCAAAAATGTGGTCCGTGAAGGAGTAAGAGAAATAGACATCGAAGCGGCGCTTGTCGCGGAAGGTCGGAAGGCCGGCCATCAAGGCCTTTTGCGGATGCGCGGAATCAACCAGGAAATGACGCTCATGGCCATTCAGGCAGGATTCACCGCCGCCATATTCACCTATGCCGATGTGCCCATCGCCGGGGCGGGCCTGACGCCGGCAGTCCCTCAAGGCTCATCGCTCAAGAGAGTGGAGCGGGGAATACCCGTCACCATAGATTATGGCGGAGGCTACAACGGCTATATCACCGACGAGACAAGGACCTTTGTGGTCGGAGAGCTCAAAGCGCAGTTTCAAAAGCCCTACGAGTGCGCTCGTGAGATTATTCTGGATGCAATGGCGTATGTCAAAGAAGGAGTCGAATGTACGGAGATCTTTGGCCGGGCCTTCCGCATAGCGGAAAAGGCGGGGCTTAAAGATTACTTCATGGGCTGTGGAGATGGGCAGGTGTCCTTCATCGGCCATGGCATCGGACTGGAAATAAACGAGCTTCCCGTAATAGCCTCTCGGCATAGAAGCTTTTTAGAAGAGGGAATGGTGTTCGCTTTTGAACCCAAATTCGTATTGCCCAGAGAAGGGGCTGTCGGCATAGAGCTCGATTTTATCGTTCGAAAGGATGCAATCGAGCGGGTGACTGAGGACTCTTTTGAAATCGTGTGTCTTTGAGAAGAGACGATACTCCTGAGGCGTTATTCGAATGAGTGGGGGACAACATGCGGCAAGAAAGCAAGAGAAGAAATCGTCGGAATATCGCCATTTTTTTATCGAAGCGGCAGAATAACGCAAAAGCATGAGGATGCTATAACTGGCGTAGCGGAAGATCATAACCGTTTTCCCGTTACGATTAAGCAAGCTTCCTTTGGCGGAACAGCTCGAATCATGACGAGTAGAGTTGCCGGGCCAAGGCGCTCTCTGCATCGCGATCGATTCGCACAACATGGTATGCAGTTTGCTTTTGTCGATGTCTGAAGAATTTGGATACTGAAAGGCAACTCTTTACATGAAGGACTGGATCAATGCATGCCGCTGTGAAAAGGAGGATGATCGTGGGAAATCGGAGAACCGCTAAATACCGTTATGCTGTGGCGCTTTCCATTGCGCTGGGCCTTGCTCTCTGCAGCATGCCATCGGACGTGCTGGCGGGAGGCGTTCATTTTGGCATTGGGATCGGCGTTCCCTTTCCTGCTTATGTGGCCCCTCCGCCAGTAGTGATCGCCCCGCCAGCCGTTGTGGTTGAACGAACGCCGCCTGTTGTTGTGTATGAGGAGCCCGTGGTGGTCGAACGCCGCTCGAGGGTTTATTATTATCCCTCGCAGCGATATCATCACTACCGGGAAGGAACTCGAAGGGAATATCACAGGGACAGAGCAGATCGATGGGAAGAATACGATGAATATTGATCGAAGCCATTTCGATGAGCCAAACCGATTCAGCTAAGGCTCTCTTTCTTCGACCGCTCAAGCCGTTCTCAGGTGACGAGCCAATCCTTCCGCGCTAAAACAGCGCCGCCTCTCATGGCGGCGCCGGCAAACCGTAATCCTGAAATTTCCGAAAGATCTGCTCCCACCTGTTCCACTTGATGCGAAGCCTCCCCGGAATCCTGGCGAACAGCCCGCCATCATTCTTCATGCACTTTTTGCATAGCGCGCTGCGCTTGCTCTCAGAGTCGGGCGATCATCAGCGGGTGAATAATGTCACTTCTTCGGGCAAATTCTCGTGACTTTTCTCGGCTGAAATTGTACTAACTCATGGACTCGCCGATAAAGCCGGCGTTTTTTTTCAGGGGGGTAGGCTCCGGATGTGAGCCCGAAAGTTTCGTTGGCGCGCATAAGGCTTGGGGCGTCCCGTTCGCCCTGAGCGAAGTAAGCCCCGCTTTCGGCGTGGCAAGGTGTTCGATAAGAAACTGCTGGAAGTCCATCGGAGCTGTTTGGCCTCTTGTCGATGGCTTCGGAATGCAGCATAAGTCATTGATTTTACTTATCCACAAAAGCTGTTTCTTGAGAGGTATCGAAGCATGATCGGGTGGCGTATCCCACCCCTTATGCGCGCCAATAAAGTTTCTGAATACAAACCGATGCAACAGCCATGATAATGTCTGTGTTTTGTATGAGCCTCATTCAGGCTCCTTAGCATCTTGCTGCTGGTTTGATACGATCTGGAGCCAGGCGCTGTAAATGGGTTGCGGCAAAACGGTCATTTTTCAGCGCGCCTGTTTGCGTCCAGGGTCTGTGACGTCTCGGGGCGGGTTAACGCCGGAATGGATGTCCGCATCGGCTCGGGTGACATGCTTGTTCTGACTTCGATCTTCCCTTTTGCCTGCATCATCAGCCCCTGCTGCGGCAATTTCCTGGAATGAATTTGCCCTTGATTGTCTGCGCCTCCAGTTCTTCATCTCTTCTTGCAGTTGGTGAGGCTGCCTTTACTGCGGCGAGGTCAAGCTATCTATGAGTTGCTTTCACGCGCCTTGGCGCGGTGTTGGTATTTGATGACAACCGGAATCTCCAACGGACAGGTCTGTAGAACTATGCCACACTTCTCTTTTCCCGCCTCAAAGATATACCGGCTTATTCGGATCGTTTTCTTTTCCTTTACCCCGATCGTCGCCATGCTTGCTTACCATCCGCCGAATCTCTATTGCGCCGATGTGGCGCTGGCCTGGGACGCCAACACGGAGCCGCATCTATCCGGCTATAAGATCCATTACGGAACCGCAAGCAGGAGCTACACCCACACCATCGATGTCGGCAATACTCTGGAGTATGTCGTGACCGGTCTCACGCCGGGCAAGACCTATTGCTTCGCCGCAACGGCTTACGACAGTTATCAGAATCAGAGCGACTACTCGGATGAAGTTGTTTATTTGGTTCCACAAACGCGCCTTGACTCGGATGGAGACGGGATATCGGATACCGATGAAATGAACATCTACCAGACCGATCCCTACGAGGCCGATACGGATGGCGATGGCGTAAATGATGGAGAGGAGCTGAATTACTGGGGGGGAAGTTGGAACGAAGACTCGGATGGAGATGGGATAATCAATCTCTTGGATTACGACTCGGACGGTGACGGACTCTCTGACGGCGCCGAGATAGGGAAGGGCCTGAACCCATCCGACTCTTCAGACAGCGGGATTACCGTTTACGAAGATGCGGAGGATGGAACGATCGAGAGATGGACGCTCGTCAATGTCTTGCCATCGTCAAGAGCCTCGATAAGCAATGTTTTCGATTCCGAGCGAGGAAGCTCTGTCATTCAGTTTAGAGGGGCTTCGATTGCTGACGGCTATCTGCTTAGTAAAACAGACGGAGGCAAATGGAGAAATCCAAAGCAGTTTGTCATCGAGTGGAGCATGCAATTTTCGGAAGCATTCCTGATCACAATTGACATGGAGACCTCTGCAGGTCGAAGGATCCTGACTTATCTGCCCTTTGAGCTTGCCGCCCTTGGAATCAACATGTATGTTTACCGAGGCCTTGGAACAGACGCCAGATCCGGAATGTGGCGCACCTTTGCGCGCGATCTTCAGTCCGATCTCAATGAAGCTCAACCCGGAGTCGCCATTCTCGAAGTCAATAGTTTTTTGATCCGTGGAAGCGGGAGGGTCGATGACATTAGACTTAGGGATTATCTTCCATAGGCGGCTCACAACAAATGACCTACCAAAAACTTGAACATCAAGTATTAGCACAAAAACGACTCTTGCTGCTAACGATCCAAAACGCCATGAGAGAGGGTAGACAAGATTTGTTAGCGCGCATAAGGGTTGGGATAGGCCACCCGATCGTGCTTCGATACCTCAGCATGATCGGGTGGCCTATCCCAGAACATCGCCGATCATGCTGAGGTATCGAAGCATGATCGGCGATGTTCGCCCTTCGATACCTCTCAAGAAACAGCTTTTGAGGATAAATAAAATCAATGACTTATGCTGCGTTCCGAAGCCATCGACAAGAGGCCAAACAGCTCCGATGGACTTCCAGCGGTTTCTTATCGAACACCTTGCCACGCCGAAAGCGGGGCTTACTTTAGGGCGTCCAAATGCAGCTTATCCCATTTCCTGGTTTCTGGCTCCAGGCATTGG
>CAZOEL010000083.1:0-29130 GCA_964578835.1 uncultured Syntrophobacteraceae bacterium | reverse complement strand
CACCGCATACCCGGGGTGATTACCCCGGGCTGGTTTATCAAACCCCTTCGGGGTAAAAAACTTGAACATCGAGTCTAACGATCTCTAGTTCAGAAATTTGGCCAGATGAAATTATGCTGGACAATTTCATAAGCTTAAGGAGCGATTGTATGAATCATGAAGAAGCCATGGCGGATATAAGAAGTTTTATGAAAAGCAGAGCAATACTTACAGCTGTGGAGCTCGATATTTTCACGCATCTCCATATGCAGCCTTCAAGCGCACGGGATCTTTGTGAGTCGTTGAGCCTCGATTTGCGCGCTGCAACAAGGCTCCTCGACAGTCTCATCACTTTCGGTCTTCTGGAAAAAGAAGGGGGAACCTATCGCACAACGGATAAGGGCGCCTTCCTTTCAAGCAACCATCCGGAAACGGTTCTTCCCATGGCGCTGCACATGAGCGATCTGTGGCGCACATGGAGCGGGTTGACCGACGTGGTGCGAAGCGGCCCCGACTCCAAACGCGAGTCTGGGATAAAATCGGACAAGATGGATCTCAAGGTCTTCATAGGCGCCATGCATTCGGTGGCGAAAGAGCTTTCCATCGAAATCGCCGACGATTATGATGCGAGCGCTTTCCATCGCCTGATGGACATCGGGGGCGCCTCCGGAACGTACACGATTGCCTTTCTTCGGAAGAACCCGAATCTCCGGGCTGTTCTCTTTGATTTGGAAGAGGTCATTCCCATCGCCGAGGAGCGTCTTCGAGAGGAAGGGCTCCATGAGCGGGTGGTATTAGCGGCGGGAAATTTCTACAAAGATGCGCTCCCGAAAGGATGCGACCTAGCCTTGCTCTCCGCCATCATTCATCAGAACAGCATCGAAGAAAACCTGGACCTGTATCGGAAGATCTTCAAAGCGCTCGATCCCGGCGGCAAGATTCTCATCCGGGACCACATCATGGACGAATCGCGAACAAAGCCTCCAGGGGGAGCCATCTTCGCTCTGAACATGCTGGTGAACACCCACGGGGGAGATACCTATACTTTTTCGGAGGTCAAAGAAGGGCTTGAGAAAGCTGGTTTTACGGAAGTAAAGCTCCTGCGAGCCGGAGAGAGAATGGACTGTCTGGTGGAAGCGAGAAAACCCGCCTGACGCGCAGAAAGACCTCAACAGGAAGAGATTAGATGAAGAAGGGCATCATTGTCATCCTGATCGCCGCCGCTTTGGCGGGCGGATTCATTGCCTGGCGGCAGACCCGCCATGACGGTCGGCTTCAAACCAGATTGATGTTGTACGGAAATGTGGATCTCCGTCAAGTCAACCTGGCATTCAACGGAAGCGAGAGGATTGACGCCATCTTAGTGCAGGAGGGGGATCGAGTAGCGAAGGGTCAAGTGCTTGGGGCTCTCCAGATGGCGAAGCTAGAAGCTTCCGTGGCCCGCGCCGAAGCCGGAATGCTGGCGCAGCGACATGTGCTGGAGCGCCTGGAAAACGGCGCCCGTCCCGAGGAAATCGAGCAGGCGCGCGCCAACGTGCAGGCGTCCAAAACGGATTTGAACAACGCCAGAAGGATTTTCGAACGACTCAAGAAGACAGCCGGCTCCGGCGCCAGCAGTCAGCAGGACCTCGAGAACGCTCAGACAGCTTATGAAGTCGCGGAGGCGAGGCTTCGCGTTAACCAGAAGACGCTGGAGCTTGCGGAAATCGGCCCCAGAAAAGAGGAAATCGCCGAGGCGCGCGCCAACCTCAAGGCGGCTGAAGCAGACCTTGCTCTGCTGAAGCAGGACCTGGCGTACGCCACGCTTGAAAGTCCCGTTAACGGAATAGTGCAAAACCGGATACTGGAGCCGGGCGAAATGGCGTCTCCGTCAAGGCCCGTGCTCACAATCTCGATAATTGACCCCAAGTGGGTCCGCGCCTATGTTCCCGAGCCGGATCTCGGGAAGATCCGCAACGGAATGCGCGCCGAAGTATTGGCCGATAGCTTTCCTGGCAAAGTTTACGAGGGGTGGGTCGGATTCATTTCGCCGGTTGCGGAATTCACGCCCAAGTCGGTTGAGACGACGGAATTGCGCACTTCGCTTGTCTATGAAGTCAGAGTGTTCGTAAAAGACCCCTCCGATGAGCTCAGACTGGGTATGCCCACTACTGTGCGGATTCCGCTTTCTCAGGAAGGATCGCCCTCGAATGCCGGCGCAAGCGAAAAGAAGGCGAATGATGGGCGTTGAAGATCCCGCAGAGAGCGTGCTGAGCTGCGAAGGGCTCACCAAGGAGTTTGTGCAAAACGGCAAGGAAAGAGTCAAAGCGCTTGATGACGTGACCATCAGCGTTGCGCGTGGAGCGGTCACGGGTCTCCTCGGGCCGGACGGCGCGGGCAAGACCACCTTGATCCGTCTAGCGGCAGGCCTGCTTTTGCCCGAAGCGGGAGCCATCCGCGTGCTCGGGACCGATGTTGCGGCCGATCCTCAAGCCGTTCAATCCCGACTTGGCTACATGCCTCAGAAATTTGGACTTTATGAGGATTTGACCGTCCAGGAAAACCTTGACCTTTATGCAGATCTCCACGGAGTTTCTAGAGCGGAGCGCGCCGAGCGCTATCCTCAATTGATGCGCATGACAAATCTCGGCCGCTTCACATGCCGCCTTGCCGGGCAGCTGTCGGGCGGAATGAAGCAGAAGCTGGGCCTTGCTTGCACCCTCGTTCGCTCTCCGGATCTGCTCTTGTTAGATGAGCCAACAGTGGGAGTAGATCCTCTATCCAGGCGAGAGTTGTGGGAAATCGTCTTTAGCCTGGTGAGGGAGCAAGGCTTGACCGTACTGCTCAGCACCTCCTATCTCGATGAAGCAGAAAAATGCGACATGACCGTACTGCTCCTTCACGGCAAGACGCCCGCCTCCGGTCCCCCGTCATCGATCAGCGACATTGCGGAGGGGAGATCTTTTGTTATCGATACGCCCGAGTCGCTTAAGCCGCGCAGGCTCCAAGCCAGACTCTCAGCCTCCCGCGGCGTTGTGGACGCCGTTTTGGAAGGAAGACGCGTCCGGTTTGTCGTTGCCGAAGACGAAGCCTTGGATGAATCGCTCCTGGAGGGGTTGAACGTAAAACCTGTAAAACCGCGCTTTGAGGACGGCTTCATGACTCTTGTGCACCGGCTTACGGGAGACGCTCCCGACACCGGCCTACAAAATCGCGACTTCCTCGATTTACCCTCCGTTCCTCAATCCGATGAAGTTGTTGTGGAAGTCCACGATCTTGTGAAGCAGTTTGGAGCTTTTTATGCGGTCAAGAACGTTACGTTCGAAGTGCGTCGTGGGGAGATTTTCGGTCTCCTCGGACCAAATGGCGCCGGAAAGAGCACGACTTTCCGCATGCTCTGCGGGCTGCTTCCCGCAAGTGGCGGAACCTTGAGCGTAGCCGGGATGGACCTGAGGAGCGCCCGCGCTTCGGCCAGGCAACGGATCGGGTATGTCGCTCAGAAATTCTCGCTCTATGGACAGTTAACGGTCATGGAAAATCTCGATTTTTTCGCCGGAGCCTACGGGCTGCGGGGCAAAGTAAAGAGAGAACGAATCAGATGGGCTCTGGAGCAGTTTGGACTGCAAAGCTTTACCATATTGCCCTCGGGACGGCTTCCGGGAGGCTACAAGCAGCGTCTCTCCATGGCGTGCGCACTGATGCATGAGCCTGAAATCCTCTTCCTGGATGAGCCCACTTCGGGGGTCGACCCGCTCGCGCGCCGCGAATTCTGGAGCCGGATCGGCCGCCTGGCCGATCAGGGCGTCACGGTGATCGTCACCACTCATTTCATGGAAGAGGCGGAATACTGCGACAGGATGGTGATTATGGTAGACGGCGAAATCCTCGCAGCCGGATCTCCCGCAGAGATTCGAGATGTGGGAAGGATGGGAATAGAACGTGAGCCGACCATCGAAGACGCCTTCATCGCCATTGTGGAAAGTCATAGAAGAGAGACCGAAAACCAGGCGGGGTGTTTGGAAGCATGAAGAGGCGGCGCAGTGATGACCCCAAAAGCGCGCGGCTGAATCCCGGCCGCATGCGCTCACTCATTCGAAAAGAAATGATCCAGGTTCTTCGAGACCCAAGCAGCATCGCCATTGCCCTGATCCTGCCCTTTCTCTTGATCCTGCTTTTTGGCTATGGGCTTTCGCTGGACGTAAAAGATGTCCCGCTGGCTATCGTTCAAGAAAAACCCACACCCGACTCCGTCGATCTCTCCTCCGGCTTCATGCTCTCCGAATATTTCCAGGCAACGGTGGTCACTTCGATGAAAGAGGCCGTTGACCTTATGACGGCTCGGAAGGTGGACGGCATTATAAGGATGCGTGAAGATTTCGCTAGACAGCTCGCTTCAGGCGAGGCGCCCGTTCAGGTGATCGTGCACGGAGTGGACGCCAACCGCGCCCGCATCATTCAAGGCTATGCGCAAGCCGTCATAGGCCAATGGGCCGCATCGAAAGGGCTTGAACGCGCTGCGGCGGCAGGGGGGCCGGTGCGGGTGCAAAGTCGCATGTGGTTTAACGAAGCGGTAGACAGCCATTATTTTCTGGTGCCAGGCCTCGTCGTGCTCATCATGACGCTCACAGGCGCCCTTCTCACAGCGCTGGTCATGGCCCGGGAATGGGAGCGGGGCACCCTGGAGGCTCTGTTCGTAACGCCCGTCCGAGCGGGAGAAATTCTTGTCGGGAAAACGGTTCCTTATTTTCTCCTCGGCATGGGCGGGCTGTTGCTGACGACTGCAGCAGGACGATTCCTCTTTCACGTACCGTTCAGGGGATCGCTCGCCATTCTGATCGGGGTTTCGGCCTTATACCTGCTGGTGGCGCTGGGGTTCGGCCTGTTCATCTCCTCGGCCACGCGCAGCCAGTTCGTCGCAAGCCAGATCGCGCTCATCGCTTCCTTCCTGCCCGCTCTCTTCCTTTCAGGCTTCATCTTCGATCTTGCAAGCGTTCCCAAAGCCGTTCAGATCATCAGCTACCTTCTTCCGGCAAGATACTACGTGACATCGCTGCAAACCATTTTTCTCGCCGGAAACGTCTGGAGCATCATCATCCCGGATTCCATCGCGATGACGGTAATGTTCCTCGTCCTATTCAAACTGACCCTGCGCAAGACAAAAAAGAGATTGGAATAGATGTTGAGCTCCCTACACCGAATACGAGCATTGATAAGAAAGGAGCTCCTGGCCGTTCTCAAAGATCCCAGAAGCCGTTTTGTCCTGATCGGCCCCCTCTTCATCCAGACAATGCTCTTCGGATACGCCGCCACCTATGACTTGAACCATGTTCGCTACGCAGTCTACGATCAGGACCGGAGCGGCGCATCGAGGCAGTTCCTCGCCAAAGTGGATGGCTCGGGCGCATTCATGCGCATAGCCGATCTGCGGAACCAGAAGGATATTTCCAGATACATCGATAGGAAGCAAGTTCTTTTGGTTATTCAGATTGGCCCCGACTTCGAGCGTCGACTGCTTTCGGGGGGAACCGCCGATGTTCAGGCAATAGCTGACGGACGCAATTCCAATACCGCCGGGACGGCCTTGAACTACATAAGCGCGATTGTGGAATCTTTCAACGCAGAGTGGAGGCAGGCGCGGGGCGAGTCGACGCAGTCTATACGAGCAGTGTCGAGAGCCTGGTACAACCCGAATCTCGAGACCAGATGGTTCATGGTCCCGGGCCTTATCGGCATGTTGACCCTCGTTCAGATGATTATCCTCACGGCCATGTCCGTGGCTCGCGAAAGAGAACAGGGCACCTTCGACCAGTTGTTGGTGAGCCCGTTCCGTCCGGCCGAAATCATGATCGGCAAGTCTCTCCCAAACATCATGATCGGTATGGTTCAGGCGAGCATAGTACTCTCCCTGGCGCTTTTCTGGTTTAAGATCCCCTTTCAAGGCTCTTTGGCCGTATTGTATTCGGGAATATTGCTCTTCCTCGTTGCAGCGGTGGGGATCGGGCTGATGATCTCTTCGGTGGTCGCGACCATGCAGCAGGCGCTCCTGGGCGGCTTCCTCATCGTCATGCCTTTCGCCCTGCTCTCCGGCTTGAGCACCCCTATCAGCAACATGCCCCGGGAAGTGCAGATCATTACGTTGCTAAACCCGTTGCGCTACGCAATTTCGATAGTCCACAGAGTCTTCCTCGAAGGCGCCTCCCTGTGGGTGATTGCTTCGGACTTGTGGCCTCTGGCGCTCATTTCCATCTTCTCACTCTCGATCGCCGTGTGGATGTTCCGCCACCGGCTGACTTGAGCGGCCGCGCTTTTCCCGGAAGCTTTGCTCTCAGCCGGCCGCCCTTCTCTCGTCGATCCGGGAGCCCGACTGTAAAGACTTGAGAAGAGACGCCGCAAAAAGGACCGCGTCCTTTTCCTGCCTCAGGGTAAGGCTTCCTCCCATTCCTTTCAAAAGCCGAAAGCAGATTGGAACCGAAATATTCTGATCCTCTTCGGAAAAGGGCATGAGGAGATGCTCGGGATCCTTGATTTTCACACCCGAGACCGGCGCTCGAATGTAGACGACGATATTCTGATCGCTCTCCAAAGTCTCAATGGTGATTTTCCCTTTTTTATCCATTATTTTCACAGCGTTTCTGATCATATTGATAAGGATCTGCATGAGGACGCCGGGATCGACATAAACCGGCGGCATATCCGGAGCATAGTCCCGTTCAAGCGTTACTCCCTCTCGCTTCAATTCGGGAGAGAGGAAATCGAGAGACTCCTCTATGATTTCCTTTACCGAGCACTCGCTCGGGCGCATCTCAACTGGCTTCAAATAGTGGCTTATCCTGTCGAGAATCCTCTCCAGCCTCTCGGATTCACGGACAATGATATCGATTTCAGATATATCCGGATGTTTTTTCTTGAGGCGTTTGGCGAAGCCTCCGATCGACATGAGGGGATTTCTTATTTCATGAGCGACTTCCGCCGAGATGGCCCCCAAGGTTTTGAGCTTTTCTTTCTGAAGCAGGGCCTTGTGGGCTTCTTCAAGCTCATGCGTCCTTTCAAGAACCATTTCTTCCAGGCGACTGCGATATTTCTCGAGCTCTTCCTCTACGCGCTTTCGTTCCGTTATGTCTCGTATTACCGCTACGTAACTCGAGGTCGTTCCGTTGGAGCCCCGTATGGGGGAAAGGGACTCCTCAACGGGAATTATGGCTCCATCTTTGCGCATGAATTCCCATTCAGCCCTGAAAAAGCCATCCCTTTCTATTGCGGAAAAAGCCATCTCCCCCAATGAGTTGAAGGATTCATCCGAGGTATGGAAAATTCTAGCCGTCTTGCCCGCAACATCCCGCCATTCAAATCCGAACAGGTCGAGAAAAGCGCGGTTGAATGAGAGAATCGTTCTATCCTTGTCAATCTTCAAGATGGCGTCGCTCGAGCTCTCAACGAGGGTTCGGTATCTCTGCTCGGATTCCCGGAGAGCTTCTTCGACCCGCTTTCGCTCCGTTATGTCTTTTCCATAAACATTTACATCGTCCTCATCTAGAATGGGAATAATAGAAAAGGAATAGACCACGCCATCGTATTGCGCTTCCAGTTCTTTGCAGACTCCGGACTCAAGCGATTCGAAGACGATTTTCGGCCATGGATCGGGCAACATCGAGCCTTCCTTGGAGCCCCATGCAGAAAGCAACCGATTACTTCCGGGATTGCCGTAAAGGAGCCTTCCATCACGCGCAACCCTGAAGACCGGGTTGGGGTTTTCCGCAACGAAACGGGCGAGGCTTTTTATTTCATCAATGGCCCGTCTAAATTGCGTGATATCACGTAGAATTCCCGTAAAGTACCTTTTCCCGGCAACCCGCGTCTCACTCACCGCAAGGTAGAGAGGAAAGGTGCTCCCATCTTTGCGCACTCCTTTGACTTCTCGCCCTTTGCCAATGATTTTCGCCTGACCGGTGCGAAGATAATTCGCGACAAACCCGTCATGGTTTTCCCGATAAGGAGAGGGCTGAAGCATATTGACGTTGCGGCCGATAACCTCGCCGGCTGAATAGCCGAAAATCCTTTCAGCAGCTTTATTGAATGATTGTACAACGGCATTCTCATCGATCGTGATAATGCCGTCCACCGTTGTGTCCAAGATGGCTTGGAGCTTGGCTTCTTTCTGCAGCAAAGAATCCCCTGATTGATCGCTGCTCGCTGAGTCCTTTCTTAGAGCCGCAATCTCCCGGCGCAGTTTTTCGTTCTCTTCTTGTAACTGCTCTATCGTCAGATCTTTCATCTCGAGCCTCTGGGATTGAGTGTTTCTAGTTCTCCATCTGAATTCTCAACAGGCGCTCAGTTAATTATAATCGAATTTACGCCTTTTTCTCCTCTGACGATCTTTTCAGCAGTTCAAGCATCGATTGGTTTTCAGAAGCCGACTTCGCTTCCAGCCGCTGCGATCAGAAAGTCTTCAAAGTCCACAAAGAGAACGGTTGGAGAAAAGCAGGACAGTGGCAAGACTACAAAATCGCTGATGAATACGTCTCCGAGCTCGTCCGAGCGAAAAAAACCGGTGTCGTGAGCTAACCGGCCATCCTCGCACACGATCAGGGCCGCAATCTCAAAGCGCGGAACGGTCAAGCCATCCGCCCGCAGTCCGAATATGTCCGCGAAAAAGTCGCCGTTAGCGGCGATCTCCACGCGCCCCTGATCCACTGTCCAAAACTCGGGCGCGGGGAAGAACCCAAAGAGCTGCCGGTTGATATCTCCGCTTCCACGAACATTTTCAAAGATGAAAGCGTCCTGCGACACATTTCCATCCAAAAACAATCTGTCCGCTACGAGTCCTACAAGATCGCCAACCAGGTCCGTTCCCGCAGCCGGGGCCACAAAAAAGAACGCGGGGAAAGCCAGAAAAACCATAGCAACTGTCAACACAACTGATTTTTTCATCTTATTTTCTCCTCTCGCTTCAGAGAAAATGTAAGCGAGCTTTATGAGGATTCTATTGAGTTGAGATTTTTGGAATCTTTTTGGTCTTATAGAAAGAAAATAACGACTTCGAAGATGCTATTCAACCTGAGCGTCGCCAATCCAGCAATTCTAGATTTGGTTCAGAAGGGGACCTCGTGTACGAGATCTTTTGCCTTGCGCTTCGCTCCCAAATGCTACATGTGATAGCCCTGAAAGGGCGCAATATCATAGCCCGGGGCAACGCCCCGGGTCCGGGAGCCGGACAAACCTCCCCGGAGCCCTGAAGGGGCGGAATACCCAATATTCATATTTCGCCCCTTCAGGGCTCCGGGTCTCTTTTCCGCTTGCTCGTCCCGGGGCGATGCCCCATAGGCTTCAAGCTAAGGAACCGCACCAGGACAGGGTTTACAGCCCCATTTTTGAGATCTGCTCCAGTGGCCGATTTAAAGAGGTCGCCAGGAGCAGGAACTATCGCTCAGAAGTCCCAGCTCATAAGGATTTTCTCCTTGCTGGTCTGCTTCTGAATAGAAGTTATTAAAACCCGGTCTGTGGATTTAGGCCAGAAGCCGATCCTTAGCTTGAAGCCTATGGGGCGATGCCCCGGGCTATGGTGTTTCGCCCTTTCAGGGCTGACTCCTACGCAGAAGTAACTGGAATAGAGGCTAATCCGCCGTTACGATTGTTCGATCATCGCAGAACAAGTTAGCCCTGGTAGAGCTCGTTTGATATTCGACCGGAATGCTTTAGAGTATTTCCAGAAGAAAGCTCTTTATCTTTCACTACGGAGGTTCATGACCATGCGAAGATTATTTGCATCATCAGGCCGTTCGTACTTGGCTGCCCTGACTGTCGCCTTGTTATGCGCCGTTCTGACCGGCGTTGCCCGGGGCGATAACAATCAACCGGCCATTGCTGAGCAGTTGAGCCGCTTCAAATCTTTTTCCGTATTTCCATCCGCCGCATCTTGGGAAAAGACAGTTCCCCAGGTCAAAACCATACGAATCCGATCATCCATGGATGGGTCCGCTCAGCCGGCCCTCTACTACGATTCCAAAACAGATCAGGCCAAACCGCTTTTAGTCGTCCTGCACAGCTGGAGCGACAATTACAGGCAGAAATACAGCATACCCTACGGTCTCTGGGCGGTCGCAAACGACTGGGTGTTCATTCATCCCGACTATAGAGGGATATTCGACGATCCGGCGGCTACAGGCTCCGCGCTTGCCGTTCAGGACATTGTGGACGCGGTGGATTATGCTCTCGAAAATGCCAGGATCGATCCGAATCGAATCTATCTCACCGGTTTCTCAGGCGGAGCCATGATGGCGCTCAACATGGCGGGCAAGTACCCGGAGAGGTGGAGCGCCGTGGCGGCATGGGTTCCAATCTACGACCTTGTCGACTGGTACCGGTACGTGGTGAAGTTTCCTGGTCGCCACTATGCAAGACATATTGCCGCCTCCTGCGGAGGAAAGCCCCGGGAAGGATCGAAGGCGGCCGACGAATGCAGGAAACGAAGCCCGAGCGCGCACCTGAAGAACGCAAGGGGCAGGAATCTCCCCATCTACCTCGCGCACGGCGTTCATGACGATATTGCTCCTCCCGAGCACTCGGTCCGAGTCTTCAACGAGTTGGCCGATCCAAAAGATGTGATTGCTCTCGAGGATATCGAGCGCACAGCATCAAAGGGCGAAATCCCTACCCGCCTTGCCTACGAGCACGGCGATAAGTTATATGGGGAGGCCGGAAAGCCGCTGCTCATGCGAAAAAGCTCGGGCAGCACCACTATCAGCCTTTTCAAGGGCGGCCACGACGTTCTGTACCTGGTTGGCCTTCAGTGGCTGAGCGCGCAATCGGGGGAGAGAAAAGCAAATCCTGAAAATCAGCAAAGTTCCGGGGCTGAAAAGTGAATTGAGCCCGCTGATCCACGATGAGGGCTCAAGATCGATCGCCCCCCGGATGACTCGCTATCCGCAATTATTTTTTCTGAGGAGCACCCGCATGAGAAGAACAGCCAGACGCATCGCCGCAACCATAACGCTATTTTCCGCTATCATTATCCTGCAGTCGCTCCTGCCCGTTCCTTCGAGCTTTGCGTACGGCAAGAGCAGCCGTCAAAGCGGCCATTTAGGCGCGCAACCGGAATCGATCCAGAGTGACGCGGGCGAAATATGCGAATTGGAGAAGAAATTCATAGCAGCGGGTCTTGTCAATATTCGAGAGGTAGATCCTTCTGTGCTTGTCGAGCTCAAATATGCTTCCCCGTCAAATTTCATGGGCGCCGATGTTTACGGTGGACTGAAGGAAGGGTACATGCAAAGAGAGACGGCCATAAAACTTAAGAAAGCCAACGATCTTCTCAAAGCATCCAACCCGGGCCTCAGGATTCTCCTTGCTGACGGATGCCGCCCCAGGAGCGTGCAACGACGGATGTGGAAATTCGTCGTTGGCACCCCCATGCAGAAATACATTGCCAATCCGTCGGCGGCATCGATGCACAACTACGGAGCTGCAGTCGATGTAACGATTGCCGATGCACAAGGAAATCGCCTCGATATGGGGTGCCCCATGGACTACTTCGGAACGTTGTCTCATCCCGCCGAGGAGCCAAGGCTTCTCAAAGAAGGGAAGCTGAGCGCCGAGCAGGTATCTAACAGGAGGCTCCTCAGGGAAGTCATGACGAAAGCTGGATTTCGAGGCCTGAACATAGAATGGTGGCACTTCAATTCGTGCGACAGAAGAGTGGCCGCCAACAAATACCGAATTATCGAATAAAGACGCTTTGTGCGGCCCGAGATCAATGAATTCTTTGAAAAACATTCTCCTAGACAGACAAGAAAGATTATCTTGATAGCAAGTTTTATAGGAGAGCCTTGATATTGAACTTTGTATGAAAGGTGTGGCTATGAATGATCAGAACACAGCTCCAACGCCCGATGACGTCCTAAAGTTGTTTAGAGAGGCGCAATCCGGCATTGCATACGCCGGTACATCTGAAGAACACGAAAAGCTGTCCGGCTTTATCGATAACGTGCTGAAGACCGGCTCTATCGATAGCGACAACTTCATAGCGATGGCGATGCTGTTGATCAAATACCTCAATCGCTACGGACTTGGGCTCGAATACATCCAGCGCGAAGCTCACGAGCTTCTCAGCAACTATGAAGCGGCAACCGAAAAGAAGCCGGAGTATGAGCTAAAATCAGCATGCGCATGACAGCAGGCTTCCCCGACTCCAGAAGTGGCGGCATATGAGCTCTCTCGGGCGTCCCCCCTTGTAGCGGCCTTTTTTTGTGCGAGGAAGGCTGCAGGATTGATCAGCAGTTTTAAATTTGCAGCATAGTAGGGGCAAAAGATTTTTTGCCCCTACTATGCCGCCTCAAATTTAGAATTGCCGCATGATTGATTTTTATTCTTGACATCACTGTTTTGGTAGAGTACGGATGCACAGTGTATGATCAGTTAGCGTTTTCGGTTGAACGGTTTAATCCTGGAGTTGATCGTGACCATGACAGGCAGAAGCTATTATTATTGGTATTATTTTTATTATTCCAAAGCGTCTGCCTGGAGAGTGCGATGATGTTCGGTTAGCCATTTTGATAGAGCACATAGAGCCGCAGGTAGACGCAACCTGCGGCTCTTCTGTTTTTTGGGGACTGCAGGTCGAAAGACATCAGTCCCCTTTTTATTTTTTAGCAGACGAAGGAGAAAGATCATGCAACGTATTGACGACATTCGCGTCAAGGAATTCACGCCGCTCGTATCTCCGGTGACTCTGAAGCAGGAATTTCCCATGATGGAGGAATCTCACAAGACCGTGGTGGACAGTCGTGAGACAATCTCGCGGATTCTGGAGGGCAAGGACAAGAGAATGCTTGCCGTTGTCGGGCCTTGCTCCATTCATGACGAGGCTGCGGCGCTGGAGTATGCCGAGCGCATCAGGGACTTGAGCGAAAAAGTCAGCGATACGCTTTGTTTGGTCATGCGGGTCTATTTTGAAAAGCCTCGAACTACCGTGGGCTGGAAGGGGCTGATAAATGACCCCTGGCTCGATGGGTCAAACGATATCGTCTCCGGGCTTCGAAAGGCGAGGAGCCTTCTGCTGAAGATCACCAGGATAGGCGTAGCCACAGCCACTGAAATGCTCGATCCCATCACTCCGCAGTACATTGCCGATCTGGTCAGTTGGAGCGCGGTCGGGGCTCGCACGACCGAATCGCAGACACACCGCGAAATGGCCAGTGGGCTTTCCATGCCCGTGGGGTTCAAGAACTGCACTGACGGCGGTCTCGAGACGGCCATCAATGCAATCATCGCCTCGGCTGCGCCTCAGAATTTCCTTGGAATCGATTCTCACGGCCAGACATGCATCGTCCAGACCACCGGCAATCCTCACACGCACCTGGTCCTTAGAGGCGGCGCCCGCCCCAATTACGATTCCGTGAGCATCATGGAAGCTCAGGAGCTCCTGAGGAAGAAGAACTTGCCCGAAATCATCATGATCGACTGCTCCCACGGAAACTCCCGCAAGAATCACCGCTTCCAGTCCGTCGTCTGGCAGGATGCCATCAACCAGCGTATGGACGGGAACAACGCCATTGTGGGTTTAATGCTCGAGAGCAATCTCTTTGAGGGAAACCAGAAAAACAGCTGTCAGTTGTCGACCATGAAATACGGCGTTTCCATAACAGACGCATGCATTTCCTGGGAGTCTACAGAGAGGCTGATTCTTTCGGCTCATGAGCATCTGAGCGGTTTGCCCGTCCCCACTGAGGGCGATGTCATGTCCCGCGTGGAGCGCTACCAGGTTGGCTAGGCCATACGGTCGATTTCTCTAATCAGCTTCAATAGCGCGTCCGATTTTCTCCCCTCGCGAGGGGTTCTCGAAGGGGAGAAGATCCGTGAACGCTTCCTTGCACGCCTCAAAACGAGCTTGACCACCATCCCTCCGTCATTAGCTTACAGTTATGGAGGCAAGCGTCATGCTCGCCCGTTGTGAATCTGGATATCTATTGAGAGTGCAAGCAAATGACTTCTTCAAGCAACAATGAGACCATCGGTATTGCCGGAATCGGCTATTATATTCCGCAGATGATCGTAACCAGCCGGGAGATTGCTGAAAAGGCCGACATCCCTCTTGAAGTGCTCACGCAAAAGATCGGGATGAAAAGCAAACGCGTCGCTTCTCCGGACGAACAGCCAAGCGAAATGGCTTTGGCTGCGGCGAGAGAAGCCATGGAAAAGGCGCGCATAACTCCCGATGAAATCGATATCGTCATCTTTGCCGGATCAGCGCCGCAAGACTACCTGTTCTGGTCTGCATCCGCAAGGCTGCAGCATTCTCTGGGAGCGGTAAACTCCCTGGCGTTCGAGGTCTCCAATGGGTGCAACGGCTTGAATTTAGGCATTCAGATCGCCAAAGACCTCCTGCTCGGAAATCCCTGGCGCAAAAACGCCTTGGTCGTCTATGCAGACAAATTCTCACCATTCCTGAGCTATGGCAGGAAAGAAGACCTCTCCCTTTTTCATCTTTCTGATGCCGCCGGGGCCGCCATAGTGAGGAAGAACGAGCCCAGCAATCGCATTCTCACCTATTTTCAGATGACAGACGGATCATATTCCAACTACGTCAAGATAAGCAACGGTGGCGCCGCGCACCCATGTTCACTCGAACAACCATGCGAAGACCAGACGTTTTCCATCGAGAATGCGCTGGAATTTTCCAGCTTATTGAGCGAGGTCTACACGGAGAACTACTTAACGGCCATTCGAAGGGCGCTGGAGCAAAGCGGCCATACGCCCGACGATATCGATTTTCTCTTCACCAATCAGGTCAAAGCCTCCACCATGAACGCCATTCTCGATGCGATGAATATCCCGCCATCCAACACCCTGCGCAGCATAGAAGAATACGGGCATATGGGCGCCGTGGACACCATGTACGCTCTCTCACGCTTCATTGAAGGAAAAAAGATACCGCCAAACAGCCTTGTCGTTTTGGCGAGCAGCGCCGTGGGATTCTCATGGTCGGCGATGGTTCTGCAGTTTTAGGCTTGCCGCATCGCTACATGAACAACAAGAGACTCACAGCCATGACAGCCATGCCCGATATGAGCCCATATACCGCCGCATGCCCCTTGCCATATTCTTTAGCCGTGGGGAACAATTCGTCCATGGAGATGAAAACCATGATCCCTGCAACCGAGGCAAACAGGACTCCGAAGACAGTGACCGAAAAGTAGGGTCTCAACAGAACATAGCCGATGATGGCGCCTGCGGGCTCGGATACGCCCGAGAGAAAGGATAGCCAAAAGGCCTTTTTTCGGCTTCCGGTCGCAAAGTAGATTGGCACGGAGACTGAAATGCCCTCCGGAATGTTGTGCAGAGCAACGGCCACGGCTATCGGAATGCCGATAGATAAATCGGTGAGGGCGGATATAAAAGTCGCCAGGCCTTCGGGGAAGTTATGGATGGATATGGCTAAAGCCGACAGCATCCCCATTCGCAGCAGCTTGTGGTCCTGACCGTCAGCCAAATCTTCGAGCCTCCTCGGTTCGTGAGGATTCTCGTAGGAAGGTACAAGGCGATCTATGACCGCCATCAGAAGCATCCCTCCAAAAAAGGAGAGCACGGTGATCCAGGTTGCCTCGACCTCACTGTATTCTTTCAAAAGCGCGTCACGGGCTTTCGCGAAGATCTCTACGAAAGAGACATAAATCATGACTCCGGACGAAAAGCCCAACGCAATAGAAAGAAAGGTCCTGTTTGTCCTTTTGGAGAAGAAGGCGATAAGGCTCCCTATGCCTGTTGAAAGACCGGCGAAGAGCGTCAGGAGAAACGCAAATAGCAAGTGCTCGTTCAAAGGATGACCTTTCTTTTGTGGTGTCTCAGGGGGATCGCGTCCAAAAAGGAGAGCGCAAACCTTGCCCCACGACCTCGAAAGATGGAACTATTTTATACAGTATAAGGGGTCGAAGCACAACTCTCTCCCTTTTCTCTTCATTTTGTTTTAAGCAATTCTCGTTTTGACTCCGGCAGGCGACCTGTTCGGAATAAGTATTTCAGATTTTGCCCTGTGAGGGATGACACAATTCCGCAACACCTGCTATATTGACTTGAAGCCCGGAAGCGGGCCTGTTTTTGCACATCCGCCTTATGCATCGATTGACCGACTGGTTGGCTCTGAACGCATTCCGAGGAAGGAGCATGCTTCAACTCAGAAAAAAGATCTCCCATCGTTTCTTTCTAGCAATCATATTGATTGTGGTGATCCCAATTGGAATAATGGGCTATGAAAGTTATTTTCTTACGAAAACAGCGCTGACCGCCTTCGCTTTCCAGCATATGGCGACCATCGCTCAAAATCGGGCCAGTCATTTGGGCTCATGGCTCGAGGAGCGCCTCGATGACGTTGGAGTCCTCTCGAGTCTCCCGGCTATCCGGGAGGCGTGCGAGCGCTACTATAAGATCCGAGAAAAGCCCTCCGAGCCCCGCTCAGAGCTTCTCAAGAACACACTGAATATCATCGAGGGAAGATCTCCTTCTTACGAAAATATTTATATCTTCATGCCCGATGGAGCCATCTTCGCCTCGACGCATCCCGATCTAACCGTTTATCAGAGCGCGCACGGGATCAAGGAGATGATGGGGCGACTGCAGAAGAGCGAAGAGCCCGTAATCGGGCCCGTCTACCAGTACAATGGGAAAGAAGGATGGCACGCGCAGTTGGCGGCTGCGATCAAAGGCTCTGACGGAAAAACGCTCGCCTACATTGTGGCTGTGCTCGACCTATCCAAAACTGTCGACCCCATCATGATCGAGCGCATTGGTCTGGGAGAAACGGGAGAAACGTATCTCGTCAGCCAGGACCGCGAAATCATATCGCAATTGCGGTTCCTGGACCGCCGGCAGGTTTTGGAGCGAAGCTTCGAGACCTATGGCATCCGCTCATTGCTCGAAGAAAAGACGGGCACGGCCATCTACGAAAACTACATGGGCAGAGAAGTGCTCGGCTCCTATATTTGGCTTCCTCGCTACGACTTGGGCATTTTGGCCGAAATGGAAACAGAAGAGATCATGTGGCCTCTCACCTGGATCAAAACCATGGGCGTGCTCACAACGGCGGTGGTAAGCCTCATCTGCCTTCTCATGGCGTTTATCGTTAGCAGGCGGGTTTCCATGCCGATCGTACAGGTGGCGGACGCCGCAGAGCGAATGGCTGAAGGAGATCTCGAGCAGCGCATTCCCTTTTCGAGCAAAGACGAAGTAGGCCGACTGGCGAAGAGCTTCAATGTCATGGCGCATCAACTCTCACAATCCGTAGCATCCCTGAGGCAGAAGGAGGAATCTCTGCAAAAGGCCTACAACGATCTCATAGCAGCGCAGGAACAGCTCCTGCGCTCGGAGCGCATGGCCGCAATCGGGGAGCTGGTCGCCTCCGTCGCCCACGAAATGAGGAGTCCTCTATCCTCGATAAGATTAAATCTTCAGATCATCGGGCGGGCGCTGGGCAAGGACACCGTGCTCCACGAGCATTACGAGATCGCCTTCGATCAGGTCGTGCAGATGGAGAGAATGTTCTCAGATCTCCTCAACTACAGCAAGCCTCTGGAAATCCAAAAAAAGGACATCCCCATCGAAGCTCTCATCGACATATGCCTCAAGGAGCTCGAAGGGGAATTGTCAGCGCGGGGCATAAGAGTCGAGAAGAGCTTCTCACCCGATCTTCCTCCCATCATTGCAGACCCGGACAAGATAGAGCAGGTATTGCTCAATGTCCTGAAAAACGCGCTCGAAGCCAGCGAACAGAAAGGCAAGATCGAAATCTCTGCGCTGGCTGACGAGAGGGGCTCGAAAGCGACTGCAACGATTGCGATCGCGGACCACGGAGTCGGCATCTCCGCGAGAAACCTCAAAACCGTGTTCCATCCTTTCTTTACGACCAAAAAGAAGGGGACTGGGCTTGGCCTGGCTATAGTCAAAAAGATAATGGACGCCCACCGCGGCTCCATTTCCATTGAAAGCAAGGAAGGCGAAGGAACGGTGGTGAGGCTGACTTTACCGAGCGTTCGAGGCAGCGAATGAAGAAGATAATGATCGTTGACGACGACACGTCGCTCACGCGCACTCTGGAGCTATATTTTCGCGGCAAAGACTACGACGTTTCCGTCTTCAGAACGGGACGGGAGGCCTTCGAACATTGGCGTGCGGAGGAGCCGGACCTGGTTCTTCTCGATGTGCAGCTTCCGGATATTGACGGACCGGAAGTGCTGGAAAGCGCGAAAAGAGAGGAGCTTGAAGGAGAGGTGATCATGATCACGGCCTTCCACGATACCGAAGCAACCCTCAAGGCCATCCGGCTTGGCGCAGCCGATTACCTCTACAAGCCTATCGACCTCGATGCGCTCGACCTTCTGCTCGAGAAGATCCTCCTGCAAAAAGCCGAGCGTGAGAGACTGGCGAGGCTAAGCCATGTGATCTCGAAATCCTACAAGCCCAACCAGATCATCGGCCGCAGCAAATCCATGCTCGAGGTCATCAAAGCTATCGCACAGGTGGCTCAAACTCCTGCAAGCGTCCTACTGGAAGGCGAAACGGGTACGGGAAAGGAGCTGGTCGCGCAGGCCATCCACCAGGAATCGGCTTCTGAAGAGCCCTTTGTGGCCATCAACTGTGCGGCGATAGTGGAAAACCTCCTGGAGAGCGAGCTTTTCGGCCATGAGCGGGGAGCCTTCACCGGGGCCACACACCGCAAAGTCGGAAAGCTCGAGATCGCGGGCCGAGGAACCGTATTCCTGGACGAGATAGGCGAGCTCCCGCTCGAGCTTCAGGCCAAGATGCTCAGAGCGCTTCAGGAGCGGGAATTTCAGCGAGTGGGCGGAGTGAAGACAATAACCATGCACGCCCGCATCATTGCCGCCACAAACCGGGATCTAGAGGTTATGATTGAAGAGGGCTCTTTCAGGGAAGATCTCTTCTTTCGCCTCAAAGTCTTCGTTAT
Organism: uncultured Syntrophobacteraceae bacterium; assembly: GCA_964578835.1. Classification (GTDB taxonomy): domain Bacteria; phylum Desulfobacterota; class Syntrophobacteria; order Syntrophobacterales; family Syntrophobacteraceae; genus CAZOEL01. Next base: position 10,223 of record CAZOEL010000083.1, on the reverse strand, counting down.
CCGCATTCCCCCCCTGCGGGAGCGCGTAGAGGACATTACGCCGCTTACCGAATATTTCCTCCATCGACTCAACGAGGAGATGGGCAAGAAGGTGACGCGCATCCCCAATGCGTATCTCGAAGCGCTGAAGAATTATGACTGGCCCGGCAACGTCCGGGAGCTTCAGAACGTGCTGCGCCGCGGAATGATCCTTTCCAAAGGAGAGATACTCGAGCTCGATGAAAACTGGATACAGAGAAGAGAACCGCAGCCAACGCCGAAATCGGACGATATTTCAAAGATCGGTGAGGAAGAAGAGCTTCAGAGCCTCGAGGAAATTGAAAAATCGCATATCATGAAAGTGCTTCAGCGCACCCGCGGCAATTACGGTGAAGCATGCAAGATACTGGGCATTAGCCGTCCGACGCTTCGCAGAAAAATCGGGGAATATAACCTGCTCGTGGATATGAAAGAATAACCTCCTGATCGGCTTTGGTTGAAGCATGCCGGATATAAGCCGGGGGGGAACTTTATATATCTAACGACCGTCGCTGCCGGGAGCATGGTCAATGATCAAAGGCCAGCGGGCGCGAACCGCCGTGCCTTTTCCCAGCTCGGAAAGAATCGAAAAATAACCTCGGGAGAGCCTGGTCCGCTCTCGCATGCTGCAGATCCCGAAACCTTCGGGAGCTGGATTTTCCGCAGCAAGATATTCGTCCACAGGAAAGCCGATTCCGTTATCACAAACCTCGAGCTCAATGTTCGCCTCCGTCGCCCTTAGCGCCAGCATCGCGCCAGCCGCTTTGCTGTGCAGCGAAATATTGCTCAAAGCATCCTGCGCGATCCTGAATATTACGCTCTTGAGGTCGGGCAAAATCTGCTCTTCCTCCACATGTATTTCGCTTTCAATAGCGATGTGAGCATTGGATTCCTCAAATTCCCGGCAAAGCCACTTGATCGCGGCAACGATCCCGAAATCGTCGAGGACTGAGGGGCGGAGCTCCATGTAGAGCCTTCGAACCGATCCGATGAGATCCTGGAGAACTGGAACCAGGGACTCGAATAAGCGGGACGCGGCTTCGAAACGTCCATCGCCCTTTACGTTGAGCGCGCTTTCCAAAACATATTTGATCGCCGCCAGCGACTGACCTACGGTGTCATGGAGATTGCGGGCAAGGCGGGTTCTTTCAGCCTCCTGCACGCTCAGTAGCCTCAATGACAGCAGACGCAGCTGTCTTTCGGACTCCCTGAGCGCTTCTTCAGCAACTTTTCGCTCCGTTATATCGACCAGAATTCCAATAGAACCGACGAGGCGATTGGCCCGGTCGCGCCAAGGGACGGAGTGATCCGAAACCCACTTCAAAGCACCCGATTTTGCGCGCATTAGATAATCCGCCCGGTATTCGCCGGTCTCTCCACTAAGGCGCTTTTGTTTCAAGTAGGACGAGGCGACATTCTCCTTTCCCTCCGTATCGATCCTTTCTATCAAGGAATGCAGACCCATTCCCCGTATCTCATCGGGAGTGTAGCCCGTGAGGATTTCAATTGAAGGGCTAAGATAATCATATCGCATCGAATCGTAGCTCAAACGGTAGAGCACATCGCCGGAGCTTTCGGCAATAAACCGGAAGCGCTCTTCACTCTCGCGCAGAGCCTCTTCTGCGCACTTGCGTCCAACAGCGTAGCGAATGGAGCGCTCGAGCAGCGAGGGCGCAACTTCATTTTTGACGAGATAGTCAGCCGCTCCTGCCCTCATCGCCTCAAGATCCAGGGCATAGTCGCCTTGCCCGGTGAGAAATATGATTGGGACGCCACACCCATTCTCTTTCGCCCATAAAAGGATGTCCATGCCGTCGCGCTTGTCCAGTCGATAGTCGAGAAGACAGACGTCATGGCGCACGTCGTACAGCGCGCGCACTCCTTCGTCAAAGCTTCTCACCCACTCCAAAGCGTACTTGACGTCAGGGATCTGAGAAAACAGACTTTTGACCAGCACATAGTCGTCCTCATCGTCTTCGATGAGAAGTACTCGGAAGCTCCGGCGCTCCATTTCAGGCATCCTCTCTTCCGTGATCGGCTCTCCAACTGGGCGGGGCAGGCTCATCCCTGTCCTTGTTTCTCTCATTCCGCGATGCTGCTATACGATGCGCACAAGATTCATAATACCATCTGTTTCTGTTCATAAGCGGCGAGACACTTCAAAAATCTAGCAAATGAAAAGGGCATTCACGCTCAATAACTTAATCTGGCGTCTTGTAGCACAATTCTAAACAATAGAAACTAGTTTGTTTTGCGTAATTATGAGGGAGACGGTATGCAGCAAGCGGATGGACGGTAGGGTTTTACAGTAGTTCCCTATGAAAAAGTTAATGAAAAGTTAATGAGTTGAATAGAAAACTTGATAAAGAGGGGTGAGAATTAATCACCCCTCAATAAGCCGCTATGCTCACATATCAATTATACTGCTTCCTAATCTCTTTCTTATCCAACTTGCCGACGCTTGTCTTAGGGATCGCGTCTACAAAAACTATTTTGTCCGGGATGCCCCACTTGGAAATGACCCCTTTCTCCACATAACCATTGAAGAAGACTTTGATGTCGCTCTCCGTGACCTTCCCTTTCTGATCCTCTCTGAGGGCTATGAGCGCGAAAGGCCTCTCCCCCCATTTATCATCGCGAATGCCGACCACTGCGACCTCACTGACCGCATGATGCTGCGTTAGAATATCTTCGAGCTGCAGAGATGAAATCCACTCCCCTCCGGTTTTAATGACATCTTTGATCCGGTCCGTAACCTGGAGATAGCCTTCCTTATCAATGCAACCCACATCGGCCGTATGCAGGTAGCCTCCATTCCAGAGCTCTTCCGAACGTTCCGTCTCCTTGAAATATCCCTGCGTAAGCCACGGCGCTCTTACCACAATTTCTCCGGCGGCGGCTCCATCGTGTGGGAGCTCCTTTCCGTCGACAGAAACCACTTTGAGGTCCACTAAAGGGATAGGAAGGCCGGTCTTGCAGCGGACATCCATCTGCCGCTCGTCATCCCAGTCCACCATGTGGGGCTTGAGGTTGGCGATAGTGAGGATGGGACAAGTTTCCGACATGCCATAGCCGGTAAACAAGTTGATGCCTTTTGACATCGCAGCCTTGCACAAGCCCTTTGAAAGCGCCGATCCTCCGATGATCACCTTCCACCCGGCGAGATCGACGTCTTTGGCTTTTGGGCTGTTGAGCAGCATATGCATGATGGTGGGAACACAGTGGGAAAAGGTTACTTTTTCATTCTTGACGAGCTGAAGAATGGTGTCCGGCTCATAACGGCCGGGATACACCTGCTTGGCGCCGACGATCGAAGCCACGTAGGGAAGCCCCCAGGCATGCACGTGAAACATGGGCGTAAGAGGCATGTAGACATCGGTTGCCCTCAACCCGCCCTGGTTCGCATGAGCGGCAAGCGTGCCGGTCACGGACAGCGTGTGGAGCACCAGCTGTCGATGGCTGAAGTACACTCCTTTTGGAAAGCCCGTAGTGCCGGTTGTGTAGAAGGTGGTGGCTTTGGTGTTTTCGTCGAAATCAGGAAATTCATACGCGCTAAGCTGTTTTTCGAGCAGACTCTCATATTCGCCTGAAATATCGAGTCCAGTCGCCGGAATGGCCCCGGCGTCCGCAAGGACGATGATTTTTTTGACCGTCTTTATCTGGTCTTTGATGATGTCGAGCACCGGAAGAAAATCGGTGTGAACGAGCAGGACATCATCTTCCGCGTGATTGATGGTGTAGAGAATCTGGTCTGCGGAGAGGCGAATGTTGACCGTGTGGAGTATTGCTCCCATCATGGGAACCGCGAAGAAGCATTCGAGATATCGATGACTGTCCCAATCCATTACGCCCACCGTGTCTCCGGGCCTTATCCCGAGCGATTGCAGGACATTGGCGAGCTTTCCTATTCGTTCTTTCAGCGTCGCATAATCGTACCTTTTGATATCCCGGTAGACGATCTCCTGTCCGGGGGCGTAAATAAGCGGAGTCCTCAGCAGATGCTTAATGATAAGAGGATAACTATAGGCCGATGGAGTCTTATCGATCAACTTTGTCGACATGGCTTCTTCTCGATTCCCTTGAGTTTTAGTCTCTATGCGCTTAAAAGCGCCCCAAAATTACGGACATTCCCATCCCGCCTCCAACACATAGCGTTGCGAGGCCAAGTTCCAGGTCGCGTCGAGCCATTTCGTGAATCAACGAGACCGCAATTCTCAGCCCGGTGCATCCCACGGGATGACCAAGACCGATTCCACTGCCGTTTACATTGGTAATCGAGCGATCTAGCCCCAGTCCGCGCTCGCACGCCAGGTACTGGGCCGCAAAGGCTTCATTGAGCTCGACCAGCTGAATGTCGCCAAGGCTCAGGCCCGCTTTTTTCAAGGCTTTTTCTGTGGACGGAACCGGTCCGTAGCCCATCAAATGCGGCTCGACTCCCGCCACGGCAGAATTGATGACCGTTGCCATTGGAGTCAGTCCAAGCTCCTTGGCTTTCCTGCGGGTCATGATAACGGCCGCCGCAGCGGCGTCGTTCAAGCCGGAGGCATTCCCGGCCGTGACCGTTCCGTCCTTCTTGAAAGCGGGCTTGAGGTGAGATAGATCATCCAGAGTGAGGCCAAAACGCGGGTGCTCGTCCTGCTCAAAGACTACGGGCTTGCCTTTTTTCCCGGGAAGCTCGAAGGGGGTGATCTCCTCTTTGAAGAGCCCCTTCGTGATGGCGGCTTCAGCCCTGTTGTGGCTCTGGAGCGCTAAAATGTCCTGATCCTCGCGCGAAACGGAGTATTTTTCCGCCAGATTCTCGGCCGTCTCACCCATGGTGAGAGGAGTCCCCAGAATGCAACTGCCGGAGCGAAGCGCCTCCCAAACGGTATCCTTTACTTCCTGGTTCATCAGGCGCATGCCCCAGCGCGCTCCAGGAAGATAATAGGGAGCGGAGCTCATCGATTCCACTCCGCAGACCATGACGATCTCCGCATCTCCGCATTTTATCTGTTGAACGGCGGAGACCAGGGCCTGCATGGACGATGCGCATTGCCGCTGCACGGTATGGGCGGTGACATGGTGAGGGAAGCCCGCCATCAGAGCGGCCGTTCGGGCTGTATTGGCCTCGTCCGCGGCTTGCAGGCAATCCCCGGCGATCACTTCATCGAGCATTTGGGGCTCCATGCCCCCCGCCCTCTTCAACGCCTCCTTCATGACGTGAGCAGCAAGGGTCGAGGCTCTCACATCTTTTAAGGAACCGCCGAATCTACCGATGGCGGTTCGGGTTCCTGAAACGAACACAACGTCATTGTCTTGCGCTTGCATGGCTCAACTCTCCTTGGAAAACATGAGACGCTCCGGCTCGAACAAGCTGGAGCAAAAGATGGTTAGAGGGTCCGGGATATGATCATTCTTTGGATTTCACTCGTTCCTTCGTAAATCTGGGTGATTTTCGCGTCGCGCATCATCCGCTCGACCGGAAATTCCTTTGTGTATCCATATCCGCCCAGCACCTGCACAGCTTGGGTCGCAACCCACATGGCCGTGTCGGCGCACAGGCATTTGGCCATGGAGCTCATCCGAACCGCTTCCTGACTTACCCGGCTAAGATCCTTCGGCAGTTCCTGGAGCATCGAGCAGGTTTTGTAGAGGAGCTGTCTAGCCGCCTCCGTGCGCATGGCCATGTCGGCCAGCTTGAATCCGATTCCCTGATGCTCGATAATCGGCTTCCCAAAGGCGACCCGCTCCTTTGCATAAGCGACAGCGTAATCGAGAGCGCCCGCGGCTATCCCCAAAGCCTGAGCGGCTACGGCGGCGCGCGAAAAGTCAAGAGTCTTCATCATTACATGAAAGCCATCCTCTTCCTTTCCCAGCATGTTTCGAGCGGGAACGCGGCAATCTTCGAAGACGAGCTCTACTGTGTCGGACCAACGTATGCCCATCTTGTTTTCTTTCTTACCCACCGAAAACCCCGGCGTTCCCTTTTCCACAACGAAAACCGCCGCATTCCTGTGCGTTGGCTTCCCCGGGTCCGTCACCGCATACACAGTGGCCAGATCCGCGACCCCGCCATTGGTTATGAAGATCTTCGAGCCGTTGATAATATAGGAATCCCCATCTTTGACCGCTCTACATCGGAGCGCGGCGACGTCTGAGCCGGCGCCCGCCTCCGTCAGAGCAAAAGCCGCCAACTGTTCACCGGCCGCGAGCTTTGGAAGGTAGCGGTTTTTTTGCTCGTCGTTTCCTCCCAGCATGATGGGAAGGCTGCCCAGTTCCTGGTCCGCCACCAGCAATCCGCAGGCGGCGTCGACTTTCGAAAGCTCTTCCACGGTTATGGCAAGCGCCAGCATGCCCGCCTCCGAACCGCCTTGGGCTTCAGGGAAATCGATTCCGAACAGCCCGTTTTCCTTCATGAGCTTTACCATGTCCCAGTCGAATTTGCCTTCCTCATCCCGCCTGGCTGCGCCGGGCGCTACCTGCTCTCTGGCAAGACGCCGCACCATGTTTTGCAGCAATGTCTGTTCTTCCGTGAGATCGTATTGCATGAGCCTTCCTCCTTGAGATCAATCTTTTAGCCATGAGTCATTAAAGAGCGTCACCAGCGCAGAAACATGTCAATCAGGCCTTGCGCCAGTTCGTCGATGCCGCTCTCGTTTTCCCTCAAAAGGCCTTGCACGGCGACGCCCTGCACCGCTCCCACAAAAGCGATGGCCGCCGCTCGGCTGTTCTTTACCCGTGGGTGGTTTTCAAGAATTCGAGCAAAAGATTCAGCAAAATTGTCATAGATTTGCTTCAAACGCTTTTCCATGGGGTGATCGCTTCCCGCAAATTCGGTCGCAAGAGCGGCCAGACATATGGTTGCCTCAGGCTGGCGTCTGAAGTGGTCGCACATGATGGCTATGATCTCTTCCATAACGGCCATGGAGCCCTTTTCCACCGTTTTCACATAATCGGAATATCGCTCCATGCCGCGCTCGAGCCATTGAACCACCTCTTCAAGCAGGGCTTCCTTGGAGCCGAAATGGTGGAAGACTGCCCCTGAAGTGAGCCCTATTTCCCGGGTGATATCGTTGATGGTCGTGGTGTGAAAGCCCTGGCGCGCAAATAGCTTCGCAGCCGCCGTGAGAATCTTCCTATGCGTTTCTCTGGCTCGTTCTTCTTTATTCTTTATCTGTTTTTCGAGTTTTGTTTTCATAGGCTCCAAATATTACATAGTACGTAGTATGTCAAATGTTAAAATTCGTTGTTACGGGATTTTTCTCTTGTGAGGCCGCCCGGAACAGACTCTTAAACCCTGGAAAACCGCCTTCGAGGCTTGATTTCACAAATTGCCAGCGCTTTGGAAAGAGAAAAATCGGCCCGTGAGAGGAAGGATGCCATTACAATGGAGCTCAGACGCACTCTGACCCTACTGTGAAAATACAGTTTTCACCCCATTACATGTAGAAAATATTTATCTTATTTGATACATGTCTACATCATGAATCGCCTCATCGGGCGATAGCTTCAAACGGCTCCCACTTCATGGGAATATGCCGGCCAATATTGGTTCAAGCTCAGCTATTTTGTTTTTGGATTGCTGTATATATAGTTTGTTGCAAGCGCTCGTAGTGTGATTAAATTTTCAAGGCGCATATATATCAATACTGAACACGCCTTCAGAGAAGGAGCTATGAGAGACTTAAGACGAAGAGATTTTTTACGGATTCTCGGCCTGGCCGGCTCGTCTGCGGCTGTAGGCGGTTGCTCCGATACAGGCCGCAAGCTCATTCCTTACATAATCCCACCTGAAGACATCATACCCGGCGAAGCATCCTGGTACAGCACGACATGCAGGGAATGTCCCGCCGGGTGCGGCGTTTTGGCAAAGAATAGAGATGGCCGAGTGATCAAGCTCGAAGGGAGCCCTTCCCACCCCATCAACCGGGGAGCGCTCTGCATCAGAGGCCAGGCGTCGCTTCATGGCCTATACAATCCGGATCGCTACTCACAGCCTTTATTGAGGCAAGGAAAGGATCAAGCGAGCCCCATCCTCTGGGAGAAGGGTGAAGAAGTCCTTATCCAGCGTCTGCAGGAAACTCTGGGAAAGGGCAAGCGGATCGTCTTCCTTACCGATCTTAAAACAGGGACTGAGTGCGATCTCATACGTCATTGGCTCTCCGAGGCGGGGCAGTCCGACGGTCTCGTGCTCTATGAGCCGTTCGCATACGAGGCGCTGAGGAAAGCCAATCAGCTCGTGTTCGGCTATGAAGGCATACCGAATTATAGAATAGACGAGGCGGATTTTCTCATCTCCTTTGGAGCGGGGTTTCTGGAAACCTGGCTTTCCAATGTTGAATACGCCCGTCAGTTCTCCACTTTCCACCGCTTGAGAAGCAGCGGGAAAAACCCGTTCGTTTATGTCGGCCCGAGGCAATCGGTGACAGCCGCCAACGCGGACATCTGGATACCGGTCAAGCCAGGGGACGAATATCTGGTCGCACTCGGAGTTCTTCGCATAATTCTAGACGATAAGCTTCACAAGGCCATGAGCCCCGAGCAGGCTTCAGCGCTCTCTTCCATGCTCGCCCAGTGGCCCATGGAGAGAATCATCGCAAAAACGGGCGTGGACGAACATCTCATCCGTTTGATTGCGAGCCAGTTCGCAGCATCGAGCAAGCCGCTCGCCCTTGCCGGTGGTCTTGCCTTGTGCGATCCCAATGCGACAGCCGCCGCAGTCGCAGCAAATCTGCTCTGCGCCGTAGCTCCCGGGACACAGACGCTTGTAGACCCATCCGAAGCATCATCCTATGGCGAGACGGCTCGAGCCGAGGAGATGAAAGAGCTCTTCCAGATGATGCGAGATGGTGAAATCGGGTTACTGCTCATTCAGAATGCAAACCCGGTCTTTTCTTTTCCCTCTTCGTGGGAAGTCCGCAAGAGCATCGAGTCAGTTCCTTTTGTGGTGAGCTTTTCGAGCTGCAATGACGAAACGACATCTCTCGCTCATCTTGTTCTGCCGACTCATACGCCGCTCGAATCCTGGGGAGATTACTCGCCGAGGAAGGGAGTAGCAGGGTTGATGCAGCCCGTGATGGGTCCTGTCTTCAACACGAAGCATTTGGGAGACATTCTGGTTTCAACCGGAAAGAAGTTGAAGGGCGAAGAGAGGTTTCCATGGAGCGATTTCTATGAAGTGCTCCAGCATTCGTGGAATGCGAAATGGAAAGAAGCCGGCTCTCCCGATTCGTTCCTCTCTTTTTGGGAAAGCTCCGTGCGAAAGGGAGGCTGGTGGGAGGAGAAGAAAAACGCGGCGGAGGCTCTCTCCTTCAAACCATTCGCCTTCGATTTTCCAGAACCGGAATCTTCTGAAATCGACGCTGGTGCGCTCTACTTCACCACTTACCCCACTGTGCAATTTTTCGATGGCCGCGAAGCGAACCGCCTCTGGATTCAGGAAATTCCCGATCCGGTTACGCAGGCGACTTGGGGAGGATGGCTGGAAATCAACATTGAGACGGCAAAAAGATTGGGTGTGGAAAAAGGCGATCTGATCCGAGTCAAATCGCCACACGGAACAACTGAAGCTCCCGTTCTTCCTGTCAATTCCATGCCCCCCGGAGTTCTGGCCATTCCAATCGGGCAGGGCCATACGACATACGGCCGATTCGCAAATGGTCTTCCCGCAAATCCGATGAGTTTATTTCCCCCGGCTACAGATCCTTTATCAGGGGGCATATTGCCGGGATCCCTTCTGGTTGAGGTTGAGAAGACGAAGAAGACGATTCCGATCGCCAACACGGACGGCAGTTTCAGCCAGTACGGGCGAGAATTCGTCCAGACTGTGAATGCGGCGCATTATAAAGATGCTGTTGATTCGGGCCATGCGCCTCACCTCTACATGCCGCTTCCGGAAGGATACGATCCCGAGCAGGATTTTTATCCGGCGCACGCTCACGTCGATTACAGATGGGCGATGGTGGTGGATATCGACCGATGCGTCGGCTGCGCCGCCTGCGTGGCCGCATGCTATGCCGAAAACAATGTGGGCATTGTGGGAAGAGAGCAGGTGCTCAAAGGCAGGGAAATGTCCTGGCTTCGCGTGCAGCGGTACTTTGATGGCGAAAAGATCCGATGGCTCCCCATGCTCTGCCAGCATTGCGACAACGCCCCGTGCGAATCGGTCTGTCCCGTATACGCTCCGCATCATAGCAAAGAAGGTCTCAATAACCAGGTCTACAACC